>NZ_JAVHPD010000001.1:0-108463 GCF_036170395.1 Sphingobium sp.
CCGTCGAGGCCGAAGCGCTTGGTGCCGACATATTTGCGGCCCAGGAACTTCTCATATTGCTCGGCCTGGATGACCTTGGCCATGATCGCCTTCTTGCCCTCGGGCGTGAAGATGATCTCCTTGTCCTTGCCCTCCAGCCGGTCCTGGAGGAAGCGGCGCTCCTCCACATCGGCGATGTGCATATATTCCAGGCCGACATTGCCGCAATAGTTCGCGCGCAGGATCGACACGATCTCCGCCACGGTCGCATATTGCAGGCCCAGCGTGCCGCCGAGATAGATTTTCTTGTCGGGGTCGGTCAGGCCGTGATATTCCGGCGTCAGGTCGGCCGGCAGTTCGCGCTTGGACAGGCCCAGCGGATCGAGATTGGCGGCCAGGTGCCCACGCACGCGATAGGTGCGGATCAGCATCTGCGCGCGGATCGCGTCGTCGGCGGCGGCGACCGCATCGGCGTCGGACACGGCCTTGCCCGCGCTTTTGGCGGCAGCCTTCACCGCCACCTGCATCTGCGTCGGGTCCAGCGCCCCGGTCAGATCGTCGGTGTCGGTCAGCGGCCAATTGTCGCGCGCCCAGCTCGGGCCGCGCTCCAACTCCCCAACGCCTTCAAATGCTTCCTGGTTTTCGTAACCCATTTTCTTGTCCCATCTCAGCCGCGTGCAGTCGCGAAACGGGAGGATATAGCGGCCGGGGTGCAGCCCGGCCGCGTCTATATGTAGGAGTTATCTTACCCCTTCAAGACCTCGACCAGCGTGGAGCCCAGTTCGGACGGGCTGGCCGCGACCTTGATACCGGCGGCTTCCATCGCCGCGATCTTACTTTCCGCGTCGCCCTTGCCGCCCGACACGATCGCGCCGGCATGGCCCATGCGGCGGCCGGGAGGGGCGGTGCGACCGGCGATGAAGCCGGCCATCGGCTTCTTGCGGCCCTTCTTCGCCTCGTCGATCAGGAACTGGGCGGCCTGTTCTTCCGCGTCGCCGCCGATCTCGCCGATCATGATGATCGATTCGGTCGCGTCGTCGGCCAGGAACAGTTCCAGCACGTCGATGAAGTTGGTGCCGTTGACCGGATCGCCGCCGATGCCGACCGCCGTGGTCTGGCCGAGGCCCGCATTGGAGGTCTGGAACACCGCCTCATAGGTCAGCGTGCCCGAGCGCGAGACGACGCCGACGCTGCCCTTCTTGAAGATGGAACCGGGCATGATGCCGATCTTGCACTCGTCGGGGGTCAGCACGCCGGGGCAGTTCGGGCCGATCAGGCGCGACTTGGAACCGGAGAGCGCGCGCTTCACCCGCACCATGTCCAGCACCGGGATGCCTTCGGTGATGCAGACGATCAGCGGGATTTCCGCATCGATCGCCTCCAGGATCGAGTCCGCGGCGAACGGCGGCGGCACATAGATGACCGAAGCGTCCGCCCCGGTCTTGCTCTTGGCCTCGGCCACCGTGTCGAACATCGGCAGGCCGATATGCGTCGTGCCGCCCTTGCCCGGCGTCACGCCCCCGACCATCTGCGTACCATAGGCTAGCGCCTGCTCGGTATGGAAGGTGCCGGTGGCGCCGGTCATCCCCTGAGTGATGACCTTGGTGTTCTTGTTAACGAGGATGCTCATGCAAGTCTTGCCCTCTTGTTCCACCCCGGCGAAGGCCGGGGTCCAGTTCCTACGTCAGCGATAGCGTGCGGTCGTTCCGATCCGACTGACCGCCTCGCTCCCTGTCATTCCACCCCGGCGAAGGCCGGGGTCCAGTGTCCCGTCGCTCAGGGTCGTGCGATCCGCTCGTAAAGGTCCACCCATTCCGGGTTCGCCCCTTCGATCTCCCGCAACTTCCAGGCGCGCTTCCATTCCTTCATCTGCCGCTCCCGAAGGCGAGCGGCTTCCCAGCTATCGTGCACCTCATACCAGACGAGCAGCCGGCAGCCATATCGTGTCGTGAACCCAGGAACGACGCTGTTGCGATGCTCCCACACCCGCTTGGGAAGATCGACGGTGGAACCAAGATAGATGGTTCCATTCCGCCGATTTGCCATGATGTAGACGAAGGCAAGACCTTCCATCACAGCCTGCCCCTACTGGACCCCGGCCTTCGCCGGGGTGGTTCACATGATCAGGCTAGGCTGCCGTCAATACCCTTGCACGCGACCAGCAATTCCTTGACCGCGTCGATCGACACCTGGAGATAGCCCTTGGCCGTCTCGTCCAGGTCGATCTCGACCACCTGCTCGACGCCGCCCGCGCCGATGATGACCGGCACGCCGACATAGAGGTCATCGACGCCATATTGGCCGGTCAGGTGCGCGGCGCAGGGCAGCAGGCGCTTCTGGTCGTAGAGATAGGCCTCCGCCATCGCGATGCCGCTGGTCGCGGGCGCGTAGAAGGCCGATCCGGTCTTGAGCAGCCCGACGATCTCGCCGCCGCCCGAACGGGTGCGCGCGACGATCGCGTCGATCCGCTCCTGGGTGGAACGGCCCATCTTGATGAGGTCCGGGATCGGGATGCCCGCGACGGTCGAATAAGCCGGCACGGGCACCATCGTGTCGCCATGGCCGCCCAGCACGAAGCTGTTCACTTCCTTCACCGACACCTGGAACTCTTCCGCCAGGAAGTGGCTGAAGCGCGCCGAGTCCAGCACGCCCGCCATGCCGACGACCTTGTTGTGCGGCAGGCCAGAAAATTCGCGCAGCGCCCACACCATCGCATCGAGCGGGTTGGTGATGCAGATGACGAAGGCATTGGGCGCGTTATCGCGAATGCCCTCGCCCACCGCCTTCATGACCTTGAGGTTGATGCCGAGCAGGTCGTCGCGGCTCATGCCCGGCTTGCGGGCGACGCCGGCGGTGACGATGATGACATCGGCATCCTTGATGTCGGCATAATCGTTGGAACCCGTGATCTTCGCGTCGAAGCCTTCGACCGGCCCGCACTGGCTGAGGTCCAGCGCCTTGCCCTGGGGTATGCCCTCGACCACGTCGAACAGGACGATGTCGCCCAGACCCTTGAGCGCCGCCAGGTGCGCGAGCGTGCCGCCGATATTGCCAGCGCCGATCAGCGCGATCTTCTTACGGGCCATATGCTGTCATCCTCCAAGTCGTGACATTTGGAATTGCGGGATCGCCTACGCCCTTCGGACAAGGCTTTCAACCGGGGAAATCCGTCACGGGAAAATTATCTTTGCAATTGGTTCGCAATTGCATTAAACGTTACGCACAGCCTGTCGCTCGTCGGCTCCTACCCTGGCCGCGAGCCTTCCCTGCAGAGCTACCCTGCCGGGCGCGCATCTCCTCGGGCGCGCCCGGCCCCTTTTGCGCGCGCAAAGTTGCGGTAGAATGAAGGGCGGCCTGAACCGCAGGTCCGCTATTTCGGCCCGTGCCCCAGCGCCAGATAGTCGTCCGACTGCATTTCCATCAGCCGCGAGACGGTCCGCTCGAACTCGAACGCCCCATCGCCCTCGGGATACAGGCGCGCCGGCGAGGCATCCGCCGCCGCCAGCAGCTTGACCTTGTATTCATACAGGGAATCGATCAGCGTCACGAAGCGCGCCGCCTCGTTCCGTTTCTCCGGCCCCAGCACCGGAATCCCGACGATGATGACGGTGTGATATTTGCGCGCGATCGCGAGATAATCGGGCGCGCCCCGCGCCTCGACGCACAGCCGCTTGAAGGAAAAGACGGCGACGCCCTTCAGGCTTTTGGGCACATGCAGCGTCCGCCCGCCCTGCACCTTGATGTCCTCGGCCGGCACCTTCGCCCGGTCCTCGACCGCATAGTCGGTCAGGCGGAAGAAGGCCGCGCTCAGCGCCGCCGTCGCCTCCGGCCCGTTGGGGCAGTGCCACAGCGTCGCGTCGCCCAGCCGGTCGCGCCGGTAATCGGTCGGCCCATTGAGGCTCAGCACGTCCAGCTTCGCCTTGATGAGGTCGATGAACGGCAGGAACAGCTGGCGGTTGAGCCCGTCTTTGTAGAGATCGTCGGGCACGCGATTGGACGTGGTGACGATCGTCACCCGCTTTTCCATGAGGCCGGTGAACAGCCGCGACATGATCGCGGCGTCCGCCATATTGTTCACCACCATCTCGTCGAAGCACAGCAGCCGCGCTTCGTCCGCCAGCGACTCCACCACCGGCGGGATCGGATCGCCCGTTTCGGACTTGCGCGCCTCGGCGAGCCGGGCGTGGACATCGAGCATGAACTCGTGGAAATGCGCCCGCTTCTTGCGCTTCACTTGCACGGTATCGAAGAACAGGTCCATCAGCATCGATTTGCCGCGCCCCACCCCGCCCCAGATATAGAGGCCGCGCGGCGGCTCGGGGGCTTTGCGCAACAGCTTCCACAGCGTCGATCCGCGCGCCGGCACCGCCTCCAGTTCCTGCTGCAACCGATCGAGCCGTTGCGCCGCCGCGCGCTGGTCCGGGTCCGGCCGCAATTCGCCCGCCTGCACCAGCGCATCGTAGCGGGCCAGCACGCCCGTCATCTGGGCGTTGGCGCCTTGCGGATCGTGGCGGTGGAGGCCGCGACCGGCTCCCCCTCCTGGGTGATGAGCATCCGCAGGAACAGGAGGCGCCCGGTCTCGCGCAGCAACTCGACCTCGGCGATCAGGTCCGGCCCCACCTTCCCCGCGCCCAGATATTGCATGGTCAGGTCCAGCGTCACGCCATTGACCTGCGCCTCATGCCCCATGATCCACAGGCCGCCGAAATAGGCATGATCGGCGAAGGCCGCCAGAAACCCGCCATGCAGCATGTCCAGCCGGTTGCGATGGCTCGCGCGGGTCTCCAGCGCCACCAGCCCCTTGCCCGGCCCGGCGGCGCGCATATAGCCGCGGCCGATCACCTGGAGGAATGTATCGGGGCGCGGCTCGGCCCATCCGGCCCAGCCCGTCCATTTGCCTTCGCTCAGCGGCTCGCCGCCGGCAACGCCGTCACTCGTCAACTTACAACTGCCGCTCGACCATCATCTTCTTGGTCTCGGCGATCGCCTTGGCCGGGCTCAAACCCTTGGGGCAGACATTCGCGCAGTTCATGATGGTGTGGCAGCGATAGAGGCGGAACGGATCTTCCAGCTCGTCCAGCCGCTCGCCGGTATATTCGTCGCGGCTGTCCGCCAGCCAGCGATAGGCCTGGAGCAGGATCGCCGGTCCGAGGAACTTGTCGCTGTTCCACCAGTAGCTGGGGCAACTGGTCGAGCAGCAGGCGCACAGGATGCACTCGTACAGCCCGTCCAGCTTCTCGCGATCCTCCGGCGACTGGAGCCGCTCCTTGCCGCTCGGCGCGGGGCTGACGGTTTGCAGCCAGGGCTTGATGCTGTTGTACTGGGCATAGAAGTGCGTGAAGTCCGGCACCAGATCCTTGATGACGTCCATATGCGGCAGGGGGGTGATCTGCACCTCCTTGCCCGCGCACTCCTCGATCGCGGTGGTGCAGGCGAGGCCGTTCTTGCCGTTCATGTTCATCGAGCAGGAACCGCAAATGCCCTCGCGGCAGGAGCGGCGGAAGGTCACCGTCGGATCATATTCATTCTTGATCTTCAGCAGCGCGTCCAGAACCATCGGTCCGCAGCTGTCGAGGTCGACCTCGAACGTGTCGTAGCGCGGGTTCGCGCCCGAGTCGGGATCATAGCGATAGACTTTGAAGCTGCGGACATTGGTCGCCCCTTCGGGCGCCTTGTGGGTCGTGCCCTTGCCGTTGATCTTGCTGTTCTTGGGCAGAGAAAATTCGGCCATCGCGGTTCCAGCCTCTTGTCACGAAAATCTGTCGTTGGGGCAGCGCATAACAAAAAATAGGCAAAGGTCCAGCACCGACTATGGGGCATATCGTCCAATCCCATCCTGCCGTTCACGCGAACGACTTGCAAAGCGCGGCAGGCATGGCAATGCAGCAGGCGACCTGCACCCGACCCTTGTGAAAGCCCGCATGAGCCAGACGATCACCACCACCCTCGGCCCCGTCCGCCTGATCGGCGAGAATGCGACGCCGATCTGGGGCATGTCCAATGCCGAACGCAACCGCCGGATGGCGGAAAGCGCGGCCAAGAGCGGCAGCCGCCTCGCCCCCGGCCATGAACTTCTCTCCAACCTCGCTTATGCCTTCGACCCGCTGCTGCTGCGGCTTGCGCTCGACACGCCCGGCACGCTCTTCACCTGGGGGGAAGCCCCGATCGTCGGCCAGGTGGCGCAAGGCAGCGATCCCGCCACCGCGCCCCACATCATCGACCTCTCCGACGGGCGCAAGCTCTACAACCGCGCGCTGCGCAAGCTCGAACAGCCGATGGTGCGCGAACTCACCCCCGCCACCCGCCGCGCGATCGAGCGGCAAAGCTATTTTGGCGCCTATAAGGGCGTCACCGACATCCTCACCAAATATCTCTGGCCCGAACTCGCGCTGATCCTGACCCGCATCGCCGCGCAGCTCAGAATGACCCCCAACATGGTGTCGGTGATCGGCGTCGCCCTCTGCATCCTCGCGACGTTCCTGTTCGCGAAGGGCATGTACTGGAGCGGCTTCCTTAGCGGCTTCATCTTCATGGTGCTCGACACGGTGGACGGAAAGCTCGCTCGCTGCACCATCACCTCATCGAAATGGGGCAATGTCATCGACCATGGCGTCGATCTCGTCCATCCGCCCTTCTGGTGGTATTTCTGGGGCACCGGCCTCGTCTATTGGGGCCTGCCGTTGTCGCCCGCCGATTTCCGCTTCGTCATGGGCGCAGTGATCGCCGGCTATATTCTCCAGCGGGTGATAGAAGGTGCCTTCATCCGCGCCTTCGGGGGGATGCACATCCATGTCTGGCGGCCCTTCGACAGCTGGTTCCGCCTCATCACCGCGCGGCGCAATCCCAATATGGTCATCCTGTTCGTATCGCTGCTGTTCGGCCGCCCCGACCTTGGCCTCATCGCCCTCGCCTGGTGGACGATCCTCTCGCTGATCGTCCACGCCGTCCGCCTGGCCCAGGCTTATCTCATGAAAGCATCGGGCAGGCCGATCGTCAGCTGGATGGACGAGGCGGAGGCAGCGCTATGAACGCGACGATCGAAAAATTCGGCTGGCCCGCGACCCTGATCGCGGAGTTCGACCATTGGCTGGTCCTCCTCCGCCCCGCCCAGCCGACGCTGGGGTCGCTGGTGCTCGCGGCAAAGAGCGACGCCACCGCCTTCGGCGACCTCCCCGCCGCCGCCCATGCCGAACTCAAGACCGTCACCGCGACGATCGAAGCCGCCCTGCGCGGCGCGGTCGATTATGCAAAGATCAACTATCTGATGCTGATGATGGTCGACCCCCACGTCCATTTCCACGTCATCCCCCGCTACGAGGGAACACGCAGCGGCGGCGGCGTGACGATAGGGGACGCAGGCTGGCCGGGACAGCCGGACCTCGGCACAGCGATCAAGCTGGACGGCGATATGGAGGCCGTGCGCGACTGGCTGAAAGCACATTTTCTTGCCCCTCTCCCTTGAGGGAGAGGGATGCGAAGACTTGGCAGCGTGCTGCCTAGTCGTAGCTGGGTGAGGGGGCTGGACGTCACGAAAACGCGCCACCCTCCCCCTCATCCAACTGCGCCTAGGCTCGTTCCTCGCCAAGGCTCCATATCCTTCTCCCTCAAGGGAGAAGGCAACCCATCCCCCACCCCCCTTCCAAAGTAGGATTTCTTCTGGTCTATCCTCCCGGATGAACCGGCCCCTCCCCCGCACGCCACCCGTGACGCTGCCGACGCGGCGCGGGCGCGCGGCCGTCGCGTCGGCGGCGCGCGGCCGTGACCCGGGTGGCGCGCCATGCTGACCCGACAAGCGCGTCGCGAACGCGTCGCAGCGGCGTCGCGAGCGCCATCGGCCCGTAAAGCCCGACCACGGTGTGAACTTCGTAGGAGAGGCCTTGCCGTGACCCTAGGCCCGATAGCGCCCTTCGGCGGTCCACTTGGCCGTCAGCGCCTTTGCCGCCTCGACATCCTGCGGGAAATCCACCTCCTGCCATGCCAGCCCCTCGATCGACACGGTGCCGACCCGATTGCCCTTGGCGATGATGTCGATAGCCCGCAGATACCAGCGCTCGACCCCTTCGGGCGTGCGCATCATCTGGTCGATCTGGTTACGGAATATCGCCGGCCCCTCGCCGGTGAAGGCCAGCATCCCGATCGATTCGGCGTTGGTGTCGGGCGGCAGCAGGCGTTTCCCGATCGCGCGCAGCCGCCCGTCCGCGTCGCGGCTGACCTTCATGTCGTCATCGTCATAGTCGCCGTCGGGCTTCACATCGACGGTGACGGTGATCGCATCCTTCGCCCCGGCGATCAGCTTGCCGACGATTTCGTCCGAAATGATCGTGTCGCCGTTCAGGATGATGAAGTCCCTGTCCATCTCCTCCCGCACGATCCAGCAGGTGCCAAGATTGTCGGCCACCTGGAAGAAGGGGTTGAAGACGGTGCGGATGCGCGCCCCGGTTTCGCGATACAATTGCAGCGCATGGTCTTCGACCCGCTCGGTGCGAAAACCGGTGACGACGACGATGTCGGTCACGCCATTCGCCACCAGCGCCGCCACCTGCCAACTGATGAGGCTGCGGCCGTTGAAGTCGATCATGCATTTGGGGATGTCGCGGGTCAGCGGCAGCAGGCGCGATCCCTGGCCGGCGGACAAAATGATGGCTTTGGTGATGCTCATCGCCGCGCTGTAGAGCGGAATTTGGCCGAAAAAAAGGCGGCGTTTGCACTCGCCCGAGCGCTGGCCTACATCGCGCTGTCAGCACGCCAGCGAGGGGCCGTTCAGCGAGTGATGTTCAAGCGCAAGCCGGGCGCGGCGGGGGACGGGTTCGCGCGCATCCTGGCGAACACCGGATGGCTGCTGGGCGGCAAGGGCGTCGGCGCGGTGCTCAGCCTCGCCTATCTCGCCATCGTCACCCGGACTTTGGGCGTCGCCGATTTCGGCCGCTTCGCCCTGGTGCTGAGCGCAGCGCAGGTCATCAAGACATTGGTGAGCTTCGACAGCTGGCAGATCGTCGTGCGCTACGGCCAGCCCCATCTGGCGGCGGGCAACGGCGACGCGCTCAACCGGGTGCTGCGCTTCTGCATCCTCATCGATCTCGCTTCGGCGGTGGCGGGCGGCGCAATCGCGGCGGCGATCCTGCTCTTCTTCGGCGATATGCTCGATGTCGGCCCCGGCATGGCGCTTCAGGTCTGGATCTTCTGCATGGTGATGATGGTCACCATCCGCTCCAGCCCGACCGGCGTGCTGCGCCTGTTCGATCGCTTCGATTCCGCCGCCCTCGCTGAAACCATGGTGCCGGTCGGCCGGATGATCGGCGCGGTGCTGGCCCTTGTCTTCGCGCCCGGCATCACCGGCTTCCTCATCGCCTGGGGCGCGGCGGAACTGCTCTGCGCCATCAGCTACTGGTACCTGGCGCTGAAGGTCGGACGCGGCCGCATCGGCCATTGGCGCGCCGGCCGGGCGCTCGACGCGCCGCGCGAAAATCCCGGCATCGTCGGCTTTCTGACCGCCACCAATCTCCAGACCAGCCTCGCCTCGATCGGCCAGCAGGTCGCGGTGCTGATCGTCGGCGGCTTCGTCGGCCCGGCCGGCGCGGGTCTCTACCGCCTCGCCAACCAGCTCGCCAATTCGCTGACGAAAATCAGCAGCCTCCTCTCGCGCAGCATCTTCGTCGAACTGTCGCGCACCAGCACCCATGGCACCGAAGCGCTCGGCGCCCTGTTCCGCCGCACGAACAGACTGGCGCTGGCGGCGGGCGCGGTCATCATCCTGCTGATTGTCGCGATCGGCCATCCGCTGCTCGGCCTCATCGCCGGGCGCGAATTCCTGCCCGCCTACCCGCTGCTGCTGATGCTGGGGATCGCGGCCTGCATTGACCTCATCGGCGTCAGCTACCGCCCGCTGCTTATGGCGACCGACCGGGCGGGCCTGTCGCTCCGCATCACCTTCGTCTCGACCCTGCTGCTGCTCGGCCTGCAAGCCGCGCTGCTGCCGCTATACGGCACCAAAGGCGCGGCGATGGCGAACATCGTCGCCGCGCTCGCCGGCTTCGCCCTGATGGGCCTCGCCAGCCGCCGGGCGGTCGGCGCCTAATCGGTCAGGTCGTCGATCTCTGCGCCGGGGCCGTTCGTCTTGATCGACTCGATCGCATTCTTGGCGCCCGCCTTGCTGGCATAGCCTTCGGTCCAGAAGATCGTTTCGCTATTATATTTGAACTTGGCGACGAACTCGCCCGCCTTGTTCTTCTCGATCACGAACCTGTGCGCCATGCCTGCCTCCCCGGAAGTCGTTGCGTCAGCGAAACCGTGCCGGAGAATAGGCCGCCGCATCGATGCTGGCAAGCGCCGGCGGCAGCGCCGCCCCGCCCAGCAACGCCGCCCCGATCAGCGCGGCGGCCGGCGCGGTCTGGATGCCGAAGCCCCCTTGCCCGGCAAACCAGAAGAAGCCCGGCGCTTGGCAGTCGAACCCATAGACGGGCGCACGATCGGGCGAGAAGCTCCGCAGCCCCGCCCATTCATGCTCGACCCCGCCGACCCGCCAGTCGACCGCGTCCTCGAACCGGGCGATCGCTTCCGCCACCGCCAGCTCCTCCGGCGCAGCGTCGCAGGGGGGCGAGGGTTCCTCGTCATGCGGCGTCAGCCACAGCCGCCCCGCCCCCTCGGGCTTGAAATAGAAGCGCTGCCGCAGGTCCATGATGAGCGGCAGGTCGGGCGAGGGCAGGTCGGGCGTTCGGATCTGCACCACCGTCCGCCGCAACGGCGCGATGCCGATCGGCGCAACCCCGCAGGCAACCGCGACCTCATCCGCCCACGCGCCCGCCGCGTTGACGATCAGCCCGCACTCGATCGCCCCGTCCCGCGTCTCGATCCGCCAGCCGTCGCCCAAACGCCGCGCCACCTCCAGTCCCGCTGCAAGCCGCATTTCGCCGCCCCGCCGCCGGAAGCGCCGCAAATAGGCCTGGTGCAGCGCCGCCACCTCGATGTCCTGGCAACTCGCCTCCATCAGGCCCACGGTCCACTCAGGCCGCAACCCCGGCACCAGCCCCTGCGGATCGACCGGCCGCAAATCGACCGCGCCGGCGAACTCGGCAATCATGGCGTCGCGCAGCCCCTCGTCCCCCGCCCGCCCGATATGCAGCGACCCGCGCGGCGACAGGAAACTACCCTCATGAAAATCGGCATCAGGCGACGCGAGCATCGCCCCCGATGCGGTAGTCAGCGGCTGCACCACCGCCCCGCCATAGGTCTCCTCCCAAAAGGCGACCGAACGCCCGGTGGCATGATATCCCGCCCGATCCTCCATCTCCAGGATCGTCACTCTGGCAAAGGCAGCCAACTCCGCCCCCAGGCTCGCCCCCGCCATGCCGCCGCCGACGATCACGATATCGGGCCGGCTCACCTGGCAACCTCGTCCAGAAAGCCGTCAATGCGCTTCAGCGCGTCCAGCCGAACCGGGTCCATCTCGCGCAAAATCTCGTGCGCGGCCTCCCTGCCATAGATGTGCAGCCGCGCGCCCGGAATACGCGCCGCCATCGCCCGGATCGCCGGCGTCGATACCAATGCGTCAGCCTTCGTCGCCAGGATCAGCATCGGCGCGGCGATCCGCGCCACCGCATCCCCTCGCGCCAGCGCCCGCGTGGATTCCAGTGCCTGCAACACCCAGGTCCAGCTCGGCGGCCCCAGCGCCACGTCCCGGCTATGGTCCCGCCACCACAATTCGTCGGCATAGCGCTCGGGATCGTGGGTCAGTCGTTTCTGCCGGATGCGGTTCAGCCGCTCGGACCCTTCCTTCTGGGTCCAGGCTTGCTTCTCCCCCTGCCCCAGAGCCACCATCGCCCGCGCGACCAGATGCGCCAGCCACAGCGGCAGCGGCGCGCTGTGCAGCCCCAGCATCGGCGCGGTAAGCACCACGGCATCGGGCGGCTCCAACCCCTCGGCCAACGCGCGCAACAGCATATGCCCGCCCATAGAATGGCCGACCATCACGCAAGGCCCATCACCCTCGGCTCGCCACTCGGCCGCCAGCGCGGCAAGGTCCGCGATCCAGTGGCCGAAATCCCCGATATGCCCGCACAGTGGGTCGTCGGTCAGCCGGCCCGATCCGCCCTGCCCGCGCCAGTCGAAGCTGGTGACGGCCCAGCCCCGCTCCGCCCAATGGTGGATGACCTCCAGATATTTCTCGATCATGTCGCCGCGCCCGCCCAGCACCAGCATCCGCCCGCGCGCACCGCTGCCCAGCCGATAGCGGCGGATCGGCCAGCCGTCGGGCGCGGTCCAGTAATCGAGCCGCCCACCCATCGGCCAAGCGCGCCGGTCGAAGGACGGTACGGCGGCAAGGCCGGGGAAATCAGGCGAATCCATGGGGCGCATGGTTACGCTTTGGTAAGCCATCTGGTCTAGGGACAAGCCCCATGTCGGGGGATTTTTTCAGACTGGCGCTGGTCGCCGTCCTGGGCGCGCTGCTGATCGTCGCGGCGATCACGGACCTGCGCGCGCGCATCATCTCCAACCGGCTGAACTTCGCGATCGCGTTGCTGGCGCTGCCCTGGTGGATCGCCTGCGGTGCGTCGCCCTGGCCGGACATGGCGGTGCAACTGCTCGCCGGCCTTGTCGTGTTCGCCCTGTTCGCCGCGCTCTTCGCCTTCGGCCTGATGGGCGGCGGCGACGTCAAGCTGCTCGGCGCGCTGGCGCTCTGGTTCCCGTGGCAGGTGACCCTGTCGCTGCTCGTCCTGATGGCGATGCTCGGCGGGCTCGTAACCCTGGTTACGATCATCCATCACAGGATCGCCAAAAAACAGGGTCAGCCGGAAATACCCTACGGCGTCGCCATTTCGGTCGCGGCTTTGTGGGTGATTGGCGAACGATATCTTAACCAATTTGCGTGATGAGTAGGGTGCCGGGGGCAGTGCACCCATTTGAGGGAGGCGAATTTCGTCATGGACGCTAAGAAGATCGTGCTGCTGGTGGGGGCGCTTATCATAGCCGTCACTACCGCCTTGCTTGCGCGCAGCATGTTGAGTTCATCGAGCGCGCCGCAGGTCAACGCTGCGGCCATGCCGAATGAGGCCGAACTGCCGCACGTCCTGGTGGCGACCAAGGCGTTGCCGGTCGGCACCATCCTGGACGCGGAGAGCTTCCGCTTCCAGCCCTGGCCCAAGGATCTGGTCGAACAGGCCTATTATCTGAAAAGCCAGGCCGATCCCGCCAAGCTCGCCGGCAGCGTCGTGCGCACCGCCATCACGGCCGGGCAGCCGCTGACCCAGGGCGCGCTCGTGAAGCCGGGCGAACGCGGCTTCCTCGCCGCTGCGCTCGGGCCGGGCATGCGCGCCGTGACGGTGCCGGTGTCGGCGCAAAGCTCGGTCGCGGGCTTCGTCTTCCCCGGCGACCGCGTTGATCTGGTCCTGACGCAAAGCGTGTCGGGCGGCGGCGACGGCGAACCGCTCAAGGTGTCCGAAACCATCCTGCGCAATCTGCGCGTGCTCGCCACCGACCAGCGCATGGACGCGATGGGCGAAGACGGCAAGCCGGTGGTCCAGACCTATTCCAACGTCACTGTCGAAGTGACGCCCAAGATCGCGGAGAAGATCGCGGTCGCACAGACCATCGGGTCGCTCAGCATGTCGCTCCGCTCGATCGCCGACACTGCGTCGGATCTCGACGCGGCGATCGCCGGCACCGATGTCGACCTGCCTGGCAGCGCCAATCCGAACGCCGAAAAGGCGCTGATCGCGAAGCTCGCGGCGCGCCCGGTCGATCGCGGCTCCACCTATTCGACCGGCGCCGATGTCTCGCGCTACCAGCGCAGCAGCGTGCCGGCCAAAGCCGAAGCGCCGATCCCGTCCATGATGGCCGCCAATGGCGCGCCAGTCGGCACGGTCGCTTTCAAGGGACCAGTGATCCGCGTCGCGCGCGGCACCAATGTGACCGAAGTTCCGGTCGGGGGTAAGTGAGATGAAGAGCTTGCATAATCGCGCCCCGCGCCTCGCCGCTCCGGCGATCGCGCTCGGCCTTGCGGTCGCGGCGGTCGCGGCCCCCACCACGGCGCTCAACGCCGCTCCCTCCAGCACGCAGGACAATGCGATCCTGATGTCGGTCGGCGGCAGCCGGGTGGTGAACCTCGGCTCGGCCATGTCGGACGTGGTGATCGCCAATCCCGAAGTGGTGGACGTCCATGTCCGCTCGCAGAACCAGCTCTACCTGATTGCGAAGAAGGCCGGCGAAACGACCGTCTTTGCGACCGCCAAGAATGGCAAGGTGCTGTTTTCGGGCACGGTCCGGGTCGGCAACAACCTGACCAGCATCGACGACATGCTCCGCCTGGCGATGCCCGGCGCGGACATTGCGGTCAACAAGATGAACGGCATGGTCCTGCTCACCGGCACCATCCAGGCGCCCGAAGACGCGGCCGAGGCCGAACGCCTGACCCAGGCGTTCGTCGGCAAGGACGTGACCGTCGTCAGCCGCCTCCGCATGGCGACGCCGTTGCAGGTCATGCTCCAGGTCAAGATCGCCGAAGTCAGCAAGGATGTCGGCCACAAGATCGGCGTCAATCTTGCTTCGGTCGATCGCAGCTCTGGCACGGCAGGCTATGTTGGAGGCGGCAGGCGCGCGTTTGCCACCTACAATCGGGGGGATACTACCGCGACGGTGAACTCAGACGGCACCTCAACCGTTACCGGGACGCCAAGCTACTGGACCTTCAACCAAGTGTTTGACGGCAGCTACAGCATTGGCGGCGTTGCCCGCATCTTGGGCATCGACGTTGCTGCCGCGCTGGATCTCGCGGAGTCGAGCGGCCTTGCGTCTACACTGGCGCAGCCCAACCTGACCTCGCTGTCGGGCGAAACCGCCAGCTTCCTTGCGGGCGGCGAATATCCCTACACGGTGAACAACGGACCGTCCTCGGGCAACAGCATCGAATTCAAGCAATATGGCGTGCAGCTTGCCTTCACCCCCACCGTGCTTGCCGATGGCCGCATCTCTCTGCGCGTCCGTCCGACCGTGTCGAGCCTCGACTTCTCGGTCAACGCCAACGTCCCTGCGCTGAAAAGTCGCACAGCCGAGACCACCGTCGAGCTGGGTTCGGGCCAGGCCTTCATGATCGCGGGCCTGCTGAATGCGGAAACCAGCAACGGCGTCGACAAAGTGCCGGGCCTCGGCGACATTCCGATCCTGGGCAGCCTGTTCAAGTCGCGCAGCTTCCAGCGCAACGAGACCGAACTGGTGATCGTCGTAACCCCCTATCTGGTGAAGCCGATGAACGCGCAGGACGTGCGCCTGCCGACCGACGGCTTCCGCAACGCCACCCAGCTTCAGGGCCTGCTGCTGCAACAGGGGCAGGACGGCATCAGCGGGCATCCGGGCAACAAACCGCAGCGCGGCCCCACCGGTCCCACGCCCGCGCCCGGCCCGCAGGCCGCAGCGCCGCTGCCGCCGGTCGCCGCCCGCTCCACCGGCAAGGGGCCTGTGACCCCCGGCTTCAGCTTCTGACGGAAGGATAGACCCGATGACTTCTCCCCTCTCCACCCGTCGCTGCCTGACCGCGCTGACCCTCGTCCTCATCGCTGCGCTGCCGATGACGGCCGAGGCCGCCGGCCGCAAACGCGAAACCAACCGCAGCGTCGATTCGGTGCATCAGCCCGTCGTCAGCCACAGCGCCTACACCTATGACGCTCTGGTCGGCCCCGGCGGCCTTTCGCCGCAGGAAATGGTGCGCCTGAACGACTGGTTCGCCTCGATCGGTCTCGGCTATGGCGATCAGGTCGCGGTCGCAGCCGATGCCGGCTATTATGACACCGCCATCCGCGACGCCATCGCCGACGTCGCTGCGCGCTACGGCCTGCTGGTCGGCGAGGACAGTTCCGGCGCGGCCGGCGCAGCGCCTGCCGGCAGCGTCCGCCTGATCGTCCGCCGCGCGACGGCCCGGGTGCCGAGCTGCCCCGACTGGCGCGACACGCAGGAAACCAACATGACCTTGGGCGGCGGGGCCAATTTCGGTTGCGGCGTCAACAGCAACTGGGCGGCGATGGTCGCCAACCCCGAAGACCTCGTGCGCGGCCAGACGACCGACAGCGATCTTCGCACTGCGACCTCGAACCGCGCCATTTCCGCCTATCGTGAAAAGGCGCCCAGCGGTGCGGGCGACCTCAAGCAGATCACCGCAGGAGGCCAGTAACATGAACGCACCCTGGAAACCCGGCATGACGGGACAGCGTGACCCGTTCCACGCCTTCGTCTGCGACGATCACAGCTTCGACCTGCTGCGCGCGGTCGCATCCGAACTGGGCTGGGCGCCCGAGAAGGTGAACAAGGGCGGGATGCGCAACGCGGTCCAGAGCCTGTCGATCACCGCCTCGCCCCAGATCCTGTTCGTCGACATGTCCGAAAGCGGCGATCCGCTGAACGACATCAACAGCCTTG
Source organism: Sphingobium sp. (assembly GCF_036170395.1). Taxonomy (GTDB): domain Bacteria; phylum Pseudomonadota; class Alphaproteobacteria; order Sphingomonadales; family Sphingomonadaceae; genus Sphingobium. The sequence continues at coordinate 16,381 of NZ_JAVHPD010000001.1, forward strand.
CCGAAGTCTGCGAGCCCGGCACGGTGGTGATCGCCGCCGGCCAGGTCAATGACGTTCGCCTTTATCGCGATCTCGTCGCCAGCGGCATTCAGGACTATCTCCTGAAGCCCTTCGGCGCGGATCAGCTGCGCGACGCGCTGACCCAGGCGCAGGCGGTGTTCATGGCGCCGCGCGACACCGGCCCGGAACGTCCGCACTGCACCATCGCGGTGATCGGCACGCGCGGCGGCGTCGGCGCGTCCAGCGTCGCGACCTCGCTTGCCTGGCTGTTGTCGGAAAAGAAGAAGCGCCCGACCGCGCTGCTCGATCTCGACGTCCATTTCGGCACCAACGCGCTGGCGATGGACCTGGAGCCGGGCCGTGGCCTCACCGACGCGATCGAGAATCCCAGCCGCATCGACGGCCTGTTCATCGAACGCGCGATGGTGCGGGCGAGCGACACGCTGGCGATCCTGTCGGCCGAAGCGCCGATCAGCCAGCCGATGCTGACCGACGGCGGCGCCTTCTACCAGCTGCTGGAAGAATTTCGCCTGGCCTTCGAATGCAGCGTCATCGACCTGCCGCGGGGCATGCTGATCCAGCATCCGCACCTCATGACCGACGTCAATGTGACGTTGGTGGTGACAGAGCTGACGCTGGCGGCCGCGCGCGACACGATCCGCATCCTGTCCTGGCTCAAGAGCAACGCGCCGCAGGGCCGGGTGATCGTGGTCGCCAACCGGGTTCATGCCGGCTCGCCCGAAATCAGCCGCAAGGATTTCGAGCAGTCGATCGAGCGCAAGGTGGACCTGATAATCCCCTTCGACCTGCGCGTCGCCGCGCAGGCGGCCAAGCTCGGCAAGACCATCGCGGAGACCGCCAAGGGCAGCAAGCTCGGCGCCGCCTGCACGGCGATGCTCGACGAAGTGCTCGGCGCGGCGGATGCCGGCGCGGCCGCCGATGCGCCGGCCAAGGGCGGCGCGAAGGCGAGCGTGAAGAAGGGCGACTCCCTCCTCGGCAAGCTGGATTTCAAATCGATGATCCCCTCGCGCCGCAAGGACAAGGTGGCGCAGGACGATTGATGGCGCACGCCGCCCCTTATGGGACGGCGACGCTTCCTTGAATGAACAGGCGACCAGATGGACGGCAATTTCATCCTGATAGCGGTGTTGATCGCCACGATGGTGGGTCTGGCGGCCTTCGCCTTCGCCGGCCCGTCGCCTGAAAAGGCGCGCAAGCGGCGCGTCGCCATGATCCGCGGGCGGCACAGCGATTCGGCCGAGGCGATGCTCGAAGCGCGGATGCGCCGCGCCATCTCCAACCGCCCCACCGGCACCGAGATGAAGGTTCTTTCCTCGCTCGTCCCGAACCCCGAAAATCTGACCAAACGCCTGCGGATGACGGGCAAGAAGTGGACGCTCAACGGCTATATGACGACCTGCGCGGTCATAGCCCTGCTAATCACCGCTTTCCTCGTCCTGCGCGGCTTTCCCTTCCTGTTCGCGATGATGGTCGGCCTCGCCGCCGGTCTCGGCCTCCCCCACTGGTGGGTCGGCGTGGTTATCAAGAAGCGGGTGGACAAGTTCACCGCCAAATTCCCCGACGCGCTCGAACTGCTGACCCGCGGCCTGCGCTCGGGTCTGCCGATCGGCGAGACTCTGGGCGTCATATCGAGCGAAATTCCGGGGCCGGTGGGCGAAGAGTTCAAGCTCATCACCGAACGCATCAAGATCGGCAAGACGATGGAGCAAGCGCTTCAAGAGACCGCCGATCGCCTCGGCACCGCCGAATTCCAGTTCTTCGTCATCACTCTGTCGATCCAGCGGGAAACCGGCGGCAACCTCGCCGAAACCCTGTCGAACCTGGCGACCGTGCTGCGCCAGCGCGCGCAGATGAAGCTCAAGATCCGCGCCATGTCCTCGGAATCGAAGGCGTCGGCCTATATCATCGGCGCGCTGCCGTTCCTCGTCTTCGCGATGATCTGCTACGTCAACTACGACTATATGCTCCCGTTCTTCACCCCCGATCCGACCGGCATCTTCGGCCTCGGCACGATGCAGGTCGTGGGCATCGGCGGCATGATCTGGATGGGCATCGGCGCCTTCATCATGGCCCAGATGATCAACTTCGAGATTTGAGCGGGAGCAAGGAACGATCATGGAAGCCGCCCCTCCCGCCGGAACCCTCTTCGGGCTGACCGCCACCGATTTCGGCACGCTGCTCGCCGCGCTGGCGACGCTCGCTGTCCTCGCCGCCCTCTATGCGGTGATGACGGTGCGCGATCCGATGGCCAAGCGCGTGAAAGCGCTCAACGACCGCCGCGAACAGCTCAAGGCCGGCATCACCGCCTCGACCGCCAAGCGCCGCGCCAAACTGGTCAAGAAGAACCAGGCGACCGATCAGATGCGCTCCTTCCTGTCGAGCCTCAAGGTGCTTCAGGACGACCAGCTCAAGGACGCGCAGATCCGCCTCGCGCAGGCCGGCATCCGCTCGAAGGACTGGGCCGTCGCCGTCATCTTCGGCCGCATGATCCTGCCGATCGTGATCGGCGGTCTGGCTGCGGTCCTGCTCTATGGCGTCGGCATCCAGCCCGAATGGGGGCCATTGAAGCGCTTCTTCGCCTTCGCCGTCGCGCTGCTGCTCGCCTATAAGGCGCCCGACATCTTCATCGACAACAAGGTGCAGAAGCGCGCCGCCGCGATCCGCAAGGGGCTGCCCGACGCGCTCGACCTGCTCGTCATCTGCGCCGAAGCCGGCCTCACCGTCGATGCCGCCTTCAGCCGCGTCGCGCGCGAACTGGGCAAGGCATACCCGGAACTGGGCGACGAGTTCCAGCTGACTGCGATCGAACTCAGCTTCCTCACCGAACGCCGCATGGCGTTTGAGAATCTCGCGACCCGCGTGAAGCTCGACGCGGTCAAGGGCGTCGTCACGACGATGATCCAGACCGAAAAATACGGCACGCCGCTTGCCTCGGCGCTGCGCGTCCTTTCGGCTGAATTCCGCCACGAACGCATGATGCGCGCGGAGGAAAAGGCTGCCCGCCTGCCCGCGATCATGACCGTGCCGCTGATCCTCTTCATTCTGCCGACGCTGTTCGTCGTCATTCTGGGTCCGGCCGCCTGCTCGATCAGCAAGGCCTTCTGAAAAATCCGCCGACGCCCATCGGCTTTGCCGTAGCGTCGCGACACTTGCCCCCCGCCCCGCCCGAAAAAGGCGGTGGCGGGCGTCCTTTTTCCCGCCTATTCCGATGACTTAATGAAAAGGCAATTATGTGTTTTGCAAAGCTGGTGTCGTGTGCCGAGCAGGGCATCCTCCCCTGGAAGGGGAGGTGTCGCGTGCGAAGCGCGTGACGGAGGGGTGTCGCCCTATCGATAGCTGGACACCCCTCCGTCTGGCCTGCGGCCAGCCACCTCCCCTTACAGGGGAGGATTTTAGTTCTGGGTCTTTGAAGGACATCATCGCCAAAGAAAAAGGAGTGGATCGCATGAAGCTGGCTTTGGCAGCCCTTATCACCCTCGCATCGGCAAGCCTCGCCACCACCGCGCAGGCCGCCCAGCCCGTCACCGGCCGTTGGGCCACGGTGGACGGCAAGGCAATCGTCGCTATCGCGCCCTGCGGCAAGCAGCTGTGCGGCCGGATCGAACGGATCGTCAAGCCCACCCCCGGCCGCGCGCCCACCGACATCAAGAATCCTGATCCCGCGCTGCGATCGAAGCCGCTCGTCGGCCTCGCGCTGCTGTCCGGCTTCGAGGATGCCGGCGACATCTGGAAGGGTACGATCTACGACCCCGAAAGCGGCAAGAGCTATGCCTCGAAAGTCAGCCGCAACCCCAACGGCACGCTCAAGGTTCAGGGCTGCATCGCCTTCTTCTGCAAGACCCAGACCTGGACGCCCGTGCGCTGACTATATCTGCACCAGATGCGCGACATCCGCCGCGCGCTCCTGCGCGATATCGCCCTGCCGGATGATCCGGCCATTCTGCATCGCGCTATAGCGGTCGGCGAAGCGCCAGACAAAATCCAGATATTGCTCCACCACCAGCACCGCCATGCCCATCTGATCGCGGACGTGGACCAGAGCCGCCTCGATCTGCTGCACAACATTGGGCTGGATGCCCTCGGTCGGCTCGTCCAGCAGCAACAGGCTCGGCTCGCCCGCCAGCGCGCGGCCGATGGCAAGCTGCTGCTGCTCGCCGCCCGACAGAAAGCCGGCCGCGCGCCCGCGAATGTCCCAGAGCTTGGGGAACAGGTCGAAGATATGCTGCGGCACCCGGCCGGCCCCCTTCCCCCGCCCCGCCAGCGCGGACAGGCCGGTCTCCAGATTCTCCATCACCGTCAGCTGCGGAAACACATGCCGACCCTGCGGCACGAAGCCGATCCCCGCCCGCGCCCGCTGATGCGCGCCCAGCCGCCCCACGTCCCGCCCGTCGAAGCGGATGCTGCCTGCCATGGAAGAGCGCGTCCCCATGATCGTATGGAGCAGCGTCGTCTTGCCCACGCCATTGCGCCCGATCAGCGCCATCACCTGCCCGCGCTCCAGCGCCAGATCGACATCCCACAGCACCTGGCTCTGCCCATAAGCGCCGCACACGCCGCTCAGCTCCAGCAGCGGCCCGCTCACGCCACATGCCCCAGATAGACGGCTGCGACCTGCGGATCGGCGCGCACCTCGGCGATGCTGCCCTGCTTCAGGAACCTGCCCTGATGCATGACCGTAACGGGCGCGGCGAGCTGCTCGACGAAGCTCATATCATGGTCGATGACCAGCACCGTGCGGCTTTCGCCAAGGCCATGGATCAATTCGGCGGTGCGGCTCGTCTCGGCCGGTCCCATGCCGGCGGTCGGTTCGTCCAGCAGCAGCAGCTCCGCGCCGGTCGCCACCACCATTGCGATCTCCAGCCACTGCTTCTCGCCATGCGCCAGCGTGCCCGCGTCGACATCGGCGCGGTGAGTGAGCTTCACGCTCTCCAGCGCCTCTTCCACCGCCAGCCGCTCGTCCGCCGATATGCCCGACCGCAGGCTCTTCCACCAGCGCCGGTCGCGCCGCGCCGCCAGCGCCAGATTGTCGCGCACGCTCAAGCTCGGCAGCACGCCCGGCGCCTGAAACTTGCGGCATATGCCCCGCGCTAAGATCTGCTGTTCGGGCAGCCGCTGTATCTCCTCGCCCTTGAAGATCACCCTCCCCTCGCTCGGCCGCACCCGGCCGATGATCGTGTCGCACAAGGTCGATTTTCCCGCGCCATTGGGGCCGATCACCACCCGCGTTTCGCCGCGATTGAGCGTCATGCTGAAATGGTCGAGCGCCTTGAACCCGCTATAGTCGATGGTTACGCCATCGACGCTCAGCAGCAGTTCGGACACCGCCGATCCGCTCATGCCCCCTTGCCCTTCGCAAGCCCCGCCAACCCCTGCGGCAGCAGGGTGACCACGAAGATGAACAGCGCCCCCATCAGGTAGAGCCAGAGTTCAGGAAAGGCGCTCGACACCGCGTCGCGCGCCAGATTGACCAGCAACGCGCCGACGATCGCGCCAGCGAGGCTGTACCGCCCGCCGATCGCCACCCACACCACCATCTCGATCGACGGCACCACCCCGATCAGCGCGGGCGACACCACGCCCGCGTGCAGCGTGAACAGCGCCCCGCCGACCCCCGCCAGCAAGGCCGCAATCGCGAACGCCACGACCTTGAACGGCGTCGGGCTATAGCCCAGGAACCGCACCCTATTCTCCCCGTCGCGCGCCGCGCGCAGCAATATGCCGAAGCGCGAGGCGAGCAACCAGCGCAGGCCCACGAACGCCGCGCACAATATCGCCAGCGTCACCCAGTACAGCCCTGGCCCGGTGCCGGGGCTCGCCAGCCCGAAGCCGAAGATCGAATAGAAATCGGTGAGCCCGTTGAACCCCCCGGTCACATCCTGCCGGCTGATGATGAGAGTGGAGAAAGCGAGCGCCAGCGCCTGCGTGATGAGCGCGAAATAGGTGCCGCCCACTCGCCGGTGGAACACCGCCCAGGAAAAGAGCGCGCCGACCAGCATCGGCACGATCAGGATCGCCGCCAGCGTGAACACGGGACTGGCGAAGGGCGTCCACCAGAAGGGCAGGCTCTCGCGCCCGCTCCACAGCATGAAGTCGGGTATCTCCCCCTGCGGCAGGTCGCTGAGCTTCATGTGCATGGCGATGGCGTAGCCGCCCAGCCCGAAGAACACCCCCTGCCCCAGGCTCAATATGCCGCCATGCCCCCAGATGAGGACGAGGCCCAGCGCCAGGATCGCCATCGCCATGAAGCGCGCGAGCAGGTTGAGATCATAGGCCGACAGCGCGAAGGGCGCGGCGACCGCCAGCCCCAGCAGCAGCCACGGCAACGCCGGCCGTGCGGCCTGAAAGCGCGACAGGTCAGGCATCGAGTTGCCGCGTCCTGACCGCGATCACCCCTTGTGGCCGGACCTGGATGAAAAGGATGACGAACACCAGCAGCAGCATCTGCGCCACGCTCACATCGACGAAAATCTGCGCCAGCGCGGCGAAGAGGCCGAGGATGATCGCCGACGCCGTAGTCCCGACGATACTGCCCAGCCCGCCCATGACGACGACGAGGAAGGCGGGAATGATATAGCTCTGCCCGACATTGGGGGTCACCGGCCCGAGCAGCGCCAGCATCACCCCGGCCAGCCCCGCCACCCCGGAGCCGAGGCAGAAGATGGTAAAATCCACCCGCCGCACGTCGATCCCCACTGCGGACGCCATCATCCGGTCCTGATTGACTGCGCGCACCAGCAGCCCGATCCGCGTCCTGAGCAGCAGCAGCGCAAGTCCCGCCAGCACCAGCGCCGCGACCAGGATGATGAAGAGCCGCGCCGAAGGCAACGTAACGCCGCCGACCATGAAGCTGCCGCTCAGCCATTCCGGCGCGCGCACCTCCACCCCGATCGCGCCGAACAGGTCGCGCGCGGCCTGTTGCAGGATCAGGCTGACGCCCCATGTCGCCAGCAACGTGTCAAGCGGACGGGCAGACAGGCGCCGGATCAGCGCCGACTGGATCAACCCGCCCATCGCCGCCGCGCCAACGAACGCGACGGGTATCGCGAGCACTATGCCCGCCGCGCCCGGCACAACCAGCAGGGTCAGCCACGCCAGATAGCCCCCCAGCATCAGCATCTCGCCATGCGCCATGTTGATGACGCGCATCAGCCCGAACGACAGCGCCAGCCCCAGCGCCGCCAGCAAATAGAGCGACGCCAGCGACACGCCATTGAACAACTGGTTGAGGAAGAGGGAGTCCATCTGCCTAGGTCCGTTCGCCCTGAGCGAAGTCGAAGGGCTTGGCTGAGCGGAGCGAAGCCACTTCGCTACGCTCAGTGTAGGGCTTCGACAGGCTCAGCCCGAACGGGTTTTGGCCTTTCATCTCGCGCTCAAAGCTTGCAGCTCTTGCCCGGAAACGCCAGCGCATCATAAGGCTCGGGCGCGATGTCCTTGCCGCTGTCGGCGATGATCTCGAATTGGCCATCGGCCTTCAGCTTCCCGATATAGGCTTTCTGCGTCAGGCTCTGGTTGGCCGCGAAGCTCACCTTGCCCATAGGCGTTTCAAACCCGCCCAGCCCCGCCGCCGCCTTGCGCACCGCATCGGGATCGAAGCTCTTGGCCTTCTCCACCGCCGCCTTCCACGCATAGACGTCCAGATAGCCATGCACCATCGGATCGGTGATCGCCGCATCCTTGCCGAACTTCGCCTGATAGGCGGCGATGAACTTGGCGTTGGCCTCGCCCGGCAGGCTCTGGAAATAATTCCACGCCGCATAGCTGCCCTCGACCAGCGCCGCGCCCATCGCCTTGGCTTCCTGCTCGCCGATGGAGAAGGACATGACCGGCATCGTCTTGGTGCTGATGCCTGCCGCCTGCAACTGCTTGAAGAAGGCGACATTGCTGTCGCCATTCAGCGTGTTGATGATGATCGCGGGTTTGGCCTGCCCGATCTTGGCGATGACGCCCGAAAAGTCGGTTCCGCCCAGCGGTACATAGGCTTCGCCCAGCACCGCCATCCCGCCCTTCTCGATATGTTTTTTCAGGATCAGGTTGGCGGTGCGGGGATAGACATAGTCGGACCCGACCAGGAAGAAGCTCTTATAGCCCTGTTTCACCGCCCATTCGAGCGCGGGCAACGCCTGCTGGTTGGGCTGCGCGCCCGAATACATGATGTTGGGCGAACATTCATTGCCCTCGAACTGGACCGGATACCAGAGCAGGTTCTTGGTCCGCTCGAACACCGGCAGCATCGCCTTGCGGCTGGCGGAGGTCCAGCCGCCGAACACGGTCGATACACCGTCGCTCTCGATCAGCTTCGACGCCTTCTGCGCGAAGGTCGACGGGTCGGACGCGCCATCCTCGACCACGGCGTTGACCTTTTTGCCCATCACCCCGCCGGCGGCGTTGATCTCCTCGATCGCCAGCATCTCAGCGTTCTTGACCGTGATCTCGCTGATCGCCATCGTGCCGGTCAGCGACTGGAGCACGCCCACCGACACGCTGTCCCCCGCCGGCGCGCCCGATCCGCCACCGCCGCCCGAGCAGGAAGCCAGCGCCAGCGCGCAGGCGGAAGAGGCAAGCACAAGCAGCTTGGAACGGATCATGATGTGATGGTCTCCCCGGTCAGGCCGCTCGCGGCGCTGAGGCGCTTCGGTCGCTTGAAAGGCTATGGAAAGGCGGCAAACCCCCGTATGCGTCATTTGACGTAGGCTTGTCCGTCCCGCTTCCCCCTAAACTCGGCCTATGGCGAGCAGGGCTGACAGACTGAGCAAAGCGGCGGGCAAGGCGCGCGCCTTCCCCCGACTTTTCCCACTCTTGGGGCGTGTCGCGCGCGATCCGCTCTTCGCTTTCCTTCTCGCTGGCGCGGGTTTGTTCGGCGGCTATCAGCTGATCCAGCGCCTTGAAAAGCCGCCGGTCGTCTACACGCCGGAGATCGAGCAGGCGCAGGTCGCCGATTTGGAGGCGCTGACCGGCCGCAGCGTCAGCGCCGCCGACCGAGCGAAGCTCAAGGCCGACTATATCGCCGAGGAGCTGCTGTTCCGCGAAGCGATCGACCGCGACATGCACCTCACTGATAGCGAGACGCGCAAGCGGCTGGTCGACAAGGTCCGCTACCTCATCGCCGGCGCGCCGCCCGAGCCGACCGAGGAGCAGCTGATCGACTATTACGCTACCCACCTGCCGCTCTACCGCGCCGAACCGCGCACCAGCTTCACCCAGATTTTCCGCCAGCAAAAGCCCGCCGACGCCGGCCTGCTGCTCGCCCGGCTCAACGCCGGCGAAACAATCGAGGGCGACGATTTTTGGCTTGGCCGCGACTATCCGCGCTATGGCGACTCCATGGTGCGCGGCATTTTCGGCCAGCCCTTCGTCGATCGGCTGAAGGTCGCGCCGCAGGGCGAGTGGATCGGCCCGATCGCGTCGCCGCGCGGCTGGCATTTCGTCCGGCGCGGCGAGCGCGTCGCGTCCGCGATGATCCCCTTCCCCGCGATCAGGGATCAGGTGCGGCAGGATTATATGATCGCCCACAGCAACGCCGCCATCGGGAAGGCGCTGGCGGGGCTCAGGGAGAAGTTCGATGTCGAAGAATAAGCTCGCCGCGCTGCTGCTGCTGGCGCTGGCGGCGCTGCTGCCAGGGCCGGCGCTCGCCGACATCTTCCTGTCCGCCGATTTCGCCCTGACGCGCGGCGAAGACCCCGGCACTTATGAATTCACCGCCGCCGTCCCCGAAACGGTGGGCCAGCCCGCGCCCGTCACTTTGCCCGAGGGCTGCCAGCAGACCGGCATGACTCGCCAGACCGGCGGCGGCCGCGCGCAATATGCGATCGAATTTTCCTGCGACCGCCCGTTCCGCGCCGGCGACATGATCCAGACCCGCTGGAAAGCGGATGGCGGCCGCTTCGTCACCAATGTCATGGGCGCGCAGGTCGACCGCAGCCTCACCGGCGACGCGAACGGCATTGCCGTGCCGGTGGGCGAGACCGCCGCGCAGGCCCGCCCGATCGGCCAGATCGCCCCTGAATTTCTGGCGCAGGGTGTCTGGCATATCTGGCTCGGCTGGGACCATCTCGCCTTCGTGCTGTGCCTGGCGCTGCTGGCGCGCGGACGCCAGTTGCTCTGGCTTGTGAGCGCCTTCACCACCGGCCACTCGATTTCGCTCGCTCTCGCCTTTTTTGACCTGGTGCGCGCGCCGGTGCCCCCGGTCGAGGCCGCCATTGCTCTCTCGATCGCCTTCATGGCGCGCGAGGCGCTGTTGATCGGCAAGGGGCGGCAGCGCTTCGCCTTCAACCGCCAGCTCGTCGTGGTCTCGTTGTTCGGCCTGCTCCATGGCCTTGGCTTCGCGACCGCGCTCGGCGAGCTGGGCGTCCAGGCGGACGAGAGGCTATCGGCGCTGATCTTCTTCAACCTCGGCGTAGAGGCCGGGCAGCTCGCATTCGTCGGCGCGATCATGGCGGCGCTGGCGGGCCTGCGCGCCATATCGCTGGCGGCGCCTGCGCGGGCGGCGGCGCTCTATGCCACCGGCGCGATCGGCTGCTTCTGGATGGTCGAGCGGGTGATCGGCTTCGGCGCGGCCTGATCGCGCCAGCGCGCCACCTCCGCCCGCCCGCCCCGCGCGATCAGCCCGCTCATATTGGCGACGGCAAAGGAAACGCCGTGCAGATTGCGCCGCTGCGGCACCCCCGGAATCGGCCGGGGATGGCCCGAAGCGTAGAAGAAACCGTCTCGCGCCTCCCATCTGTCGCGCGGCAGATCCCAGTCGGGCGACACGCCGATCACCCCGTCCAGGCTGCCCGGATAGCAGGGTGTCCCATCCACCGCCCGCGCCGCGACGATCAGCACTCCGGCCGCTCGTGCCCGCTCGACAGCATCGGCAAAAATATGCTGATGCGTCGCATTAACCGTGCCGAGGCTGAGGTTGATAAGGTCCACTTCCGCCGCAATTGCCGCATCAATCGCCCGCACCAGCGCCCGCGCTGTCGTGCGCAGCGAATCATGGAACACACGCATAGGCAAGCATTTGGAATCAGGTGACAAACTCTGGATCGCAGCCGTCACGGCTGTACCATGTCCGAGTGCGTCACAGCTGTCCCACTCGCTGTTCGCTTTGTCCCCTTCGATGGCGATTCCGGGCAGCAGCCGCGCCGCGTCGATATGCGGATGATTGGGCTGAACCCCGCTGTCGATCACCGCGATCCGCACCGGCTCAGGCATCGGCCATCGCCCTGCGCTGTTCCATCCGCGCCCGCCCGTCCGCCAGTCGGATCACGCAATCGGCCATTTCCGCCAGCGCCGGCTTGTGGGTGATGACGATGATGGTCGCGCCCGGCAGCGCGTCCCTCAGTCGCCCCGCCACCAGCGCCTCGGTCTCGCTGTCCAGCGCCGATGTCGGCTCGTCCAGGATCAGCACCGACGGCTGCCGCAGCAGCGCCCGCGCCAGCACGATCCGCTGCCGCTCGCCGGCGGACAGCGCTGCCCCCCGCTCGCCGCAGCGCGTGTCATAGCCCAGCGGCAACCCGGCGACGAACCCGTCCAGCCCCGCCGCACGCGCCGCCGCCTCGATCTCGCTCTGGCGCACCCCTTCGAGCGCGAAGCCGATATTGGCCGCGATCGTGTCGTTGAACAGATAGGGCGCCTGATCGACCAGGATGATCTCGCGCCGCACATCGTCCAGCGCATAGTCGCGCAGGTCGCGCCCGTTCACCAGCAGCCGCCCGCTGTCCGGGTCGAGATAGCGGACGATCAGGTCCGCCATGGTCGACTTGCCGACCCCGCTCGGCCCCAGGATTGCGCACAGGCTTCCCGACGGGATCGTCAGATCGATGTCGCGCAGCACCGCGTCCCGATCATAGCGCGTCCCCACCCGCTCGAACCGCACCTCGCCTGCCCGAACCAGCGGCGCAGCGTCGGCACGCTCCACGACATCGGGCTTGGTATCGAACAGCTCGAATATCCGCCCCAGCGACACCCGCGCCGAAGCCAGCCCCGATGTCAGCCCCATCAGCGTCTGGATGGGCGACAGCAGCCGCATATGATAGGTCATGAAGGCGACCAGCGTGCCGATGCTCATCCCGCCCTCGATGATCCGCCAGCCGCCATAGAGGATCACCGCCGATGTCGCCGCCGTCATAAGCGTGCCCGGCAGCGCCCCGGTCATGAAAGACGCAAGCTGCATCCGCATCATCGCGCCGACAAAGGCGTCGTTCTTCGCCTTGAACCGCCCCACCTCATGCTCGCCCGCGCGCAGCGACGCGACCACCCGCATCCCCATCACCGTATCGACCAGCAGGCTGCCGAGATCCGCCCCCCGCTCCCGCATCTCGCGGGTCAGCGCCGTCAGCCGCCGCTGATAATAAGAGAAGGTGGCGAGGCTGGCGGGCACCAGCACCACGCTTACGAGGAACAGCCGCCAGTCGAGCCAGAGCATCATCGCCACGCAGCCGACGAAGAACAGCAGGTTGCTCACCACCGACAGCAAGCTGTCCGACGCGATGCGCTGCACGTCGCTCACATCGCTGTTCATCCGCGACACGAGATCGCCCAGCCGGAAGCTGCCGTAGAAACGCGGCGAGAGCGTCTGCAAATGCCGCAGCAGCGCCGCACGAATATCGTAGAGCATCGCCGCCGACAGCGCGACGTAGCGATAGCTGGCGAGGATGTTGACGACAAAGCCCGCCACCGTCACCCCGATCATGATCGCCGCGATCTCGACCAGAGCCCCCATGTCGCGCTTCAGCAGCGCCTGGTCGATCATCAGCTTCGAGAGGTAAGGCTGCGCCAGCCCCAACGCGGTCGACAGCAGGCTGATCGCCAGCACCAGCAGCAACGCGCCCCGATAGGGCTTCAGGAAGGGCGCCAGCCGCCGGTAGGTGCGCCAGTCGGCGACGGGCGGCGCGGCATCGCTCACGCCGCCGCCGCGCGCGGGATCAGGCGGAACCCGTCGAGCAGGAAGCGCGGCTCGGGCAGCTTCGCCAGCAGGCCGGTGCACCAATGATGCCCCTCCATCAGCGCTGCGTGCTGCGCCCGCCACCATAGCCCCTGCCCGCCATTGGTGTAGAATTGCGCGCTCAAAAGCAAATGCCGCCGCATCGCCGCGATCAGCATCGAGCGATAATGGGTGAGCAGCGCTGCCCGGTCGCCGCCCTCGGCGATCCCCGCCACAACCGCCGCCGCCAGTATCGCCTCCCGCACCGACTGCGCCACCCCGTCGCCGCAGATCGGATCGAACCCCAGCGCCGCCGTGCCGCACGCCAGCCAGTCGTCGCCATGCAACGGCAGGCTCAGGCGCGGCGAAGCGGCAAAAGGCGTGGACGCCGCCTCCACGGCGTCCACGACCGGCGCGATCAGCGCGCTCTGCCCCAGCAGCGCGTCGATCGGACCGCCTACCCCCAGCAGCCAGCCCATCCGCGCCTCGTCCGGCACCAGATAGAGCCAGCCGCTCTCTACCGCCTCGATCCGCGCCTCGGCAGCGCAGGCAGAATCGCGCAACCGCACCCGCGCCGCCACCGCGTTGCGATCGCCAAAGACGCGCATCTCCCCGGCTGGCACAGGCGGCACCGTGTGAATGGTGAAATCGGCAGGCCCGTCAAAGGTGGCAGTCGGCACCGCCAGCGCCGCCTGCACCTGCGCCTCCGAAGCCAGCGCCGCGCCATGGGGCACCACCACCGGCGGTCCGCCGCCCCAGGCCACCACCCGCCGCCGAACGCGCGGCCGATCGGCGAACAGGTCGGGCCGGTCGAACACACCCCGGATCAGGTCCAGCGCCGGATCGCTCAGCATGATCGTCGGCACGGATGGACGACGGACAGCCTCGGTTGCGACCCGAAGACCCGTGCCGGTCAAGATATGCGCGCACCCGCTGGCGGCGATCCCGCTGCCCCGGATGGCGATGGCCGTCATCGTCTCCCCACGATTGCGGATGCGACCGTCATTCCACCGCGACCATGCCCGCGCCGGTAGTGTCGTTGCCCAGATCCCAGGTCGTTTCCAGCTTCAGCGTCTTGGCGTCATAGACTTCGATGTCGTAGCTCGCGCCATAGATATAGAGCTTGGCCCCATCCATCGACATGCCGAAGCGGAAGCGGGAGCGGCACGGAAATTCGGCCTTATCGACAACTGCATTGGTCGCCATATTCATATGCCAGAATTCGCAGCGCTTGTTGCCGAGCTTGCCGTTGGTGACGACGGTGTAGGCCTGCTTGCCGTCCGGCGTGACCTGCAATCCCGCCATAGCTTCGGGCGCAGGCCCGATCGGCGTGAAGGCGAACTGGCGATTGTTGAGGTCGAACCGCGCCAGCCCGAACATCTTGTTGTGGATATAGGGGTCGGCCGCGTTGAACAGCGACACATATTGGCCCGGCGTGCGGATCGTGTCCATCGGCCCGCCGAAGCCGACATTCTCCAGGCCGGTGCCTTCGGGCTTCGCAAGGTCTATGCGGTCCACGACCTTGAGCGTCGCGGTATCGACGATCAGCACCTTCTCCCCGAACACATAAAGGAACTTGCCGTCGGGCGACAGCTTGTAGGCCGACCGCCAGCCCCCCGACCGTTCGTCCTCCCGCTCCAGCTCGACCATGCGCGCGACCTTCTGGGTCTTCATATCGACCACGCCCCAGCTCGGCTTGCCGACCGTGTAGCGATCCACGCCCTTCTCGAACTTGGTAAGCAACGTGTAGAAATAGCGGCCCGTCGGGTCCGGCACCCCGCCCCAGAAGCGGTAGCGGGTCGTGCCGTCATTGAGGCTGAACTTGCTTGCCACCTTGCGCGTCGCGGTGTCGATCACCTCGATCCCGCTGGTGGTGATGGTCGTCACATAGATGCGCTTGCCGTCATCCGACAGGGTCATCGACGTCGGCAGTCCGGTGGCTAGGGTGAGCTTCTTCGTCACCGCGCCCTTGGCTTCATCGAAGACCAGCAACTGGTCGGGATAGGAGCCCATGAACAATGTCGCGGCGGACGCTGGCAGCGCGCCCAGCAACGACAAGCCAGCGGCAAGAACGGTGCGAAGGGTCATGGCGCGCCTCATGGGAAAACAAGGTCCAGGTTGCGCCAGTCCTTAGTGGCGGTGGCGCAATTGCTCGCCCAGTCGGGCGAATAATTGACATGGTCGGGCACCTGCACCGGCCAGAAGCAGGTGACGTAGCAATCGTATATGTCGCGCTCGACCGGCTGGCACAGCCCCGCCGTGCCGCCCCCTGCATCGACTTCCCAGCCCGGCGAGAAGGACAAAGTGCAGCCCATCGGCACATGCGGACGCGGCTGCTGCTGGAGGGCGACGACATCCTCCTCCATGTCATCCGGGTTCTGCGCCACCGCCTCGATCTGCGTCACCGCCTCGTCAATCGCGCGCGCTTTTTTGTTGATCGGCCGGAGATGCTTCATGACAGGCCCTTTCGTTCAGCGAAGCGTTCGAGGAAGCCGGGATTCTTCACCGCCAGTTCGCCGTAGATGCGCAGGCAGGTGTCGGTCCATTGCCGGATCCAGTCGCAATAATGGAGGTTGGCGTGCCCCGTGTCGCCGTAGCGCACGAACGCCTCATGATGGCATCCGCCAGCGCACAGCGGCCGCGCCCAGCAGCTCTGGCAGTCATATTTCGCCTCGACATGCCCGCGCGCCAGGAAGTCGCTCTGCTTCGTCCGGTCAATCCCGCTCGACACATGCCCCATGACATGCGTGTCGGCGTCGGTGAAGCGGTGGCAGGGCGACAGGTCACCCGACGGACTGACCCCCATCAGCCCCAGTCCAGCCCCGCAGGGATGCGACTTGTTGACGCCCGAAATCAGTTCGCTGATCGTCTCGCTGACATTGGTGAAACCATGGACTTCGCCGCGGAGGGCATATTCCAGCCATTCGTCGGCCAGCACGGTGAACTGCGCCAGCACATCGTCCATGCCCTTGCCGTCGATCGAATAGGCGCGTTCCTCGCCCGTCGTCACCGGCGCGAAGCCGACTTCATGGAAGCCCAGATCGTCCTTCAGATGGCGGAATATCCGCACTACGTCGGTCACGCCCTCGGTCAGCGTCACCCGCGCCGTCACCGCGCGTGTCCGGTGGTTGGCGATCAGCGTCCGCAGGCGCGGCTCGATCACCGCATAGCTGCCCTTGCCATTTTTGTAGACGCGATGCTTGTCCTGCACCTCAGGCGGGCCGTCCATGGACACGGTGACGCCGATCCGGTTGTCGGACAGGAAAGTCACGATCTCTTCGGTCAGCAGCGTCGCGTTGGTGGTGAGGCTGTAGGTGATGCCCTTCCCCGCCGCCGCCGTCGCGGCGTTGGCATACTCCACCACGTCGCGCAGCAGACGGAAGTTCATCAGCGTCTCGCCGCCGAAGAAGGTGATATGCACCGCCTTGCGCCCGACCGCCTCGGCGATCAGCAGATCGACCGATGCCTTCGCTGTCTCCAGCGTCATATATTTGGGCTTGCCCGCCGGCGTCGCGATCTTGTCCGCGCCGAATTCGTAGCAATAGGTGCAGGCGAGATTGCACTGGTTGGTGACGTTCAGCACCAGCGCCTGGAGCGGGAAGTCGGCCGGCGGCGCCTGCGGCATTACCGGGGCCGCCGCGCCCAGCTGGATCAGCCGCGCCGCGCGCAATTCGCGTACCAAAGCCTCGGCCTCGGCCGCATCCCTGCCTTCGCTCGTCAGCGCGCGGATCATGTCGGCATGGGTCAGTTCCTGCCCCTCCAGCCGATCCAGCACCGCGCGCACATCGGCATCGACCTCGAAGATCGCACCCGCGCTTACCAGATAGACGAACGCGCTGCCGCCCGCCGCAAAGCCATGATATTCTGCGCGGCGATATGCCGGTGCCTGCATCACCGTCATCGCGACACCTCCGGCTGGTCGATCATTTTGTAGAGCGGCACCGTCACCACCATGTACGACCGGGCGCTCAGCGGCTTGCCGAACTTGTCGCGCTCATTCTTCGCCGTCGCGACCACCCACACCTCGCCATAATTGTTGCGGCCGAAGCGGCGGGCGGGGTTCGGCCCTTCCTCGGCCGGGGTGAAGAAGGCGGTGGGGCTGAGCGCGCCCACATATTTGGTGTCGTCGTCATAATAGACCGACATGAACTCCTGCATCGACCAGTCAGCCGGCACCGGGCCTACCGCGATGTCATCCGCCGTGTTCGGCTTGCCGTCGAGGCCATTTTCATAGCCGATCGCCTCGAACTGCTGGTAGCCCTTGGGGAATTTAACCCCCCCGAGCCGCGCCAGCGACGTTTCAGGCGTCGCCTTGATATAGTCGATCTTGCGATAGACCGGGAAGGCCTGCTCCAGCACCGCGCCCGCGATGCTGACGTCGCGTGGGCCGGAGGTCGCGCCGGGGGCTATGTCCGCCGTCACCACCAGCTCCTTCGGGGTTGCCGACACGATCTTCGTGACGCTGACGCCCTCGCCAAGATCGATGTCGGCCACGCCGGGCGCGGCGGGCAGATTATTGCCCAGGATGCGCACCTGCACAGCCTTCGCCCCCGCCTTAACCGGGCCGGGCGCCACCGCCAGCACAGTCGGCGCGGCGGTCGCGCGCACCAACTTCACGTCATAGCCGAATTCCTGATAACTGCCCCAGAACCAGCGTCCGGTCGCGCTCTGCTGGTCGGGCGCGAACCACATCGCCTCCCGCGCTGCGCTGGTCAGATCATCGGGCCGCGCCGCGCCGGTCCCCTGCGAACTGCCGCGCCAGCTATAGCCGGCATAGACGATCCCCGTCCCGCTGCGGCTGATGGTCGTGCCATCGGCCAGCGAGCGCAGCGTCACCTGCGTGGTGAACTCGTCCGCCGCCTTGCCCGGCGCGACCACATAGTCGCCCACGAAGCGCCCCTTGCCCGGCACGCTCGCCACCACCAGCCATTCCCCCGCAAGCCGGGGATTGCGCTGCCGCGCGCTCCACGCCGCCCATTCGGGCGTATGCAGCGGCGCGACCTTGGGCATATAGGTCAGCGCATATTCGCCGCGGTTCATCTTGTCCTTGGGATCGCGCCCGGCGGGCTGTTCGCTATCCTCGGCGGGGCGGCGATATTGCGCGTCGGCCTGCGAATAGAGGGCGACATGCAAGTCCTGAAGCTGTTTCCATTCCAGCTTCGACCGCCGCCAGGACAAAGGCTGGGCAAAACTGTGGCAGGCGGCGCAGGCCCCGCGCATCGTCTCGTTGGGAATGTTCGTTTCGTCCAGCATCCGCTTTTCGGGCAGATACATGACCGGCCGCGCCTCCTCCGGCGCAAGACCGTGCGAGGAGGATAGCGACTTCACGATCGCCCGGCTTTCTTCGGGCGTGATCGACAGGCCGTTGAGGCTCACCATCCGCTTGATCGCCTGTGACCAGCCTTCCGGCGTCGTGCGAACCCAGCTAATCCGCGTCATGTTACCCTTGGCGTCGGCGCTGTGGCACGCCCCGCATTTCTCCTTGACTAGCGGATCGGCGACCGGGATGCCCGCCTCGGTCTCCTTCATCGTCGCGCCGTCTGGGCCGCCATCCGCCTGCGCGAACACGACCGACGCGGAAAACAGAGCCATAAGGCCGAATTTCGTGACGGGAAGCCGATTCACCCTGCCTGTCCCCCTTTGCGGACTCCTGCCGCCAATGTCGCGAGCCTAGATAGCCGTCACGGCCACGCCATTGCCCAAATGACGTATGGCGCGGCACCGATCCGCCATAGAAATCTTGACGACCGTCAGGATTTTTTCTTGCGGAGCGCAATCCCGCTCAGACAGGCATGGAGAATATAGTTGGCGCTCATCCGGCTGACATAGGTCGGGTCAAGGATCGGCGCGGTATCGAGCAGGTCGAACCCGACCACCTTGGTCTGCGCGCAGAGCTGTCGCACCATCGGGATCGCCTCGCGCATGGCGAGACCGCCCGGCACTGGTCGCCCCGATGCCGGCGCATCGCCGGGGTCGAGCACGCTCATATCGAACGAGACGAACACATTCTCCGGCCCCTTGCTGAGACCCGCCACCAGATCGTCGGCGACCGCCCGCCATCCCTTCTCCTGGATCGTCGCGGTCGGCACGATCTTGGCGCCCTGCGCCGCCAGCCGCTGCCGGACGGCTGGTCCGGCATCGCGGCCATTCAGACCCACCAGAGTCACGTCGCTACCGCGCAGCAGATTTTGAGCCAGCAGGCGGGTCAGAGTCTGGTTGTCGGACAGGCGATGGTCTCCATCCAGTTCGGCGTCGGCATGGGCATCGAACTGCACCAGCGCCACCTTGCCCGCGCCATAGACATCGACCATCGCCGCGACATCGGGGAACATGATCGTATGGTCGCCGCCGACGATGAAGGGCACCGTGCCGAGGCTCGCCATCTCGGCGATCATCTTGCGGACATGGTCCATGCCCCGGTCGGGCGCCATGTAGTCCACCGCCAGGTCGCCATAATCGGCGATCGACAGCAGCACGCCGGGGTCGATCCCGCCATCGGCATCCGCGCCGACCAGCCCGTCCATGCCGCGCAGCGCCATTGGCGCATGTTTGGAATCGCGCCAGCCCGACGAGAAATCCAGCGGCACGCCGACAAAGGCGACCTCCACCTTGCCGGCGACCAGATCCTCCTTGCGGATCGCGACCGGGGCGTCGGCGAAGGTCGGCACGCCCGCCTTCTGGAACATGTATCGCTTCAGGCTGAACGGCCCGTCCGCGCGCTGGCGCTTGTCGAACAGCTTGGGGCGCAGCGTCGTGCTGGCGTTCCACCCCCGCGCCTGCGGGTTGAGCGCGATCTCGGCGGGATCGCGCCCGGCCTTGAAGCGGCTGTCCTCAATGATGGCCAGCAGCCCGCTGGCATAGGCGTCCACTTCCTCGGCAGAGCGTCCGGCTAGCGCAACCTTCACCTTTTCAGGCGTCAGCCCGAACCGCTCCAGCGCGGCCGCGTCCGACAGCAGCGCCTGCTTCTCTGGCGACAGGCCGGCCAGCGGGTCGCCCTGTGCCTGTGCCTGTGCCTGGGCCGGGGCTGAGGCCAGGATGATTGCCATGGCGAACAGGGCCGTGTGCGCCCCTCGGCAAGCGCGGGCCATCAGTTCTTCTTCCCATAATAGGCGTCAAGCCCATGATCGACCGACACGGGGTTCAGATAGCCCGGCTTCAGCCCCTTCTTGCGCATCGCGATGCCGGCGAGGCAGGCATTCAGCAGGTAATTGCTGTTGAGCGCCGTCTTGTAGCTGGTGTCGAGATAGGGGGCGACCTCGACGATATCTATGCCGGCGATGTCGTTCTGCGCGCAGAGGTTCCGCATGATCGGCTGCGCCTCCCGCATCGTCAGCCCCCCGGGCACGGGCGTGCCGGTGCCGGGCATGAAGGCGGGATCGAGCACATCGACGTCAAAGCTGATCCACAGCTTCTTCGCATTTTCCCGCGCTTCCTTGAGCGCGCGGGCCATGACCCGTTCCCAGCCCCATTTCTCGACCTCGACCATCGTGTGGTAGCGCATCCCCTTGTTGCGCATCCAGCCGAAGGTTTCGAGGTCCGGTCCCCGCGCGCGCAGCCCCATCTGGATATAGTCGCTGCCGCGAACATGCCCCTCGCTCAGCACGCGATAGACCGGTTGCCCATGGTCGAGCAGATGCACCCGGCCACGGCCGATGTCATAATGGCTGTCGAAATGGATGACGCTGACATTGCCCTTGCCATGCACGTCGGCGGCGGCGGCCAGGTTGGGATATTCCAGGCTATGGTCGCCGCCGATCACGATCGGGATCGCGCCGGTGCGGGCGATCTCGGCCACCATCTCGCGGACATGATCGACGCTGCGCTCGGTGCTGTTCTGGTCGATGGCGATATCGCCATAATCGACGATCTTGAGCGCGGCATTGGGATTTATCATCGAATACATGTCGTTGCCGGTCGCGCCGCCGGTCATCCGCATGGCGCGCGGGCCGTCGATGGCGTTGCGCCAGCCCGACCCCATGTCGAGCGGCGCGCCGACGATCGCGACGTCGACCTTGCCGGCCTTCAGATCCTCGGGCGTCATGGCCACCGGCGCGCCGGCGAAGGTCGCAAAGCCGCCGCCAAAGCCGCCGACATAGCGGGTCAGCTCGACCGGGCCGGGATCGCGGCGCGGGTCGAGCGCGGACGGGCGCCTGGCCTTCCACGCATTGAACCAGGGCGAGGCCGTGTCGAGCGGGATCGCCGCCAGATCGCGCCCGGCCTTATATTCGACCTGCGCGTGCAGCGCCTGCATGGCGTCGATATAGGCGCTGATCTCCTCGACCGTCCGGGTGCGGATGCGGTCGAACAGCATATCCTTTTCGACATAGCGGCCGGTGACGCCGCTTTTCAGGAAATCGACCTTCGCCTTGTCAATGCCGGCGAGCTTCGCCTCGACATCCTTGGGCAACTCCAAAGGCTTCGGCCTGCCCATATCGTCCTCGATCGGCGTCTGCATCGCCGGGGTGCCGGCGTTCCTGTCGGGCGCGCGATAGGGCGGGTCGCCGGCGACTGCAGCCCCGACCGCCGCTATTCCGGCCATGCTCCATGCGGCGATGGCGTTGAGTGAGGGCATAAATTCCTCCTGCCGGCATCCGGCACAGACGGTGGAGGCAAAGCGGATGTCCGCTGCGCTCCGAAGGGGTAAGCGCGCCGCCGGTCGCTCCCCATGGGGCGTTTGACGTAGGGCGACGCCGCAGCGGCCAGGCCTCGCCCCATGCTACGTCAAATGCCCCATGTTTGGACGGCCGCGCGGTCCATAGCCTCCCAGGACAGAAACGAGGCCCGGAAACGGCCTCCGCATGTCGCCGCGCCCCGGCAAGAACCCAAGAATATCCGGTCGGTCGGGGCAGGGAAAAGAAGAAAAGGGGAACAGCATGTCTTATCGCGCAAAGTTGAAGCTGGCGCTCTTGTCCGCGACCATCATCTCGGGTGCGGCAGCGCCGGTGATGGCGCAGGAGCCGCAAGCCGCCGCCGAAGCGGAAAGCGACGTCATCGTCGTCACCGGGACGCGCCGCAGTACCGCGCTGACGGAAACGCCAATCAACATAACGGCGATCAGCGGCGAGAAACTTCAGGCGCAGCGCATCAATGATGTGCGCTCCCTCGGGGACTTCACGCCGGGCCTCACTGTGCTGGACACAGGGCCGGGAACGACCGGCACCATCGTCATGCGCGGGCTGAGCGCGGACGACGTCAGCGACACCGGCAGCAACAGCGACAATGCGGTGGGCACCTATCTGGGCGACGTGCCGCTTTATCTGGATTTCAAACTGATTGACTTGGAACGGACCGAAGTTCTGTTCGGCCCGCAGGGCACGCTTTATGGACTGGGGACGCTGGCCGGCTCTATCCGCTACATCCCCAACCGCCCCGACCCGGACGCCATGTCGGGATACATCCATGCGCGCGCCTACGACATCGCACATGGCAAGGATATCGGCTGGAACATCGACGGCGCGTTCAACTTCCCGATTATTCCCGGCAAAATCGCATGGCGGTCGACCGCCGGCTATTACGACGAGGCCGGCTTCATCGACTATAATTATCTGCTGAAGACGCCCGGCACGTCGATCGCGCAGCCCGGCGGCGGCAGTTCTCTGCCCGGCACCTCCCTTCCCGATCCGGCCGACCCGCCAAGCCTGGGTACCCCGGAACAGCAGGCCGCGAACCTGCGGAGCAAGAAGGATCAGAATTTCGAGCACACCTTCGCCACCCGGCAACAGATCGGCCTGTTCCCGACCGAAGGCCTGACCGGCTATTTGAGCTATGTCTATCAGCGGACCAAGACCAACGGCAACCAGTCGAACAGCGCTGGCGTGCTGGGCACCGGCAGATACGAAAACGCATCGCGTTACCTCGACGAGTCCGACCGGAAGGCGCACCTTGTCAGCTTTGAACTGGAAGCGGAACTGGGCGACGTAGCGCAGCTCGTGTCCGCCACTGCCTACACCAAGCGTCAGACCAAGAGCCATTCGGACGTCACCGACCTGCTGCTCGACCTCGACTATGACTATGAGCTTTTCCCCGCCTTTTCCGGCTTCACGACCAGCCAGAACACGCAACGTCAGTGGAACCAGGAAATCCGGCTGGTGTCCGCCCATGGCGGCTCCTTCAGCTGGGTGCTCGGTGGCTTCTTCAATGAATTGAAAACCCAGAACGACTATGCCGAACGCACGCCCGGCCTGGCGCAGGATTTTGGGATTACCGACAATCCGGAATCCCTGGAATATGTGAGCTACACCAAGTCCAGGATCAGCGAGAAGGCGGTGTTCGGCGAGGCGAGCTTCCAGGTTACGCCCGAATGGCAGGTTACGGCCGGCGGACGCTACTTCAAATATAAGTCGGATATCGAAGGCGCGATCGTGCTGCCGCTGCTCGGCGATCCGCTGAGCCCCTATGATGTCGAACCGGGCGGGGGCGTGGCGAGCGACGACGGCGTCGTCTGGAAGTTCAACACCTCCTACAAGTTCAGCCCCAACCTCATGGTCTATGTGACCTACAGCAAGGGTTACCGCATCGGAGGCCCCAATCGGGTCGCCCCTTGCCCTGAAAATCTGGAAGAGGCGCAGAATGCCTGCGCCCTCCCCAACGAACTTTTCTTCGGCCCCGACAAGACCATCAACAAGGAGATCGGCATTCGCGGCAGCCTGTTCGATCGCAAGCTGAACTTCAGCCTGTCGGGCTATCATATCGACTGGAAGGGCATCCAGCTGGGTAGCGTCACTACGTTCGGCGCAACGGGTATCACCGTGAACGGCGGCGAGGCCGTTTCCAAGGGTATCGATTTCTCCTTCGACGCCCGGCCCATTCCCAAGCTCACCATTTCGGGCACCTATGCCTATAATGACGCTCATCTGACCGAGGACGTCGAAGATCTGCTCACCTACCGCAACTCGGCCTTCCCAGGTCTTCGGACCAATGGCAGACCATGCAGCGTGTTCTGGGGGTCGTCCAACCCGCTCAATGCCACCTGCGAAGACAAGTTTGTCGATGTCGACGCGAAGAAAGGTGATCGGCTGCCCGGGTCCACGAAGAATTCGGGCACGATCAGCCTGACCTGGGAAGAGCCGATCGGCGATGCGACGATATTGGCGAACTGGACCGCAATATATCGCGGCGGGGTGTTCTCGCGTCCGGGCAACCGGGCGTTTGGCGAGCGCATTCCGAGCTATATCGTCAACCGCGCTTCGGTCACATACCAGATGGAGGATTGGGAAGTCCGGCTTTTCGCGGACAATATCTTTGACAAATATGCCATTACTTCCGTCGGCAATGACCGGTCGCGGCAGATCGTCAACGATGGTATCGCATCGCGCTATTACACGCGCGGCGTGATATCGCCGCGGAAACTGGGCGTCGAGACGGTTTTCCGGTTCTGACATTTAATCCACCTCTACCCCCTCCCCCCTCAGCCAGTCGCGCACGGGCGCAAGCGCTGCCCCGTGCCGTTTCCAGCGGGCGACGGCGTCGGCGTTGAGGGGGCGGCGGACCTGGGCGGCGCTGGGGGTCGCCACCGCCGCCTTATTCTCGTGGAAGGACAGGCAGGCCGCGTCCCAGTCCAGCCCGCAATGGGCGAGCAGCCGTCGCGTCTGTCCCTCCTGATCCGCGACCAGCGCTTCATAGGATAGCTGGAGGATGCGGCCCGGAAAGAGCCGGTCCCAGAGCGCCATCAGCCGGTCGAACCGGGCGAAATAGCGCGCTGTGTCCATCAGATCGTAGCTATAGGCATAATAGGCCGACTGGCTGGCGAAGAGATTCTTGTAGTTGCTCCAGACCGTGTCCATCGGATGGCGGCGAAGGCACACGATCCGCGCCTGGGGCAAAGCACGGGCGATGTGGCTGATATAGAGGAAATTGGCGGGCAACTTGTCGACGAAGCGCGGCTTCCCCTCCGGCCGGTGATGCACGGCCCGCGCCATATACCCCCGCCCCATCGCCAGCGGATCGGCCGAGGCGCTGGCGGCGATCGTCGCTGGGTCGATCACCTGGCGGGAGGCGGTGCCCGCAAGCTGCTTTACCGCCAGCGGCATCGCCTGCAACTCGCCGGCCGATCCGACCTGCGGATGGGAGGAGAGAATGCGATCGACCAGCGTGGTTCCGGTGCGCGGCATTCCGACGACGAAGATCGGCGAGGGATCGTTCAGCCCCTCGCCCCATGAGGCAGGCGGACCGTCGGCGAAGAGATGCTCGATTGCGTCGAAGATCGCGGCGTCCGAGGCGAAATCATAGCCTATCTCCTGCTTGTGCGCTGCGTTGGCGGCGGAGAGATGGGCGAAGGCGGCCGCGCCGTCGCCCAGATCCTCCTGCGTCTTCGCCAGCGCATAGCGGAGGCGCAGGCGGTCCTCGGGCCGGGACGCCGCCGCCAGCGCGGCTTCGAGCCGAGGGATATGGTGATTTTCCGCGGTCTGCTTCGACAGGATCGCCAGCGCATAATGGACGCGGGCGTCGCCGGGATCGGCGGCCAGGATCGCCTCATAGTGAGAACGCGCCGCCGCCTCCTGCCCGGTGAAGCCATAGGCCGCCGCCAGATTGTAGCGATAGCTGAGATTGGCGGGTTCGGCCTCGACCGCCGCCTCGAACGGCGCGAGCGAGGCCGCATGATCGCCGAGGCGGGCCAGCACGCAGCCGATGGTGTCGTGCGTCAGAGCATCGGCCGGACCCGCCGCCAGCGCATCCCGCGCCGCCCGCCCCGCTTCGCCGTCGCGGCGCAGCAGGATCAGCAGCCGGGCATATTGGGCCAGATGCTCGGCGCTCGCACCCCGCGCCACGGCCTGCTCCAGCATCGGCAGCGCCTTTGCCACCTGCCCCGCCTCCGCCGCCGCCATGCCGAGCAGGAAGAAGCCGGCGGGCCGGTCGGGCTGCTCCAGCGCCAGCCGCTGCGCCGCCTGCGCCGCCGCCGCAAGGTCGCCGCGCGCCAGCGCCGCGCGGGCGGCTGCCTCCAGGCTCATGCCGGCCTTGCCTGACGCTGGCGCGGAGTCGATCGCGATCTCCTACGAAGTTCACACCATGGCAGGGCTTTTTCGGCTCGAAGCGCTCGCGACGCGCCCCCGACGCGCTGCCGACGCGCTCGCGACGCGCCTCTTCCTACAGGCGCCGGATGGGGCTTGCGGGAGGGAAGGATGAGGCGGATCGGCATTGGCGGAGGAGAACAGAAAAATTCCTACATTGGAAGGTGCCGCCGCCTCCCGTGGGGGAACAGAAGAAAGCGGATCCCGGGTCGAGCCCGGGATGACGGTGGGGCTTAGGCCAGCATCTCTGGCGTGATGGGCAGCGAGCGGATGCGCTTGCCGGTGGCGGCGTGGATGGCGTTGACCAGCGCGGGGATGACCGGGGGCAGCGCGGGTTCGCCGAGGCCAGTGGGCGGATAGTCGGTTTTCACGAACTCCGTCACGATCTTCGGCGCGTCGCTGATCCGCAGATAGGGGTGCGTATCGAAATTGGCTTGCTCTACCGCGCCGGCGACTTGCGTGATCTGCTGCCCGGCAAGCGCCTGACTGAGCCCCTCGATCACCGATCCCTCAACCTGATGCAGCGCGTTGATGGGGTTGATGATCTGGCTGCCGACATCGCCCGCGACCCACACGGTTTTCACCTTGGGCGCGCCATCGGCGATCGCGACCTCCACCACTTCGGCGAAATAGCCCATATGGCTGTAGTAGAAGGCAAAGCCCTTGCCCGTTCCCCTGGGCAGCGACGTGCGGCTTGCCCAGCCGCTCATCGCCACGACCTTCTCGATCACGCCCTTCGCGCGCGCGGTGAGGAAAGGCGGCTGGTTGGTCCCGCGCGGCAGTTCCTTCGGATCGCCCAAAAGCTCCAGCATCAGCGTAGGCAGATCCTTGCCCGCCGCCGCCGCGACCTCGTCCAGAAACGCCTGGGTGACGAAAGCGAGCGCGTTGGAGCCAGGCGCGCGCAGCCAGCCGGTCGGCAGGTTGGTGGCAAGGAAGCTCTGCTCCAGCAGCGCATTGGGCACGAGGCCGGCGGGCGGTTCATGCGCCGGCATCTCGGCGGCGCGCAACGGCTTGCCGTCCTTGCCGAACGTCACGAAATGATCGTGGAAGGCGGTCATCCGCCCGTCCTTGTCGAGCGCCGCGCGGAAGCCGTGCCAGCCCGCCGGGCGGTAGAAATCGCGCTGGATGTCCTGCTGCCGCGTCCAGAGCAGCTTGACCGGGACGCCCGGCAATTGCGCCGCGATCGAGGCGGCCTGCACCATATAGTCGTTCATCAGCCGCCGACCGAAGCCGCCGCCGATGCGGTTGAAGTTGATCCGTATCTTTTCGGGCGGCAGGTTCAGCGCCTTCGCCACAAGGCCGCGCCCATTTTCCGGGTTCTGCGTCGGCGCCCAGATTTCGATCGCGCCATCCTTGAACAAAGCGGTGCAGTTCTGCGGCTCCAGATTGCCATGGGCGAGGAAGGGATAGCTATAGTCCGCCGCAACGGTTTTCACGGCACTGGCGAAGGCGGCGTCCACGTCGCCGGCCCGCACGATCTCGCTCTCGGCCTTCGCCTTGCGCTTCCCGGCGGCCTGCGCGGCATAGGCGTCGGTCGAAAAGCCGCTGACGGCGCTCATGTCCCAATCGATCGCCAGCTTCTCGCGCGCCTGATTGGCGGTCCACCAGCTCTTCGACAATATGGCGATGCCGTCATGGCCTGACTCCGCCGTGCCGTCGCCCTTGATCGTCAGCACATGGGCGACGCCGGGCAGCGCCTTCACCACATCGATATTGGCCGACTTGATCGTGCCGCCGAACGCCGGGCAGGTCTCCAGCACCGCGTAGAGCATCCCCGGCAGCGTGAAATCGATGCCGTAGAGCGGCTTGCCGGCGACGATGGCGGGCGTGTCCACGCCGCCGACCGAGCGGCCGATGATACGGAAATCGGCCGCGTTTTTCAGTTTCAGCGTCGACGGGTCGGGCGGGGGCAGCTTGGCCGCGGCCGCGGCCAGCGAGGCATAGGTCGCCGACTTGCCCGACGTGGGATCGATCACCTTGCCGCTTGCCGTCTTGAGTCCCTCCGGCGCGACGCCCCAGCCCTGCGCCGCCGCCGCGACCAGCATCGCCCGCGCGGCCGCGCCCGCCTGCCGCGTGGGCACCCATTCGCGCGGCGTCGTGCGGCTGCCGCCCGCGCTTTGGCCGCCGAAAATCTTGGCGTCGGCATGGGTCTGCTCGATCGTGACCTGGCTCCAATCGACGTCCAGTTCCTCGGCGATCATCATCGGCAGCATCGTCTTGGCGCCCTGCCCCACTTCGGCATTTTTCGCGCCGATGATGACGCGATTGTCGGGCAGGATGCGGATGAAGGCGGTGAGGATGACGGGCGCGCCGTCGGCCGCCTGCGCGATCGGGAGATTGAGGTCGAACAGCAAGCCGCCGCCGGCGAGGAGCGAGGCGGAGATGAAGCCGCGCCGGGAAAGGACGGTCGCGCTCATGCCTGCGCCTCCTTGATGCCGGCCGCTTCCCTGATCGCGGCGCGGATGCGGACATAGGTGGAGCAGCGGCAGAGATTGCCCATCATCGCCGCGTCGATCTCTTCGTCGGAGGGCTTGGGGCTAGTCGCCAGCAGCGCCGTCGCGCTCATGATCTGGCCGGCCTGGCAATAGCCGCATTGCGGCACGTCCAGCTTCACCCAGGCGGCGGCGACGCGCTTGCCCGGATCGCTTTTCTGCACGCCTTCGATCGTGGTGATCGCCTTCCCCGCGACATCGCCGAGCGGGGTCTGGCAGGAGCGCACCGCTTCCCCGCCGACATGGACGGTGCAGGCGCCGCAAAGCCCCGCGCCGCAGCCGAACTTGGTCCCGACCATGGCGAGATCCTCGCGCAGCACCCAGAGCAGCGGCTTGGCGGGATCGCCCTCCACCTGCCGCTTGTCGCCATTCACCGTGAAGCTGACCGCCATATGCCTCTCATCCCCGCTGTCATGCCTGCATTAGATGCCGATCCGCATCGCCCTGTCCAGCCCCCGGCGTCGCTTCCCCCTCGGCCGGCGGCAATCGCGCGAGCAGCGCGTCGAGCTGCGCCCGCGCGGCGATCGCCCCGCGTCCCAGCAACCGGCCGCGCGCATCGATCAGCGCGGCGGCGGGAAGATCCGTCGCCTGGAAGTCGCGCAGCAGCTGTGCGCTCACTATCATATCGGTGTCGCGGATGCGATGCTGGCGCAGCAGGTCGCGATAGTCCTCCGCCCGCCCTTCGCCCAGGAACAGCAGCCGCAGCCGCTTGCGGTCCGTAAGCGCGAGGGCGTCCCGGATCGCGGTGCGGCTGGCGGCGCAGCCGGCGCGGATGAAGAGCAGCAGCCAGGCTCGCCCGTCCGCGCTCGGCCCGCCGATCGTCAGCATGTCGCCCGCCAGCGTCGGCGCGCTCGCCACCGGTGCTGTGCCCGTCAAAGGCGCGGTGCCGGCGAGCGGCGCGGGGTTCAGCCGGTCGTGCAGCTGCCGCAGCTGGCGTGCCTGCGTCACCACCGCGACGCCCAGCAGGATGACGGCGACCCACAGCAGGAACAATGATGCGATCAGCACGGATCGGCCGTGGCGCTGGACATGGTCGTCACCCCCGTTTTGCGACCCCTCCCCCTCGCGCTACCGCTCCGGGCGAGGCGGCTCGATAGGGCGTTTGACGTAGGCGCAGGGAGCTACGTCAATCGCCCCATTGCCCGGCGGCGCGCCTTTCCCCGACTTAGGGCAGCGGCCGGCGAACCGAACCAAGGGGGCAGATGATGAGGCTGAAACACGCATTGCTGGGCGCGTTGCTCGCCGCGACGGTGATCTCTTCGGCGGCCGTGGTCGCGCAGAACGACAAGCCGACGATCCCCCCGGCGCTGGAAGCCAAGATCAAGGGGCTGAGCAAGGAGAAGCGCGAGTTCCTGACCTCCGAACCGGCCGAGTTGTTCGCCGGCTCCTACGACAAGCTGTTCGAGCGGCTGGCGACCAAGACGCCCGAGGAGATCGGCGCCTATATCCAGGCGATGATGGACGCGGTCGAAGCCGCCAAGTTCAACCCCAAGACCGATATGGCGGCGATCCCGCTGGACACGGAGAACGAGAATTTCAACGGCTGGAAGCTGCGCCGGCCGAGCGGTCTCGACCCCAAGCGCGATCCGGGGCCGTTTGAACTCAGCTATTATGCCGAGGGACGCGGGGGCGGCGTCTATGGCGGCGGGATCGCGACCTTCGCGGGCGCGCCGGTCGCGATCTTCCCCGAGGATCTGGTCGCGGGCAAGGTGGATGTCGCGATCGTCGGCGCGCCGCTCGACATGGGATCGGGCTATCGCGGGGCGAAGGGCGGGCCGTCCGCGATGCGGACCCAATATGGCGCGGGCGGGATCGACATGTACACGATGGTCGATCCGTCCAAGGAACTGAAGATCGTCGATTATGGCGACATCGCCGTCGACAATATGTCGACCGAGCGCACCGTCGCCCATGTGCGCGAGCGGGTGGCGGAGATCGCGCGGACCGGCGCGATCCCCTTCATCGTCGGGGGCGACCACAGCCTGGAATATAGCGATGTCGCGGGCCTCGCCGATGTCCATGGCAAGGGCAGCTTCGGCGTCGTCCATTTCGATTCTCACTATGATGCGGGCAAGGGCGGCGTCCATTTCATCACCCATGGCGCGCCCGTCTATCGCGCGGTCAAGGAAGGCCATGTCCTGGGGAAAAACTATATCCAGGTCGGGCTGCGCGGGCCGTGGCCGGAAAAGGAAGGCTTCGAGTGGATGCGCGACAATGGCGTGCGCTACCATGCGATGCCGGAAGTCGAGAAAAATGGCTGGGCCGCGACGATGGAGCGCGCGCTCAAGGAAGCGCGGGAGAGCGGCAAGAAGCTCTATGTCTCGTTCGACGTGGACGTGCTCGATCCCGCCTTCATTCCGGGCACCGGCACCCCGGTTCCGGGCGGGCTGACGATGCGCGAGGCGATCCCGATCGTACGGCGGCTGTGCGCGGAAAACCAGCTGATCGGCTTCGAGATCGTGGAACTGGCCCCGGTGCTCGACCCGACCTACCGTAGCGCGCTCAACGCCAATTTCATCATGCACGCCTGCCTGACCGGGGTGGCGATGCGGAAGAAGGGGATCACCCAGCCGGGCTTTCTGTCCGACCTGACTACGGAACATGGCCAGCCCTTCTATGGCGAAAAGGCGGCGAAGGAGGGCAAGACCGAAAAGCCCGATCCCGGTTATGCGCGCGGGGGACGACGGCCGACGACGTGAGGGACGCAAGTCCTCCCCTGCAAGGCCAAGGCTATCGCATATGAAAATGCCGTGCGTCCTGAGCCTGTCGAAGGACTGTCCTTTTCTTGGCGCAGGCACTCGGAACAAAGAAAAAAAGCCCTTCGACAGGCTCAGGGCGAACGGAGACTTGGCCAAATCCTTTTTCACACCAAGGGCAAACTCCATACGCGATTGCCTTGCCCTACGGGGGTGGAATTCTTGGCGCTGCGGACGTGCGCACCTTCCTGTCCCATACGTCATATGACCCATGTCGTGAGCTTCCGGCGCTGCCCACATGTCTGACATGACTGTGCAAAACGCCCTGACCGTCCCGCCTGCATCCCGGCATCAGCGGGTCGACGGGCAGGCGATGGTGGCGTTCGCGCCGCACGGCATCCGCGACATGATGCAGGTCGCCCCGGCGCGGTTGCTGTTTCCCTATGGCCGCGAAGGGGATTTTCCGCTGGCGGTCACGGTGACCACCAGCGGCGGCTTGACCGGCGGGGACCGGATCGCGCTCGACATCCTGGTCGATGCCGGCGCGAGCGCGACGATCGTGCCGCAGGCGGCGGAGAAGCTGTATCGCTGCCTGCCCGAGGACGCGCCGACCCGCATCGACACGCGCATCGTCCTTGGTGCAGGCGCGACGTGCGAATGGCTGGCGCAGGAGGCGATCCTGTTCGACCGCAGCCGGATGCGCCGCACGCTGGAAGCGACCCTCGCGCCCGACGCGCGGATGCTGGCGATGGAGATGCTGGTGCTGGGGCGCGGCGCGATGGGCGAGACCTATACGCAGGGGCTGATCCACGACGCCTGGCGCATCCGGCGCGGGGGGCAATTGATCTGGGCCGACACGCTGCATGTCGAGGGCGATTTCGCCGCGCAGGGGCGCGCGTCCTTCGGCTTTGGCGATGCGACCGCGATCGCTACGCTGGTCTATGCCGGGCCGGACGCGGGCGACTATCTGGAGCTGGCGCGCGGCCTGTTCGATCATCCGCGTTTCGGCGCGACCAGTTTCGACGGCCTGCTGATCCTGCGGATGACCGCCGCCGATCCGCAGGCGCTCCGCAAGGAGGTGATGCGCGCAGCGGGCATTTTGCGCGCCGCGATCTTCGGCCTGTCGCCAACCATGCCGACCATCTGCTATTGTTAGCCCCATGAACCTGACGGGGCGGGAAAAGGACAAGCTGCTGGTCGCGATGGCGGCGATGGTCGCGCGTCGCCGACTGGAACGGGGCGTGAAGCTCAACCATCCCGAGGCGGTCGCGCTCATCACCGATCATGTGGTCGAAGGCGCGCGCGACGGGCAGAGCGTCGCGGCGCTGATGGCGAGCGGCGGCCATGTGCTGACCCGCGATCAGGTGATGGAGGGGGTGGCCGAGATGATCCACGACATCCAGGTGGAAGCGACCTTCCCGGACGGGACCAAGCTCGTCACCGTGCACAGGCCGATCCGGTGAGGGGGGTGCGGCAATCCCGTTCCCCGGCGCAGGCCGGGGTCCAGGCCCACGGTCCGAACTGGACCCCGGCTTTCGCCGGGGAACGGCAGGGGGTGCAGGCCCAGTGATCCCCGGCGAGATCATTCCAGCGGCGGGCGATATCCTGCTGAACGAAGGGCGCGAGGCGATCATGCTGACCGTCGCCAATAGCGGCGACCGGCCGATCCAGGTGGGGAGCCATTATCATTTCGCCGAGACCAACCCGGCGCTGCTGTTCGATCGGGTCGCGGCGCGGGGCTATCGGCTCGACATTGCCGCCGGCACCGCCGTCCGCTTCGAGCCGGGGCAGAGCCGCGACGTGCAGCTCATCCCCTATGCCGGAGCGCGGATCGTGACGGGCTTTCGTGGTGACGTGATGGGGGCGTTGTGATGAATGGCTCTCGCTTCATTCGTCGTCATTCCCGCGGAGGCGGGAATCCATCTCCTGACGTTGCGTCCAGAACCGCGCGCGGGAGATGGATCCCCGCTTTCGCGGGGATGACGGGAAAGGGGACACCATGCCGGTAAGTATCCCCCGCCGCGCCTATGCGGGCATGTTCGGGCCGACCGTGGGGGATCGGGTACGGCTGGGTGACAGCTCGCTCCTGATCCGGGTCGAGGAAGACCGCACCATATATGGCGAGGAAGTGAAGTTCGGCGGGGGCAAGGTGATCCGCGACGGCATGGGCCAGAGCCAGGTCAGCCGCGCGGAGGGCGCGCCCGACACGGTCATCACCAATGCGCTGATCCTGGACCATTGGGGCATCGTCAAAGCCGATGTCGCGATCCGCGACGGGATGATCGCGGCGATCGGCAAGGCGGGCAATCCCGACGTGCAGCCGGGCGTCGACATCCCGATCGGGCCGGGCACCGAGATTATCGCGGGCGAAGGGCGCATCCTGACCGCCGGGGGGATCGACGCGCATATCCATTTCATCTGCCCGCAGCAGGTGGAGGAGGCGCTCAATGCCGGCGTCACCACCATGCTGGGCGGCGGCACCGGGCCGGCGCATGGCACGCTGGCGACGACCTGCACGCCGGGCAGCTGGCATATCGGCCGGATGCTCCAGGCGCTGGAAACCATGCCGATGAACTTCGGCCTGTTCGGCAAGGGCAATGCCAGCCGTCCCAACGCTCTGGTCGAGATGGTGCGCGCGGGGGCATGTGGCCTCAAGCTGCACGAGGATTGGGGCACGACGCCGGCCAGCATCGATTGCTGCCTGTCGGTGGCGGACGACATGGACGTGCAGGTGACGCTGCACACCGACACGCTGAACGAAGCGGGTTTCGTCGAAAACACCATCGCCGCCTTTGCGGGGCGGACCATCCACAGTTTTCATACCGAGGGCGCGGGCGGCGGCCATGCGCCCGACATCATAAAGCTGGCGGGGCTGGCGAACGTCCTCCCCTCCTCCACCAATCCGACGCGGCCCTACACCGTCAACACGATCGAGGAACATCTCGACATGCTGATGGTGTGCCATCATCTCGATCCCAAGATCGCCGAGGATGTCGCTTTCGCCGACAGCCGCATCCGCAAGGAGACGATCGCGGCGGAGGATATTCTGCACGATCTGGGCGCTTTCTCGATGATGTCGTCGGACAGCCAGGCGATGGGCCGGGTGGGCGAGACGATCATCCGCTGCTGGCAGACGGCGGACAAGATGAAGCAGCAGCGCGGGTCGCTGGGCAACGACGACGCCGACAGCGACAATTTCCGGGCGAAACGCTACATCGCCAAATATACGATCAACCCGGCGATCGCCCATGGCATCAGCCATATCGTGGGATCGATCGCGGTGGGGAAGCTCGCCGACCTGGTGCTCTGGTCGCCTGCCTTCTTCGCGGTGAAGCCTGACCTCGTCATCAAGGGCGGCAGCATCGCCACCGCGCCGATGGGCGACGCCAATGCCAGCATCCCGACGCCTCAGCCGGTCCATTACCGCCCGATGTTCGGCGCGCTGGGCCGGGCGGGCGCGCTGTCGGCGGTGCATTTCGTCTCGGCGGCGGGGATCGCCGAGGGGATTGGCGAGCGATTGCAGCTGGCCCGGCCGCTGGCGGCGGTGCGCAACACGCGCGGCGGCATCGGCAAGGCGTCGATGATTTTGAACGACGCCCTGCCGCAGATCGAGGTCGATCCCGAAACCTACGAAGTGCGCGCCGACGGCGAACTGCTCACCTGCGAACCGGCGAGCGTGCTGCCGTTCGCGCAACGCTATTTTCTGTTTTGATGGGTGGGGCGATGGCTCATCCTCCCCTAGAAGGGGAGGTGGCAGGGCGAAGCCCTGACGGAGGGGTGTCGCCCTCTCGATGGCGGGACACCCCTCCACCACCGCTTCGCGGCGGTCCCCCTCCCCTTACAGGGGAGGATTTTCTTGAGGAAATCCGATGCTGACCGTTCACGACGTCATTCCTCATGGCCACTGGCGCGGCGCGGCGGCAGACCATATCACGCTCGACCATGATGCCCGCCACCGCCGGCGGTGGCATTATGTCGCGGACCATGGCACCGCTTTCCTGCTCGATCTGCCGCGCGCGACGGTGCTCAATCATGGCGATGCGCTCCAGCTTTCGGACGGGCGGCTGGTGGAGGTGCTGGCCGCGCCCGAGGCGCTGGTCGAAGTGACAGCGGAGAGCGCGGCGACGATGATGCGGCTGGCCTGGCATATCGGCAACCGCCATCTGCCGGCCGAACTGCACCCGCACGCGATCCGGCTGCGCGACGATCATGTCATCAACGCGATGCTGGAGGGGCTGGGGGCGACGGTGACGAAGATCGAAGCGCCCTTCACGCCGGAGGGCGGGGCTTATGCGGGCGGCGGGCATAGCCACGCGCATAGCCATGGCGACCACCATCATCATCACGACCATCATGACCATGCTGGCTGACGCGGCGCTCCACCGGCTGCTGGCCTGGACCTCGCCCGCCTATCCGGTCGGCGGCTTCACCTATAGCCATGGGCTGGAGACGGCGGTGGAGGACGGGCGCGTCCGCACCGCCGCCGATGTCGTTGCCTATGTCGAGGCGGTGCTGGGGCGCGGGGGTGGCTGGGTCGACGCGGTGCTGTTCGTGCATGCCCATCGCGCGGCGGAGGACGCGGCTGCGTTCGATTCAGTGGCGGAACTCGCCGCCGCCTTCCGGGGCAGCAGCGAGACGGCGCTCGAAAGCCGGCAGCAGGGCGGCTCTTTTCTGAGCGTCACGCGCAAGGCGTGGCCGCACCCGGCGCTCGACGATTTCGCGGCGCGCTGGGGCGAGCGGCCGATCGCTCACGCCGCCGTCATGGCGCTCGCCTGCGCGGTGCACGCTATCCCGCTGGGGCCGGCGCTGCAGGGCTGGCTGCATGGGACCGCCGCCAATCTGGTGTCGGCGGGGGTGCGGCTGGTGCCGCTGGGGCAGACCGACGGGCAGCTTGCCCTCGCCGCGCTTTCCCGCGCCATCCCGCCTATCGCGGCGAAGGCGCTGGTCACGGCGCTCGACGATCTCGGCACCGCAGCGCCGGAGCTGGAACTTGCCAGCATCGCCCATGAAACCCTCTATACAAGGCTCTTCCGCTCATGACTTCGCATAATGGTCCCCTGCGTGTCGGCATCGGCGGGCCGGTCGGCTCGGGCAAGACCGCGCTTACCGACCGGCTGTGCAAGGCGATGCGCGACGATTACAATATCGCCGCCATCACCAACGACATCTATACGCGCGAGGACGCCGAATTCCTGACCCGGTCCGGCGCGCTCGTGCCCGAACGGATCATGGGGGTGGAGACGGGCGGATGCCCGCACACCGCGATCCGCGAGGACGCCAGCATCAACCTGGCCGCCGTGGACGAGATGAGCCGCAAATTCCCCGGCCTGGAGGTGATCTTCATCGAGAGCGGCGGCGACAATCTGGCCGCGACGTTCAGCCCCGAACTGGCCGACATCACCCTCTATGTCATCGACGTGTCGGCGGGCGACAAGATCCCGCGCAAGGGCGGCCCCGGCATCACCCGGTCGGACCTGCTCATCATCAACAAGATCGATCTGGCTCCGCTGGTCGGCGCAGATCTGGGAGTCATGGACCGGGACGCGAAGAAGATGCGGGGCGCCCGGCCCTTTCTCTTCACGAACCTCAAGGACATGATCGGGCTGGACGCGATCATCGACTTTCTGGTCGCCACCGGCGGGCTGCGGCCACGCCCGGCGCTTGTCCCGGCCGGCTGATGGACCGCGCCGCCTATGTCCTGCGCGAAAAGCGGCTCTACAATAAGTGGGTCGCTAGCCAGACATTGGAGGATTATGCGCTGCGCTACACCGCCGACAGCGCGCGGCGCTGGTCGGCGGGACAGGTGGCGGGCACGGCGATCGGGGCGACCGCCTTCCTGGCGTGCGAGGCGATCGGCGCGTCGATCACCCTGACCTATGGCTTTGCCAACAGCGTGGCCGCGATCGCCGCCGCCGTGGCGCTGATGTTCGTCATCGGCCTGCCGATCGCCTATCATGCGGCCAAGCACGGGCTCGACATCGACCTGCTGACGCGCGGCGCAGGGTTCGGCTATCTCGGCTCCACCCTCACCTCGCTGATCTATGCGAGCTTCACCTTCCTGCTCTTCTCGGTCGAGGCGACGATCATGGCGGTCGCGCTGAAAGCGATGACCGGGATGCCGATGAGTGTCGCCTATCTGGTGAGCGCTTTGGTCGTGATCCCGATCGCGCTTTACGGCATGAGCGCCATCACCCGCTTCCAGAACGCGACCCAGGCGATATGGGTGGTGCTCCAGGTCGCTCCGATCGCCTATATCCTCTGGTCGGGGCCGGCGGCGCTGGCGGAATGGAGCCGGTTTGCGGGCCAATTGGGGGCGAAGGACGGCAGCGTCAGCCTGCTCTATTTCGGCTTCGCGCTCTCGACCCTGCTCTCGCTGCTGCCGCAGATCGGCGAGCAGGCGGATTATCTGCGCTTCCTGCCCGGCAAGGCGAAGATCGGCGCTGGCAAATGGTGGGCGGCGATGCTGGCGGGCGGACCCGGCTGGACGCTGATCGGCGGGCTGAAGCTGCTGCTCGGCAGCTATCTCGCCCATTTCCTGCTGAAAAGCGCGGCGGCGCAGAGCGAGGCGGCGAGCCCGACCGCGATGTTCCACGGCATCTTCACCGCCATGTCGGGGCAGGCGGGACTGTCGCTGGTGGTGACGGGCCTGTTCGTCATCATCTGCCAGCTCAAGATCAACGTCACCAATGCCTATGCCGGGTCGATCGCCTGGTCAAATTTCTTCGCGCGGCTGACCCACAGCCATCCCGGCCGCGTCATATGGCTGGTATTCAACGTGCTGCTTGCGCTCCTTTTGATGGAGGTCGGCATATTCGACGCGATCGAGGCGATCCTGATCCTCTACGCCACGGTCGCGGCGGGCTGGATCGGGGCGCTCGCCGCCGATCTCATGATCTCCAAGCCGCTGGGCCTGTCGCCCGCCGGCATCGAATTCAAGCGCGCGCATCTGTTCGACATCAACCCCGTCGGCATCGGCGCGATGCTGCTGTCGATCCTGGTGTCGGGCAGCGCGCATCTCGGCCTGATCGGCGGTCTGGCGCAGGCATTCGCGCCGGTGATCGGCATGGCGGTGGCTTTCACCGCCGCGCCCGTCATCGCGCTCGCGACCCATGGCCGCTACTATATCGCGCGCCGCTCGCACTGGCCCGATCCGCAAGCGACGCAGGCCTGCATAATCTGCGAAAACAGCTTCCAGCCGGCCGATATGGCGCATTGCCCGATGTATGCCGCGCCGATCTGCTCGCTCTGCTGCACGCTGGAGGCGCGGTGCCACGACCGCTGCAAGACCGACAGCCGCGCGACGCAACAGGCCGCCCGCTGGCTCGAACGACTGCTACCAAGCCGGGCGGCGCGCTATGTCCACACGCCGGTGGGCCATTTCATTGCGGTGATGAGCCTCATTACCCTGGCGAACGCCGCGCTGCTGGGCGGGATCGGCTGGCAGGTCGCGCGGCGCGCGCCGTCGATCGCGCAGCAGACATCGGGGCTGATCCTCGGCCTCTTCCTGCTCTTCACTCTACTGGGCGGGGTGATCGCCTGGATGATCGTGCTCGCCCATCAGAGCCGCCGGTCGGCGATGCAGGAAAGCGAGCATCATGTGCAGAAGCTGATGGAGGAGATCATCGCCCATGATGTGACCGGCGCGGAGCTGCAAAAGGCGAAGGAGGCCGCCGAAGCCGCCAATGCGGCCAAGAGCCGCTATCTGGTCAGCGTCAGCCATGAGATACGATCGCCGCTCAATTCGATCTACGGCTATGCCCAGCTGATGGAGCGCGGGCACGAGATCGCGCCGGTGGAAGCCGCCAAGATCATCCGCCGCAGCGCCGAGCATCTGACCAACCTGGTCGAGGGGCTGATGGACATCAGCCAGGTCGAAAGCGGCGTGCTGCGGATCAGCAGCGACACGGTGCGCCTGTCGCCCTTCGTCGATCAGATCGCCAATATGTTCCGGCCGCAGGCGCAGGCGAAGGGGATCGAATTTTGCTACGAACGGCCCGAAACGCTGCCCGATTTCGTGCGGACCGACCAGAAAAGGCTGCGCCAGATCCTCATCAACCTGCTGTCCAACGCGATCAAATTTACCCGCTCGGGCTCCGTCACCTTCCGCGTCGCCTATCGCAGCCAGATGGCGACCTTCGACATCATCGACACCGGCATCGGCATCGCGCCCGATGACCTGAGCCGCATCTTCGCGCCGTTCGAGCGCGGATCGAACCCCGACGCGCACAAGCAGAAGGGGGTGGGCCTCGGCCTCGCCATCACCCAGGCGCTGGTGCAGATATTGGGCGGCGACCTGTCGGTCGTAAGCACGCCGGGCGCCGGCACCCAGTTCACGGTGCGGCTGATGCTGGGCCATGTCGTCGCACAGACGGCGGACAGCCAGCCGCTCGAACGGATCAGCGGCTATCAGGGCGAGCGGCGCAAAGTCCTCTTGATCGATGACGATGCCGCGCAGGTCGCGGTGCTGCGCGGGCTGCTGGAGCCGCTCGACTTCGTCGTGCTGGAAGCGTTGAGCGGACGGGCGGGCCTTGCGGTCGCGGAACGCGAGCGGCCCGACATCGTGCTGCTCGACATTTCAATGCCGGGCGAGTCCGGCTGGGAGATCAGCCGAATGCTGCGCGAGACATTGGGCGACGCGGTGCGGATCGTGATGGTGTCGGCGAACGCGCATGAATATCATCGCGGCGGCGACGGCCGCGCGGCGCATGACATGTTCCTGATGAAGCCGGTCGACCTCGACGCGCTGCTCGACGCCATCGCCGACCAGTTGCGTATCCGCTGGACCGGCGACACTCTGCCCCCGCCTCCTGCCCCGCCCGAGGACGACGCGGCTCCTCCCCTGCCGGAAGAAGCCGCGCCGATCCTGGCCGACATCGAGCAGAAGGCGATCATCGGCCATGTGCGCGGGATCGAGGCGAGCATCCGCGCGCTGGAGGCGCAGGTGCCCGACGCCGCGCCGCTGACCCGCCGCCTGCTCGCCCATCTCGACCGCTTCGACCTTAAAGGGCTTATCAAAAGCATAAGGGCCGCCCGATGATCGCCAACCACCAGGATACCGTGCTCGTGGTCGACGACACGCCCGAATCGCTGCGCTTCCTGACCGACACGCTGGAGGCGGCGAAGATTTCCGTGCTGATCGCCACCAGCGGCGACGCGGCGCTGGAACTGCTGGACCATGTCGCGCCCGACCTCATCCTGATGGACGCGGTGATGCCGGGGCTGGACGGGTTCGAGACCACCCGCGCGATCAAGCAGCGGCCCGCCGACAAGCCGATCCCGATCATCTTCATGACCGGGCTGACCGAAAGCGAGCATGTCGTCCAGGCGCTGGAGGCGGGCGGGGTGGACTATGTCCGCAAGCCCATCGTGGTCGAGGAATTGCTGGCGCGGGTTCGGGTGCATATGGCGAATGCGCGGCGGACCCAGGACGGCGAGTTCGCGCTGGACGCGACAGGGCGCAATCTGATCGCGGTGTCGGCGACGGGGCAGCTCAGCTGGAGCACGCCGGGCGCGGAGCGGCTGATGGAGATGCTGGAGCCAGGATGGAGCCGGGGCGCGCAGCCGCCCGCGCTGCTGCGCCCGGCGCTCGCGCGGCTGCTGGGCGACGATCGTCCCGCGGGGACAGCGGCGAAGGCGGACAGCGGGGTAGGCGATACGATCGAACTCATCATCGTCGGCCGGCCGCGGCGCGACGAAATATTGATCCGCCTGAACCATCTCGACCCGCAGGCCGATATCGGCCGGCTGCAAAGCCATTTCGGCCTGACCCAGCGGGAGGCCGAAGTGCTGCTATGGGTGAGTTATGGCAAGCCCAACCGGGTCATCAGCGAGATATTGGCGATCAGCCCGCGCACGGTGAACAAGCATCTGGAGCAGATTTTCGAGAAGCTGGGCGTGGAAACCCGCGCCGCCGCCGCCGCTTTCGCGGTGCGGGTGATCGCGCAATGAGGGGGGCGCGATGGGCGACTAACCCGCGCTGTCGAGGCCGGCCGCCTGGCGCGCCGCCGCCATGATTTCGTCGGAGAGGCTGGGATCGGAGACGCCGCGCGCGAGGGCGACTGCGCCGACCATCTGCGCCAGCCGCGCCAATGTCGTAGCGCGATCCATATCCGGCGCAGCCTGCCGAAGGATAGCGGCGAGCGTTTCGAGACCCGCGCCGAACGCCTCCGCCAGCGCCCCGCCCTGCCGCGCCGCATCCGCGCCGAGGCCGACCAAGGCGCAACCGGCTTCGGGCGAATCGCGGTTGCG
The DNA here is from genome assembly GCF_036170395.1 of Sphingobium sp. Classification (GTDB taxonomy): domain Bacteria; phylum Pseudomonadota; class Alphaproteobacteria; order Sphingomonadales; family Sphingomonadaceae; genus Sphingobium. Next base: position 57,749 of record NZ_JAVHPD010000001.1, read on the forward strand.
GGCGCTGAGATAATCGTTCGCGATCGCGCGGGCCGGGTCATCGGCCTGGCCGGCCAGCGCGCGCCATCGCTCCGCGCTTTTCTCCAGCGCCGCCGCGCAGGCTTCGGCCGCCAGCGCCTCCTTCGACGCGAACTGGTTGTAGAAGCCGCCATGGGTGAGGCCGCTCGCCCGCATCACATCGCCGATCCCCACGCCATCGACGCCCTGCGCCCGGAACAGGCGCGATGCGGTCTCCACCACCGTTTCGCGATTGCGCGCCGCCTGTTCCCGGCTGACCTTCATATCCACTTTGCTCCGATCGGCGTCTTGACCTTATATATGATGTCCGTAATTTAACGCCAGCCCGATTTCAGCCCCAGGGGGATGTCCATGCTCTCGACCGCTCTTGCCGCCCGCCTGTCCGCGCGGCGCATCCATTATGGCTGGGCGGTCGTGGGCGCGACCTTCCTCACCATGCTGGTCGTCGCGGGCGCGGTCGGCGCGCCCGGCGTGTTCATCGTGCCATTGCAGAAGGAATATGGCTGGAGCGCGGCGGATATCAGCGGCGCGCTTGCGATCCGCTTCCTGCTGTTCGGCGGCATGGGACCGTTCGCCGCCGCCTTCATGAACCGCTTCGGGGTGCGGCGGATGATGCTCATTTCGCTGTCGATCGTCATCGGCGGGCTGCTCCTCTCGCTCGGCATGACGCGGCTGTGGCAGCTCGTGCTGCTATGGGGCGTCGTCATCGGCATCGGCACCGGGCTTACCGCCATGGTGCTGGGCGCGACGGTGGCGACGCGCTGGTTCGGGCAGCGGCGGGGCCTCGTGATGGGGCTGCTGTCGGCCAGCACGGCGACGGGCCAGCTCGCCTTCCTGCCGCTGCTCGCCGGCCTCACCGAAAGCCAGGGCTGGCGCGCGGCGCTGCTGTTGGTGTGCGGCGCGATCCTGGTCGCCGCGCTGGTCGTGCTGCTGCTGATTCGCGATCGGCCAGCGGACCTTGGCCTTGCCCCCTATGGCGAGAGCCAGGTCCAGCCCGCCCCGCCCCAGCCCGCGAGCCTGGGCGCGCTGCTGCTGAGTCCCCTCGCCATCCTGTGCGACGCGGCGCGGGTGCCGACCTTCTGGATCCTCTTCTTCTCCTTCTTCATCTGCGGCGCCAGCACCAATGGCCTCGTCCAGACCCATTTCATCCCGCTCTGCGGCGATTATGGGCTGGCGGCGGTCGGCGCGGCGTCGATGCTGGCGATGATGGGGCTGTTCGATTTCGTCGGCACGCTGGCGTCGGGCTGGCTCTCCGACCGGTTCGACAATCGCTGGCTGCTCTTCTGGTATTATGGCCTGCGCGGCCTGTCCTTGCTCTACCTGCCGTTCAGCGACTTCTCGCTCTACAGCCTGTCGATCTTCGCGGTCTTCTACGGCCTCGACTGGGTCGCGACCGTGCCGCCCACGGTCAAGCTCACGGCGCAGCGCTTCGGCCCTGAGAAGGCGAACATCGTCTTCGGCTGGATTTTCGCCGGGCATCAGCTGGGCGCGGCGAGCGCGGCGCTGGCGGGTGGCGTGTCGCGCACCGTCTGGGCGAGCTATATGCCCGCCTTCGTCGGTGCGGGGCTGCTCTGCCTGATCGGCGCGGGGCTGGTGCTGCTGATCAATCGTGGAAGGCAGGCGGTGTTCGCACCCGCTTGAACGAAGCCGCGGGTCGGCTAGTTTGGCGGGATGACAAGCCTCGCCCCTGCCCCGCGCCGCCGCCGCTTCCGCTGGATCAGCATTCCGCTCAAGATCGTTGGCGGCTTCATCCTCCTGTCGCTGCTGATGGTCGCGATCTACCGCTTCCTGCCCCCGCCGGTGACGCTGACGATGCTGTTTGATCCGAACGGCATCACCAAGGACTGGAAGAGCCTGGACGAGATCGACCCCAACATGGCGCGCGCGGCGATCGCGGCGGAGGACGGGAAGTTCTGCGCGCACCATGGCTTCGACGTGGACGCCATTGCCAGGGCGGCGATCCACAATGCCAGCGGCGGCCGCATCCGGGGCGGCTCCACCATCAGCCAGCAGACCGCCAAGAATGTGTTCCTGTGGCAGGGCGGCGGCTTCGTGCGCAAGGGGCTGGAGGCGTGGTTCACCGTCCTCATCGAGGCGATGTGGGGCAAGCCGCGGATCATGGAGGTCTATCTGAACGTCGCGGAGACCGGCATCGGCACCTATGGCGTGCAGGCGGGCGCGATCCGCTATTTCCGCCATGGCGCGGGCAAGCTGACGCGGGCGGAAGCGGCGCGCATCGCCGCCGTGCTGCCGCTGCCCAAGAAGCGCGCCGCCGTCGCGCCGAGCGGCTTCACCCGCCGCTACGGCAACAGCATCGCCCGCCGCATCGGCGTGGTGCAGCGCGACGGGCTGGACCAGTGCCTCAAATGAAAAGGGCGGGGACATGCGCCCCGCCCTTTCGGTGCTTCGATGAAGCAGACGATCAGAAGCCGACCGTCACCGTGCCCATGACCGTGCGCGGCGCACCCACCGAGAAATTCGGATTTGCGCCGGCAATGCCCTGGATGGTGCCCGCGTTGATCTGCGTGCTGATATTGCCGAAGTAGAATTCGTCGAACAGGTTGGTCACGTTCAGCTGGAAGAAGGTCTTTTCCGCCCCCCACTGGGCCAGGCTGAACCGCGCGTCGAGATCGACGGTCGTGTAGCTTGGCACCTTCACATCGTTAACATCGGTGGCGTAGCGGCTGCCGACATATTTCGCCTGCGCGCCGATCGACACGGGGCCGATGTCAACCTGAGCACGACCGCCGACCGTCCAGTCCGGCGTTTCCGTGACGCGCTTGCCCGAAGTCGGCGCGAAGATCGCCTGACCCACGGTGGTGCAGCCGATCGCCGCATTGACGGCCGAGCAGCTGCCGATCTGCACGTCGCTCTTCAGGCGGCTGTGGTTGTACGAACCGAAGCCATAGAGAGTCAGCTCGCGGATCGGCGAGAAGGCAAGGTTGGCGTCGACGCCATAGGCTTCCACCTTGCCCACGTTGCGATCGACCGAGATGCCCGCTTCCTGATCGAAGGAGGTCACGATGCGGTTCTTGAAGCTGATGTACCAGCCGGTCACCTGGGCCTGAATCTTGCCCGAGGTGTAGCGGGCGCCCAGATCGAAGGAGTCCGTGGTTTCCGGTGTGATGTTGATCACCGGCGCGCGATAGAGATTGTCGGTGCGCGGCGCCGAAATGCCCTTGGCGTAGCTGGCGAAGATGCTCGCCTGCGGCGTGATGCTGTAGGTCAGGCCGACATTGGGCAGAACCTTGTCGAACTTATAGTCGGACTGGAACGGCGCATAAAGCGAGTTGGCCGGGAAAGGCGCGACCTGCGTCGGCGGCACGATGACAAGCTGCGCCGGGGTCTGGCTGGTGCAGGTGGCAAAGCCGCTGCCCGAGGTCTGGATGTAGCAATAGGTTTCCAGATCGCGCTTGAAGAAAGGCGCGCGCACGCCGACTTCGACCCGCAGCTTCTCGTCCATGAACTTGCCGATATACTGGCCGGCGACCTGGTTCAGCAGCGCAATCGAGAGACGGTCGCGCTGTTGCAGCTGGAAGCCATCGGCGTTCAGCACCGGACGACCGTTACGGCCGCCGAAGACATTCTCGGGCGCGCCGTTGCTGCCCAGATAACCCCACTCGCCGGTCTGACGGTGACGCGCGCGATCATAGGTATAGGCCAGGCGGAAGCGGTGCTCGGGCGCGAGATCCCAGATCAGCGAGGCGAGTAGCGTATAGCGGTTGGTGTTGGTGTTGTTCGGCGTGTAGAAGCCGATCGTATCGGTGAAATCACCGTCGCCATTATAGTCGACGCCGCGCGAGGCTGGGTTCGCGCCGCGGATCAGCGCCGCATCCTCCCGGATGGCGGTGTAGCCGCCGCCGTTGGCAAGCGTATACTGATAGGCGCCATCGAGCGTGAAGATGAGGTTGTCGGTCAGTGTGAAGCGCGAGTTCAGACGCACATTGCCTGTATTCGACGGGTTGATGCGGAGGCCATAATAGTTGGTGCAGCCTACGATTCCGGCATTGCAGACCGCGTCATTTTCAAAACCGAAAAGGGTGTCGCGCTGCGCTTCGGTCAGGTTGAGCGTAACGGGGTTTGCCGACGAGATATTCGCCGCCGCAGGAATGGTGCCGGTGCCGAACAGCGTCCGCATGTCGTTGACGCTGGGGTTGCGATAGAAATTGTTACGGTTGACGTTCCAGTGACCGGCGAGCGAAATGAAGTCGCCGCTGGTGCCGAGCGGCTGGTAGATGCGCGCATTATATTGCTGCTTCTCGATGCCACCCGGCCCCTTGAACTTGTCATTCCGGGTCGTGCTCGCAGAGAAGAACATCTTGGTGCCCCAGGGACCGATTTCACCGGTCTGGATCAGGCCGAACAGGCGAAAATAGTCATATTCGCCTGCCGAACCCGACAGCAGCACGCCGAAATCATCGCTAGGCACGATCGTCCGATAGTTGACGGTGCCGCCAGCGGCCGAGGCGGTCGGACTGTCGATGTCGGTCGCGCCGAGGTTGACATTGACCTCCTGGATCAGTTCGGGGTCGAGCTGCTGATTGGGATAGATGGCATAGTTGCCCGAATCGTTCAGCGGGATACCGTCGAACGTCAACGAAACGCGGTTGCCGTCGAAACCGCGAATACGCAGGTTGCCGCCCGACGAGCCATAGGCGTCGCTGTTGGTGAAGTTCACGCCCGGGATCAGGTTAATCGCATTAAGGATCGTCTGGCCCGCGGGCTGACGTGCGATGATCTCCTGCGTCAGCACGCCGCGCGCCTTGGCCGAGTCCGGAATGACGACGCCACCGACGCCGGTGCTCGCGGTGCGCGCGCCCGTGACGATGATGGTGTTTTCGGTTTCGATCGAACCTGTCGACTGCGCCAGCGCAGCGGCGGGAGCGGCAACGGCGATGATCGCGGCGCTGCCCATCAGAAATTGTTTCATGTGACCCTTGTCCCTTTTTCCACAACCGGCGCGGCCCGCGCCGGTTGTCGTGCTTGATGAAGCCGGCCGCCTCGTGACGGCGCCTGACGACGCCCCTGTGATGCTGGGATTGCAGTTTTGTTACAATGCGGTAGGCTCGTTGTCATATTCGGCGTCAACCACTGTTACGGTCCCCGGCGAGCAGCCCCCAACCGGAACTTAAACCACATAAAACAGAGGCTTAAATCAACCGGACATGATCCAATCGCCGCTGGTGCAATTTTGCAACGCAGCGACAATTTTTGTGCGCTGCACGCACCCGTAACAAAAAAGGGGCCGGCGATCGCCTCGCCGGCCCCTCTTTTCAACCCATGTTGCGCCCTGCGATCAGGCGGCGTCTTCGGCGCGCTTGCCCTTGTCGCTGAACACGCGAATCGGCTCCTTGGTGCCGGCGACCACATCCTTGTCGACCACGACCTCGCCCACGCCTTCCATGCCGGGCAGGTCGAACATCGTGTCGAGCAGGATCGCTTCCAGGATCGAGCGGAGGCCGCGCGCGCCGGTCTTGCGTTCGATCGCCTTCTTCGCAATCGCAGTCAGCGCGTCGTCGGTGAAGCTCAGTTCCACATTCTCCATGTCGAACAGCTTGCCATATTGCTTCACCAGCGCGTTCTTCGGCTCGACCAGGATCTTGACCAGCGCGGTCACATCCAGGTCTTCCAGCGTCGCGATCACCGGCAAACGACCGACGAATTCGGGGATGAGGCCGAACTTCAGCAGATCCTCGGGCTCGCTCTGGCGGAGCAGTTCGCCGGTGCGGCGTTCCTCGGGCGCAGCGACATGCGCGCCGAAACCGATCGACTTGGCTTCGAGGCGATCGCCGATGATCTTTTCCAGACCCGCGAACGCGCCGCCGCAGATGAACAGGATGTTGGTCGTGTCGACCTGAAGAAATTCCTGCTGCGGATGCTTGCGCCCGCCCTGCGGCGGAACCGAGGCGGTAGTGCCTTCCATCAGCTTGAGCAGCGCCTGCTGCACGCCCTCGCCCGACACGTCGCGGGTGATCGAAGGATTCTCGGCCTTGCGGCTGATCTTGTCGATCTCGTCGATATAGACGATGCCGCGCTGCGCCTTCTCGACATTATAGTCGGACGCCTGGAGCAGCTTGAGGATGATATTCTCCACATCCTCGCCGACATAGCCAGCCTCGGTCAGCGTCGTCGCGTCAGCCATGGTGAAGGGCACGTCGAACGTCTTGGCGAGCGTCTGCGCCAGCAAAGTCTTGCCGCAGCCGGTCGGGCCGACGAGCAGGATGTTGGACTTGGCGAGTTCCACCTCGCCCGGCTTGGAGCCGTGGTTCAGGCGCTTATAATGATTGTGGACCGCGACGGACAGCACCCGCTTGGCGCGGTTCTGGCCGATCACATAATCGTCGAGCACGTCGCAGATTTCCTGCGGGGTCGGCACGCCGCCATCCTTCTTGCCGACGAGACCGCCCTTGGTCTCCTCGCGAATGATGTCGTTGCACAGCTCCACGCACTCGTCGCAGATGAATACGGTCGGCCCCGCGATCAGCTTGCGCACCTCATGCTGCGACTTGCCGCAGAAGGAGCAGTAAAGCGTGCTTTTCGAGTCCGAACCGGTAAGCTTAGTCATTCGTCATTCTCTCTTCCCTTTCGGGGGATCATAACCCGATCCGCGTCCGGCAAGGGATTTTCTGGTCCAAAGGCCATCCTAGACCGCGGTGCGCCCGTTCCACAAGGGGAGAAAGTGACGCGCCGCGGTAAAGATAGTCTTTAGGCGTCGCTGGATTCCGCTGCGACCGGGCGCCGATCGAACACTTCGTCGACCAGGCCGAACGCCTTGGCTTCGTCCGCCTCCAGGAAGGTGTCGCGGTCCATCGCCCGCTCCACCGCCTCAAGCGTCTGGCCGGTATATTTGACGTAGAGGTCGTTGAGGCGGCGGCGGATGCGCAGGATTTCCTTGGCCTGGATCTCGATGTCGCTCGCCATGCCCTGCGCCCCGCCCGAGGGCTGGTGCACCATGATGCGGGCGTTGCTAAGCGCGATGCGCTTGCCCGGCTCGCCGGCGGCGAGCAGGAAGCTGCCCATCGAGGCGGCCTGGCCGATGCAGACGGTGCCGACCTGCGGCCGGATATATTTCATCGTGTCGTGGATCGCCATGCCGGCCGTCACCACCCCGCCCGGCGAGTTGATGTACATCCAGATGTCCTTCTTCGGATTTTCCGATTCGAGGAACAGCAGCTGCGCCACGATCAGCGAGGCCATATGATCCTCGACCTGGCCCGTGATGAAGATGATCCGCTCGCGCAACAGCCGCGAATAAATGTCGAAGCTGCGCTCGCCGCGGTTCGACTGTTCGATGACGATGGGGACCAGCGCGGCCATGGGATCGGACATGATATCGGTCATTGTTGCTCTTTTCCGTGTGATTGCTTTTGCCCGAACCCTACATCGGGACAAAAGCGACAGGGTTCAAGAGGGCTTGAGGCCCCCGTCCGATCAGTCGCGCAGGGCGTAGTCCGACGGCGCGCGGAAGGCGAGATAGGCGAGCCGCCGCACCTCGCGCCGGCCGCGCACCACCGTGTCGAGGATCAGCCCGCACATCACCGACAGGGTCGCGAGGATCATGAGGCCGGTCACGAGGATGGCGGTCGGGAAACGGGGCACCAGCCCGGTCTCCATATAGGTAAGGATCAGCGGCGCGGCGAGCCCCAGCCCCGCCGCCGCGAGGAAGGCCGCGATGACGCCGAAGAACAGCACCGGCCGCTCGATGCGGTACAGGGTGATGATGGTCCGCAGGATGCGCCAGCCGTCGCGATAGGTGCTGAGCTTGCTGACCGATCCTTCGGGCCGCGCGCCATAGGCGGTCATCACTTCGGCCACCGGCATGGCGAGTTCGAGCGCATGGACGCTCATCTCGGTCTCGATCTCGAAGCCGGCGGACAGCACGGGGAAGCTCTTGACGAAGCGGCGCGAAAAGACGCGGTAGCCCGAGAGAATGTCGGTGAAGCTGCGGCCGAACAATTGCTTCAGAAGGCTGGTCAGCGCCCAGTTGCCAAAGCGATGGCCGCGCCGATAGGCCGCCTCCACCTCGTCGCGGCGCGCGCCCACGACCATGTCGAGATTATCCTCCAGCATGGCGGCGACCATGCGCGGCGCGGCGGCGGCTTCGTAGGTCGCGTCGCCATCGGCCATGATATAGATGTCGGCGTCCACATCGGCGAACATGCGGCGCACGACATGGCCCTTGCCCTGCTGGCTGACGCGCCGCACGATCGCGCCTGCGCTCGCCGCCAGCTCGCGGCTGCCGTCGCTGCTGTTATTGTCGAAGACATAGATGTCGGCGGCGGGCAGCGCGCGGCGGAAATCCTCGACCGTCCGCACGATCGCCCCGGCTTCGTTATAGCAGGGCAGGATCACGGCGATGCGCGGCGTGGGGCTGGCGACATCGCTGTTCACTGCCGGATATTCCTTCATCGCCTGCGCGCCCCTGCCCCGTCCATGCCAGCGACATGGCGCATCATGATTAAGATTTCGTCTGCCATGCCGCGCGCGAAATGAAAAGGCGGCTTTGGGTGAGCGGGGCGAACGGGGGTCACTTTCATTGGCCCTCTCCCGTCTTCACGGGAGAGGGTTGGGTGAGGGTCTCATTTTCTTGCCTAGGGTGCATTGGAAAAGACCCTCACCACTTCGACTAGGCAGCAAGATGCCAAGTCTTCGTTGCCTCTCCCGCGAAGGCGGGAGAGGATAAAGAAAATCGTGCGCCCGCACGTAAAAAGCGCCCGGCTTCAGCTTGAAACCGGGCGCTTTTCCTTTCTGTCGCGGCGCTTATTCGGCCTTGGCGGCGGCCTTTTTGGGAGCGGCCTTTTTCTTGGGCTTTTCCTCAGCGACCGGGGCGTCCTCAGTCACCGCTTCCTGTGCGGGAGCCTCTTCCTTCTTGGCGGCGGCCTTCTTGGGCGCAGCCTTCTTGGCGGGCGCGGCCTCAGCGGCGTCCTCCGTCACGGGTTCGGCGGCGGGCGCTTCGTCAGCGGCGGGTTCGGCGGCGGCCTTCTTTGGCGTGGCCTTCGGCTGGTCGTCATGATCGTGGTCATGGCCGCAGCCCGGCCCATGGACATGGGGCTTCAAATCGCCATCCTCGGCCTCGATCGCGGCTTCCAGTTCCTCGCGGGTCACTTCGCGGTCGGTGACTTCGGCCTTGTCGAACAGGAAGTCGACGACCTTGTCCTCGTAAAGCGGCGCGCGCAGCTGGGCGGCGGCCATCGGATCCTGGCGGACATATTGGACGAAGCGCTCGCGGTCCTGCGGGCTGTACTGCTGCGCGGCCTGCATGATGAGGCGGTTCATTTCCTGGTCGGAGACGGTCACGCCATTGGCCTGGCCGATTTCGGAGAGCAGCAGGCCGAGGCGGACGCGGCGCACGGCGATGGCGCGATAATCGTCCTTCTCCGCTTCCATTTCCTTGAGCGCCGCTTCGGGATCTTCCTCATGGCTGGCTTCATGCTCCAGCTGCGCCCAAATCTGGCCGAACTCGGCCTCGACCATGCTCGGCGGTACGTCGAAGTCATGGGCGGCGGCGAGCTGGTCGAGCAGCTTGCGCTTCATATGGGTGCGAGTGAGGCCGTTATGCTCCTGCTCGATCTGCCCCTTGAGCAGCTCGTTGAGCTTGTCGAGGCTTTCGAGGCCCAGCGATTTCGCGAATTCATCGTCCAGCTTGGGCTTGTCGCCGTTCAGCACCGACTTGACCGTCACGTCGAAGGTCGCGGCCTTGCCGGCGAGATGCTCCGCGCCATAATCCTCAGGGAAACTGACCTCGATGGTCTTTTCCTCGCCCTTCTTGACGCCGGTCAGCTGTTCCTCGAAGCCGGGGATGAACTGGCCCGAGCCGAGCTTCAGACGGATGTCCTGCGCGCTGCCGCCGTCGAACGCTTCGCCGTCGACCTTGCCGACGAAATCGATCACCAGCGTGTCGCCGTCGGCGGCGACATGGCCGTCCTCATATTCTTCCAGAGCGCCCTGCTGGCTGGCGATGCGGCCGGCGGACCCGGCGACCTGCGCGTCGGCGACCGGAACGGTCAGCCGTTCGAGCTTCAGCCCTTCGATGCTGGGGGCCTCGATCTGCGGCAGCACTTCCAGCGCGACCTTGACCTCGGCGTCCTTGCCGAACTCGAAGCCTTCGTCCAGCTCGACCGAAGGCTGCATCGCGGGGCGCAGCTTCTGGTCGGCGATCAGCTTCTGCACGCCGTCCTGGATCGAATTGTTGAGCGCGTCGCGCTGGAGCGCTTCGCCATGCATCTTCTTGACGAGGTTGGCGGGCACCTTGCCGGGGCGGAAGCCGGGCATGCGGACCTGGGGGGCGATCGCCTTCACTTCCTTTTCGACGCGGGCGTCGATGTCCGTGGACGGGATGGTCAGGGTATAGGCGCGCTTCAGGCCCTCGTTCAACGTCTCGACAATCTGCATCTCTTCTCTCAAACGCTTTCTTCAGCTGAATCCGGGTGGCGCCTGCGATGGCTTGGGTCTGGCGCACTGGTGCGGGCGAAGGGACTCGAACCCCCACATCTTGCGATACCAGAACCTAAATCTGGCGCGTCTACCAGTTTCGCCACGCCCGCATCGGTCGCCGGTCGGCGCGGCATAGAGAAAAGCGGATGAAGAGGCAAGGGATAGTGGCGCAGCCGCCGGAACCCCCGATCGGCCCCATGCGTAGCCCCTTTCCATGACAGAGGAGAGACATGATGGCGACCCGTCCCGACCCCGGCCCCGACGCCGTTCCCGGTCCCGACATCATCGAGCCGCAATCGCCGCAGGAGATGCCAACGCCCGACAACCCGGACGAGACGCCGATGGAGGAGCCCGACGAGATTGCCCCGGTCGGCCCTGACTATGACCAGCCCGACAGCGCGCCGACGGAACTGCCCCCGCCGCCGGACTGATACGCGCGCCGGAGCGGCCGACGACATGAACTGTGCTCCACGGCCCACATATCCACAACAAATTTGCGTCGGCCCGGAACTTCCGGGCCGATTGTTAAAAAATGGCCTTCTGCCCGCTGGACAGCCCCCTGCAAGCATGATTGAACTGTGACAAACAGAAGAAAGCGGGAGAGGCGCGGCTGACAATCAAGGGGGTCGACGTGCATCGGGTTCGCGCAAAGCTGGAATGGTTCAAGACCGTCATCCTGCCTCAGGAAGCCGCTCTGCGCGGCCGTCTCCGGCGCATTCTGCCCCACACTCATGAGCTGGACGACATGGTCGCCGAAGTCATGACCCGCGCCTATGCCACGGAAAATTGGGAGAATGTGACGACAGGCCGGGCCTATCTCTTCACCATCGCCCGTAATCTGGTGATCGACACCGCCCGCCGCAACAAGGTGGTGAGTTTCGAGACGATCGCCGATCTCGAACTGCTAGGCGGCGAGAACAACATGGAGTCGCAACTGCACGCCCGCGAGGCGCTGCGCCAGGTCGAGGCGATCGTCGAGTCGCTTCCCTCCCAATGCCGCCGGGTCTTCATCCTTCGCCGCATCCAGGAAAAATCCATGCTGGAAATAGCGGAGGAAATGGCGCTGTCCGTCTCTACAGTTGAAAAACATCTGGCCAAAGCCATCGCGATAGTTATGCGGGCCTGGGCGGAACGTGAGGAAACGGACTTCGAGCGTGCAGGCGTCGGGATCAGGTTCGGACAGCGCGGACAGGATCGCGATCGAAGCGGAAGCCGCGCGCCTGCTGGCCAGGCTTAACAGCGATCCCACGCCGCAAGACGAAGCCGCGATTTGCGCCTGGGTCGAATCGGACCCTGCCCATGGCGTCGCCTTCGCCCGCGCCGAAGCCGCGTGGGAAGCGGCCCAGCGCCTGAAGAGCGCAGCGGCCGACGTCACCCTTCCCCCTATCGAGCAGATCGTCAGCGAGGAGCAGCAGCGCCGCCTGTCGCGCAACATCTGGATCGTGGCGGGCATCGCGGTGCTGTTGTTCATCGTCGCCGCGATCGTCACCATCCGCACCTTCAACGGGGTCGAGCGCTACGAAACCGCGGTCGGCCAGACTCGCGACGTCAAGCTGGAGGACGGCTCTGTCCTGCATCTCAACAGCGACAGCGCGGCCGAAGTGCGCTTCACCGCCAATGGCCGCAAGGTTCGGCTGCTGAAGGGCGAGGCCGCGTTCGACGTCGCGCATGATCCCACGCGCCCCTTCGATGTCGAGGCGCGCGCGGCCGTGCTCCAGGCAGTCGGCACCGCGTTCAACCTGCGGATGCGCCCGTCGCTGGTCGAACTCACCGTCACCAAGGGCGCGGTCAAGGTTCATTCGGGCGGCGTCGCCAGCGGGCAGGTGCCGGCCGGCGGCGGCGCGGTCATCCAGCCTCGCGCCATATCGCTGACCCGCCTCGGCCCCGATCTCGTCGGCCAGCGCACCGCCTGGCGCGAACGCATGGTCGCTCTGGACGGCGAACCGGTGGAGCAGGCGGCAAGCGAGTTCAACCGCTATCGCACCGCGCCGATCCTGATCGGCGACACGCGCGTGTCGGCGCTGCGCGTCGCGGGCCGCTTCCGCACAACCGACAGCGCCGCTTTCCTGCGCGCCCTCCAGACCAGGCTGCCGGTGCGTGTCGTGCATGGCGAGGACGGATCGGTGATGCTGCTCTATCGCGACGAAGGGACGGGGCCTGCGCTGGCGGCGCGATAGGTTCGCGCCGGACAGGACAGCAGGAACTGGCGAAACGTCATCCTCCCCTTGCAGGGGAGGTGGCTGGCCGAAGGCCAGACGGAGGGGTGTCGCCCTATCGAGAGCGGGACACCCCTCCGTCACGCGCTCCGCGCGCGCCACCTCCCCCTAAGGGGGAGGATGATGCGACGTCGCCCTATGTCGAACCGGCCGAGGTCAAGCGCGCCGTTGCGCGGGCGGGACGCAGCGGCCATATGGGACCGTTCAGGGCAGGCGGATCGGCCGCACCCCCCTCCCCTATCCATTCCTTAACCCTTTTGCGGCATAGGCTTATCCCCAAATGGTCGCCTCGCTCTCTTCGCATGAACCCGCCACCGGCGCGCTGCTCTGGCAGGGGGAGCCGGGCGATGTGAGCGCCGAAGTCGAGCGCGCGCGCAAGGCCTGGCCCAAATGGGCCGCGCAGCCCATCGCCTATCGAATCGAGACGCTGCGCCGCTTCGTCAATGTCGTGCGCCGGCACGAGGACAAGCTCGCCGACCTGATCGCGCGCGAAACCGGCAAGCCGCTGTGGGACGCGCGCAACGAAGTGCAGGCGGTGATGGGCAAGGTCGACATCAGCGTCGCCGCCTATTCGGACCGCACCGGCCAGCGGCGGCTGGAGGCCAATCTCGGCGCGCGCCAGTCGGTGCGGCACAAGCCTCATGGCGTGATGGCGGTGCTCGGCCCCTATAATTTCCCCGCGCATCTGCCCAACGGGCATATCGTTCCAGCGCTGCTGGCCGGCAATGCGGTGCTGTTCAAGCCGTCGGAAAAGACGCCGGCGGTGGGCGAGATGCTGGTCAAGCTATACCATGAGGCGGGGGTTCCGGCCGATGTCGTGCGGCTGCTGCCCGGAGGGCCGGACACAGGCAAGGCGCTGACCGCCCATCCCGATGTCGGCGGCGTGCTCTTCACCGGATCGGCGCAGACCGGCATCGCGATCAACCGCCAGTTTGCCGCCCAGCCATCCAAGATATTGGCGCTGGAAATGGGGGGCAACAATCCCATCGTCGTTTGGGACACGCCCGAGATCAACGCGGCGGCGACGATCGTGATCCAGTCCGCCTTCATGACGAGCGGGCAGCGCTGCACCGCCGCCAGCCGCCTGATCGTGCGCGACACGATCGCCGACCGGCTGATCGCGGAGGTGAAGAAGCTCGCCGACCGGCTGATCGTCGATCATCCCCATGCCGACCCCGCGCCCTATATGGGGCCGGTGATCGACAATCAGACCGCCGATGGGCTGACCGAGAGTTTCCTCTATCTGATGAGCAACGGCGGCCGGCCGATCAAGCATATGGTGCGGCTGAACAAGGAGCGCCCCTTCCTCAGCCCCGCCATCATCGACGTGACGGCGATGAAGGAGCGGCCGGACGTCGAGCTGTTCGGCCCGCTGCTCCAGGTGATCCGCGTCGCCGAGTTCGGGGAAGCGATCGCGGAGGCGAACAATACGCGCTATGGCCTTTCGGCCTCGCTGATCGGCGGGTCGCCCGAACAATATAATATGTTCTGGTCCAACATCCGCGCCGGCATCGTCAACTGGAACCGCCCAACCAACGGCGCTGCCTCCAACGCGCCGTTCGGCGGCGTCGGCATATCGGGCAACCATCGGCCAAGCGCTTATTATGCCGCCGACTATTGCGCCTATCCGGTGGTGTCGGCGGAGATCGAGACCCCGCGCGCCTCGATCGGCGTGGGGCTGAAGGACATCGACGTGGCGGCGATGGGGGATTGATGGGAGAGACTCAGTGTAAGCGTAGCGGAGCGAGGGAACGCCGCGGAGCCATAATCCTCCCCTTGCAGGGGAGGTGGTGCGCGCAAAGCGCGTGACGGAGGGGTGTCCCGCTATCGAGAGGGTGACACCCCTCCACCATTCGCTTCGCAAATGGTCCCCCTCCCCTTGCAGGGGAGGATGATGTCGGACCGTACACCGAAGCCTGCATTTTGTTGTTCTACTCAGGCAACTCCCCCCAACAAAACTTTTCCTAACCCCCCGCATACCCATTCTGAATTGAACTTGGGGGCCGCTTTCGCCATCTGGCGACCATGGCTGAAGCTGCACCTTCTACCGTCCATCTCGTGGGCGCGGGGCCGGGCGATCCCGACCTGCTGACGATCAAGGCCGCGCGCCTGATCGGTCAAGCGGACGTGATCGTGCATGACGGGCTGGTGTCGGCCGACATTCTCGCCCTCGCCTCGCCCGACGCCGATCTCATTTCCGTCGCCAAGCAGCGCAGCCGCCACAGCCTGCCGCAGGACGCGATCAACGCGCTGCTGGTCGAATTGGCACGCGAAGGGCGGCGCGTGGTGCGGTTGAAGGGCGGCGATCCCTTCATCTTCGGGCGCGGCGGCGAAGAGGTCGAGGCCTGCCGTGCCGCCGGCGTGGCCGTAGAGGTCGTGCCCGGCGTCAGCGCGGCGCTCGGCAGCGCGGCGCAGGCGCAGCTCCCCCTCACCCATCGCGCGGCGTCGAGCGCGGTCAGCTTTGTCGCCGGCCAGTGCAAGGGGCTGACGGATCAGGACTGGTCGGGCCTTGCGGGCAAGGGGCGTACGCTCGTTATCTATATGGGCGTCGCCACCGCCGCCGATATTGCCGAGAAGCTGATCGCCGATGGCGTTTCGCCCGCCATTCCCGTGGCGGTGCTGGAAAATGGCACGCGCGCCGACATGCGGACGCTGCGCACGCTTCTCGCCGATCTGGGCGACATGGTCTTGCGCGAACAGGTGAAGAGCCCGGCGCTGATCGTCGTGGGCGAGGTGGCGGCGCATGCGATCGCGCGGGACGTTTGGAACAGCCTGCCATCGGTTTGGCCTGAGCCTTTCGAAGGCCGGGCTTTTCCTTCGGATGAGGGTTCGCGAACAGAAGGGCGGGGCTTCGACAGGCTCAGCCCGAACGGAGTTAGGGGCAAGTGAAGATTTTGACCGGCAATGATCTTGTGACCGGCGACGTGATCTGGTGGGCGGGCGATGGCTGGTCGCGCCAGGTGTCCGACAGCGTCGATGTCGGCGCGCAGGGCGAGGATCTGGCGCGCACCGAAGAGGCGGCGCTGCGGGTCGTGGGCGCCTATGTGATCGACGCGACGCTGACCGACGCGGGCGTCCGCCCCGCCCATATCAAGGATCGCATCCGCGCACTCGGCCCGACGGTGCGCCCCGACCTGACGTTGAAACCGAACGACGCCGACGCCGGCAACTGGGTGATCTGAACCATGTATCGCTACGACAGCTATGACCAGTCCATGGTGGACGCCCGCGTCGAGGAGTTTCGCGATCAGGTGCAGCGCCGCCTGACCGGCGCGCTGACCGAGGATCAGTTCAAGCCGCTGCGGCTGATGAACGGCCTCTATCTTCAGCTCCACGCCTATATGCTGCGCGTCGCCATTCCCTATGGCACGCTGTCGGCGCGGCAGATGCGAAAGCTGGGCGAGATCGCGGCGAAATATGACCGCGGCTACGGCCATTTCACCACGCGGCAGAATTTGCAATATAACTGGATCAAGCTGGCCGACGCGCCCGACATTCTCGCCGAACTAGCGACCGTCGAGATGCACGCGATCCAGACCAGCGGCAATTGCATCCGCAACATCAGTTCGGACCAATATGCCGGCGTTTCCGCCGACGAGATCGCGGACCCCCGCCCCTGGGCCGAGTTGTTGCGCCAATGGTCGAGCTTCCATCCTGAATTCACCTATCTGCCGCGCAAGTTCAAGATCGCGGTGATCGCATCGGACGAGGATCGGGCGGCGATGCGGCTGCACGATATCGGGCTGAAGCTGGTGGCGCGCGAGGGGAAGATCGGCGCGGAAGTCTATGCCGGCGGCGGCATGGGGCGCACGCCCATGGTCGCCCCGCTTATCAGGGACTTTGTGGGCGAGGACGAGATCGTCGCCTATCTCGAAGCCTGCCTGCGCGTCTACAACCGCTACGGCCGGCGGGACAACAAATATAAGGCGCGGATCAAAATTCTGGTCCATGAACTCGGCGTCGAGGAATATAAGCGGCAGGTGGAGGAGGAGTATGCGCATATGCGCGACCTGGGCCTCAACCCGCCGGTCGAGGAACTGGATCGCATCCGCGCCTTCTTCGCCCCGCCTGCCTATGAAACGGGCCTTGGCGAAGAGATTGACCGCGGCGACCCCGCTTTCGCGCTGTGGGTCGACCGGCAGGTCGCGGCGCACAAGGCGCCAGGCTATGCGATCGTCAACATCAGCCTCAAACCGCTGACCGGCATTCCCGGCGACGCGTCGGCCGAGCAGATCGCGCTCGTCGCCGACCTTGCCGAACGCTATTCGCTGGACGAAGTTCGCGTCACCCACGCGCAGAACCTCGTCCTGCCGCATGTGAGGAAGACGGACCTTTACGCCATCTGGCGGGCGCTGGACGAAGCGGGGCTGGCCGAGGCCAATCTCGATCTCATCACCGATATCATCGCCTGCCCCGGCCTCGATTATTGCGCGCTTGCCAATGCCCGATCGATCCCGCTGGCGCAGAAGATCGCGCAGCGCTTTGCAGCGCAAGAGCGGCAGGCGGAGCTGGGCGAGCTGAAGCTCAAGATTTCCGGCTGCATCAACGCCTGCGGCCATCATCATGCCGGGCATATCGGCATATTGGGCGTGGACCGGAAAGGCGTGGAGAATTTCCAGCTGCTGCTCGGCGGATCGGGCGCGGAGGATGCGTCGCTCGGCCAGATCACCGGCCCCGGTTTTTCCGAGGATGGCGTGGTCGATGCGATCGAGAAGGTGACGGATATCTACCTCGCCCAGCGGGAAAGCGGCGAACGCTTCCTCGACACCTATCGCCGCATCGGCATGAAGCCGTTCAAGGAGGCGATTTATGGGTGATGTCGTGCGGCATGAGCCGTTCGTCATTCCCGCGAAGGCGGGAATCTATCTCCCACGCTATCCCCAGCCGCAACGGCGGGAGATGGATCCCCGCCTCCGCGGGGATGACGGGGTTGGTCAAGCGGACGGAGATTGCCAAGATGGTTGAGTTCCTCTCCTTCCGCGACGGCGAGGCCAGTCAGGAGCCCGGCGTTACGGTCGAGGCCTTTACCGGCCAGTCCAATTCCACCGCCGTCCGCATCGAGGCGGGCGAGGATGCGCGCGAATTGCTGCCGCATCTCGACCGGCTGTCGCTCGTGGAGGTGAACTTCCCCGCTTATGGCGACGGGCGCGGCTATTCGGCCGCGCGCATCCTGCGTGAAGCCGGCTATCAGGGCGAACTGCGCGCCGTGGGTGACGTTCTGGTCGACCAGATCAACGCCATGCGCCGCTGCGGCTTCGACAGTTTCCATCCCGCAAAGCCGCTTGACGATGCCGCCGTCGATCGCGCGCTCACCCGCTATGCCGATGTCTATCAGAAGACGATCGACGGCCGCAGCCCCATTTGGGCGAAGCGGCACCCGGAGAAGACCCATGGCTGAACCCGCCCGGCAGATCGACATCATCGACGCCCGCCCCGCCTTCACTCAGGCCGATGCCAACGCGCTCAACGCCCGGTTCGAGGGAGTCGATGCCCTGACGATGCTGAGGACCGTGTTCGCGGAGGGACTGGCCGGCAATGTCGGCGTCGTCTCCTCCTTCGGCACCGAAAGCGCGGTGCTGCTCGATCTGGTGGCGAAGGCCGATCCCAGCGTGCCGGTGATCTTCGTCGACACGCTCAAGATGTTCGACGAGACGCTGCATTATCGCGACCTGCTGGTGAAGCGCCTCGGCCTTGCCGACAGCCGCACCGTGACGCCATTGCCCGATGTGCTGGCGGCGAAGGATGCGACCGGGCTGCGCTGGTCCTACGACCCCGACGGCTGCTGCGACATTCGCAAAGTGGAGCCGATGAAGCGCGCTAAATCCGGCCTGGATGCCTGGATTTCCGGGCGCAAGGCGTTCCAGTCGGTCACGCGCCAGAACCTCCCCCGGTTCGAGGTCGAGGATGGGCGGCTGAAGATCAACCCGCTGGGCGACTGGACCAAGGCTGACCTCGAGGCCTGGTTCGCCGAGCATGACCTGCCGCGCCATCCACTGGAGGCGCAGGGCTATCTGTCGATCGGCTGCGAACCCTGCACGTCGAAGGTGCTGCCGGGCGAAGACCCGCGCGCGGGGCGCTGGCGCGGGTGGGACAAGGTGGAATGCGGCATCCATTCGCCGGTCTCGCCGATCGGCAAGGCCGATCCCGAAGACCCGGCCAACCAGCCGGTTTTCTGACCCGCTGCTCGACCGAAAATATCGCCCGGCCGTAACAATGTTACGAGCGGCTGGACGGATCGTGGCAGCCGCGCAATACACTCTTATGCACATATAAGGGAGTCGCGCATGGATCGTCGTTCATTTCTCGCCAGCAGCGGGGCGGTTGCTCTGGCCGCCGCCGCGCCGCGCGCGCTTGCCCAAAGCGAGGGGCGTGACGATGCGCGCCTCAATGCCGCCTTCGCCGCCATTTTCGAGCGGCAGCTCGATCTTTCGCCGACGCTCGTCACCAGCCTCGGCCTCGACAAGGGCGCGCGCGCCGGGGCGAAAAGCCAGCTCGACGACAATAGCAAGTCGGGCATGATGAAGGATCTGGCGGCCACCCGCGCCGCCATCGCCGAACTGGAGGGCTATAAGAGCGCGAGCCTGTCGGAGAAGCAGCGGCTCAACCTCGACGTGATCCTCTATTCGCTGGGGCAGCAGACGGTCGCGCCGGGGCGCTTCGAACTCAACAGCGTGCAACGGCCCTACCGCATCTTCCAGCAGGGCGGCGCCTATTTTCGCACGCCGGACTTCCTCAACACCGCGCATACGATCAACGCCGCGCCCGATTGCGAGGCCTATGTCGCGCGGCTCGACGCGCTGGCGCGCAACCTGCGCACCGACACGGCGCTCCAGCGGGACGAGGCGGCGCGGGGCTATCTGGCGCCGGCCTGGTCACTGGACTTGACTATAGGGCAATTGAAGAAGCTGCGCGGCCAGCCCGCCGCCGACAGCTCGATGGTGCAGTCGCTGGTCAAGCGCGCCGCCGCCAAGGGCATCGCTGGCGACTGGCAGGCGCAGGCGAGCGCGATCGTCGAAAAGGCGATCTACCCCGCGCTGGACGAGCAGATCGCGGCGATCGAGGCGTTGAAGGGCAAGACGGCGGCGGGCGACGGGGTGTGGCGCACGCCGCGCGGCGACGAAATCTATGCCGCGGCGCTGAAGCAGGCCACCACCACCGACCTCAGCGCCGACCAGATCCACGCCATGGGGCTGGAGCAGGTCGCCGACATCAGCGCGCAGCTCGACACGATCCTCAAAGGCGCGGGCCGCACCAGCGGCTCGATCGGCGAGCGGCTGGCGGCGCTCAATGTCGATCCCGCACAGCTTTATGCCGACAGCCCGGAGGGACGCACAGCGCTGCTGGCGCAGCTCAACCGCGACCTTGACGCGATGAAGGCGAAGCTGCCCCAGGCGTTCCCCACCATCCCCGACACGCCGCTGGAAATCCGGGCGGTGCCGGTCGAGATTCAGGATGGCGCGTCGAACGGCTATTATAACCGCGCCGCGCTCGACGGGTCGCGGCCGGCCATTTACTTCATCAATTTGAAGGATGTGGGCGACTGGCCGAAATATGGCCTGCCGGCGCTCACCTATCACGAAGGCGTGCCGGGCCATCATCTCCAGATTTCGACCGCGCAGACGGCGGGCGACGTGCCGATGCTGCGCAAGATCGCCTTCATGAGCGCCTATTCGGAAGGCTGGGCGCTCTATGCCGAGCAGCTCGCCGACGAACTGGGCGGCTATGCGACGCCGATCGACCGAGCGGGCTATCTCCAGTCCTTCCTGTTCCGCGCGGCGCGGCTGGTGATCGACACCGGCATCCATGCGAAACAATGGAGCCGCGAAAAGGCGACCGACTATATGGTGCAGACCACCGGCTTCGCCCGGCCGCGCTGCCAGCGCGAGGTCGAGCGCTACTGCACTCAGCCGGGCCAGGCGACCAGCTACAAGGTCGGCCACGGGATCTGGAGCAAGGCGCGCGCGGCGGCTCAGGCGGCGCAGGGGAAGAGTTTCGATCTCAAGCAGTTCCACGCCATTCTTGAGGAAGGCGCGATGCCGTTGTCGATGCTGGAGCAGAGGATCGCGGTGAGGGCGAAGGCGGTATAAAATTCCTCCCCTGGCAGGGGAGGTGGCAGGCGCGTAGCGCCTGACGGAGGGGTGTCCCGCTATCGAGAGGGTGACACCCCTCCACCATTCGCTTCGCGAACGGTCCCCCTCCCCTTGCAGGGGAGGATGAGATTATTCGTAACCCATATCCTCATACCCATCCTCGGCGAGGTCGGAGAAGCGGGTGATTTTCGCGTCGAATTTCATGCGGATACGGCCGGTGGAGCCGTGGCGCTGCTTGGCGACGATGACTTCGGCCTTGCCGTAGATGCGGTCCATATTCTCGCGCCAAGCGGCATAGGCGGTTTCGTCCTCGACCTTGGGCTCCTTGGCGGCTTCATAATAATCCTCGCGGAACACGAACCAGACCATGTCAGCGTCCTGCTCGATCGAGCCGGATTCGCGCAGGTCGGAAAGCTGGGGGCGCTTGTCCTCGCGCTGCTCGACCGCGCGGCTGAGCTGCGAGAGGGCGAGCACCGGGACGTGGAGTTCCTTCGCCAGCGTTTTGAGGCCCCGCGAAATCTCCGAAATCTCGTTGACGCGGTTGCCGTCGCCCTTGCCCGTGCCTTGCAGAAGCTGGAGGTAATCGACCACGATGAAGCCGATATCGTGCCGGCGCTTGAGCCGCCGGGCGCGGGTGCGGAGCGCCGCGATGGTGAGGCCGGGCGTGTCGTCGATGAAGAGGGGCAGTTCCTGCAAGTCGCGGGCCGCGCGTGACAGGTTCTGGAAGTCGGCGCGGCTGATCTTGCCCATGCGGAGCGCTTCACCGCTGATCCCTGATTGTTCGGCCAGAACGCGGGTCGCGAGCTGGTCGGCGGACATTTCGAGGGAGAAGAAGGCGGTCTTCGCCCCCATATTTTTTTCCGGCGGGATGCCGTCGGCATTGTCGCGGACCCAGCGCGAGGCGGCATTATAGGCGATATTGGTGGCGAGCGAGGTCTTGCCCATGCCGGGGCGGCCGGCGAGGATCATAAGGTCCGAATTGTGGAGGCCGCCGATCTTGGCGTTGAGGCTGTTGATGCCGGTGGTTATGCCCGAGACATGGCCGCCGCTGTTGAGCGCGCGCTCGGCGACCTGCACCGCCATGGTCGACGCGGTGAGGAAGCTCTTGACCGAGCCACTCTCCCCCTCCCCCTCCGACACTTTGTAGAGCGCGACTTCGGCCGCCTCGATCTGCTCGCGCGGGTTGACATCCTCGCTGGTATCGAGCGCATTTTCAACCAGTTCGCGCCCGACGCTGACCAGCTGGCGCAGCAGAGCGAGGTCGTAGATCTGGGCGGCGAAGTCGCGCGCGCCGATCAGCGCCGCGCCGCTGCCGGTCAGCTGCGCCAGATAGGCCGCGCCGCCCAGTTCCTTGAGCGCGGGATCCTGATCCAGCATGGGCTTCAGCGTCACCGGATTGGCGACCATGTCGCGGTCCAGCAGGCGCATGATCGCGTCGTAAATGCGGCCGTGGAGCGGCTCGAAGAAATGCTCGGCCTTGAGCTTGAGCTGGACATCCTCGGCGATGCGGTTGTCGATCATGATCGCGCCCAGCAGTGCGGCTTCGGCTTCCACATTGCGCGGCAGCTCAACGCCGCTCGCCTCGGCGGGATGAATTTTCAGCAGTTCGACCATGCGCCCTCTTTCGGCCCGACGCGCCGCCCACGCAAGGGGGCGGTCCCCAAGCAGTTGTGGATAAGTGGCGCTTGCATTTCACCGGCCGCCGCCCCACTGACTGTTCGCTTCGCTTATGCCCGATCCGCGCATCATAGACATAAAGCTCGACGAGCGCACGATCCTCTGGCGCAACGCCGACGTGGAGCAGGAACGGCGCATCGCGATCTTCGACCTGCTGGAGGATAATCATTTCGCCCCCCAGCGCGCCCATGCCGACGGCTATGCCGGCCCCTATAAGGTGGTGCTGCGGGTCGAGGACGGGCGGCTGGTGATCGAGATCAACCGCGAGGACGACGCGCCGCTGGAAGCCGTGATCCTGGGCCTCGGGCGGTTTCGCCGGCCGATCCGGGACTATTTCGCCATTTGCGACAGCTATTATCAGGCAATCAGCAACGCTTCGCCCCAGCAGATCGAGACGGTCGACATGGCGCGGCGGGCGATCCACAATGATGCGGCGGAGCAGCTGATGGAGCGGCTGGAGGGGAAGATCGCCGTCGATTTCGACACGGCGCGGCGGCTGTTCACGCTGATCTGCGTGCTGCATATCAAGGGATAGGACGATCAGGGTCGTGACATTGGGGGGATTGCTGGGCCGGATCGCGGGGGGACTCGCGCTGGTCGCCGTGCTGGCGCTGGCGCTGTGGCTCTATGCCCGCGCCTGGGCGCCCTCCCGCGAGCAATATCCGGTGCAGGGGGTGACGATCAGCGCGGCCGACGGCGCGGTCGATTGGGGCACGCTGGCGGCGCAGGGGGCGGACTTCGCCTATATTCGCGCGGCGGTGGGCGCGGACCGGCGCGATCCCGCCTTCGCGGCGAACTGGCGCGGGGCGCGGGCGGCGGGGATGCGCTATGGCGCGACGATCGACTTTTCCCCCTGCCGCCTCGCCAGCGATCAGGCGACGCGGTTCATCACCACAGTCCCGCGCGACAATGCCGCGCTGCCGCCGGTCATCCGCCTGGCCTTCACCCCCGAATGCAGCGCGCGGCCGGGGCGCGACCTGCTCTTGTCAGAACTCAACACGCTGGTGAACCTGATCGAGGCCCATGCGGGCAAGCCGGTGCTGCTGAACGTCACCGAGGATTTCGACGCGGCCTATGACATTGGCGGCGGGATCAACCGGACATTGTGGCTCGACGGCAATTTCTTCCCGCCCGATTATGCCAGCCGCCCCTGGGTGATGTGGACAGCCAGCGACATGCGGCATATCGACGGGATCGACGGCCCGGTGCGGTGGGATGTGGTAGCGCCCTGATGCAAAGCGAACAGCGAGTGGAACAGCTGATTGAGGCTGCGCGGCAGGCGATGGCCCATGCCCATGCGCCCTATAGCCGCTTTGCCGTAGGGGCGGCGGTGCGGCTGACCGATGGCGCGATCGTGACGGGGTGCAACTTCGAGAATGCGAGCTATGGCCTTTCGCTATGTGCCGAGACGGTGGCGCTGGCGAGCGTCAATGCGCAGGGGCGCTTGGCCGATGTCGAGGCGATCGCGGTCGTAGGCGGGGCGATGGACGCTGAGGCCGAAGCGCTGGTTACCCCTTGCGGCCGGTGCCGGCAGATCATGAACGAGGCGGAGCAGATGGCCGGCCGCCCCCTCGCCATATATTGCGCGACACCGGGCGGCGACCGGATGCTGACCCTCAGCGTCGCCGATCTTCTTCCTCATGCCTTTGGTCCCAAGGATTTAGGGATCGTTCCTGACAGGACATCTTAACAGCCATGGCCATACTTTCCGACCGCTGGATCCGCGAGCAGGCGCTTGCCACCGGCATGATCGAGCCCTTTGTCGAGAGCCAGAAGCGCGAGGGCTGCATCAGCTACGGCCTCTCCTCCTACGGCTATGACGCGCGGGTGGCGGACGAGTTCAAGATCTTCACCAATGTCGACAGCGCGGTGGTGGACCCCAAGGATTTCGCCGCCAACAGCTTCGTCGATCGCAAGACCGATGTGTGCATCATTCCGCCCAACAGCTTCGCGCTCGCCCGCACGGTCGAATATTTCCGCGTGCCGCGCGACGTTCTGGTCATCTGCCTCGGCAAATCCACCTATGCGCGGTGCGGGATCATCGTGAACGTGACCCCGCTGGAACCGGGCTGGGAAGGGCATGTGACGCTGGAATTTTCCAACACCACCCCCCTGCCCGCGAAAATCTACGCCAATGAAGGGGCATGCCAGTTCCTGTTCCTTCAGGGCAATGAGCCGTGCGAGGTCAGCTATGCCGACCGGGCGGGCAAATATATGGGGCAGCAGGGCGTGACATTGCCGCGCCTCTAGCGGACACTGGCGCCATGAGCTTCTGGCGCAATCTCCTGCGGCCCGCGCCTCTGCCGGTGGACGGACCGCCGCCCAGCGTCGGCGAGGATCGGCGTGTCTATGCGGTGGGCGATGTGCATGGCCGGCTCGACTTGCTCGAGGACTTGCTCGGCCGGATCGCGGCGGACGACCGCGCGCGCGGGCCGATGCCGCCGCACCTCATTCTGCTCGGCGATCTGGTGGATCGCGGGCCGGCCTCGCGCCAGATCGTGTCGCTCGTAATGACTTTGGCGGCCGAAGAGGCAGGACTCCAGTGCCTCAAGGGCAATCATGAGGAGCTGTTCCTGCTGGCGGCGAAGGGCGATGTGACGGCCATCCCGACCTTTCGCAAGGCGGGCGGCGGGGCGACTCTCGCCAGCTATGGGCTGCCGCAGCGCGATTTCGAGGCGATGGCGGACATAGAGATCGCCGCCTGGATGCTGGCCCATGTGCCGCGCGACCATGTCGATTTCCTCGACGCGCTGCCCGATCGCCTGATCGTGGGCGACTATCTCTTCGTCCATGCCGGCATCCGCCCCGGCGTGGCGATCGAGCGGCAGAGCGGCGCGGACATGCGCTGGATCAGGCGGGACTTTCTGGAGCATGAGGGCGCGCACCCGCTGATGGTGGTGCATGGGCACAGCATCACCGACGATGTGGACGAGCGGGCGAACCGGATCGGGATCGATACCGGGGCCTATTTTTCGGGGCGGCTGACGGCGCTGGGGCTGGAGGGAAGCAAGCGCTGGGTCATCCAGACGGGGGAATGAACCCATCCATCTCGCCCGTCACCCCGGCCGAAGAGCCGGGGTTCCGCTTCTCCGCTGCCGCCGCAAAGGCAGCGGGACCCCGGATCACGTCCGGGGTGACGAAGGAATTATCGCCAACCCTGCGCCACCGCCGCCTTCTCGCCCGCCGCGTCGACCGGTGCGCCGTCTATCAGCGCGTCGACCGTCGCCATGACGCGCGCGTCGGTGGAGGAGGCCTGGCGGTAGGCGGCGCCGGGGCCGCCGCCGGGGAGCATCTGCTGGACCTGCCAGCCATCCCCTTCGCGGCAGGCGACGCCCGCCACCGCGCCGTCGAAACTGCGGCACCAGCCGCCGCCCTTGCGCCGGAAGCTGAGGCCGATCCGCACCGCCGCGCCGTCCTGCGCCGAGGCGAGCTGCGTGTCGAGGGCGCGGGCGAGGTCGCCCTGCGCTACCAGAACGCCGCGTTCCATGCCCACCGGCCCGGCCTCCTCGCTTGAGACGCGCCCCAGCGTCAGGCCAAGGACAAGGCTGGCGGCGATCGCCCCGCCCGTCATCCAGCCGCGCCATCGGGGGGCCGGGCGCGCGAGCGGCACCACCGCCGCGCCTTGCTCCAGCATCGCGCGGAGGCGATCGGGTACGGGTTCTTCAGCGACCGGCGCATAATGATCGGCCAGCCGTTCGCGCAGCCGCTGATGGCGCGCAAGCCGCTCGGCGAGCGCAGGGTCATCCGCCACCGCGCGTTCGATCCGCCGCCGGTTGACCTCGTCCAGCTCGCCGTCCACCAGCGCCATCAGCATGGCTTCGTCGATATTGCTCATGCCGCCTCTCCCATCATCTCGATCAGCGCCCCGCGCCCGCGCACCAGCCGCGAGGTCAGCGTGCCCATCGGCACGCCCAGCACCGCCGCCGCTTCCTTGTAGGACAGCCCCTCCACCAGCACGAGCGCGATCGCCTCGCGCTGTTCGTCGGGCAAAGCCTGCATCGCGCGATCGACGTCGGACAGGGCCATATGCGCCTCTATGTCGCGCTCCCCGGCATGGCCGACCGCCGCGCCCGCCTCTTCGGGGGCGAAGGTGCGGGCGGCGCGCTGGCGGGCGCGGGCTTCGTCGATCCAGAGGTTACGCATGATCCGGTACATCCAGCTGTCGAGACGGGTGCCGGGCTGCCACTGGTCGCGCGCCTTCAACGCCCGTTCCAGCGCCGCCTGGCATAGATCGTCGCCATCGGCGCGGTCGCGCGACAGGCTGAACGCGAAGCGGCGCAGCCGGGGCAGGATCGCAAGCAGGTCGCGCTCGAACGACATCGGCTCTCCGTCTCAGGTTTTCAGGGATGAAACGCGCGACCCCGGCCGTTTCATCCCTCGAAGATGGAAGACGAACGGACATTTTTTCGCAATGGATCATTTTGCAGGCGAAAGGAATGAGGATGCGATGCGGCTGACCCGCCCCTGGATGATCGCCGGGCTGATCCTGATCGCGCCTGGCGCGACCGGCGCGCAGGCGCAGCTTCTGCCGCCGGTCGGGCACGTCGCGCCCGACCTGCTGGGGCGGGTCGGCGGCGTGTTGGACGCGGCCGGGCTGGAGCGGCTGTCGCCTTCGCGGATTGCCGATCGGCTGGCGGCGGCGCGGGTGGCGCGGATTGACGGGCTGCTGCGCGCACATGGCGATCGGATCGAACTGGACGACCGGCGCGAGCCGGCGCGGCGGGGCGTCATCCTGCTGACCGGGGCGGATGCCGCCGCGTTGGAGGCGCTGCGGGCGGCGGGCTATGGCGTCGCGAGCGAAACGGTCGAGGGGCTGGACCTTTCGGTCACGCGACTGACCCCGCCTGCTGGGCGCAGCCTGGCGCGGGCGCTGCGCGAGGTGCGCAAGCGCGCGCCGGGGGCGCAGGCGAGCGCGGACAATCTCTACTTTCCGAGCGGGCCGGGCTTGGCGCTCGCCGCCGATGCGCTGGCGTCGGGCAAGGTCTCAGGGCGCGCCGCCGGGCTGATCGACGGCGGGGTCGCGCGCCATCCTTCGCTCACCGGCGGGGTCGAGCAGCGCGGCTTCGCGCAGGGCGCGCCGCGCGCCAGCGCCCATGGCACCGCCGTCGCCTCGCTGATCGCGGGGGATGGGGCGATCAGGGGGGCAGCGCCCGGCGCGCCCTTGCTGGTGGCCGATGTCTATGGCGACGATCCGGCGGGCGGCAGCGCCTTCGCCATCGTGCGGGCGCTGGGATGGATGGCGGCGCGGGGCGTGCCGGTGGTGACCGTCAGCCTGGTCGGCCCGGCCAATCCGCTGCTGGAAGGCGCGATCCGGCTGGCGCGCGACAAGGGGGTGATGGTGGTCGCGGCGGTGGGTAATGACGGGCCGGCCGCGCCGCCCGCCTATCCCGCCTCCTACCCCGGCGTGATCGCCGTCACAGGGATCGACGGGCGCGGACGGCCGCTGCCCGAGGCTGGCCGGGCGCTCCATGTCGATTTCGCCGCGCCGGGCGCGGACATGCGCGCGGCGACGTTGGATGGCGGCAAGGGCGCGGTGCGGGGAACGAGCTTCGCCGCGCCGCTGGTCGCCGGACGACTGTTCGCGCGCGGGAGCGTCCCGGCCCTGCGCGCCGAGGCCGGGCGGGGCAAGCCGCCGGTGCTGTGCGGCGGGTGCATAAATTAGGGTGGAATATCCGTTATTTGGACAATTTTTCTGCAGCTGAGGGATGAAAAGCGATACGCCTCCCGTTCTCCTCGCATCGGAACGACATGCTTGAAGGAGACGAGCGATGAAAGCCACATATCTGATTGCCGCGACCTGCATCCTGCCCCTCGCTTTTGCGACGCCGGCGTCGGCGCAGCTGCTGGGCGGCGGCGGCGGTGGCCTGGGCGGCGCGCTGGGCGGGAGCCTGGGCGGCAGCGCCGGTGGGCTCGGCGGGACGCTGAACAATGGGCTCGGCGGTCGGGGCGCGCTCGACCGCAGCCTCGATCTCGACAATGGCGAGGTCAGCACCCGCGCCCATGGCCATGGCCGCGCACGCAGCGGCAGCCGGGTGGACGGCCCCGACAAGAGCCGCCGCGTCGCCGGATCGGCCGATGGCTCGGGCAGCCTGGGCGCGAGCGTCGATACGGTCGGCGTGAATGATGTGCGGAATGCCACTGGCGCAGTGCGCGACCGCGCGACCGGCACGGCGGGCGCGGCGCGGGATCGCGCGGTGACGACCGCCAGCGCCGCCCGCGATCGGGCGACGGGCGCCGCCGGCGCTGTGCGCGATCGCGCTGCATCGACCGCCGGGTCTGCGACGGGCGCGGTCGGCGACGCCGCTTCCTCGGCGAATGTGAGCGGCAGCGTCACGGGCAGCGCGTCGGGCAGCGCATCGGCGAACAGCGCCGGCAATCCAGGTCAGGCGGACGAATGACCCCCGCAGGCGCGTCCCCCGTGCGCGCCACCGCCTGAACAGGCCGGCGATCCCGAAGCGGATCGCCGGCCTTTGCTTTTGTTCAGGCCGCCGCTTCGACCATTGCGCGGGCGCGGTCGGTCGCGGTGCGGGTGTCGCCGGCAAGTTTCTTGACCTCCTGCGCCACCACGGCAAAGCCGCGCCCCGCCTCCCCGGCGCGGGCGGCCTCGATCGTGGCGTTGAGCGCGAGAAGGTTGGTCTGGTTAGCGATGAGGCCGATGCCGTCGACGATATCGACCAGCCCGTCGACCATCGTCCTGAGTTCGGCGCGCAGCGTCTTGGACGGGGTGGTGTCGGTTGCGATCTTCAGGATACGCTGGACGCGGCCGGCTTCGTCGAACACGGGGTTGTAGGTCGCCTGCAGCCAGACTTCGCGGCCGTCCTTGCCGATGCGGCGATATTCGCCCGCGTCGAAATCGCCGCGACCGAGCTTGCGCCAGAAATCGGCATAGGCGAGCGAGGCTGCATCCTGCTCCAGGCAGAAGATGCGGTGATGCCGCCCGACGACGTCGCCGAGCGCATAGCCCATCGTGCCAAGGAACAGGTCGTTGGCCCAGAGGA
Organism: Sphingobium sp.; assembly: GCF_036170395.1. Taxonomy (GTDB): domain Bacteria; phylum Pseudomonadota; class Alphaproteobacteria; order Sphingomonadales; family Sphingomonadaceae; genus Sphingobium. The sequence goes on from NZ_JAVHPD010000001.1 coordinate 87,182, forward strand.
TGACGCCGGTGGGATCGAACTCGATCACCGCCTGCGACCGGCAGATCGCGTCCCAGGCAGCTTCCAGGCTGTGATGGGCGGCTTGCCCCATGATCGTCTCCTTCCCGGCCGGTTTAGGAGCGACCGGTTAAGAGGCGCTTAAGCACCAGAGCCAAGCCATGGAAAAGGCCGGCATCCTTGCGGACACCGGCCTTTCCACCCCCCACATGATGGCGTCGAATCAGGCGACCTTGGCCTGCTGTTCCGACACGTCCTCGGGATCGCGCAGCACATAGCCGCGGCCCCAGACGGTCTCGATATAATTATCGCCGCCGCAGGCCAGCGCCAGCTTCTTGCGCAGCTTGCAGATGAACACGTCGATGATCTTGAGTTCAGGCTCGTCCATGCCGCCATAAAGGTGGTTCAGGAACATTTCCTTGGTCAGCGTCGTGCCCTTGCGCAGCGACAGCAGCTCCAGCATCGCATATTCCTTGCCGGTCAGGTGGACGCGGTTGCTGTCCACTTCCACCGTCTTGGCGTCCAGGTTGACGGACAGTTTGCCGGTGCGGATGACCGATTGCGAATGGCCCTTCGAGCGGCGCACGACCGCATGGATGCGGGCGATCAGTTCCTCGCGATGGAAGGGCTTGGTGACATAATCGTCGGCGCCGAAGCCGAAGGAGCGGACCTTGCTGTCCATCTCGCTGATGCCCGACAGGATCAGCACCGGGGTCTGCACCTTTGCCGCGCGCAGCTTCTTGAGCACGTCATAGCCGTGCATGTCGGGCAGGTTCAGGTCCAGGCAGATGATGTCGTAATCATAGAGCTTGCCGAGGTCCAAGCCCTCCTCGCCCAGGTCCGTCGTATAGACGTTGAAGCCCTCGGTCGTGAGCATCAGCTCGATCGCCTTGGCGGTGGTCGGTTCGTCCTCGATCAGCAGCACGCGCATGTGAAGCCCCTTTGTACCTTCCGGTCCGTCGCAGTCCCGTTCACCCCACCAGAACGGCTTCCGCGCCAAATCATTAACCAAAAAACTTCTGAAGGACAAAGGTTAATTATTCGCTAACCCGCAGGAATCCGCGAGTCGCTTGATTTTGAATCATATTACAAGGGTTTGCAGCCGAAATAAGCGGGGCGGAGTCAAGATAGATTCACCTGCGCAACGACGTTTACCCCCGGTTAAAGCCCGCATGGGCATGGGCCAAGCCATTAAGAATTGGTCCGCCCAAGGTCGACATCGTTAACAGCCATGGTGCCGGGCGAGAAAGTCGAGCAGCGCCTCCACGCGCGCGGGGCGCAGGCGCGAGGGCGGCGTTACCAGATGAAGGCCGACGGGCGGCGGCCGCCAGTCGAGCAGCACTTCCTCCACCTCTCCGTTCGCGAGCGCCGGGCCGATGATGAAGTCGGGCAGCCGGGCGATCCCTACCCCTTCGCGCAGCGCGGGCAGCATCGCTTCGCCGCTGTTCACCGTCAGGCGGCTGCGCACCTGCACCACGACCGTCTGCTGCCCAGGACCGGTGAAGCGCCAGACATCGGGCGTCGCGACATTGGAATAGCAGAGGCAGTCATGCGCGCCGAGGTCGCTGGGATGCTGCGGCCGGCCGCGCGCGTCCAGATAGGCGGGGGACGCGATGACGTGCATCATGACGTCCGCCAGCCGCCGCGCGCGCAGGCTGCTGTCGGGCATGTCCGAGATGCGGATGGTAGCGTCGAGACCCATTTCGACAATGTCGATCTTCGCGTCGGACAGGTGCAGATCGACGTCGACCAGCGGGTTCGCCTTGGTGAACTGCGCCACCAGCGGCGCGACGCGCAGCAGGCCGAAGGTCATCGGCGCGCCGAGCCGCACCACGCCCGAAAGGTCCGCCGTCTCGTCGCGCGCCGCTTCCTCGGCCGCCTGTCCTTCGGCCAGGATGCGCTGGGCGTGATCGGCGAGCCGCCGGCCGCTCTCGGTCAGCGCCAGGCGGCGGCTGGTGCGGTTGAACAGGCTGGTGTCGAGATGCTCCTCCAGCCGGGTCACCGCCTTCGATACGGTTGCCTTGGAAACGCTGAGCGCTCTTGCGGCGTCGGTGAAGCTGCGATGTTCGACCACGGCGGCGAACATTGCCCAGGCCTCGAAATCGGGAAGGCGCATACAGAAACAATCCGTTTCAATGCTGTCGGTTTATGAAACGATGATGAGGGCTACATTGTCGGAAAGCAAGCGGGACCGAACGGCTCCGCAACGAAAAGGCACTTATCATGACCACGACCACGCAGAGCCGCATCGAGCGCCGCCCCTTCGCGTCGCTGGGCCATGCGGACCATGGCTGGCTCAACGCCCGCCATCATTTCTCCTTCGCCGACTATTATGACGACGAACGGATGGGCTGGGGCGCGATCCGCGTCTGGAACGACGATGAGATCGGTCCGCGATCGGGCTTTCCGCCGCACCCCCATGCCGACATGGAGATCATCACCTATGTCCGCACCGGCGCGATCACGCACCAGGACAGCCTCGGCAACAAGGGCCGCACGGCAGCCGGCGACATTCAGGTGATGTCGGCGGGCAGCGGCATCCGCCACGCCGAATATAATCTGGAGGGGGAGACGACGACGCTCTTCCAGATCTGGATCATGCCCCGCGCGCGTGGCGGCCAGCCCTGCTGGGGGACCAAGCCCTTCCCGAAGGACGACCGCGCCGGACGGCTGGCGGTGCTCGCCAGCGGCTATGAGGAGGACACAGAGGCGCTGCGAATCCGCGCCGACGCCCGGCTGCTGGGCGGCACGATCAAAGCCGGGCAGAGTGTAACCTATGACGGTGCGGCGGGTCGCCACATCTATATGGTGCCCGCGACTGGCCGCATCGCAATAGACGGCCAGATATTCGAGGCGCGTGACGGCGCGGCGATCCTTGGCGGGTCGCCCATCACCATCACGGGAATCGAGGACGCAGAGATCGTCCTGGTCGACAGCCTTTGACCTTTTTGGGGGTCCATCCTTCCCCCACGCCGGATGGACCTCCGGGCCGCCTGTACATCCCCCTTCTCCCGTACAGGCGGCCGCCTTCCCCTGACCAATCCTTTCAAGGAGACTGACCATGGCTAAAGTTCTGGTGCTCTATTATTCGTCCTACGGCCATATCGAGACGATGGCGAAAGCCGTGGCCGAAGGCGCGGCGTCCGCGGGCGCTGAGGTCGACATCAAGCGCGTCCCCGAAACCGCGCCGCTCGAAGTCGCGAAGAACGCGCATTTCAAGCTGGATCAGGACGCGCCGGTAGCGACCGTCGCCGAGTTGGCCGATTATGATGCGATCATCGTCGGCACCGGCACGCGCTTTGGCCGCATGTCGAGCCAGATGGCGGCGTTCCTCGACCAGGCCGGCGGGCTGTGGGCGCGCGGCGCGCTCAATGGCAAGGTCGGGGGGGCGTTCACCTCGACCGCGTCGCAGCATGGCGGGCAGGAGACGACGCTCTTCTCGATCATCACCAACCTGCTGCATTTCGGCATGACCATCGTCGGCCTCGACTATGGCTTCCAGGGCCAGATGGGCGTGGACAAGGTGCGCGGCGGATCGCCCTATGGCGCGACCACGCTGGCCGATGGCGACGGCAGCCGCCAGCCGAGCGAGGAAGAGCTGGACGGCGCCCGCTATCAGGGCCGCCGGATCGCCGAAACGGCGATCAAGCTGCACGGCTGAGCGCGTAGGGCGTCGTCTAATCGATGCTCGTGCCGCTGAGCCTTGAAGTCGCGAGGATCATGGCCGGCAGGGGCTGGCGCGGCGGGACTCCGCGCCAGCCCCTTATCCGGTGCGCTCAACTGACGGCCGGGTCGCCTTCCTTGCGCATCTGGGTGAAGATGTTCCAGGTGGCGATAAACAGCGCGGCGATGACCGGGCCGATGACGATGCCGTTGAAGCCGAACAGTTCGATCCCGCCGAGCGTCGAGATCAGCACGACATAGTCGGGCATCCGAGTGTCGCGCCCGACCAGGATCGGGCGCAGCACATTATCGACCGATCCGATGATGATCGCGCCGCAACCGACCAGCACCGCGCCCTCCCACACCGCGCCGGTGGCGAACAGGTAGAGCGCGACCGGCACCCAGACGAGGCCCGCGCCGATCGCCGGCAGCAGCGAGGCGACGCCCATCAGCACACCCCACAGCAGCGCGCCCTGAATGCCCAGCATCCAGAAGACGATGCCGCCGATGAACCCCTGAACGATGGCGACGACGATGCTGCCCTTGACCGTGGCGCGGATGACGACGACGAAACGGCGCAGCAGCGCCTCGCGCTGGCTGGGGCGCAGCGGCGCGGCTTCGGCGAAGCGTTGCGAAAGCCGGTCGCCGTCGCGCAGCAGGAAGAAAGCGAGATAGAGCATCACGCCGAGCGCGATGATGAAGCTGAACGCCCCCTGCCCGATCGTCAGCGCCTGGCCCGCGACGCTGCGGAAGCTGCTGGTGATGCCGCGCGTGACCGTAATGCGCGCCGCGTCGAAATTGCTTAGCCCCATGCGCCGCAGCAGCCCGTTCGCCCAGTCGGGCAGCGCGGCGTGCATCTGCGCGAACATGCGCGCGAAGTCGATTTCGCCCGACTGAATCTTGGCGTAGAAATGCGCGGCCTCCTGCACCAGCGCGAAGCCGAGCAGGATCGCGGGCAGGATGACGATAGCGACGATCAGGGTCAGCGTGATGAGCGCCGCGCTGTTCCGCCGCCCCGGCATCGCCGCCAGCAGCGCCTGGTTCACCGGCCAGAATAATATGGCGACGATGATGCCCCACAGCACGGCGGCGAAGAAAGGCTCCAGCACCAGCGCGAAGGCGATCGAGACGAGGATCACGAGGCCGAGGAAGAAGCCATCCTCGATCCGGTGGCTGCGGGATTGCGGTTCGGTCATTTCACCCCCGTAAGCAAGTTCGCAAGGCAAATCCATGGGCGCGCGCGCCGGTTCCATGCCCCCTGTCCTTTTGCCCGGCCCGGCGATAGAGACGGCGGCGACAAGCACCGACATTGAGGCAAGAGTGGCACGCGAAATCACCGGATTTTCCAACCCGCTGGTGAAGCGCGTCCGGTCGCTGCGCGAAAAGAAATATCGCAAGGCCGAAGGGCTGTTCATTGCCGAAGGGCTGCGTATCCTCACTGAAGCGCGCGAGGAAGGCGTGCTGCCCGAAATGCTGTTCCACGCCGGATCGGTCCATCCGCTGGCGCGGGAGCTGATCGCGGCGATGGAGGCGGCGGGCGGCGACGTCATCGAAACGACGCCCGACATCCTGTCCAAGATCAGCGGCAAGGAGAATGCGCAGGCGGTGGTCGGCGTCTATCGCGACCGGCTGACGCCGCTGGCCGAGATCGACCGCAGCCGCGCCGACACCTGGATCGTCGCCCAGTCGCTGCGCGATCCCGGCAACCTTGGCACCATATTGCGGACGGGCGATGCGGTGGGCGCTGGCGGTCTCATCCTGATCGACGATTGCGTCGATCCCTTTTCGGTCGAATCGGTGCGCGCCAGCATGGGGGCGCTCTTCACCCAGTCGATCACCCAGACGCGCTGGGAGGAGTTCGTGCCGTGGCTGCGCGGCGGGCCGGGGCAGCTCATAGGCACCAGTCTCAAGGCCACGCAGGACTATCAGGAACCGCGCTACGACAGTCCCGCTTTCCTGCTGGTGGGTAATGAGGCGCAGGGGCTGCCCGCTGCCTATGAAGCGGAATGCGACCTGCTGGTGAAGATGCCGATGCGGGGCAAGGCCGACAGTCTGAACGCCGCCGTCGCGACTGCGGTGATGGCCTATGAGCTGCTGAACCAGAAGCGGCGCGGCTGAGCATTTGCATCGCTGGCCGCAGCCGTTAGAAAGGCGCGGGGTATGGCGCGCGCATTATCATCCGAGACGCTTCATGCGACGAGCGTCGCCATCGGCGGGCGCGCCGTCCTGCTGTGCGGGCCGAGCGGCATCGGCAAGTCCGACCTCGCCCTGCGGCTGATCGATCGCGGTGCGGTGCTGGTCAGCGACGATTATACGCTGGTGAAGCGGATCGACGGCCGGCTGCTGGCGACGGCGCCCGGCACCATCGCCGGCAAGATGGAGGTGCGCGGGATCGGCATCGTGGCGATGCCGGCACTGGCCGAAGCGCCGGTCGCGCTGCTGGTCGATCTTTCCGACCGGGTCGCGCGGATGCCCGATGCGGCGCAGCGTTCCGTCGCGGGCGTGGCGGTGCCGCTCGTCACGCTCGCGCCGCTCGAAGCGTCCGCCCCGGTCAAGGTCGAACTGGCATTGAAGAGCCTCGGCCTGCCATGACCGCGCCCAAGACCATATTGCTGGTGTCGGGCCTCTCGGGCGCGGGCAAGAGCACGGCGCTCAGGACGCTGGAGGATATGGGCTGGGAAGCGGTCGACAATCTGCCGCTCGTGCTGCTCGACCGGCTGCTCGGCACGCCGCTGCCCGAAGGCCATGCGGGCGAGGATGGGCGGCCGCTGGCGCTGGGCATCGATGCGCGCACGCGCGGCTTCGACGCCGCCGCCATCGTGCAGCGGATCAAGGCGCTGCGGGAGCGGCACGGCCATGATGTCGAGACGCTGTTTCTCGACTGCTCGGGCACCGAACTGGAGCGCCGCTTCGCCGAGACGCGCCGCCGCCACCCGCTCGCGCTCGACCGCCCGGCGGCCGACGGCATCGCCCGCGAGCGCGAGCTGACCGAGCCGCTGCGGCGCTGGGCGGCGCATGTCATCGACACGACCAGCTTCACCAGCAATGCGCTGCAACAGGAAATCCGCGCGCGTTTCTCACGCGAAGGGCTGTCGGAGCCGATCCTGACCATCCTGTCCTTCGGCTTTTCGCGCGGGGTGCCGCGCAACGCCGACCTGATGTTCGACATGCGCTTCCTGCGCAACCCGCATTGGGACGACGAACTGCGCCCGATGACCGGGCTCGATCCGCGCGTTGCCGCCTACATTCAGGACGATCCGGCTTACGAGGCAGCGGTCGGCAAGATCGAGGATCTGCTCGTCACGCTGCTGCCCCGCTATGCCGAGGGCGGGAAAGCCTATATCACCGTCGCCTTCGGCTGCACCGGGGGGCGGCACCGCTCCGTCCATGTCGCCGAGCGCGTCGCGAAACACTTGCAAGGGGCGGGCTTTTCGCCCACCTTACTGCACCGCAATATAGAATCAGCGCCCCAGGACAGTCTGGAGAAGCGCCGTCCGGGAGGCCCGAAAGCATAATCATGACACAGGTGGGCCGCACAGGGACATGATCGGACTCGTACTCGTCACCCATGGGTCGCTGGCGACGGAATTCGTCGTGGCGATGGAGCATGTCGTCGGCCCGCAGCAGCAGATCGCAACCATCTGCATCGGGCCGGAGGATGACATGGAGCTGCGCCGCGCCGACATCGCGGCGGCGGTCGCCCGCGTCAATGACGGGTCGGGCGTGATCCTGCTGACCGACCTGTTCGGCGGCACCCCCTCCAACCTTGCCATATCGCTGCTGAAGGCGGGCGAGATCGAGGTGATCGCAGGCATCAACCTGCCCATGCTCATTCGCCTGGAAAGCGCGCGCAAGGTGATGGACGTGCGCGCCGCCGTCGCCGCCGCACGCGAAGCCGGGCAGAAATATATCAGCGTCGCATCGGAACTGTTGGGCAGCACCACATGAACGAAATCAGCCAGCAAGTGCGGATCAGCAACAAGCGCGGGCTTCATGCGCGCGCCAGCGCCAAGTTCGTGACTCTGGCAAGCGGCCTGCCCGCCGACATCACCGTCAGCAAGGACGGCAATCATGTGACCGGCACGTCGATCATGGGGCTGATGATGCTGGGCGCGGCGATGGGCGACCATATCGTCATCAAGGCGACCGGCCCGGAAGCCGAGGATTCGCTGGGCAAGCTCGTGACTTTGGTCGAGGAGAAGTTCGGCGAGGAATGAGGCTGGCCGGGGCTTTGTCACGCCCGGCATGCTTAACTGCCCGCTAAGCGCGTCCGTTGGGAAGATGGCAGGATAGGCCCGACTAGAACGGCCGCGGGGACGGACGTTTTAGGATCATCATGGTCAGCGCCATCAACGGCCCCGGCAATGCCTGGGGACAGATCAAGAAGACGGTGGAGACCGTCACCGCCCCGGTGACAAGCGTGGTTACGCCGGCACCCGCCCCCAGCGCGCCAGCGCCCACGCCGCCCCCTACGCCCGTGGCCGAGACGCCCTCGCCCGATCCGGCGACCGCCGCTGCGCCGTCCGCGCCGCTCACCTACGCCGCGCCCTCGTCCGGCCGGCCGCAGCTGAACGCCCCCGCGACGCCGCAAAGCACGCTGGCGCAGCAATTGACGAAGGCGGGCTTCTACTATTCCGGGCCTGAAAGCGCTGTCGTCGCGGATCCGGTCGCGCCCGCGCAAAAGGTCGATGGCGACGCGCTCAGCCGCGCGCAGATCGTGGCCCAGGCCGCCTATTCGCTCGTCGCGAGCGCGCAGGAGGATGACCGGCTGACGTTGATCCAACAGGGTTAAAGCAGCCAGCGGGCAAGCCGCGGCGACAGGCGAATGAGCCGCGCCAGCGCGACCGGGATCAGCAGCGCCAGCGCCAGCAGCCAGAGCTTGCCCAGATAGGGCGTCAGATAATGGATGACGGCGACATGGCAATACATGATCGCCAGCGACTCCCGCCCCAGCGCCGCGATCGGCCGGGCGAAGGGGGCGACTAAGGCCGACAGCCGGAACAGCAGCAGCGCGGTCGCGATCGCCGACCCGATCGAGAGCAAGGGCCAGCCATAATCGGCCGCTTTCATGTTGAGCGTGGGCAATAGGCCGCTCAGCCCCGCCAGTGCGAGCAGCCCCAGCGGCAGGATCTTGCCATTATGCCAGCGCAGCCGGGGCCAGGCCGCGCCGACCCAGAGCAGGACGAAGGCCATGGGGACGCTCAGCAGCCCCAGCACCGACGCCTGCGTCCACCAGCCCAGCGTATAGGCGAGCGCCAGCATTGGCGGCAGGATCATCGCCCAGCGCCGGTCGAGCGGATCGGGCCAGCGGCTGAGCGCCAGGTTGAACAGGATGCGCGCCACCATCAGGCAAGGCACGAACCAGAAGATGGTGAACGGCCCGCGCAGCCAGAAGCCGCCAAGCAGGATCGGCACGATGTCTTCGGGCCATTGGTGGAAGATCGGGCGGTTGCCCTTGGCGGTCTCGACGATCTGGTCGAGCGCGATCAGCGCAGCCAGGAAGACGGCATAGGGGCGCATCTGCCCAATCACCTGCCGCCGGGTGAAGTCGCCGGGCGGATGCGACCGCGAGAGCATCCCCGACAGGAGGAAGAAGAGCGGCATGTGGAAGCTGTACATCGCGTCGCGCAGGCTCCCGCGCGTCCACACATGCCCCACCACGACGGCAAGGATGCCCAACCCCCGCGCCACATCGACCCAGTCGAGCCGGAACCCCGCCTCTGCCTGCCCCCTATTCTCCATCGTCCTTCCGACCTATAGGATGCGCCGATTACGTCAACTTGCCCCCTCCCCGATCGGAACCGATTTGCCCCTGCTGACCGACCATGTGCTGTTCATCGACGGCGAAGCGATCATCATCGACAAGCCCGCCGGCCTGCCCGTCGATGCGCCGCGCGACGGGTCGATCAGCCTGGAAAATCATCTCGCCTCGCTGACCTTCGGCTTTCAGCGCTGGCCGCTGCCGGTGCATCGGCTGGACCGGGACACGAGCGGCTGCTTGCTGCTTGCCCGCAATCCCAAGGCGCACAAACGCTTCGCCGCCGCGTTCGAGGCGGGGACGGTGGAGAAACGCTATGTCGCGGTGGTGGACGGGGTGCCGGCGGAGAAGGACGGCACCATCGCGCTGTCGCTCAAGAAGGTGAGCAGCGAGGCCAAGGGCTGGCGCATGATCGCGGCGAAGGCGGGGAAGCCCGCCGTCACCTACTGGCGCAAGATCGCGGAGAGAGGCGGCCGCGCGCTGATCGCCTTCACCCCCGAAACCGGCCGCACCCACCAGATCCGCGTCCATGCCGAACATGGGCTGGGCTTCGGCATTGTGGGCGACCCCGTCTATGGCAAGGGCGAAGGCCCGATGCTTCTCCACAGCCGCTTCCTGAGCGTCCCGCGCGGCGACAAGCCCCCGGCGCAGGCGGTCGCGCCGCTGCCCGAGACCTTCGCGGCGGCGGGGTTCGGGGCGGCGTTGCTGGAGGATGCGGGGGTTTGAGATAGCGGCAACATGGTAGCCATCCCCATCTCCCGCACCATCGCGATCGACAGCGACGAGCTGGTCGAGAGCTTCACGCGCGCGTCCGGGCCGGGGGGGCAGCATGTCAATACGACCGACAGCGCGGTGATGCTGCGGTTCGATGTCGCGGCGTCGCCCAGCCTGCCTGATGCGGTCAAGCATCGGCTCGCCGTCGTCGCAGGCTCGCGCATGACGCGCGAGGGTGTGCTGGTGCTGCGGAGCGAAGGCGCGCGGTCGCAGTTGCTCAATCGGCAGGAGGTGCGCGACAGGCTGATCGAGATGATCCGCGAGGCGCTGATCGTGCCGAAGACGCGCCGCCCGACCAAGCCCGGCAAGGCGGCCAAGGCACGGCGGGTGGACGCGAAGAAGGCGCGCGCTTCGGTCAAGCAGGGGCGTGGCAAAGTGTCGATCGACTGACCCGCCCCGCCGCCAAGATGGTAAAGAATTTCTTAGCACCTGCCTGCTAGTCCCGCCTGGACCAGCGGGAGGCGGGACATGGGGACGATCGGATCGAAGGGCGCGATGGCCGGAACGGCTCTGCCGCGCGGCGCGGCGACACCGGGGCTGATCGCCGAGCTGGTCGCGCCCCTGTGCTGGACCGCGATCGGCGTCGGCATCGCCTGCCGCCTGTTCGCCGGGATCGATGCGCCGCTCTGGTTCGACGAGACCTTCTCCGCCGCCATCGCCTCGCAGGACGGCGCGGGCGCGGTGCGCTGGATGCTGCATGAACTGAGCGGCCCGGTCTATTATTCGATGCTGTTCCTGTGGCAGCATATCGCGGGCGACGGCAATGCCGTGCTGCGGCTGCCGAGCCTGCTCTTCTCGATCGCGACGCCGCTGCTGATCCTGTGGAAGGGCCATCCCGACCGGCAGGTGCGGATGGTTTGGGCGGCGCTGATCGCGCTGTCGATCATGGCGTTCGACACGGCGACGCAGGCGCGGCCCTATGCGCTGCTGCTGCTGCTTGTGGCGGCGCAGGCGATCGCCTTCCTGCGGCTGATCGACCGGCCGACGCGCGCCCAAGCGCTGGCCTGGACCAGCCTGTCGGCGCTGGCCGTTCTGACCCATTATCATGCCGCCATATTGTGCGGGATACAGGGGGTCGCCTATCTGGCGATTTGCCGGGAGCGGGCGCTGCGGACCTGGCCGGCGCTGGCGCCTCTGCTGCCGATGGCGGCCTGGATGGCGGTGCATATCCCCTTTCACCTGAGCTACGCCAGCAAGGACACGGTCTGGTATGATGTTCTGGGGCCGGGCGCGCTGTGGCTCGTGCCGTCGCTGATCGCGGGGCTGCCCTGGGTCGGGGCGGTGCTGATCGGCGGGCTTGGCGTCAGCTTCGGATATGACCTTGCGCAGACGCTGCGCGGGCGCAGCCGTTGGCCTTACAGCGCGGGCGAGACCGCGCTGGCGGCGAGCGGCTGGCTGGCGCTGGCGCTGGTCATGGGGATGGGCTTTGTCGCGCCGTCCTTTTCGGTGCGCTATGTCCTGCCCTTCGTGCCGGCACTGCTGGCGGGCATTGCTCTTTGGGTCCGGCGGATGGGAACGCAGGGGCCGCTGATCGCCGCGCCGCTGCTGGCCGTCATGATCGCGGCGGCGGCGACGCAGCTGATCGGCTATATCCGCGATCCGCAGGCGGATTTCCGGTACGCCTATAATCTGGAGCAGCCGTCCGCGTGGATCGCGGCGCGGGGGGCGGAGCGGCTCATCTTCTTCTGGGACAATCCGGCCGCCGCCCTGCCCGATCCCGACGGCAATATGGCGAAGATCGGCGGCTATTTCTTCGCGCGGGCGGGTCGGCCGGTCGCGGTCGTGGTGCCGCCATGGCGTCGCGGCGACGATCCCAACCGGCTGCTGCCGGCGCTGGCGGGCGAGGAACCGGGCACCGCGATCCTCTGGGCCTATGACGCCGGGGTCAGGGGAACGCTGGGCCGCGATCATCCCTGGGCGATCGCGCGCCACGACCCAAGCTGGCTGTGCCGCGATTTCGGGCGCAGGCCGATCACGGTGCTCGCCTGCGTGAAGCGCGAGCGCCATGGCTGACATCGCCCTCCCCGCCCCCCGTTCCGACAGTTTCGCGTCGCTGCGCGCGGCGATGCCGCGGCTGCTGCCGATGCTGACCGGCGCGGCGCTGCTGCTCGGCCTCGCCTGCCGCCTCTATGCCGGGATCGACGCGCCGCTGTGGCTGGACGAGACCTTCTCCGCCGAGATCGCCAGCCAGCCCGATTTTCCGCATTTCCTGCGCTGGGCGCTCACCGAAATGAGCGGGCCGGTCTATTATGGCAGCCTGTTCCTGTGGGAGAAGATCGCGGGCAACAGCGATCTGGCGCTGCGGCTGCCGAGCCTCGCGCTCTCGATCGCCGCGCCTCTGGTGGTGCTGCGGTGGGGTCATCGCGACCGCGACGTGCGGATGCTGTGGGCCGCGATCCTGGCGCTGTCGGTCGTGGGGTTCGACAGCGCGACCGAGGCGCGCCCCTATGCGCTGCTACTGCTGCTCGCCTGCCTCCAGACCATCGCCTATGTCCGCATGATCGACGCGCCGACGATCCGGCGCGCGCTCATCTGGACCAGCCTGTCGGCGCTGATGGTGCTGACCCACTATTATGCCGCGCTGATCTGCGCGGTGCAGGGCGTCGCCTACCTCGCGATCTGCCGCGGGCGCGCGGTGCGGACCTGGCCTGCGCTTGGCCCCCTCGTGCCGATGGCGCTATGGGCGAGCTATCATCTGCCCTTCGTGCTGGGCTTCGCGACGTCGGACGCCAACTGGTATCGGCTGTTGCAGCCCGATGCGCTGTGGCTGATCCCGCTGCTGCTGACCGGCATGAGCTGGCCGGGCCTGCTGTTGCTGGCGGGGATGGCGGCGCAGGTCGGAATGGACGCGCGCGCGGCGTTGGTGGGCAAAGCGCGCTGGCCTTACACGCCGGGCGAGACAGCGGCGGCGGCGAGCGGGCTGATTGCGCTGCTGGCGCTGCTGGCGGCGGGCTTTGTCGTGCCGACCTTCACGCCGCGCTATGTGCTGCCCTATATTCCGGCGATTTTCTTAGGGATGGCGCTGTGGGTGCGGCGGACGCTGCCGCTGACGCCTTTGGTCGCGCCGGTGCTGCTGTGCGCGCTGCTGGGATCGGCGGGCTCGCAGCTGGCCGGCTATATCCGGCATCCCGAGGCGGATTATCGCTATATCTTCAATTTCGCGGCGCCCTCGCGCTGGATCGCGGCGCAGCAGCCGCTCAGGCTGGTCTTCCTGTGGGACGGGCCGACCGCGCTGATCCCCGACCCGGACCGACATATGGCGGCGGTGGGCAGCTTCTTCCTGCGGCGCGACGGGATCGACATTCCGGTCGTCACGCCGCCCTGGCCGCGCGATGGCGACCCCAACCTCACCCTGTTGCAGGCGGCGGGACAGGAATCGGGCACTGCGATCCTGTGGGCCTATGACGTCAATATTCCCGGCACGCGCGGGCGCGCGCATCCCTGGCGCATCCCGGCGATCGACCCGCGCTGGGACTGTCGCGACTTCGGCCGGGGGCCGGTAGCGCTGGTCGCCTGCATCCGGCGCTGACGCGGGGCTTGGCCGGGCGGCGCTGAAGCCCTACATCGGCGCCATGTATGATTTTGCGCCCGCCGCCGATGCCGACAAGTCGACCCTCTATGCCGATCTCCTCTCCGCCGCCGACGCGCTGACCGCCGGCGAGCCTGACCCGGTCGCCAATATGGCGAACCTGTCGGCGCTGCTCTGGCAGTTTCTGCCCGATCTCAACTGGGCGGGCTTCTACCGGATGGTGGAGGGCGAACTGGTGCTGGGGCCGTTTCAGGGCAAGCCGGCCTGCATCCGCATCCCGGTGGGGCGCGGGGTGTGCGGCGCGGCGGCGGCGACCGGAGAGACGCAGCTGGTCGCCGATGTCCACGCCTTCCCCGGCCATATCGCCTGCGATGCGGCGAGCGCGTCCGAGATCGTCGTGCCGGTAAAGCTGGGCGAGCGGCTGATCGGCGTGCTCGACCTCGACAGTCCCCGGCCCGCGCGCTTCGACCGGCAGGATGCCGATGGACTGGAGCGGCTGGTGGCGCTGGTGGCCGCGCGCATCGGCTGACCGGTTAACCTTCCCTCGCCCCGTTTCGGGACAGGAACGGCAGCGGCGAATCGTGGATTGCGGCGGATCGTCATGCTAAACGAGGCGTTAGCATCCGGTCCGCGCGCCCGCCGCGCGGCCGCGCAGGAACAGGGAGCGTTAACCATGAGGATTTCCGGCCTATTGCTTCTGGGCGCCGCCGCCAGCCTGGCTGGCGCGGCCACGCCCGCCTTTGCGGGAGGTGCCGGCGGCAAGGGCTGGAGCGGCGGGCATATGCCGCGTCCGGGCATGCACATGCCCCGTACGGGGATGCACATGCCGCCGCGTGGCGGAAGCTGGCATGGCGGCGGCTGGAATGGCGGCGGCCATCGCTGGGGTCAGCGCTATAATGGCCGCTGGCATGCCGGCTGGCGCGCGCCGGGCGGCTGGGGCGCCTATCGCCGCCCGGTATATGGCTATGTGCTGCCGAGCTACTGGATCAGCCCGCAATATTATATCGGCAATTACGGCGCCTACGGCCTGCCCGCGCCCGGCTATGGCTATGGCTGGTCGCGCTATTATGACGATGCGGTGATGACCGATCGCTACGGCCGGGTCTATGACCATCGCAGCGATGTCGATTGGGGCCGCTATGAGGGCGGCTATGACGATCGCGACTATGATTATGACGCGCCCCGCCGCGACAATGGCGTGGGCGGCGCGGCGATCGGCGCGGTCGTGGGCGGCATCGCCGGCAACCGCATCGCCGGGCGCGGCAACCGCACCGCCGGCACGCTGATCGGCGCGGGCGTCGGCGCGGTCGCGGGCATGGCGATCGACAAGGCCGAGGATGATCGCAGGCGTGACGCCCCGCCGCCATCGCGTCGTCCCGGCGCAGCCTATGATTATGGCTATGGCTATGCCGACGACAGCGTGACCACGCAGAATGACTATGAAGGCCGCTGGACCGGCACATGGACGACCGATGACGGCCGCCGGGTGAGCGGCACCTATGAGGGCAGGTTCGAGGGGCAGGTGCGTGGGCCGGGCGTCGATTATGACGCGCCGCCCTATGCCGGCGGGCCGCACTGGTCGCATGGGGGTACCCCCGCGGTGCCGGCAGGCGGCTATATTTCGGGCGGCTATTATTATCCCGCGCCGGTCGTGACCACCGTGACGGTGCAGCCGGCGGTGACGACCACCACCACGACCACCTATGTCACCGAGACGGTCGGCTATCACAAGCCGGCGCGGCGGCGGGCGCGCAGCTGCCGCTGCAAATAAGCGGTCGTCAGGCGGGGCGCGGCCGGAAGGCGCTCGCGGGCTGCGGTCGGCCGAGGTGGAAGCCCTGGCCGACCACGCAGCCCAGCTCCAGCAATATCTGCGCCTGAACGGCCGTTTCGACGCCTTCCGCCACCACTTCCATGCCGAAGCTGCCGCCGAGCTTGACGATCGCGTCGACGATGGCGGCGTTCGCGCTGTCCCGGTCGATATCCTGCACGAAGCTGCGGTCGATCTTGAGCACATCGACCGGATAGCGTTTGAGATGCGTGAGCGAGGCGAAGCCCGTCCCGAAATCGTCGAGCGCCACGCGAACGCCCGCGTCGACAAAGTGGCGCAGCGTTCGCGCGACCTGATCGGCGCCCCGATCGAGAAACACGCTTTCGGTCACCTCGACCTCGAAGCAGTCGCCGGGGATGCCGAACCGCGCCAGCCCGCTCAGGACGCGATCGGCAAAGTCGCCCTGCGCGAAATCGGCGGCGGCGGCGTTGATCGCGATCCGTCCGGGCGCGAGCGCGGCCTCCAGCCAGCCGCGCATGTCGGTGAGGACAGCGTCGAGCATCAGCCCCGTCAGCGCGACCGCGATCTCCGCATGGTCGAAGGCGGCGGCGATGCTGCCGGGCGACTGGATGCCGAGCCGCGGATGCCGCCAGCGCAACAGCGCCTCATAGCCGAGCACCGCGCCCGAGCGCATGTCGACGCGGGGCTGATAATAGGGCGTCACCAGCCGGTCGGCGACGACATGGCGGGCCATGCGGATCATCGAATCGCGCTGCTGCGCTTCGGCACGCAAGGATGAGTGGAACATGGTGAGCCGCCCGCGCCCGTCGCGCTTGGAGGCGTAGAGGGCGAGATCGGCCGCCTTCAGCAGGTCGTCGGCGCGATCGGCATGGTCGCCGAAGATCGCGCCGCCGATGCTGACGCCGCAATCGAGCTGCCGCCCCTGATGCGCGAGCGGCGTGCGGGCGCTGGCCATGATCCGGTCGGCGAGCGATTGCAGCGCGGCAGCATGGCCGATAGAGGGCGCAACCAGGCCGAATTCGTCGCCGCCCAGCCGGCCCAGCACGGCGTCGGGCGGAGCGACCGCCGCCAGCCGTTCGGCGAACCCGCAGAGCAGGGCATCGCCCGCATCATGCCCGAGCGAATCGTTGATCCGCTTCAGATCATCGATGTCGAGCATCATCAGGCCGAAGCCCTGCCCCTCCGCCTGCGCCTGTCCCGCCAGCCCCTCCAGCGACGCCTGCCAGAGCGCCCGGTTGGGAAGGCGGGTCATCGCGTCGTGGGTGGCGGCCCAGCGCACCCGTTCCGCCGCATCGCGTTCCTCGGTGACGTCGAGGAAGGTGACGATGATCCGCTGCGGCCTTCCAGAGTCCGATCGGGTGGTCCATCCCGTGCTGCGGATCCAGCGCAGCGCGCCCGTGTCGGCGCGATGGATGCGCAGCGTCGCCTCGAAATGCTGCGGCAGCGAACCGGCAGCGACCGCATCGAGCATCGCGCGCAGCCGGTCGCGGTCGTCGCTATGGACCAGACCGAGCGCCAGGTCGGCAGTGGCCGGCTGGGTCTCGCTCAGCCCCAGCATCCGGCGAAATTCGGGCGACCAGGTCCGCACGCCGGTCACGCAGTCGAAATCCCATATGCCCAGCCGCGCCGACTGGATCGCGAGGCGGAAGCGTTCCTCGCTTTCGCTGAGCGCCTGTTGCGCCAGCCGTTCGGCATGGACATCCTCCAGCGTGCCGTACCAGCGAACGACCTGCCCATCCGCGCCGAACCGGGCCGAGGCGCGCGCACGCATCCAGCGATAGCCGCCGTCGCGCAGGCGAATGCGATAATCTATATCGACCGGCGCGCCGCTCGACAGATGCGCGGTCCAGATCGATATCGTCCGCTCCACATCATCGGGGTGGAGCGCGCCGACCCAGCCGGTGCCAAGCGCCTGTTCGGGCATCATGCCGGTCAGCTCGAACCAGCGCGGGCCGACCTCCTGGATGCCGCCGTCGGGCGACGCCGTCCACGGCACCTGGGGGCTGAGGTCGACCGACCAGCGATAATGCTCGCGGCTTTCGGTCAGTGCCTCGGCGAGCAGGCGGGCTTCGCGGTCGCGCTGGTCGTGAATATCCTCGACCGTGCCATACCAGCGCTCGCCTGCCCCCGGCGCGCCGACGCGCGCGAAGCGAAGCTGCGACCAGCGCGCCTGGCCATCGGCGCAGCGCAGCCGCACCACGACCGGCCCGCCGCCCTTCCCGCCCAGCATGGCGCGCAGCAGCATGCGCCGGTCGTCCCGGTCGAGCAGGTGGCGCCAGCCCAGCCCGGCGGGATCGGCGGCGAGGCGCGGCGCGAAATCCCCCCGCTCGCGCTCGATCGCGCCGATCCGTCCGCGCGCGTCGGCGACCCAGCGCAGCAGCGGCGGAGAGACATGCTCGAACAGCGGCGAGAGCAGAAGATCATGCGCCGGCAGAAAGCTGTCGCCGACCGCCAGGCCCGCTTCCAGCGCAAGCCGCGCATCGCTGAAACGATGGTCAGCGAAGCGATCCATGCGCCGCCTGCGTGAAAATGCCCCTGTTTCCGCTCATGCGGCGAACGTAACGGAAAAAAGTTAAACAAATTCCATCCGGTACGTCCGGGAGCAGACTAACATTCGATAAGATGTCAGCGGTTCAGCATCGCCGCCAGTTCGACCGGAAGCGGCGGTTCGTCCCGGCGCTGGGTGCTGCCGCGGACGGGCGCGTCGGGCTCGAACCGGACCCAGCCGGTGCGGCTGAGCTTTTCGAGCGGGCGGTAGCGGATCTTATACTGCATCCGCTGCGACCCATCGACCCAATAGCCGAGATAGACATAGGGCAGCCCCGCGCCCGCCGCGCGCAGGATATGGTCCATGATGATATAGTTGCCGAGGCCCTGCCGGTCCGCCGCCTGCGTGTCGAAGAAGCTGTAGATCATCGACAGCCCGTCGCCCTGCCGGTCGGTCAGGCACGCGCCGACCAGCCGACCGACACGGCCGTCGATCGATGGCTCCCGATATTCGACGACATAGCTGTCCACCGGGGTCTGTTCGACCATGTCGGCGAAATCCATTTCGTCCATTTCGGTCATGCCGCCGCCCGGATGCCGCGCCCGCAGATAGCGTTGCAGCAGAGCGAACTGCTCCTCGGTCGACCAGGGCTTGCACGCGGTGACCTGAAGATCGCTGTTGCGGCGGATGAGCTTGCGCTGGGTGGCGTTGGGGCGGAATTCCTTCGCGACGACGCGCACCGAGACGCAGGCGGAGCAATCGGCGCAGCTTGGGCGATAGGCGACATTCTGGCTGCGGCGGAAGCCGATGCGGCCGAGCGCGTCGTTCAGTTCGCCGGCATTGTCGCCGCTGAGTTCGGTGAAGACCTTCCGCTCGCTCTTGCCCGGCAGATAGGGGCAGGGCGACGGATTGGTGACGAAAAAGCGCGGAAAGCGGAACGGCGCGGTCATGCCTCTCCCCCCGATTCCACCATGCGCGCCCTCCGCCTCATGCTGCGTTTATGCCGCCCCCCGATGCGCCTGAAAAGGGCATTTACCACGAAAAAATGTCACAATTGCCGCTTAGGGTGTCGCGTCGTCGGCAGGCGGGCCAATCCGGGGCGATTTCCCCCCTCTTCAACCGGTCGCGCCGTCCCTCGCCTCGCCCCTTCAGCTTAGATGAGGCCAGCCAGCGGGCTCGACGGGTCGGCATATAGGCGCTTGCCCATCCGCCCGGCGCGATAGGCCATGCGGCCCGCTTCGACCCCCGCTTTCATCGCGGCGGCCATCAGCACCGGGTCTTTGGCTTCGGCGATGGCGGTGTTCATAAGGACGCCGGTGCAGCCCAGCTCCATCGCCTGCGCCGCTTCGGACGCTGTGCCCACCCCCGCATCGACCAGCACCGGCAGCCTGGTGCCCTCCACGATCAGCCGGATAGTGACGCGATTCTGGATGCCGAGGCCCGACCCGATCGGCGCGCCCAGCGGCATGATCGCAACCGCGCCGACATCCTCCAGACGCTTGGCCGCGATCGGATCGTCGACGCAATAGACCATCGGCTTGAAGCCTTCCTTGGCGAGGATTTCCGTCGCCCGCAGCGTCTCGACCATGTCGGGATAGAGCGTCCGCGCCTCGCCCAGCACCTCCAGCTTGACCAGATCCCATCCCCCCGCCTCGCGCGCCAGCCGCAGCGTGCGGATCGCCTCCTCGCCGGTGAAGCAGCCGGCGGTGTTGGGCAGGTAAGTGACCTTCTTGGGGTCGATATAGTCGGTCAGCATCGGTGCGTTCGGGTCGCTAACATTCACCCGCCGCACCGCCACGGTCACGATCTCCGCGCCCGACGCCGCCAGCGCCGCCGCATTCTGCTCGAAGCTCTTATACTTGCCCGTCCCCACGATCAGGCGCGATCGGAACGTCTTGCCTGCTACGGTCCAGCTATCGTCATCGACGGGCGATACGTCACCACCCCCCACGAAATGCACGATCTCCAGCTCGTCCCCATCCTCGACCCGCACATCCTTCAGCGTCGATCGCGGCACCACCTCCAGATTGCGCTCCACCGCCACTTTCTCGGGCACGAAGCCCAGCTCGCTCGCGAGGTCAGCGAGCGTCAGCCCGTCGCGCACGCGGCGATGCTCGCCATTGATATGGATGGAAATGGTGCCGTCTATGCTCACGCTCATGTCCTGAATTGGCGAAGAGTCTCGACTAAGCGAGACGGGAAAGGCTAAGGATCGTGCCGCATATAGGGGCCACCGCGCCTCTGCCGCAACAGCGTAAGGGGACAGGGCTTGAGCGACACACGCAAAATCTACGTGCTGAACGGCCCCAACATCAACATGCTGGGCACGCGGGAGCCGGACATCTACGGCTATGACACGCTGGACGACATTGCCGAGCGGATGGACGACGCCGCCAATCGCGCGCATGTGGAGCTGGACTTCCGCCAGTCCAACCATGAAGGCCATCTGGTCGACTGGCTCCAGGAAGCGCATCAGGAGGGTGCGCACGCCGTCATCCTCAACGCCGCCGCCCTCACGCATACGTCGGTCGCGCTGCACGATGCGATCAAGGCGATCAGCGTGCCGGTGATCGAGGTTCACCTGTCCAACCCCCACAAGCGCGAGGAATTCCGCCACAAATCCTATGTCGGCATGGCCGCGAAGGGCACGATCGCGGGGTTCGGCGCGCTCTCCTATATGCTGGCGCTCGAAGCCGCGCTGGAACTCTGAGCCTCCGCCACCCGCCGCACGAAAGTTGCGCTTCGGCGTAAAACTGCCTACGCGCTGGCCGCGACAAGATTTTCCAACAAGGGTCTCTCATGAACGACAAGCATGACAAGGGCGCGATGCAGGTGGACGTTCAGCTGGTGCGCGATCTCGCGGCGCTGCTCGACGACACCAACCTGACCGAGATCGAGGTCGAGGATGGCGACCGCAAGATCCGCGTCGCGCGCAAGGCCGGCGGCGCTGCCCCCGTCTATGCCGCCCCTGCCCCGGTCGCGGCAGCGCCCGCCGCCGCCCCGGCCCCGGCCGCCGCAGCGCCCGCCGAAGCCGCGCCGCCCTCCGGCAATGTCGTCAAATCGCCGATCGTCGGCACTGCCTATCTGTCGGCCGAACCGGGCGCTGCCCCCTTCGCCCGCGTCGGCGCGCAGGTCGCGGCCGGCGAAACCCTGCTGATCGTCGAAGCGATGAAGGTCATGAACGCCATCCCCGCGCCCGTCGCCGGCACGGTTCGGGCGATCCTGGTCGATAACGGCCAGCCGGTCGAATATGACCAGCCGCTGATCGTCATCGAATAAGGCCG
>NZ_JAVHPD010000002.1:0-7012 GCF_036170395.1 Sphingobium sp.
CATCATCCTCGTCCGCGTCCAGATATTCGGCATAGGCCTGGTCGAGCACGAACAGGATGTCGGGGCGCAGGCCCGCGTACAGCCGGGCGATCTCCGCCCGGCTCGACATGGTGCCGGTGGGGTTATTCGGGTTGGCGAGGAAAACGACCTTCGTCCGCTCCGTGACGGCGGCGAGCAGCGCATCGACATCGGTCGCATAGTCGCGGTCGGGTGCGATCACCGGGGTCGCGCCGACGCGCCGGGCGGCGATGTCGTAAACCGAGAAGCCGTAGCGGACATAGAGGACTTCGTCGCCTGGCCCGGCATAGGCGCTGGCGGCGATGTGGAGCAGCTCGTCCGATCCGGTGCCGTAGATGATCCGCGCTGGATCGAGGCCGTACTGCGCGCCGATCGCCTCGCGCAGCTTCGCGGCCGACGGATCGGGATAGGTCGCCATGTCGGCGGTCGCGGCGAGGAAGGCGGCGCGCGCCGCGTCGCCGGTGCCGAGCGGATTTTCGTTGGCGCTGAGCTTGATGAGCGGACGGCCGTCATCGGCGGCGGACTTGCCCGGCACATAGGCGTGGATGCCGAGTATCCAGTCCTTGGGCAGCGGCTTTGCGAGCGTGTCAGTCATGGCGCGCGCTTTAGCGGGTTCGGACGGAAAGGCAAAGCGGGGGTGGAGGCGGGGGCGGGCGGGCGATCTCCTACGAAGTTCACACCATGGCAGGGCTTTTTCGGCCCGAAGCGCCCGCGACGCGCCTGCGAGGCTCCTGCAACGTCACGGTCGGGGCACGCGTGGGTCACGATCGGGTCATCGTGACGCGCCTGCGAGGCGTCACGGGATCGGGGCGGGGCAAAGAGGCGGCGCTGGTCCATCCGGGAGGATAGGCCAGAGGAAATCCAATTAGGAAAGCGATTTGTCGGGCGCGTGAACCAGGAAAGCGGGATGCCGGCTCGGGGGCCGGCATTACGAGGCAGGGAGCGGAACAGGCCTAAGTCCTGATTGGAAGGTTGCGCGCCGCATTAGCTGCTCCCCTCCCTGAAAGGGAGGGGCGGGGGGTGGGTAGGCGCGCGGCGCGCGCCCTGTTACTTTGCCGCGATGCGCCGCGTGCCAGCTCATATGACAGCCAATGCGCGCGCCTTGCGGAACGGCCAGACCGACGTCGAACGCATGATATGGCGAAGCCTGTCGCAATTTCGGCCGCGCTTTACTCGGCAGCTTGTCGTCGGCCCCTATATCGTGGACATTGCGTGTCGGACAGCCAAGCTGGCGGTCGAGTTTGACGGCTCGCACCATGGCGATGGGCAAGCCTATGACGCCCGCCGCACCGCTTTTCTGGAAGAGGCGGGATGGACGGTGCTTCGCTTCTGGAACAGCGACGTATTTGAAAATCGAGAGGGCGTGGTTGCCGCGATATTGGATAAGACCGCCGAGTGCCTCGGCGGAACCCACCCCCCAACCCCTCCCTTTCAGGGAGGGGAGAAGGCGGCGCGCAGATTGAGCCGCTCGCGCTGTCACACCACGGGGGTCAGCAGGGGCTGGCCGGCGAACCAGGCGTCTAGGTTGGCGAGGACGAGGTCGGCCATGGCCTTGCGGCTGTGGCGGGTGGCGCTGCCTTGGTGGGGCTGGAGGACGACATGGTCCATGGCGAAAAGGGCTTCCGGCACATGCGGCTCGTGCGCAAATACGTCGAGACCCGCGCCGGCGATGCGTTTCTCACCAAGCGCCGCGACCAGCGCCTCTTCGTCGATGACGCTGCCCCGGCTGATGTTGACGATCACGCCTTCCGGTCCCAGCGCGTCGAGCATGGCCGCGTCCACCAGCCGCGCCGCTTCCGGCCCGCCCGACGTCGCCACCATGAGCATGTCGCACTGGCGCGCGAAGTCGATGCGGTCGGGGACATAACGGTACGGCGCGTCGGCGGCTTCGCGGCGGTTGTGGTAGAATATCTCGCCCGCTACCGGCTCCAGCCGCTTGGCGATGGCGCGGCCGATGCGGCCGAGGCCCAATATGCCGATCCGCGCGCCCGTGACGCGGCCGGACAGGGCGGGGGACTGCCCGCGCGCCCATGCGCCCGATCGCACCAGCCGGTCGTTCGCCGCGATGTTGCGCACGGTCGCATAGAGCAGGCCGACGGCCAGGTCGGCGGTGTCGTCAGTCAGCACGTCGGGGGTGTTGGTGAGGCGGATGCCCTTCGCGCGGGCATGGTCGACATCGACTTTGTCGTAACCGACCGAGAAGAGCGCGATCAGCTCCAGCGCGGGGAGCGCGTCCATGATCCCGGCGGACGCGCCGACCGATCCGAAGCTGACGAGCGCGCGCGAGTGGCGGGCGTCGTCGGAGAGCGTGGCGGGGTCTGCGCCGGCGGCCAGGCGGTGCAGCGTGAAGCGGCGGGCAAGTTCCGCTTCCAGATAGGGGTTGAGATGGCCGTAGCCGAGGACGGGGGGCGCGGGGGTGGCAGTCATGGGCTGGCTGTAGCCGCTTCGCCGCCGCTGGACCAGATTGGCAGGCGGGCAGATTGGCAGGCGGGCAGATTGACAGGCGGGCGCGCCGGTCCTAGCCCCGCGCGATCATGGCGAGCCTCCCATCCAGCGATGACAGCCGCTTCGGCCTGCGCCGGCAGGCACGGCTTACCGGGCCGATCGCGCTGTCGAGCGGGGCGAGCCTTGGCCCGGTCGATATCGCCTATGAAACCTACGGGATGCTCAATTCCGACCGATCCAACGCCATCCTGATCTGCCATGCGCTGACCGGCGACCAATATGTCGCGTCCGACCATCCGGTGACCGGCAAGCCCGGATGGTGGTGGCGGATGGTGGGGGCAGGCAAGCCCGTCGATCCGGCGCGGCATTTCATCATCTGCGCCAACGTCATCGGCAGCTGCATGGGATCATCCGGTCCGGCGAGCATCGACCCGGCGAGCGGCGAGCCCTTCGCGATGCGCTTCCCGGTGCTGACCATCGCCGACATGGTGCGGGCGCAAGCGGCATTGCTCGATCATCTGGGGGTGGAGCGGCTGGCCGCGGTGATCGGCGGGTCGATGGGGGGGATGCAGGCGCTGACCTGGCCGACCTTGTTTCCCGAGCGGGTGGAACGCTGCGTGGTCATCGCCTCGACCGCGCGGCACAGCGCGCAGAATATCGCCTTTCACGAGGTCGGGCGGCAGGCGATCATGGCCGATCCGCTGTGGCGCGGCGGGGATTATTATGCCGACGGGCAGGCCCCCGTCGCTGGCCTTGCCGTCGCGCGGATGGCGGCGCACATCACCTATCTGTCCGAGGCGGGCCTCACCGAGAAATTCGGACGGCGGTTGCAGGGGCGGGACGCCAAGACCTTCGGCTTCGACGCCGATTTCCAGGTCGAAAGCTATTTGCGGCATCAGGGGCTGAGCTTCACCGACCGGTTCGACGCGAACAGCTATCTCTACATCACGCGGGCGATGGACTATTATGACATTGCCGAGGATCATGGCGGTTCGCTGGCCGGCGCGTTCGCCGGAACCAAGGCGCGCTTCTGCCTGGTGAGCTTCGATACCGACTGGCTCTATCCCACGGCGGAATCGCGGATCATCGTCCATGCGCTCAACGCCAGCGGGGCGCAGGCGAGTTTCGTCGAGCTGTCCAGCCCGTTCGGGCATGACGCCTTCCTGCTGGAATGCCCGGAGCTGAACCGGGTGGTGGACGGCTTCCTGCGCGGGGGCCGGGCGTGAGGGAGGCGTTGCGCCCCGACCTGGCGCTGATCGCGCGGACGGTGCGGCCGGGCGCGCGGGTGCTCGATGTGGGCTGCGGCGACGGGGCGCTGATGGCGGCGCTGCGCGATACCGTGGGCGCGGACGCGCGCGGGCTGGAGATTGACGGGTCGAACGTCGCCGCTGCCGTGGCGCGGGGGCTGTCGGTGGTGCAGGGCGACGCCGACACCGACCTTGGCTATTATCCCGACGCCAGTTTCGACTATGCGATATTGAGCCAGACGCTCCAGACCACACGGCGGCCGGATTTGGTGGTGGAGGAACTGCTGCGGATCGCTGCCCAAGCGTTCGTGTCCTTCCCCAATTTCGCGCACTGGCGCGGGCGGCTGTCGCTGCTGTGGGGCGGGCGGATGCCGGTGACGCGGCTGTTGCCCGACACCTGGTACGACACGCTCAACATCCATCATGTGACGGTCGACGATTTCCGCGCGCTGGTGAAGGAGCGGGGCTGGCATATCGACGGGCAATGGTTCCTCAAGGGCGACCGCGAGACCACCCATGCGAACGCCAATCTGTTCGCCGAACACGCGGTGTTCCTGCTGCGCAAAGGATGAAGCCGGTCAGTGCCGCGTTGCGACGCGCAGGCCGAATGTCGTTCGATCAAGCGGGGGCGGGGCCCGCCGGCGCGGCAAGGCGGTTGCACGCCCGACGCCGTCGGTCAGCGCGGCAGCGTGGGGTGGACGTTCAGGGGAGCGCGATTGCCCGGCAGCGCGCATCACCATCTCGACCGACACCGGATCGTCGAAGGCAACACCGAAATAGCGTCTGGAGGTCCAAACGACCTTCGCTGCGATCTCGATGATTCCGCGCGAAAGAAGTATGGCCGTTCCGACCGCCGGCGCGTTGCCCTCCAGTTTCGCGCCCCCTTCCGAAATGTCGCGTATCCGCACGAGTTGCATCGGCGCTCCGGGGCCGGTGCCATCCATGGCCGCGTCGATGAAAACACTTGATCGTTTGGGTCGCGGGGGCTTGTCCATTGCCTGCCTCACCATCTGCTATCGGGCATCAATCCGCCTATAGCCGGTAAGTTGCGCATTTCGTCCCGCGCACAAAACAGCCGGGCGATGCGCACGCAGCGCTTGCGACGTGCCTTTAGGAGCAAGATGGTGCGCGACCCAGTCCGGAGCGAACGGGTCTCGGCGTTACTGTCAGGTGAATTTCCCTGTGTACAGGGAAATCTGCAGGGAATTTGGACAAAAAGCTGTCATTGAGGAGCAGTAACCTGCCTGCAATACGCCATAGGCTCGGGGCACCATGGGAAATTCCCTACGGCAAGAAGCAGGGTATTTTGCTAAAGCAGCAGGGTTTGCCATTCGACAAAGTGGCATGCGGATACCGCAAACGCCCACCCTGCGAGGCTTCAATCCAGCCATCTGTTAGATGTTGAATAACGACGTAATTCAGTGCTCAGGAAGGTCCTGACACGCTCCCACTGGAGTACGTCACCATGTCAAAGAAAGCATTGCAAACCGGTCACGACGATGACCATCACGGTCGGCTCGAGATCGAATATCTCGCTACCAGCGCCCTCACCCCTGATCCCAGGAATGCACGTAAGCATAGCGCGAAGCAGATCGCGAAGTTGGCACACATCATATCGGAATTTGGCTGGTCGTCACCTATTATCATCGACGAGCTGAATATGGTGCTCGCCGGCCATGCCAGACTGCAGGCCGCCAAGTCGCTACGCATGACCGACGTACCTTGCGTGCGCCTGCCGCATCTCGATGCGCCGGCCAAGAAGGCGTTGGCGATCGCCGACAATGCAATGACGGATGCGTCCAGCTTTGACGATTCCATCCTGCGCGAGACGCTGATCGAACTCACGGGCCTCGAATTCGATCTCGATCTGACCGGCCTGGAGATGGGCGTCATCGATTTCCTGATCGATGGCTCTCCCAGCGATGCACCAATGGATCCCGCGGATCTGATCGAGGCACCGAACAGCGATCAACCTGCCATCACTCGATCAGGCGATCTCTGGCTGCTCGGCGAGCATAGACTGCTGTGCGGGAACGCGCTCGAACCTGATGCCTATCAGACGCTGATGGGCGACGAGCGGGCCTCTATGGTCTTTTCAGACCCGCCTTATAACGTCCCGATCAACGGGCATGTGTCAGGTCTGGGTCGCCATCAGCATCGCGAATTCGCCATGGCATCTGGCGAGATGTCCGAGGATCAGTTCCGATCCTTCCTCACCACAGCGATGCAGCACATGTGCGCCTTTGCGCGTGACGGATCGATCCACTTCCTGTGCATCGATTGGCGCCATGTGCGCACGATGCTGGAGGCCGGCGACAAGCTATATACTGAGCTCAAGAATATCGTGGTCTGGAACAAGACCAATGGCTCGATGGGGAGCCTGTATCGCTCGAAGCATGAGCTGATCGTCGTCTTCAAACAGGGCACGGCCTCGCACGTCAATCATGTGGCGCTGGGCAAACATGGTCGACATCGTACCAATGTCTGGGATTATCCTGGCGCAAATGCCTTCGGCAAATCCCGGGATCGCGATCTTGCCGCCCATAGCACACCCAAGCCGATCGCCCTGGTAGCGGACGCGATGCGGGATTGCTCCGATCGGGGTGACCTCATTCTCGACCCGTTTATGGGCTCGGGCACGACCATCATGGCGGCCGAGCGCAGCGCTCGGCGCGCAGCCGGTATGGAGATTGATCCTCTCTACGTGGATAGCGCAGTCAGGCGATGGGAATGATGTCGGGAGCAAGACAGGACAGCGCGACCAGCCGGCCGAGGCGCGTGCGGCACCGGCCATGCGCCGCAGCCAGCGCGTTGAGCGAGCGGTCGGGGTGAGCAAGGACGAGCTTGCGCGCGGCATGCGCCTCGGCGATCAGCGCGACCAGCCTCTCGTCGCGGCGCGGCGGCTCGGCCATGAGCGCGTCCGGACCCGGGATCACCAGCCGGATCTGGTGACCGCGGCGGACCTTCACCACCGGCAAGTCGATCAGGATCGGCTGATTGTGAGCGAGACCCTGCTGATCAGCACCAAGGGCTGCGGCAAGCCTGGCTGATCCGATCGCCATGGCGACATGATCCTCATGGAGGGTGATGCGCTCGGTAACGGCGGTCATCAGCTGCAGCCTGTCATGCGCCGTGCCGCTGCGGAGCGTGCCCTGTGCCCCTGCCTTGAGCTTCGCCTGGACGGCGTTCCACAGCTCTGCTGGGACGATCGCGTCATGCTCTCCGGCAAAATGATCGCCCTTGTGGACACCGTGTTCGGCGATCCCAAAATGACCACTGCTCTCCTCGATCGCGTCACCCAT
>NZ_JAVHPD010000003.1:0-37128 GCF_036170395.1 Sphingobium sp.
TGCCGGCCTGTCACGCCGGAGGTCGCGGGTTCGAGCCCCGTCACTCGCGCCACTTCCCGCAGAGGAAGTGATTTCGCCTATCGCCAGCGGCCGGTTTCCATCCAGGCCAGCAGGCGTTTCAAGGGCAGCACCCAGATCCAGACGATGCCGAGCACGACATAGAGGGGCGCTTGCGCCCACACGGGCAGCGCGCCGATATAGGGCGACAGGCTGCCGACCATGACCGCCCACAGCGCGATCAGGCCGATGATCGTCAGCATCCCCACGGGCTTGCGCCAGCTTGGGTTATGATAGTGTCGCGGGTCGATGCTCATGGCTGCTCCCCCTCTATCAGTTCGACTTCGGTGAGGATGATGTCGAGCGGCAAGTCCCAGGGATCGGCCGGCACCGACTCCAGCTCCTGCGCCGACCAGGCAAGCCCCACCCGCAGCGCATCGGGATAGCGGGCGAAGGCGCGGTCATAATAGCCGCCGCCCTGGCCCAGCCGGTTCATCGCGCGATCATAGCCGACAAGCGGCGTGACGATGACGTCGGGCGTCACCACGCCATTGGCGGGATCGGGATGGCTGGTGCGGAACAGGCCGGGGAGAAGCGGCTCGTCGGGACGCCAGCCGAGGAAATCCATGCTGCCGAGGCGATCGAGCACGCGGGGCAGCGCGATCGTCTTGCCCAGCGCGATCAGCGGCGCAGCGAGGCGCTGCGCCGGGGCTTCGTCGTCCAGACCCATGTAGAGGGCTACGGTTTGCGCTTGGGTCAATCGGCGGGCGAGGGGGGACGGGATCGCCTTGAACGCCAGCCGGTGCGCGAGCGGATCGAGCGCGGCGACGAAGGCGCGACGGCGCCCGCGGGCGAGGGCGCGCAGGGCGGGTTTGTCGGCGGGGTCGATGCTTTCATCGCTCATGCTGGCGCGCCATATAAGAGGCGAGGGGGTGAGGATAGGGGGCGAGCGTGCTCCTTCGATAGCGGGAGCCCAGGATTGAGGTCATGCCGACCCTGGGCTCCTGCTTTCGCAGGGGCACTGCAATATGGTCGGGTGACGGGACCGCCTCGGTCGTTTGCTGGAAAATCCTCTGACGCCTCAACGTCAGGTGGGGACCATGTAGATCGGGCCGGAACCCGCCCAGGGACAGCCCCCTTGGATGTGATTATCGCCTCAGGGATGTTCGCTTGAAGCTCGTGCCGCGCAGTGCCCGTCACCGATCAATCTAGGCGCGCGCGGCCGCATCGGCAAGCGTGTCGCGCAGCTTTTCTATGCGGGCGGCGATCGATTCGACCGCGCGCGCGGCCGGTTCGTCCGCGCTCTCCAGCGGCAGCGCGTTCTGCCGCCCCGCGCTCTCGCGCTTGAGGTCATTGAGTTCGTCCGCCAGAAAGAGCGCGGCGAAGAGCAGGGTGCGCACTTCGGTGAGGCCGGACGTGCCCTGCTGCGCCTGTCGCGCCTTCTGTTCGATCAGGGTCGCGAGATGCGCCAGATGCGCCTCCTCCCCGTCGCGGCAGCGGATCTGGTAGAGGCGACCGGCGATATGAAGCGTGGTTTCAGCCATCGGTGCGGCTCTTGAGCGTATCAATGAGATCGTCGAGCGAACGGAGCGCGGCCCGCGCGGCGCTCTGATCGACAGGGGCGGGCGCGGGCGTCTGAATGAGACGCGCCACATCCTGTTCAAGCCGGCTGACGGCGCGCTCCAGCGTGCCGATCGCCTGCATCATGCGGTCGCTAGCCATTTGACCCGCATAGCGAAACTGTTCGCTAAGCAAAAGCGCTTTGCTCGGGGCGGCCCTGCTTTCGGGCACAGGCGGGCGACAGCGGTTGACGCATTGGACTTGACGGGACAAAGGGATCGCGATCCCGATTCGTCCCGCGCGCAAGCGGGCCATACCAGTCCAGGAAAGACGCCTGCCCCCGATGACCGTCTCCGAAAAGTCGCTCGCCAACGCCATCCGGGCGCTCTCCATGGATGCGGTGCAGGCCGCCAACAGCGGGCATCCGGGGATGCCGATGGGCATGGCGGACGTCGCGACCGTGCTGTTTGGGGATTATCTGAAATTCGATCCGACTGCGCCCAAATGGGCCGACCGCGACCGCTTCGTCCTGTCGGCGGGGCATGGATCGATGCTGATCTACTCGCTGCTGCACCTCACCGGCTATGCCCGCCCGACGATCGAAGATATGCGCAATTTCCGGCAACTGCATTCGCCCTGCGCTGGCCACCCGGAGAATTTCGAGCTTGCCGGCGTCGAGGCGACGACCGGGCCGCTGGGATCGGGCCTCGCCACGGCGGTCGGCATGGCGATCGCCGAGCGGCATCTCAACGCCCAGTTCGGCGACGATCTGGTCGATCACCGCACCTGGGTGATCGCGGGCGACGGCTGCCTGATGGAAGGCGTCAATCATGAGGCGATCGGGCTTGCGGGCCATCTGAAGCTCGGCCGGCTGATCGTGCTGTGGGACGACAACAAGATCACCATCGACGGCGCGGTCGACCTGTCGAGCAGCGAGGATGTGCGGGCGCGCTATGCCGCGACCGGCTGGCATGTCGTGTCGTGCGATGGTCATGACGTCGCGGATGTGCGCCGCGCGATCGACGAGGCGCTGGCCGATCCGCGCCCGTCGCTGATCGCCTGCGCCACCAAGATCGGCTATGGCGCGCCCAACAAGGCGGGCACGTCGGGTGTGCATGGCAGCGCATTGGGCGAGGCCGAAGTCGCCGCCGCGCGGGAGTTTCTGGGCTGGAGCGCCGAGCCGTTCGTCATCCCCGAGGATGTCGCTGCCGCGTGGCGCGCGATCGGGGCGAAGGGCGCAGATGTTCGCACCGCCTGGGAAGGTCGCCTTGCAAGCAGCGACCAGGGCGCGGAATTTTCGCGTCGCATGGCTGGCGAACTGCCCGAAGGCTTCTCGCTTGAGGCCTATGTCGACAGCCTGATCGCCAATCCGCAGAAGGTCGCCACCCGCAAGGCGAGCGAGCTGGCGCTGGGCGCGATCAACGATCTGTTGCCCGAGACGCTTGGCGGTTCCGCCGACCTCACCGGCTCGAACAACACCAAGACCAAATCGACCGGCCCGCTGACCGCCGAGGATTATAGCGGCCGCTACGTCTATTATGGCATCCGCGAATTCGGCATGGCCTGCGCGATGAACGGCATGGCGCTGCATGGCGGAGTGATCCCCTATGGCGGCACCTTCCTCGTCTTTTCCGACTATATGCGCGGCGGCATCCGCCTGGCGGCGCTCCAGCAGCAGCGGGTCATCCATGTGCTGACCCATGACTCGATCGGCCTTGGCGAAGACGGCCCGACCCACCAGCCGATCGAGCATGTCATGTCGCTGCGGATGATCCCGAACCTCGACGTCTATCGCCCCGCCGATGTGGTCGAGACGGCGGAATGCTGGGAACTGGCGCTCAAGGACGCGACCGGCCCGTCGGTGCTGGCGCTGACCCGTCAGAATCTGCCGCAATTGCGCACGGAGAAGAGCGAGAATCTGTCGGCCAAGGGCGCCTATCGCCTCGTCGCCGCGACCGCCGAGCGCAAGGTCGTGCTGGTCGCCACCGGCTCCGAGGTCGAGATCGCGGTTGATACCGCCAAGCTGCTGGAGGAGCAGGGCATCGGCGCGGATGTCGTCTCCATGCCAAGCTGGGCGCATTTCGATGCGCAGCCGCAAAGCTACAAGGACGAACTGCTGCCGCATCATGTGCTGCGCGCGTCGATCGAGGCGGGGACGACCTTCGGCTGGGAACGCTATACCGGGATCGCCGGCCTGCGCTTTGGCATCGACAGCTTCGGCGCGTCCGCCCCGGCAGAAGCGCTTTACGACCATTTCGGCCTGACCGCCGCGAAGATCGCGCCGCAGATCGCGGCCGCCCTCGACAACTGAACCGAACGACAGCGAAAAGGAGGCCCGTGCAGTGGCGACGAAGGTAGCAATTAACGGTTTCGGACGCATCGGCCGCCTGGTGGCGCGCGCCATCCTGTCGCGCACCGATCATGACCTGGAGCTGGTCAGCATCAACGATCTGGGTGATGCCAAGTCCAACGCTTTGCTGTTCAAGCGCGATTCGGTGCATGGCAACTGGGCCGGCGAGGTCAGCGTGGATGGCGACGCGCTGGTGATCGACGGCAAGCGCATCGCCGTCACCGCCGAGCGCGACCCCGCCAAGCTCCCGCACGCGGCGCAGGGCGTGGACATTGCCCTCGAATGCACCGGCATCTTCGCCGACAAGGCCAAGGCGAGCGCGCACCTGACTGCCGGCGCGAAGCGCGTCGTCATCTCCGCGCCCGCGACCGGCGTCGACCGCACGGTCGTGTTCGGCGTCAACCATGACAGCCTGACTGCCGACGATATCGTGATCTCGAACGCGAGCTGCACCACCAACTGCCTCGCGCCGCTCGCCAAGGTGCTTCATGACGCCATCGGCATCGAAAAGGGCTTCATGACCACGATCCACAGCTACACCAACGACCAGAACACGCTGGACCAGCTGCACAAGGACATGCGCCGCGCCCGCGCCGCCGCCCTGTCGATGATCCCGACCACCACCGGCGCGGCGCGCGCGGTGGGCGAGGTGCTGCCCGAACTCAAGGGCAAGCTCGACGGATCGTCGGTGCGCGTGCCGACCCCCAACGTGTCGGTCGTGGACCTGAAGTTCATCGCCAAGAAGGCGACGACCAAGGACGAGGTGAACGCCCTGCTCAAGGCGGCGTCGGAGGATGGTCCACTCAAGGGCGTGCTCGGCTATTCGGACGAGCCTCTGGTCTCGATCGACTATAATGGCGACGCGCGCAGCTCGACCGTCGACAGCCTGGAGACGGCGGTGATCGACGGCACGCTGGTGCGGGTGCTGAGCTGGTACGATAATGAATGGGGCTTCTCCAACCGCATGATCGACACCACCGGCGTGCTGGCGAAGTTTCTGTAAACCGGCACAAACCTCCGTTCGCCCTGAGCCTGTCGAAGGGCTCAGCTGAGCGGAGCGAAGGCTCCAGACCTCGCTTCGCTCGGTAGGGGGCTTCGACTTCGCTCAGCCCGAACGGGTTGAAAGCTCAGGGGAATATTCATGACCAAGCCGTTCAAGACGCTCGACGACATGGGCGACATCACCGGCAAGGTGGTGCTGGTGCGCGAGGATCTGAACGTGCCGATGCAGGACGGGTCGGTCAGCGACGACACCCGCCTGCGCGCGGCGATGCCGACCGTGCTGGAACTGGCCGATCGCGGCGCGAAGGTGCTGATCCTCGCCCATTTCGGCCGTCCCAAGGGGCAGAAGAACCCGGAATATTCGCTGTCGAAGATCACTCGGCCGCTGACCCAGGTGCTGGGCCGCGACGTGCAGTTCATCCCCGACTGCCAGGGCGAGGCTGCTGCCGACGGGATCAAGGTGATGCGCAATGGCGACATCGCGATCCTGGAGAATACGCGCTTCCATCCTGGCGAAGAGAAGAATGATCCGGCACTGGTCGAGGCGATGGCGGCGATCGGCGACCTCTACGTCAACGACGCTTTCTCCGCCGCGCACCGAGCGCACGCCTCGACCGAGGGTCTGGCGCACAAGCTGCCCGCCTTTGCGGGGCGGTCGATGGAGAAGGAACTGGACGCGCTCCAGGCGGCGTTGGGCGAGCCGGTGACTCCGGTCGCGGCGGTCGTCGGCGGCGCGAAGGTCTCGACCAAGCTCGACGTGCTCAACAATCTCGTCGCCAAGGTCGATCACCTCATCATCGGCGGCGGCATGGCCAACACCTTCCTCTACGCGCGCGGCGTCGATGTCGGCAAATCGCTGTGCGAGAAGGATCTGAGCGACACCGCCGAGGCGATCTTCGACAAGGCGGAAGCGGCCGGCTGCACCATCCATCTGCCCTATGACGTGGTGGTGGCGAAGGAGTTCGCCGCCAATCCGCCGTCGGTGCGCACCTGCAACGTGCATGAGGTCGCCGAGGACGAGATGATCCTGGACGTCGGCCCCGCCGCCGTCGAGGCGCTGGGCGACGCGCTCAAGAATTGCCGGACTTTGGTGTGGAACGGCCCGCTCGGCGCATTCGAGATCGCGCCCTTCGACGCGGCGACGGTCGCGCTGGCGAAGACGGCGGCAGCGCTGACCAAGGAAGGGCAGCTCACCTCGGTAGCGGGCGGCGGCGACACGGTGGCGGCGCTCAACCACGCCGGTGCGGCGGCCGATTTTAGCTTCGTCTCGACCGCAGGCGGCGCGTTCCTGGAATGGATGGAGGGCAAGGATCTGCCCGGCGTCAAAGCGCTGATGGGCTGATCTGGACAGGGCGGCGCGGGATGCGTATAGGCCCGCGCCGGACATGAGTCATTTCCCAGGGGCTGTTTGAGACCCCGGGGGCGCGGGCGGCGCTGCCGACACCGTGTTCCATGATGATTGCCCACCAACGCTGTTTGGCTCGGCGGGAGAGCAGCTGGTTCGCCAGAAGGTCGTTGGTTCGACTCCACCAACAGCCCATTGGATAGCTCAGTGGTAGAGCAGTAGACTGTTAATCTACGTGACGCGGGTTCGAATCCCGCTCCAGACTGCCTTGAAACGGCATCTTCTAGAAGGGGAGGCCGGCGGGGCGTTCAGGCCGGCAGGCAATTGCGGGACACTGCGGTTGATTTGCCGGCACCCTTTGAGGGGCCTTGCGCCGGCGCGGATACCGGCGGCCATCGATGCGACACCGCGTCCGTCCCGCTTCGCTGAACGGATGGCCGATCGAGCAGATGCCGCCTCAAGCACCGGCCCGCCATCCTCGACGCGGGAACGCGCCGTCGGCTGACCTAATTTCGAATCCGTTCTTGAAATTGTCATGATCCTTCTTTAAGGGCGCGGTCCCCGCATGGCATGGTGCCTTGCGGCAATGTGGGCTGGTGAGAATTTGGTGGTTCCGAATCGACATCGGCGGATCATGGGAATGGGCGAGCGATAGTGCGCCCCTGCCGGTGATGCCGCCTGTATCTGGCGCGGCATGACCGGACGATCGTCAGCCCTTCAAAGAGGAGGGCGACAATGTACGACAGCTTCATTGTTTCCGAAAAGCAGCGCGGCCTCCTCATCCGGGATGGCCGCTTCATCCGTATGCTCGAACCGGGCCGGCATCGCCTCTTCGATCCGTTGAACCGTTACGAATATGAGCTGTTCGACGCGACCGGCATCTTTGCCTCGCCCTGGGCGGAGCTGATCGCCAAGCGTCACCCGGACATCGCTGCCGATTATTTCACGACCGTCCGGGTCGAGGAAGGCATGGTCGCGGTCGTGCGGCTCGACGGGCGGGCGTCCTTCATCGTCCGTCCCGGCGAGACGGTATATGTCTGGACGGTGGTCAAGACGGTCACAGTCGAGATGTTCGATCTGGCCGAGCAGCCCCGCCTGTCGCGCGAACAGCTGATCGCGTTCGAGAAGGCGACGACGGTTCTGCCGTCTCCGCTGGCGAACATCGCTGTCGTCAGTGTCGGCGAAGCGGAGGAGGCGTTGGTCTTTTTCGATGGTGAGCTGGTCGAAGTGGTCGGGCCGGGCCGTTATGGCTACTGGCAGATCGGGCGCAAAGTGACGGCCAAGACCGTTGAGACGCGGCCGTTGCCGGTCGAAGTGACGGCGCAGGAAATATTGACGCGGGACAAGGTGTCGCTGCGCGTGACGTTGACTGCCTTCGTCAAGGTGATCGACGTGCGCCAGGCGGCGCTCGCCACGCCGGATTTCCAGGCGCATGTCTATAAGCTCGTCCAGTTCGCCGTGCGCGAGGCGATCGGCGGGCGGACGCTCGATCAGGTGCTGAACGATCGTGTGTCGGTCGATCGGCAGATCGTCGAACATGTCCGGGCGGCGATCGGCGATACGGGAGTCGCGGTGACCGAACTCGGCATCAAGGATGTCATTCTGCCCGGCGACATGCGCGAGCTCATCAATCGGGTGGTCGAGGCGGAAAAGACCGCTGAGGCGAACCTGATCCGCCGGCGCGAGGAAACCGCGGCCACCCGCTCGTTGCTCAACACGGCGAAGCTGATGGAGGACAGCCCGGTGCTGCTTCGCTTGAAGGAGCTGGAATCGCTCGAGCGCATCACCGAGAAGATCGGGCGCATCGATGTCCATGCTTCGTCGGGCGAGGGGCTGAACGCGATCCTCGATCGGCTTGTGACCCTGCGCGAGCGGGACTGAAGGGAAGGGGGGGCGCCTCGCGGTGTCGCCCTTTTTCACTCCGGTGCTTTCTCCCGCAGCAGCGGCACGAGCAGGCGGTTGAGCGCATCGAGATCGAACGCGCCGGATTTGGCGTAGCGCAGAACGCCGGCGCGATCGATGACGAAGTTGGTGGGGACGCCGGTCAGCGGGCCGTAGGGGCCTTTGATCCGGCGGACCGAGGGCATGGCCATCGCCGCGAACAGCTTCTTGAGGCGCGCGAGAGGCACGGAATCCTCGGTGGTGATCGCATAGACCTTAAGGCCGTGCTTCTGCTGCATGGCGTAATAGGCGTCGAGCGTGGGCAGTTCGGTGCGGCAGGGGACGCACCAGGTCGCCCAGAAATTAAGCACCACCACCTGCCCCTTCAGGTCGGCTAGCGACACCTTGCCGCCGTCCACCAAAAGCAGGTCGAAATCAGGCGCGGCGGAGCCGACCACCGGTTTTTGCGCCGCCCGCGCCGGCGTCGTCGCGAGCGCGACCGCAGCCAGCGCGCTGATCGCCCAGAATTTCATGTTCCGCCCCCATCTTCCGCCCTGGCCTACGATACCAGCATCGCGCCGCCACGCCAGCCCGCAAGCGAGGCCTTATGTTTCTTGCGATGCGGCATGGGACTGGCTAACAGCCCAACAAGATGGCGCGCGCAGGCGCGCCGCGCCGATTTCACGCCGCCACAGGGGGCCGCGTGCACAAGAGAAGGTATGTGCAGATGCTGGATCAGGACATGAAGACCAAGATCGCGGAAGGGAATGGCTTCATCGCCGCGCTCGACCAGAGCGGCGGATCGACTCCCAAGGCGCTCAAGGGCTATGGCATCGAGGAAGGGGCCTGGTCCAATGACGAAGAAATGTTCGGCCTGATCCACGCGATGCGCAGCCGGATCATCACCTCGCCCGTGTTCACCGGCGACAAGGTGCTGGGCGCGATCCTGTTCGAGCGGACGATGGACGGCACGGTTGACGGCAAGCCGACCCCGGCGGCGCTGATCGAGCGGGGCGTCGTGCCCTTCATCAAGATCGACAAGGGGCTGGAGGACGAGGCGAACGGCGTGCAGCTGATGAAGCCGATGCCCGAGCTGGAGGCGCTGCTCGCGCGCGCCAAGGGGCTGGGCGTGTTCGGCACCAAGGAGCGCTCGGTCGTCAACCTCGCCAACCGCGAGGGGATCGCGGCGGTCGTCGCGCAGCAGTTCGAGGTGGGCCGTCAGGTGCTGGCCGCGGGCCTCATGCCGATCATCGAGCCCGAAGTGAACATCAAGTCGCCCGAACGCGCCGAGGCGGATGCGATCCTGCTGGAGGAAATCCTCAAGAATCTCGACGCGCTGCCCGAGGGCGAGCAGGTGATGCTGAAGCTGTCCCTGCCCGCCAAGGCCGGCCTGTTCGATCCGCTGGTCGATCATCCCAAGGTGCTGCGCGTGGTCGCGCTGTCGGGCGGGTTCAGCCGCACCGAGGCGTGCG
Organism: Sphingobium sp.; assembly: GCF_036170395.1. Lineage (GTDB taxonomy): Bacteria > Pseudomonadota > Alphaproteobacteria > Sphingomonadales > Sphingomonadaceae > Sphingobium. The sequence goes on from NZ_JAVHPD010000003.1 coordinate 9,608, forward strand.
CGGAGCTGGCGAAGAATCGCGGCATCATCGCGAGCTTCAGCCGCGCGCTGCTCAACGACCTGCGCCATCAGATGAGCGATGACGAGTTCAATGCGTCACTAGGCGAGGCGATCGACGAGATCCATGGCGCGTCGACAGCCAAGCAGCCGGTCGCGGCGTAAGGCGGGAGCCTCGCTTATAGTCAATCAGGCAAATGCGGCTAGCGGCATGAACTGTCGTCATTCCCGCGAAGGCGGGAATCCATCTCCCACCCTATCGCCTCGGGCGAGGTTCGGAGATGGATCCCCGCCTTCGCGGGGATGACGGCTGATTTTCTGGACAATGGCGTTCTGGAAACCCCCGCACAAGGCAGGGTAATCGCATATGGATGGCGTTGTAGGGCAACGTCATCCTGAACTTGTTTCAGGATCCATCTTGGGTCTCGCCTGAAACCTGCGAGCACATGATCGGTCGCACAAAAGTGCCTTTCGGCCCACTAGCGCGCGATCGATAAAGCTGAGCCTGACGCCCCGATGGATGCTGAAACAAGTTCAGCATGACGTAGAGGGGAAGGGCACTCATATGCGATAGCCCCGCCACAGGGTAGGCCGGGAGAGCGACAGGCTTTCGTTACCTGACCGGCTGGGCTAACAGGCGGCCATGACCGACTTCACCGACGAGGAACTGGCGCTCGATCCGCATTTCGCCGACCAGTTCGAGCAGGGCTTTCGCCCCGCCTGCCAGCTTTACCTGATATCGCCGCCGTCCATCGAGGCGGATTTCGCCGACCGGCTGCGCGCCGCCTTCGATGGCGGGGACGTCGCGGCGTTTCAGTTGCGGCTCAAGGGCTTGGACGAGGACGCGATCGCTCGCGCCGCCGAGCCGTTGCAGCGGCTGTGCGCCGAGCGCGATGTCGCCTTCATCGTCAATGACAGCGCCGTGCTGGCCAAGCGGCTGGGCGCGGACGGGGTGCATCTGGGGCAGGAGGATGGCGACCCGAAGGCAGCGCGGACGCTGCTGGGGCCGAAGGTGCAGATCGGCGTCACCTGCCATGACAGCCGCCATCTGGCGATGGAGGCGGGCGAGGCGGGGGCCGATTATGTCGCGTTCGGCGCTTTCTACCCCACCGCCACCAAGGAGACGATCCATCGTCCCGATCCGTCCATCCTGGGGTGGTGGACGACGCTGTTCGAGCTGCCCTGCGTCGCGATCGGCGGGATCACGGCGGAGAACGCCGCGCCGCTTGTGGCGGCGGGCGCGGATTTTCTGGCGGTGAGCGGGGCGGTGTGGAGCCATGCCGAAGGGCCGGGCGCGGGGGTGGCTGCTTTCAACGATTTGCTCGCCCGCCGCTGACTCATGTCGCCTACTCCCCTCGACCGCCGTTCGCTTGTCCTCGCGGCGCTGTCGACGGTGGTGGAATGGTATGATTTCACGCTGTTCCTCTATCTCGCGACCCTGCTCTCGCGGCTGTTCTTTACCGGGAGCGACGCGCTGCTGGTGACGCTGGGCGGCTTTGCGGTCGCCTATCTGATGCGGCCGGTGGGGGCGATGCTGTTCGGCCATTATGGCGACCGGCATGGCCGCAGGGCGACGCTGCTCGCCTCGATGGGGCTGATGACGGCTGCGATGCTGGCGACGGCGATGCTGCCGACGCAGGCGCAGATCGGGCCATGGGCAGGCGTGCTGCTGCTGGCGCTGCGCTGCGCCATGGGATTTGCCGTGGGCGGCGAATATACCGGCGTCGTCGCCTATCTGCTGGAGGGCGCGCCAGCGCACCGGCGGGGGCTCGTCACCTCGCTGGCGGCGGCGACGAGCGAGGTGGGGGCGTTGCTGGCGGCGGGGCTGTCCGCGCTGACGGTCAGCCTGCTGCCAGCGCCGGCGCTGGAAGGCTGGGGCTGGCGGCTGCCCTTCCTGTTCGGCGCGGCCATGGCGGGGCTGATCCTGCTCGCCCGCGCGGCGATGCAGGAGTCGCCGGCGTTCGAGGCGCAGAAGGCGGCGGGGGCATTGGTGCGCGCGCCGATCCTCCACGCGCTGCGCCATCATCGCGCCGGCGTGCTGCGCGGCTTCGCGATCTCGGCGCTGGGGTCGATCACTTACTATGTCGGGATCACCTATGTCCCCGTCTATCTGACCGCGACGGGCGGGATGGACGAGGGCGCGGCGCTGCGGCTGGCGACGATAGCGGCGCTGGTGGTCATATTGGTGACGCCGCTCGTCGGCTGGCTTTCCGACCTGCGCGGGCGGCGGCCGGTGCTGGTCGGGTTGGCGATGCTGTCAGCGGTGCTGCCTTATACCCTGTTCGCGCTGCTGGCGCGGGCGGACGCGGCAGCGGCGTTGACGGGTGCGCTGGTCCTGGCGGCGCTGGCCGGCGGGGTGAGCGCGGTCGGCGCGGTCGCGACTGCCGAGCAGGTGCCGGCCGAAGGGCGATTAAGCGGGCTGGCGCTGGGCGCGACCAGCGCGACCGCGCTGTTCGGTGGACTCACGCCCTGGCTGGCACAATGGCTGACGCAGCGGACCGGCGCGGCGAGCGCGCCGGGGCTGATGATCGCGCTCGTCGCGCTCGCCGTTCTGCCGGTGCTGCTGCGCCTGCCCGAAACCGCGCGTCAGGGCGCGGAGGTCTGATTGCCGGTCGCGCCGGTCGCGTTCCCCGCACCTGCATTGCCGCTGTCGTTGCCCATGGGCGCATTGGGCGGCACATCGCCCGATCCGCTCATTGGCGTCGGCGCTTCCGAAGCGTTCATCGTGGCGTCGTCGGCGCGGTTGATCGTCGACCCGTCCACATTGGCCTGGTTCGTGTCCGTCTGCGACGAACAAGCGCCCAGCAGCAGCGCCCCGGCCGCGATCATCAGGGGATATTTCATGGCGTCGTCTCCTTCGTGAAATTTCTCAAGCGAGTGCGATGTCGAGCACCATCATCAGACAGAGACCCAGGATCAGCGCCAGTTGCGACGGCCCGGCCGATCGGCGGTCGAGATCGGGCACGATCTGGCTCATGATGACGCTGACCTTAGCGCCCGCCGCGAACCCCAGCATCATCCCCTGATAACGGTGCGCTGACCGGCCGATGCCCAGGATCGGCAAGGCGCCCAGCCCAGTCGCCAAGCCGGCAAGGAGGCTTCCGAGCGAGCCGGCCAGCGCCGGCGACCAGGCGAGGCTCAACGCCCCGCCTGCTCGCCCTGGCTCCATGCCGCCACATCATCGCGCATCGCGGCACCCGGCGCGGTCAGCGCGTCTGCGCCAGGGCCTGCGCCCGCGCGTCGGCCATGTCGGATGCGCCGCCTTGATCCTCGTCGGTCAGCTTGCCCGCACCCGGCCCAGCGCCAAGGTCCGCGCCGGTGGCGGGGTTGGCGGCGGGATCGGACTGGAGGCGCGCGGCCATCGCCTCGAAATCGTCCATCTCGCGCTCCGTGAGCGTCACCGATGCGATGCCCTCACCGCCATCGGCTGGCAGGCTGGCGGCGATGTCGTCGATGCGCTCCCATTGGTCGCCTGTATTCCACGGCCCCTGCGCATCGCCTTCGCCCTGCGACGTGTTGACATAGGTGTTGGCGTAGGCGGCGAGGCCGGGCAGCTTGCCGGGTGGGAAATTGTCGGCGATCGTGTAGAGCGCCTTTTCGAAGCTCTTCTGGTGCGCGACCTCGCGGGTCATCAGGAAGCCGAGCGCATCCTTGATCCCGGCATCGTCGGTGATGTTGATGAGCCGCTCATAGACGATCTTCGCCCGGCTTTCGGCCGCGATGTTGGAGCGCAGGTCGCAGGTCGGATCGCCCCGGCTGTCGACATAGGCGGCGGTCCATGGCACGCCCGACGAGTTGGTGAGGGCAGGGCCGCCGCCATAGAGGATCGACTGGGTATGGCTGTTGCCGCCCGCGTTGATCGCCATGTAGAGTTCGGCTTCCTCCATCGTCGCTTCGGTGAGCGACGACTTCGCGCCCTTGTTCAACATGGCGACGATCGACCCGATCACCTCCAGATGGCTGAGTTCTTCCGTCGCGATGTCGAGCAGCATATCCTTGCGGCCCGGATCATCCTCAGCCAGCCCCTGGGTGAAGTAGCGCATCGCCGCCGCCAGTTCGCCGTCCGGCCCGCCGAACTGCTCCAGCAGCAGCGAGGCGAGCGCCGGATTGGGCTCGGCGACGCGGACGGTGTATTGCAGCCGCTTATTGTGCATGAACATGGGGGTTTGCTCCTCAGTGGGGTTGGCTGGGGGTGGAATGGGTCTTGATCGCGTGCGCGTTTGCAACCAGCGCGCCGGCAAACAGAAGCGCCGGGCCGATGCCGAAGATCGCCAGCAGCAGCGCTTCACGGTCTAGCGCTGCGCCGGTCACGCGCAGATAGAGAAGGGTACAAAGGATGGCGATCCCGGCCGCCATGATCCATCCGCCCGCGAGCAGGCGGATCGTGTTTCTGGCGCTGCTGGAAATCCTTTGCATGTCCGCTCCCTGTCGGGGTCACGGACTGCTCAAGGCGCGGCGATGGCCTTGCGTTCCGGTCGATGCGCGCGAGCGCTAATGCAGATTATCGCCGGGAAAAATGGTTGACGATGCGATGCCGGCGGCCGCTCAGCGCAGCGCGCCCAGCACAAGATCGCACAGCAAGGTGGCGGGCAGGTCCGTCCGCAGCAGCATCGCGCCTTCGTCGGGCTGCGGCCGCTCCAGCGTCGCCAGTTGGCTGTCGAGAAGGCTGGCGGGCATATAGTGGCCCGGCCGGTTGCCGATCCTGGCGAGCAGCGCGTCCCGGCTGTTTTCCAGCAGCACGAACCGGACCGACCCGTCGATCGTCCCGCGCAGCCGGTCGCGATAGCAGCGGCGCAATGCCGAGCAGGCAGCGACCGCCACGCCCTGCTCGCGCCCGGCCGATGCGATCGCCTGCCCCAGCCGGTCGAGCCAGGGCCAGCGATCCTCGTCGGTCAGCGCCATGCCCCGGCGCATCTTCTCGACCGCCTCAGGCGAATGAAAATCGTCGCCCTCCAGGAACGGGCAGGCCAGCGCCTGCGCCAGCAGCCCACCCAGCGTCGATTTGCCGCAGCCGCTGACGCCCATGACGATGATCGCGGCGGGCAGGGCGGGGGAACGGGCGGAGGCGGGTGACAAGGCGGCGGTCTCGCGCAGAAAGGCAGGGGCCGGAGGGGCCGCCGCATCGGATAATCTATACCGGGGTCGGCATCCCGCTGAAAACTACGACCTTTGTCGCAAGTGCCTTGGGCGGCGCGCTGGCCTAGCGGAGGGAGCATCCATCGCCACCCCGTAAAGGAGAAGCGGCTATGAACGCACGCAGCATGATCGCGACTCTGTTGGCGGCAAGCGCGCTCGCCGCGCCGGTCGCGGCGCAAGCCGACCCGTCCATCTTCCCGCAGGCCCCGGACGAGCCCCGCGCCGTGACGGTCGCGGCGAAGGGCGACGGGCGCGCTGACGACAGCGACGCGATCCAGGCCGCGCTGGACAAGGCGCGCGACAGCACCGGCCATGGCATCGTTTTCCTGCCCTCGGGCCGCTATCGCATCGCCAAGACGCTGATCGTGCCGGCCGGCGTGCGCGTCTATGGCGTGGGCGCGACGCGGCCGGTGATCTTGCTGGGACCGAACACGCCGGGCTTCCAGAAGGGCGTGTCGACGATGATCGTCTTTAGCGGGGGCGATCAATATCGGGTCGGTCAGGTGCCGGTGCCCGTGCCGACGGTGGTGCCGCGCGACAGGATCGTGCGCGACGCGAACAGCGGCACCTTCTACTCGGCGATGAGCAACATCGATATCGAGATCGGCGCGGGCAACCCGGCCGCGGCCGGCGTGCGCTTCCGCATGGCGCAGCATGCCTTCCTCAGCCACATGGATTTCCGACTGGGGAGCGCCTTTGCCGGCGTCTATCAGGCCGGCAACGTCATCGACAATGTGCGGTTCGAGGGCGGGCGTTACGGCATCGTCAGCGAAAAGACATCGCCCGCCTGGCAATTCACGCTGCTCGATTCCGAGTTTGACGGGCAGAAGGTCGCCGCGATCCGCGAGCATGAGGTGGACCTGACCTTGGTCAATGTCGCCATCCGCAACACCCCGGTCGGGATCGAGATCGACCGGGGCTATGGCGACAGCCTGTGGGGCAAGGATGTCCGCTTCGAGAATGTGTCGAAGGCCGGGATCATCATCTCCAACGAGAAGAATGTCTTCACCCAGGTCGGGTTCGAGAATGCCCTGGCGGTCAATAGCCCCACCTTCGCGCGCTTTCGCGACAGCGGGCGGACGGTGAACGGGAAGGGGAAGGCGTACAAGGTTTCCGCCTTCTCCTATGGGTTGGCAGTCCCGGCGCTGGGTCAGATGGGTGAGTATAGGACCGAGGCGCAGATCGAGGCGCTGCCCGCCATGCCGGCGCGGCGCGCCGACGCGATCCGCGACCTGCCGCCGATGGCCGAATGGGTGAACGTCCGCGCCCTCGGCGCGATGGGCGACGGCAAGGCCGACGATACGGCGGCGATCCAGAAAGCGATCGACGCCAACAAGATCCTCTATTTCCCGACCGGCTTCTACAAGGTCACGAACCGCCTGACTCTGCGGCCCGACAGCGTCCTTATCGGCCTGCACCCGGCGATCACGCAGCTTTACATTCCCGACAATAATCCGGCCCATGCCGGGCTGGGCTCGGTCCAGCCGATCCTGGAAAGTCCCAAGGGCGGCGACAATATCCTGTCGGGCCTCGGTCTCTTTACCGGGCGGGTCAATCCGCGCGCGTCCGCGCTGCTGTGGCGGTCGGGCGAGAACGCCCTTGTCAACGACGTCAAGATCATGGGCGGGGGCGGCACGCCCACGGCGGACGGCACGATGCTGGGCGCGCTGCGGGTCCATACCGGCGATCCGATCACCGACGACCGGCTCGACGCGCAATATCCTAGCATCTGGGTGACCGACGGGGGCGGCGGCACCTTCGTCGACGTGTGGAGCCCCAACAGCTTCGCGCAGGCGGGCTTTTATGTCACCGACACGGCGACGCCCGGCCATGTCTATGAAATGTCGGTCGAGCATCATGCCCGCAACGAGTTCGTGCTGGACAATGTGCAGAACTGGGAGTTCCTCGCCCCGCAGACCGAGCAGGAGGTGGGCGACGGGCCGGACGCCATTTCGCTCGACATTCGTAATTCGAGGAATCTGCTGTTCGCCAACTATCATGGCTATCGCGTCACCCGCACCTATGCGCCGGAAAAGAGCGCGGTGAAGATCACCAACTCCGGCGATATCCGCTTCCGCAATGTCCATGTGAACGCCGAAAGCGGCTATGCGACCTGCGACGACGAAGGCTGCGGCACCTTCCTGCGGGCGAGCAAATATCCGTTCGACAATGCGATCGAGGATGTAACCCGCAAGCTCCTCGTGCGCGAGCGCGAGTTCGCCAGGCTCGACATCGGACCGGCGGGCAGCGCGATCCCGGCGGTCGCGCCGATGGGTGCGGTGACGAAGTTGGAGGAGGGCTTCTGGTCGATCTCCGGCGCGGCGGTGGATGCGCAGGGCGCGCTCTACTTCATCGACCGGCGGTTCCAGCGCATCCATCGCTGGAGCGAGGCGAAGGGGCTGGAGATCGTGCGTGACCATGCGCTCGATCCAATCAACCTGGGCATTGACGCATCGGGCCATGTGCTGGTGCTCTCCTCGCTGGGGCCGAAGGGCGGGGTCTATTCCTTCGATCCGAACGGCCCCAAGGACGCGATGACGTTGATCCAGCCAACCCCGGTAAAGGGGGGCAGCGCGGCGCGCACGCTGCTGCCGGTCAACTGGTGGAACAATGGCGAATTTGGCGACCAACTGGACTTCAATACCTACGAGTTCACCACCCTGGCCGAAATGTTCGTCCGCGACGCCGGCGCGCCCAAGGCGCGCGAATATGTGTCGCCCGACGGCAGCCTCTCGCTGCCCGCCTTCCGCACCTGGCAGCAGGGGCCGACCGATCACACCGGCTGGCGCTGGTCGGACAGCTTGAACGCCCATGGCTTCGTATCCGGCCGGCCCGGCGAGCGGGTGTTCGTCACCAATGCGTCGGAGAATGTGACCTATAGCGGCGTCGTCGGCGCGGGCGGGGCGCTCAGGGACTTGAAGCCCTTCGCCAATCGCGGCGGCGAGAGCGTGGCGGTGGACGGGCAGGGGCGGGTGTTCGTCGCCAATGGGCAGATTTTCATCTACGGGCCGGACGGCAGGGAAACAGGCCGGATCGACGTGCCCGACCGGCCACTCCAAATCCTGTTCGGCGGCCCGGACAAGCGCACCCTGTTCATCCTGACGCACCACGCGCTTTACACTGCAAAGCCCTGAAATTGGCGGCTCCCGCCGCGCCTACGACCTATGTCGTAAGTGCGGTGGGAGCGATAACATCATATTCTGTCACCAACCGCCCGCCATGGGCGTGGACTGCGCCGGGAGGGGGCAGGACAAAAAGGGGAAGGATCAATGAACGTGACCACCGGACTTCATCGGCATCTGGCGAGCGTGAGCCTCGCCGCCATGGCGAGTGTCGCGCTGGCCGGCGCGGCGCAGGCCCAGAGCGCGCCGCCGGCTCAGCCGCAGGTAGTGACGCCGCAGGAAGCGTCGGCCGACGCCGACATCGTCGTCACCGGATCGCGCATCACCACCAGCGGCTTCAATGCGCCCACGCCGACGACGATGATCGGCGAGGAGCAGATCGCGAACAATGCGCAGCCCAACATCTTCAACACGATCGCGCAGCTCCCCTCGCTCCAGGGATCGACCGGCGCGGCGACGGGCACCTTCTCGACCTCCAGCGGGCAGCAGGGCCTCAGCTCCTTCTCGCTGCGCGGCCTTGGCCCGATCCGCACCCTGACGCTGCTCGACGGGCAGCGCGTTGTCGGCGCGAACGTGACGGGCGTGCCGGACATCTCGATGTTCCCGCAGCTGCTGGTGAAGCGCGTCGACATCGTCAACGGCGGCGCTTCGGCCTCCTACGGATCGGATGCCGTCGGCGGCGTCGTGAACTTCATAACCGATACCCGGTTCGAGGGGTTCAAGGCCAATGTGCTGGGCAGCATCACCAAATATGGCGATGATGAGACCGCTTTGGTCCAGGCCGCCTGGGGCAAGTCCTTCATGGACGACCGGCTGCATTTCGTCATCAGCGGCGAGTTCGACCATGAAGGCGGCGTCGGCCCCGGCGATTTCGGCACCGACCTTGCCGGCAGCCGCGACTGGTATCGCGCGACGACCCTCATGAACACCGGCCAGACCAATAACGGCCTGCCGCAGTTCAACTATCGCGATTTCGCCCAGCCCTATCAATATGCGCGCTACGGCCTCATCAACAACGGCCCGCTCCAGGGCATCGCCTTCGCCCCCGACGGCACGCCCTATAATTTCCAATATGGCTCCAACGGCCAGCCGCTCGGCAACGGGCGGGTCAGCAACTGCTTCCCCGGCAACAGCTTCTGCGTCGGCGGCGACCTGACCGGCGCACCGGGATCGGGCGCGTCGCTCAAGTCGGGGCTGGAGCGCATCAACGGCTATACCCGCCTTGGCTATGATTTCGCGCCGGACAATGAGGTCTATGTGACCGTCAACGTCGCGCAGGTGAAGACCGACAACCAGCCAAGCCCCGGCTATAATCGGCCCAACCTGACCGTGCAGTGCGCCAATCCCTATCTGCCGCAACTGATCCGCGACCGGTGCGCGAGCGCGGGCATCACCAGCTTCAACTTCGGCTCCAGCAACGCCAATTTCCCCGACCCCCATGTCTATACCGACCGCAAGCAGTATCGCTTCGTCGGCGGCCTGAAGGGCAAGTTCGGGATGGGCGGGACCGACTGGAATTACGACGCCTATTATGAGCATGGCATCACCATTTCCGACATTCAGGTGCGCGACATCGTGTTGCAGAACCGCTATGTCGCGGCGACCAACGCGATCACGCTCAATGGCGCGATCGTGTGCGCCGATCCGGTGGCGCGCGCCAATGGCTGCCAGCCGATCAACATCTTCGGCAATTTCGCGCCGTCGGCGTCCGCCATTAACTATGTCGCGCCGCATACCGGGCCGTTCCAGCATACCAAGCTGACCCAGGATGTTGCGAGCCTCAACTTCTCGGGCAATCCGTTCGAACTGTGGGCCGGCCCGGTGTCGGTCGCGTTCGGCGGCGAATATCGGCGGGAATTCTACCGGGTGAACGCCGACCCCTATGGCGCGGGCGTCAGCGATATCAGCCCCAACAGCCCGGACTATCCCGCCGACCCGCTGCTCAATGCGCAACTCGGCAACAGCTGGGCGGCCGGCAACTACAAAAATGGCCGCGGTAAATATGAGGTGATCGAAGGCTTCGTCGAAGTCGACCTGCCGATCATCAACAGTGACACCATGGGCCGCGCCAATATCAACGCGGCGGCGCGCGTCACCGATTACAGCACGTCGGGCACCATCTGGGCGTGGAAGGTCGGCGGCACCTGGGACACGCCGCTCGACGGCATCCGCCTGCGCGCCGTCACCTCGCGCGACGTGCGTGCGCCCAACCTGTCGGAGCTGTTCGCCGCGCCGACCATCACCACGCTGCCGAACTTCAACGACCCGTTCAACAACCGCGCGGTGCAGGCATTCCAGCGCGCGGTCGGCAATCCCAATCTGCGGCCGGAGGTCGCGCGCGACACCGAACTCGGCATCGTGCTGTCGCGCCCGTCCTGGCTGCCAGGGCTCAGCCTCTCGTTCGACTATTACAACATCAAGCTGAAGGGGGTCATCTCGTCCTTGTCGGCGGACCAGATCGTCCGCTTCTGCTTCGACGGCAACACCGCCTTCTGCGGCGGCTTCGTGCTGGACGCGCCCAACCAGGGCGACAATTTCATCAACGTCCAGCCGTTCAACCTGGCATCGTGGAAGACGAGCGGCTTCAATATCGAAGCCAGCTACCAGTGGCAGCAGCCGCTGGGCCTGCCCGGCAGCTTCACCGCCCGTGTTCTCGCCACCCATATCCGCAAGTTCATCGTCAATGCGGGCATTGCCGGGGTCGATCCGGTCGATCAGGCCGGCGCCAACAATGGCGCGACGCCCGACTGGAAATGGCTGGCGGTGCAGACCTATGATAGCGGCCGCTTCAGCCTGACGGTGCAGGAACGCTGGATCAGCAACGGCACCTTCGGCAACCAATATGTCGTCTGCCAGTCGTCCTGCCCGGCCTCCACCGGCAACCATCCGACGATCGACTACAACACCATGAAGGGCGCCTTCTACGTCGATGTGGGCGCGAGCTTCAACATCACCGACAATGTGACCATCTACGGCAAGGTCGACAATCTGTTCGACAAGGATCCCGTCGCCTCGCCCCAGACCAACACCGGTCTGGACATCAATCCGGCCCTCTACGACACGCTGGGCCGTATCTACAGGGCAGGCGTCCGGTTCAATTTCTGATCGCCTTCCCTTACCCTCCCCAACCTTGTCCCGGCCCTGCACGGCCGGGACATTTGTTTTTCGAACAGGAGTGTCCAAATGGTTCGCGGATTGAGCGGCGCTTGCGCGGCGGTGATGCTGATGCTGGGGGCCGTGGCGGCTCATGCTTCTCCGTCCGTCTACACGACCGCGCCGGACGAGCCGCGCGCCGTGACGGTGAAGGGCGCGGGCGACGGCCGCGCCGACGACAGCGCCGCGATCCAGCAGGCGATCGACCGGGCGGCGGCGAAGGGGGGCGGCGGCATCGTCTTCCTGCCCGCCGGCACCTACCGCATCAGCCGCACCCTCTTCCTGTGGCCGGGCGTCCGCATCTTCGGCATTGGCGCGCAAAGGCCGGTGATCCTGCTCGGCAAAAACACGCCCGGCTTCCAGAAGGGCGTCGCGCATATGCTGATGTTCACCGGGGCCAAGCGCCAGACCGACAAGGACACGCCACCCGCCGCCTTCCCCCCCGCCGGCAGCGTGCCCTTCGACAAGAGCATCGCCGACGCCAATCCGGGCACCTTCTATTCGGCGCTCGGCAATATCGATTTCCGCATCCTGGACGGCAATCCGGCTGCGACCGCGATCCGCTTTCATTCGGCGCAGCACAGCTTCGTCAGCCATGTCGATTTCGACCTCGGGACAGCGCTTGCGGGCCTCTACCATGTCGCCAACGAGGCGGAGGATCTGCATTTCAAGGGCGGGCGCTACGGCATCCTCGCGGAAAAGCCGTCGCCCGCCTGGGGCTTCGCGCTGGTGGATTCCACCTTCGAGGGGCAACGCGACGCCGCGATCCGCGAGCATGAAGCGGGCCTCACCATGGTCAATGTCGCCTTCAAGAATGTGCCGGTCGGGATCGAGATCGATCGCGGCTATGGCGACTGGCTCTGGGGCCAGGATCTGCGGTTCGAGAATGTCAGCAAGGCCGGCGTCGTCATCTCGAACGAGAAGAATGTCTATACCCAGGTCGGCTTCCAGAATGTCGTCGCGAGCGGCACGCCGACCTTCGCGCGGTTTCGCGAGAGCGGCCGAACCGTGGCGGGCAAGGGCGCGAGCTACAAGGTCACATCCTTCACCCATGGCCTGACCCTGCCCGGCGTCGGCCGCATGGGCGAATATAAGACGGACGCCAAGATCGAGGCGATCGGTGCTCTGCCAGCGCCGGCCGCGCCCGCGATCCGCGCGCTGCCGCCGGTGTCCGACTGGGTCAGCGTCCGCACATTGGGCGCGAAGGGCGACGACAAGACCGACGACACCGCCGCGCTCCAGACGGCGATAGACAGTCACCGCGTCGTCTATCTCCCCGCCGGCTTCTACCGCGTCAGCGACACGCTGAAACTGCGCCCGGACACGGTGCTGGTCGGTCTGCACCCCAGCCTGACCCAGATCGTGCTGCCCGATGGCACGCCAGCTTATCAGGGCGTCGGCGCGCCCAAGGCGCTGGTGGAGAGCGCGTCCGGCGGCGACGCGATCGTCGCGGGGCTTGGCCTCGACACGCAAAGCGCCAACCCGCGCGCGACCGCCCTGCTGTGGAAGGCGGGCGCGACTTCGATGGTCAACGACGTCAAGTTCCAGGGCGGCCACGGCACCGACCGCTTCGACGGCACCCGGATCGTCCCCTACAACAACAACGCCACCGGCGATCCCGACGCCGCGCGCCGCTGGGCCGGCCAATATGCCAGCCTCTGGGTGACGGAGGGGGGTGGCGGCACCTTCGCCAATGTCTGGAGCCCCAGCACCTTCGGCCATCCCGGCATCTATGTGTCGGATACTGAGACGCCCGGCCGCATCATCCAGGCGTCGGTCGAACATCATGTGCGATCGGAATTCGCGCTGAACCGCGTCGCCAACTGGGAGCTTCTCGCGCCGCAGACCGAGGGCGAGGCCGGTGAGAGCGGCGACGCCGTCGCGCTCGAAATCCGCAATTCGCGCAACATTTTGGTCGCCAACTTCCACGGCTATCGCGTCACCCGCACCCGCAAGGCCGCGCCGGCGGCGGTGACGGTGTATAACTCGCAGGACATCCGCTTCCGCAACGTCCATGTGAACGGCGAAAGCGGGCTCGGCACCTGCGATGAAAATGGCTGCGCGACTTTTCTGCGCCTCACCAAATTCCCGTTCGAGAACAGCATCCGCGACGTCACCCATGGGCTGGACGTGCGCGAACGCGAATTCGCCGTTCTCGACATTCCCGCCAAACCCGACGCGGTCGAACCTTCCACCTTTCAAGGCGCCAAGATCACGCAACTGGCGGACGGCTTCCATTCGGCCGGCGGCGGCGCGGTGGACGCGCAGGGGCGGCTCTATTTCATCGACCGCTTCTTCCAGCGCATCTGGCGCTGGTCCGACGCGGGCAAGCTGGAAATGGTGCGCGATGCGACGCTCGATCCGGTCAATCTCACGGTCGACAAGTCGGGCGACCTGCTGGTCCTCTCCTCCTACGGCCGCAACGGCACCGTCTACAGCGTCAAGCCCGACGCGCCCGACAGCCAGATCAGCGTCTTGCCCGCGACGCCCGTCCGCTCCGGCCCGACGACGGTGCTGCCGGTCAACTGGTGGAACAATGGCGAGTTCAAGGATCAGATCAACCCCAAGACATACGAATATACCACCCTTGCCGAGATGTTCGTGCGCGACATGGGGAAGGGCAAGCTCCACGAATATGTCTCGCCGGACGGCAGCGTCGCGCTGCCCGCCTACCGCACCTTCGCGCAGGGGCCGGCCGACCATCGCGGGCTGCGCTTCTCCGACGCGCTCGACACTTACGGCTTCATCCAGGGCAGGCCCGGCGAGCGCGTATTCGTGACCAACGGCTCGGAAAACCGCACCTATAGCGGCGTCGTCGGCGCGGGCGGCGCGATCACCGACCTCAAGGTCTTCGCCGAACGAGGCGGGGAAGGCGTGGCGGTGGACGGGCAGGGCCGCGTCTATGTCGCCAACGGCCAGATCTTCGTCTATGCGCCCGACGGCAAGGAGATCGGGCGGATCGACGTGCCCGAGCGCCCCTTGCAACTGGTCTTCGGCGGTGAGGACAAGCGCACCCTCTACGTCCTTTCGCATCACGGCCTCTACGCGGTGACTCCGGGACGCGGCCGATGAGGTTGCTGCGCCGCCTGCTACTGGCTCTGCTCCTGCTCTGCGGAGCGGGCGCGGCGCAGGCGGACTGCCAGTATAAGCTGCTCGTCTTCGCCAAGCCCAACACCTATCATTATGAATATATTCCGATCGCGCGCGACAGTTTCGAGCAACTCGCCAAGCTCCACGCCTTCGGCTTCGACTGGACCAACAAGCCCGAAAGCTTCGATGCCGACCTCAAACCCTATGCCGCGATCGTCTTTCTGAACTCGCCCGGCGAGCAGCTAAGCCCCTCCCAGCGCCGCAATGTCGAAACCTATGTGCGCGGCGGCGGCAACGTCATGGTCGTCCATCGCGCGGCGATTACGCCGGCGGGCGACTGGCCCTGGTATGAAAGGCTCGTCGGGCGCGCGGTCGGCGTCCACCCGATGCTCCAGACCGGCGTCATCGACCTGGTGGACAAGCGCTTCCCCGCCACCTTCGGCCTGCCCGACCGCTGGATCTGGGGCGACGAATTCTACGTCACCACCAATCCCCACAAGGTCGCGATCACCCCGGTTCTGAACGTGGACGAAAGCAGCTATGACCCCGAGAAAATCTGGCCGGGGCAGGTCTCCAAGCCGATGGGCAGGGATCATCCGATCGCCTGGTATCATCGCTATGATGGCGGCCGCGTGTTCGTGACGACTTTGGGCCATGTCGGCGAGATGTATCGCGACCCGACCTATCTGGCGCACCTGATGGGCGGCATCTACTGGACCGCGACCGGGCGCGGCATGGCGCGCTGAGCCTCTATCCTAGGTTATATCGCGGACGAAGCACAGGAACTTGGCCCCGGTTCCGCACTTTCCTCCCGCGCAGCGAGCGAGGAGCGTCACACCCATGAACATCGTCATCACCGGCGCGTCGAGCGGCATCGGTCAGGCAACGGCAGAGGCCTTCGCCGCGCGGGGCGACCGGCTGGTGCTGGCGGCGCGCGGCGAGGCGGCGCTGGAGGCGGTGGCGCGGACGTGCCGGGCGGCGGGCGCGGCGGTTCTCACCGTGCCGACCGACGTCACGGACGCAGACGCCGTGGCACGGCTGGCGCAACAGGCGCGTGACTTCTGCGGCACGATCGATCTCTGGTTCAGCAATGTCGGCGTGGGCGCGGTCGGCCGCTTCACGGAGGTGCCGATCGCGGTTCATCAACAGACCATCCGCTCGAACCTCATCGGCCATATGAACGATGCCCATGCCGTGTTGCCGATCTTCATCGATCAAAAGCAGGGCATCTTCGTCAACATGATCTCCATGGGCGGGATCGCCGGCACGCCCTTTTCGGCCGCCTATGGCGCGAGCAAATTCGGCCTGCGTGGCTTTTCAGAAGCGCTGCGCGCGGAATTGCTGGACTGGCCGCATATCCATGTCTGCGACGTCTATCCGTCCTTCGTCGATACGCCCGCGCTGCGCCACGCGGGCAACTATACGGGAAAGGCGCTCGCCGCGCCGCCGCCGATCCTCGACCCCCGCACCGTCGCGGCGGCCGTGGTGCGCCTTGCCGACCGGCCGCGAGCGACGACTCTGGTCGGCGCGCCGACGTGGGCGGCGCGGATCGCCCATGCGATTGCCCCGACTTTGCCATCGCGGATTGCCGGCATCTGGTTCGACCGCTATTTCGGCCACGCCGCCCCAGCGCCTGTCACCCGCGGCAATGTCTCCGCGCCGCCTGATGACATGCCCGCCATCGACGGCGGCTTTCGCCATCCCTGCGCGCGACCGATGACGACCATCGCGGCTGGCACGCTGGTCGGCGCGGGTCTGATCGCCGCCTTGCTGGCCCGCCCCAACCGGGGCTGATCGACCGGGGCAGCGCGCCGCCCCGGTCTCTTGCATCGCGGCTCAGACCGTCGCCGGCTCCCCGACATAGCGCTCCACTTCCTCGGCAAAGCGCCGAGTCAGCATCGCCTGCTCGGCGTCGGGCACCTCGCGCTGGATGTCGAGAAACCAGTTGCTTTCCTCCTGATACATATGATGCGTCACCGCGCCCCGAATATGCTCCAGCTTGTCGAAATAGTCCTGGGTCAGCGGCTCGATCTTCTCCAGCAGCGCCATCTGGACCTTGGCCGCGGCCTGCTCCTCATAGGCGAGGCCCGCATGGGCCTTGTGCCCGTCATCGACCAGCGCAGGGTAGAGAACCGATTCCTCGGCATTGCTGTGCCCGGTCAGGATCACCGCCAGGTCTTTCTGCGCGGCGAGCTGGCTGGCGGCGTCCGGCGCGGCCTTGACAGCGGCGAAGGCGGCCTCGATCCGGTCATGCTGGTCGAGCACCTGGTCGAGCCAGTCGCCCGGTCGCGCCAGCGCGCGCGCCTTCGCCCGCGTCTCCAAGCGGGTCTCGTCGCTCTCGGGCGGGGTGATGGCCGCAACGATCTTGTCGAAAAAGGACATGCTGCATCTCCTTGGCTGTGGGGACGGCAATGACCGTCGGCCACCCAACGAGGCGGATAGAATTTGGATGCTGGGGTATGCAGTGCATTCGCGATTAGCTGCTGCGAACATGACCGACGATGGCGCCGACTAATCCATGTATGTGGAAGTGGTCGGGGAGACAGGAACCGCTTTGATCTGATATAGTATTGTTAAACATAGATATTGCCCCAGAATGGTATGTAGATGCCTCCCAATGTGACTCCTCTCGGCGCGCCTATGGGGATGATGAGACGCGCTCCTGGATCCAGCGCTCGATGTCCGATTGCAGCCATGCGACGCGCGAATCGCTGATCGGGTAGGAGCGGGGGAAGGTTTTGCCGCGCCGGCGGTAGATGGTTGCCGTGCTGAGTGAGGTGCGGGCGCGGACCTCCTTCAGGTCAATGAACCTATCGCCGGGCGCGATCGTGATCGCGTCGTTCATGCTTCCTCTCCGGTCAGGGCTGGTGCGACGAAGAGACGCTTGCCGCGCTCCTCGATCAGTTCGTTGCGCTTGAGCTCCGCGACAGCGCCGCTGAAGGCGCCGCCGGTGGCGGTCATGTTGACGGCGGCCGCGAGTTCGCCGCGGCTCAGGCCATGCATGCCGTAAAGGTGGCGCAGCAGCTTGCCGGCGGGGCCGAGGCGATCAGCCCACCAATTCACCAGCTGAGCGCCTGGCGCGGGCAAGGTCGGAACATCGCCAGCGGCCGCCTCCACGCCGGTGGCGGTGGCGAACCAGCGACCGTCGCGCTTCTCGATCAGGGCGGCGTCGGCGTAGCGCTTGCGCTGCGAGGCCCAGGCGCCGCCCTTCCGCGCGCGGCCGGCGCGGCCCGCCCATGCGGCTTCGGTGAGACCGGCCGGATAGATCGCCGCCAGCACCGCCAGCGATCGCATCTCCCGATCGGGCCCGCCGCCGGCTTGGGACGGAGGAATCCGAACGTCCTTCGCTGGCGGTGGGCCCTCAACGGCGGCGAGTGGTTCAGACCCGCCGGGCGCTGTCGCTATGGGCCACATGGAATTGGGCGCGCCGGCCCAACCGAACGTCTCTTCGATGCTGCGATGGATGCCGCGGAGAAGCGTCTGCCATTTGGCGATGGTCCTCTTCCGATCCTCAAGGTCGCCACTGACGATGCGGAGCCGGTCTTCCAAGACGGCAATCCGGTCGTCCCGCTCGACCAGCATCTGGCCGATCGCGCTGCCTTTCTCGAATGCGGCCATTGGCTCGGCCGGAATCTCGTCGTCGGGATAGTCGTGCACCGCCGGACTTTCGACCGGCGGCGCGAGCGCCTGGCGCAGCTCCTCCACCAGGTCGCTCGACACGGCCATCGACGCCGGCGGCGTGTCGCCATGGCGGGGCGTGCGCGAGCTGTCGAAGGTGAGGTTCGCGGGGAAGGCGTGGCGGAGGAGGCTGCCCTGCAGCGGATCCCATACGAAGCCGCTGCCGGTCGGCAGGCCGGGGAGCTCGCGCTCGATCATGGCCATCTGGTCCGCGTCGGCCGCGAGCAGATCGCGCATCGCCTTGCGATCGGCGGTGCCGGTCTGACGCATGGCAACGACGACCGCCGCCATGCCGGCGCAGCTCTTGTCGATGCGGCTAAGGCGCTGCGCGGCCATCATCAGGCGGATGCCGTTGCCGCGCCCCTGTTCGGCCAGACGCCGCACGCTGTTGAAGGCGTCGCCGCCGCCGCCCTGCGGCACCCAGCTCTGCGCCTCGTCCAGGCCGAGATGCAGCGGACCTTCATTGTGCAGGAAGACCGCGTCCGCGAAGCCCTCCATCCAGTCCTGCTGCTCGTCCACCTTCCACTGGCTGACGTCGAAGATGGCAGGGATGTTGCGCTCGACGAAAAGCCGGCCGATGCGTTCGCCGTCGAACGGCGTCATCGGCACATGGCCGCGCTTGCCGCCGAAGATGATGAAGTCGAGACCCGCGCCCTTGCCGTCGGCCGAGAGGGTCAGCCCCCAATGATTGCCGAGCTTGTCGACCGCCCCCACGCGGCGGCCGTTGAAGCGGAGCCGCTCCAGGAAGCCGCGCTGCTGATAGGTCTTGCCGGCGCCGGTCGTGCCGAGGAGGAGCAGGTGTCCTTCTTCGAGCATCCCGATCGAGATGGGATGCTCAGCCAAGCTTCGCCGCCTCCCTGGCCTCGCGCATCAGCTCGGCCTTGAAATCGTTGAGGGCGAAGCTGTGCTCGAGGCCCTTGTTCTCTTCGAACAGGTCGTTGACGGCCTGCAGGACGTCGGCAACAGTGACCCCCTTCGCTTCGCCAGTCAGCTTGTCGCGCGCGAAGGCGTGCCGCGTGGCGCGCATCGGAATCGAGGCGGCCATGGCACCGGACACGATGTGTTCGAGGAGAAAGTGCTTGCGCAGCACGTCCTTCGCCGTCTGCTCCGCGAGGTCGATCTTGATGGCGTGACCCTCCATCAGGATCTTGGCCGGATCGAGCAGCCCCTCGACCGCCGCGAAGACGAGCTGCTCCATACTGCCGTCCGCGACCAGGATGCCGGCGAAATTTTTGCGGAGGATCACCTCAATCGCTTCGGGGGTCGGCCGCTGCACTATGATCTTGAAGTCGCAGCGCCCGTCGCGCAGCACGGCCTGGTCAATTACCTCGGGCCGGTTGCTGGCCAGCAATATGAAGGCACCGCTTTCCACGATGCCATCCATTTCAGCGAGGAAGGTCGCGACCTGACTTTCTTCCCATGGCGCGACACGACGGACGCGGCCGGTGCGGTCTGGAAGCAGCACCTCCGCCTCGTCCATGAAGACCAGCAGCGGGTGGCCGTGGAATTTCCGGTACTCCCGCGCAAAGGTGAAGATGGCTTTGATGTAGCCTTCGGTCATCCCGACAAAGGGTGACTGAAGTTCCGACCCGGAGATCGAGACGAACTCGACCTTGCCGCCATAAAGGCGGCGCATTTCCGACGCTGCGGCGCGGGCGAACATCGTCTTGCCGCAGCCAGGCGGGCCGGACAGCAGCGCACCCTTCGGCATCCTCATGCCATAGGCGTCATAGACCGCCTTGTGCCTGACGGGCGCCTCGATCGCATCGCGCAGCTGCTCCAGAGCGGCGTCGTTGCCGACGATGTCATCGAACTTCTGATCGGGCGCCTCTACCAGCCACCTTTCGACCGCACGGCGGGCAGCCATGTAACTCGACGGCGGGCTTGACCCGCGCGCCTCGGCTTCGCGAGTGTAGATTCCCTCACGCATGAACCGTTCGAATGTGGTAGGAAAAACATCGGCGTGCCAACCGCTCGGAGGCCGGACGATGCTGACCTCGATAGAAGCCGTGTTGCATATCGAACAGCCCGCGCCGCCGCATTTACAAATTTTCTGGCCAGCCTGAGCCTGTTTTTCAGGTGGCAGTTTCATCTTGCCGCGGTGATTAGGGTCGTAGGGCGATCCGAATTTTTCCCAGGACATAAGCGAGGCTCCAAGACGGTTGAGACGAAGAAAGTCGGCGAGGCGGGAGATCACGCGACTCAGTGCCTCACGAAGCTGATGGTGCGGTTGGTCTGCCAGCAGAGGCCGCAGGTGGCGCAGCAGCGGGCCGGATCGCGCTGGGCGGGGCAGAGGATGCCGGTCGCCTGGTCGGGAGAGTCGACCACCTCGGCGGCGTCGCGATCGCCGGCCGCGCCGGAAAAGCGGATCCGGAAGCGATCAGGCTGGTCGGCGAGCAGTTGGGCGACCTCGGCGCCGATGGGATCATCGGCCTGGCGGGCGGTGAAGCCGAAGATCCGCAGCGCCGGGAAGTCGTCGATGGCCTGGCGCCAGAAGGCGACATAGCCCGGCGAGTAGAAGTCACCCAGGATATGCAGCCTGACGATGAAGCCGGCCGGATGCCGGGCGTTCAACGAGGCGAGTTCCCCCCAAAGCCGCCGCGTCAGCGTCCCGTCATCCAGGATGCGCTCGGCCCAGTGCATCGAGTTGCCGTAGCATGTCGCCCATTCGCGGCAGGTGCGCGGGCAGGTGTCCCGCTCCTCCAGCGTCAGGCCGAAGATCGGCATGCCCCGCCAGCGGCCCTTGGTCGCGAGACTGCCGAGCTTCCGGCTGTTCTCGCCGGACTTGAGGATGGTGACCACCTGGGCGGCGGGCTTTACCGATCGGCCGAACAGGGTCGATCCCTTGCGCAGCGCCGGGTGCCAAGGTTTCAGGTCGATGCGATGGCCGCTGTCGGATTCGAAGCCGACAAAGCGGCGCTGCCCGGTCGGGTCGCGCGGAGGAAGAGAGGGCGCGGCCGACGGCGTGACGGGCGCCTCGCGACGGGGGGGCAGGCCGAGCTTGGCCGCCTTGACGTAGATTGCGCCTCGGCTGGTGCCGAGCGCGACCGCGATCTCGGCGACGGTGGACGAGGGCCACATGGCCTGAAGCCGGGCCGAGCGATCGGCTGTCCAGCGCCGGCGACGATCGGGCAGGTGCGACAGGGATAGAGCGGGCGCGTTCATGCCGGCATCCTCGTCGGCTGAGCAGCCTGCCACGCGGCATAAGCCTCCGTATGGGTGGGGCAGAGATGCTTGTTAGGTGCGGGTTCGGTCGCATGGTCGGCGCAGATCGGCGCATCGCAGGTGCCGCTGCGGCGGGACGTCACCTTCCAGTCGCAGAGGAACGGCGCTGACTTGCCGCAGGCGCAGCGTTTTCGCCGGCCGGGCGAGCAGACGATCGCCGCGCCGCCGCCGGGCAGGGAGACGCGCTCACAGACCATGGCGCGCGCCTCCGCCACGATGTTTGCAGCCGATGTCGCCGCGCACACCGCATCTGAAGCAGGGATCGCGATAGATGGAGAGCGGCCCGGCCGCTGGCGGCGGGACAGTCTCGCCGCGCCGGCTGGGGACGGGGACGTCGATCCCTTGCCGGCGGGCGAGGGCACGCCGCTCGCTCCACTCCGCCGCCTCGCGGCTGATGGCTTGCCTGAGCGTCGTGCTCATGCCGGCACCTTGCGGCGCAGGTGCTTTAGCTGTTCGACCCAGGCCTCGTCGGCGGCTGGTTCGGTGTCTGGCTTCACCTTGCGGAAGGCGACATGGGACCAGGCATATTGTTCGCCTTTCGCCTTAAAGTGCAGGAAGCAGTGATCGCCACGGATGCAGACCTGATCGACCCGGAGAAGCTCCTCCTTTTTCGGCGCGATCGCGTTGATGCCGCAGTCGCTTTTGCCACAGTGGCACCAGCGATCGACAACACACACGGCGAGGTCGCCGGCTTTCCAGTCCGCACTCATGCCGCGATTTCCTCGTCCTCGGCCGCCGCTTCTTCGTAGGCGGAGCTGATGATGTGGGCGGCGGCGGCCGGGGTGCGCATTTCGGGGAACTTGCCCTTGTGCGCCATGATCTCGGCATACCAGTCGGCCTGTTCCTGGCCGCTCAGCACCGCGACCAAGAGCGTTTCACTGATCGCGGTGCCGCTGCGGCCCGCATCGCCGATCGCACCGGCGATGCCGCCGAACAGGGTGCCGGCATAGCGCAGCACCTGCCCGTCGAACGCCTGGCGCAGGACGCGCAGCGCCTTCAGCGTCACCTTGTCGCCATAGCTGCGCTTGGCTTCGCGGATGCCGCCGATGTTGCCGATGCTGCCTGGGGCCTGATCGACATTGTTGCTGCTGGTCGCGAGCTGAAGCCCGGCCTGGCTGATGAGGCTCATCAGCTTGCAGGCCTCGGGATCCTTGCCGGCGACGGCCGCCTTGAAGATATCCAGCGCCTTAAGCGGGGTGCGCTGGCGGTTGAGCTTGGCGAAGATCGCCGCCTCTTCCTGAGCGGACGCATAGGTTTCCACCACGCAAGGCAACTGGCTGATGTCGGACCGGATCAGCGCTGCCTGCTGGCGATGCTGACCATCGACCACGAACAGGCCCTCATCGCCCCGGCGCGAGACGACGAGGACGCCGCAAAGCTGCCAGTCCCACTCGCGCGCGATCTTCGCGATGAGGTTGCGGCTCTGGCCGTTCTCGATCGAGCGCTGATAGGTGGCGTCGACCTGAAGTTGCGCCGGCGACAGATATTGGAGCACCGGCAGGCTGCCCTTGGGTGCGTCATATTGGGGCTTCCTGCTCATTCCGCCGCCTCCAGCTGCTTGTCGTTGGCGAAGACTGCGGCGAGGCGGGGGCGGAAGCGGATCATGGGATGAACCCAGTCCTTCGCCCGGGCGAGCGCGCGAGCGACAGGGGCGGGGAGGTCGGCGGCCTTGCGCTTCTCCAGCGCGAGATATTCCCCCTGGGTGACGTGCGGGTGGACCTGCTCCAGCTGGCGCGCGCGGGGCAGTAGCGCGACGAATTCTTCGGTGGGCTCGATCAGGCTGCGCACCGCCTCGTCATCGCCATAGCCGGCGAGCAGCGCGATATGATCGTGCATCTCGATCTCGTACCCGGGGGCGTTGGCGGATCGTTCCAGCGCGCAGCCAGCGATGACGGCGGCGGCGATATCGCGCAGCACAACTGCGTCGGCGCGGAAGGCGTCGAAAGCCTGGACGAGATCCTCGCCGGTCATCGACGAGTGCTGCTTCAGCAGATCGACCGCATCCTGCCAGATGCGGTGCGCCGCCGTCCGATCGACATGATCCTGGACGCCGCTCGCCAGCACGTCGTGGCGGACGGACAGGCCGGCGAGGCCGCGCTCATGGCTGCGCGCGCCGGGAATCATAATCCCATGTGCCGTGAGACGATCGCGCGCCAGCGCCCAGAGCAGATAGTCGAGCGCGATGCTTTGGCCCGCGGGTCGGCGGTTCTGATCCTTTACCAGCGCAGCGCGCAGCGCCTCCCGCCGCAGCGAGCGCATCACCTGTACGCCGTCGGCCGTCAGGCCCTGATCGTCGCGGGCGAGCTGGTCGGCCTGCTGGCGATAGCCATAGCCTGCCCCGCAATCGATCGCCGAACCGGGGCGAAGGAGCGGTCGTGCCTGCTCGACGCGATCGGACGGGTTCTGGCCGATCGGGCCGGTGGAGACCGGGCGCGGGGCCGGCGCATCGGGCTGCTTGCGCGCCGCGGCTTCCGCCTTCTGCTTTTCCTTGCGGCTCGCCCACCAATAGCGAAGCTCGGCCTCGCCATCCTCCTGCACGACGAGGGTTGCATAGACCTGACCCGCCGGGAGCGTCAGCTCCATGCGATTTTCGAGGAACGCCAGTTCTTCCTCGAGCGGCTCATAATAGGCGTCGATCGCGGCGATGCAGTGGGCGTGCAGATCCTCGTCCAGTTCCTCGTCGCCGGAATGGAACATCGCCCATTCCTCCAGATGCGCCATTTCGTAGCGAAGAGACGCGAACCAGGCGGCGTCGGCCGCATCGGCGGGCTCGGGCGCCGCGACGATCTCCAGCG
Source organism: Sphingobium sp. (assembly GCF_036170395.1). Classification (GTDB taxonomy): domain Bacteria; phylum Pseudomonadota; class Alphaproteobacteria; order Sphingomonadales; family Sphingomonadaceae; genus Sphingobium. Next base: position 33,803 of record NZ_JAVHPD010000003.1, read on the forward strand.
CATTGTCGACGCCCTGGTCGTAATTGCCGAGCATGAGGCGGGGCGGGGCAGGTTCGAAGCGAAGATCGCGGCCGCACTGGCGGCGCACCCGCGTGCGGATCGCATCGAGTTTCGCGTCGGCGAGGCCGAGCAGCAGCCCTTCGTCGGCGACGCGGCCGCGCTGTTCGGCCTCGTCTGCAAACAGGTCGAGCTCGTAGCGGCCGCCGGCGTCGGCATAGGCGGTCTCGCCCACGAAGCGGAGCATCTTTTCGAGCTCGCGATCGCCGACCTTCATCAGCTTGCGGATCAGCGCCTCGCCATTGCCGTAGCTGCGCTGCGGATGGACCAGGAATTGTTCGAAGACGTGGAGCTGGAGCGCGACGTCCTCGGTCGCGGCGAAGGCCATGGCCTGCTTGCCGCTGATCTCGCCCTTTTCCAGCGCGGCGAAGACGGTGGGGTGGAGATCGCCCAGGCGCGCCCATTTGCGCACCACCTTGACCGGCTGGCCGTTGGTGTCGGCGATCTCGGCATAGGTGCGGCCGCCGGCGACCGCGCGCGCGACCGCGGCGTAGATCTCATAGTCGCGCAGATCGCGGCGGATGAAGGTGGCGGCGAGCGCCAGATCGTGCAGTTCGCCTTCGTCGCTGCTCTCGCGGATCGCCACCTCGATCGGATGATCCTTGGGCAGACGGCCGTTGGCGATCGCGCGGGCGAAGGCGCGAAAGCGGCGACCGCCATCGAGGACGCCGAAGCGCTTCTTGCGCGGCGTCTTCGCCTTCATGGGGTGAACGATCAGGGGGTAGAGCTGGCCGCGGGCGACGAGGCTGTTTTCGAGCGCGTCGATGGCGTTCGCGTCCTCTTCGTTGAGGCGGGCGTTGAACGGGGAGACGCATAGCGCGTCGATCGTCATCGTGGTAACGGACATGGGTCTTCTCCTGGATAAGCACCTCTTCGTGCAGGGTTGTGGGTCGGGGTTTTCGGGATGGGATGGTGCGGACCGGGAGGGCGTAGGCCCGGTCCGCACCCGCTTCGCCTGCCGGGGTGAGCTTGGGGACGAGGCAGGCGGGCGGCTGGTCGGGGCGATCAGCGCGAGCTGATGCCCATCATTCGGAAAATCGATGTCGAGCGCGCGGCAGGTGGCGCAGGCGCAGAGGTCGAAGCGTGGCGCGGGACGCGCTTCGACGGGGCTCATGCCGGTTCGCCTTCGTCGGCGACCTTCTCCAGCCGCTCGAACGCCGCATAATGTCCGTCCCTCACCCGCTCTGCGAGCGCCGGATCGGCCATCCATTCCATGAGCTTCAGGCCGTTGCGGGCCTGATATTCCTGCATCTCGTCCAGGCTGTTGATGGCGTCGATCTTCGCGAGATAATCATCCAGATCGGGCGAACTGGCGAGGCTGGCAGCAACCAGGCTGGCGGCAATGGCTTTCCTCGGCGGTACGTCCGGGCGCTCGGCACGCGGCGCTGTGGTGCGCTGGGCATCGCGCTCGCGCGTGATGGCGGTGAACCAGTCAAGAAGGAAAGTGAAACAGTCGGGGCAGAGATCGGCGTTGGCGAAACCCTTGCGCTCGCCGAAGACCTGCGCCGTTGCCGAGGCAGAGCCCCAGCCGTCAAAGGCGTCGAGATCGCGCGCCTCGACCGTCGCCTTGCAGCGGTCGCACTCGCGAACCTCGATGGAATCGCGGCTCATGGCCGGCCCTCGACCGCGAGATAGACGCCGATCGCAGAGGCCAATAGCAGATAGAACCGGGCGCTAAACCGCCACGACGGGGCGTAGAAGGACCGGACGAGGCGCGCGCCTGCATCGAAAGAAAGGAGGCCGAAGGCGGCGAGCCAGCACAGGTAGGCGAAGTTGCTCATGGCCGGCCCTTCGCTTTGCCCACTCGCCGTCTGGCGGGGCCAGACCGCCGAGCGGGGGCCAGAAAAGCCGCAGCGCTCAGGCCACGCGCCTCGAGCTCGCGATCGAAGACGTTGAGCCAGGCGTCGCGGTGGGCGATATCCTGCCCCACCAGCCAGTTGCGCGTGCGCACGAGGTGGTGGTCGGATATCTGGCTCACCGGCGCCAGTCCGCGCCGGCCGAAATGGAACATCGCGTCGAGCCGGAAGGCTGTGCGCTCGCGGAAGGTCAGCTCAGCCATGAGCTGAGGCCGCGATTTGAAGCACCTGTTCGGCAAAGCGGATCAGGTGTCGTTGTTCGATAGGGTGAAGCCCTGACCATTCCGGTACCTCCGGAGGCGCGTCCGCGTGGATCACGGCATAGGCCTGCTCGGCGACATCGGCTGGGTTGCTGGCGATCGCGTCAGACATGCGTCGCCTCCGCCGGTACCGGCGTGACGCGGTCGAGCAGGTAGCAGCCGCTGACGCCTTCGACCCAGATCACGGCCGAATGGCCGGAGAGGATCTGCGCTTCGGAGCGGGTGACGGTGCGCAGCGGCTCGCCAGTGTCGCGCTGGAGGATGACCGGCTGGCCTACGGAGTAGCGGGCATTGAACGCATCGACCTGGCGCTGAAGTTCGCCGGGCGTCTTTGCAGGGTGAGCCATGGCTACATGCCCTCCATCTGCGCTTCGATGGACTTCAGCCCATCGATCAGGCCGCGCAGGCCGCGCCGGCTGATCGCGATCGCAAGGGCCTCGCCGGTCGGGGCGAAGGGATTGCCGCCCTGAATCGCGATCAGCGCCTTGTTGAGCTCCGGGATCGGCGCCCAACCGAGGCTCGCGCCTTCGCAGACGGGGAGCAGCTGGTAGAGGGCGGCGTTGAAGGCGTCCGGGATCCATGCACAGCCGCGATCATCCAAGAGGATGGGGATCGCGAACGGCTCGATCGGGTCGGCCTTGATCGGGGGCAAGAGTTCGACAGAGGGGGTCATCAGACGCTCGCCTCCTCACGTCGGGCGTCCCGACGAGCCAATGTCAGCAGGCGGCCGCGCACGCTGCTGTTGGCGCGGCCGAGCCGCTGCGCGACGATGTGCAGCTTGACGCCGGCACGTTCGAGCTCGAGCAGCTTCGCGTCATCTTCGGCGGTCCAGGGACGGCAGGGGCGACCATTGCGCCAGTAGGTTACGCGCGGCGCCGACGACCGACCACGCAGCCGCGCCGGCGCGTCGGCGCCGAGCCTCATGCATTGCCAGTTGATCGACGAGCCGCTGATCGGCGTGCCGGCGCGGGTGAAGTGTTCCGCGATGCGGCCGGTGCCCCAGCCCCGCTCGCGGAGGCGCGCCATCTCGTCCAGCTGCTCGTCGGACAGCCTGCAGCGCCGGGTCATGCCTCGGTCCTTCCGAGCCGGAGGAACCAGCTGCCTTGTTGGGGTGGACGGCTCCCAACGGCATCGCAATGTGCCAGAGTGAGTG
>NZ_JAVHPD010000004.1:0-37034 GCF_036170395.1 Sphingobium sp.
TGAGGGGGACCGTCATGAGCTTTCCATGGGCTGAACATTATACCCCCAAGCATCCGCTGATGCAGTGGGTCGACGAGAAGCTGCCGCTGCCGCGCCTCGTGTATAACGCGATCGGCGCGGGCTATCCGGTGCCGCGCAACCTCAATTATTTCTGGAACTTCGGCGTGCTCGCCGGCCTTGCCCTGGTGATCCAGATCGTCACCGGCGTCATCATGGCGATGCATTATGGCGCGAACGACCTGGTCGCGTTCGGCACCGTCGAGCAGACGATGCGCGACGTGAACGGCGGCTGGCTAATGCGCTACGCCCACGCCAATGGCGCGAGCTTCTTCTTCATCGTCGTCTATCTCCACATCTTCCGCGGCCTGTTCTACGGATCGTACAAGGCGCCGCGCGAGATGGTGTGGCTGCTGGGCCTCGTCATCTTCCTCCTCATGATGGCCACCGCCTTCATGGGCTATGTGCTGCCCTGGGGGCAGATGAGCTATTGGGGGGCGAAGGTCATCACCGGGCTCTTCGGGGCCATCCCGGTGGTCGGCGAGCCGATCCAGACCTGGCTGCTGGGCGGTTTCGCGCCGGGCAATGCCGCGCTCAACCGCTTCTTCTCGCTGCACTTCCTGCTGCCCTTCGTGATCGCGGGCGTCATCATCCTGCACATCTGGGCGCTGCATATTCCGGGCAGCTCGAACCCGACCGGCGTCGATGTGAAGGGGCCGCAGGATACCGTGCCCTTCCATCCTTACTATACCGCCAAGGACGGCTTCGGGGTCGGCGTGTTCCTGATCCTCTTCTCGATCCTGCTGTTCTTCGCGCCCAATTATCTCGGCCACCCCGATAACTATATCGAGGCGAACCCGCTTTCGACGCCGGCGCATATCGTGCCCGAATGGTATTTCTGGCCCTTCTACGCGATCCTGCGCGCCTTCACGGTGGACTTCTTCTTCGTGCCGGCCAAGCTGCTGGGCGTGCTGGCGATGTTCGCGTCGATCCTGCTGCTCTTCTTCCTGCCCTGGCTCGACACGTCGCCGGTGCGGTCGGGCAACTACCGCCCGACCTTCAAGAAGTTCTTCTGGATCCTGATCCTCGACGTGCTGATCCTGGGCTATTGCGGCGGCGCGCCGGCGGAAGAGCCCTATGTCATGATCAGCCAGGTCGCGGCGGCCTATTATTTCGCGCACTTCCTCATCATCCTGCCGCTGGTCTCGCGCTTCGAAAAGCCGCTGCCGCTGCCGGGATCGATCACGGAATCGGTGCTGAACCGTCACAACATAAAAGGCGAAGAGGATGCGTTGCCCGGCATGGGCGCCGATCCGCAGCCTTCGCACGCCGGTTAAGGGGGAACGAATAGATGGTTCGCATCGGCGCATTTCTCGTCGGCCTCTTCTTCGCGGGCTGGCTGCTGATCTCCTTCCTGATGGGCGCGGTGGCCTATATCTCCGAGCCGCCGCAGCCGACGGTGGAGCATGAGTTCCACCTGGCTCCCAAGCATGTGTCCTTCTCCTTCGACGGACCCTTCGGCAAATATGACAAGCAGCAGCTGCAGCGCGGCTTCCAGGTGTTCAAGGAAGTCTGCTCGGCCTGCCACAGCCTCAAGTTCGTCGCCTTCCGCGATCTGGAGGCGCTCGGCTACAACGAGGCGGAAGTGAAGGCGATCGCCAAGCAGTGGGCGATCAAGACCCCCGACGTCGATCCCAAGACGGGCGAAGTCGCGGGCCGCGATCCGGTGCCGGCCGATCACTTCCCCAAGCCCTTCGCGAACAATGTTGCGGCGGCGGCGGCGAACAACAATGCGATCCCGCCGGACCTGTCGCTGATGACCAAGGCGCGGCACCATGGCTCGGCCTATGTCTACTCGCTGCTGACCGGCTATCAGGCCCAGCCGGCCGAACTGCTGAAGCAATTCCCGGACGCCAAGACGCCCGAGGGGCTGCACTACAACCCCTATTTCGCCAACCTGAACCTCGCCATGGCGCCGCCGCTGACGGCCGAGGGCCAGGTGACCTATGGCGACGGCACCAAGGCGAGCGTCGACCAGATGGCGAAGGACGTCGCGGCCTTCCTGACCTGGACGGCCGAGCCCAAGCTGGAGAATCGCCGCGCGGCGGGGCTGGCGACTTTGGTCTTCCTCGCGATCGCCACGGCGCTCGCTTACATGGCCTATCAGAATATCTGGGCGGACAAGAAGAAGGCGGCCTGAGCTGGCGCTTCCCGCTTGAGACTGACGCTTTGGGGCGCGGCATCCTTGAGGAGGCCGCGCCCTTTGCTTATGGGTGCGCGATGACCAGCGACCGCCTCACCGCCCTCGTCCGCACCATCCCCGACTTTCCCAAGCCGGGCATATTGTTCCGCGACATCACCACCTTGCTGGCCGACGGCGCGGGCTTGCGCGCGCTGGTGGGGCAGCTGGCGGAGATTGCCCGGCCGCTCGACCCGGACCTGATCGTCGGCATCGAGGCGCGCGGCTTCATCCTGGGCGCGGCGCTGGCGACGGTGCTGGGCAAGGGGTTCGTGCCGGTGCGGAAGAGGGGCAAGCTGCCGGGCAAGACGGTCGGCATCGACTATGTGCTGGAATATGGCACCGACCGGCTGGAGCTGCACGAGGGGCAGGTGCCGGCGCGCGCGCGGGTGCTGCTGGTCGATGATCTGATCGCGACCGGGGGGACCGCGATCGCCGCCGCGCAGCTGCTGCGGGAGCAGGGGGCGAGCGTGCTCATGGCGCTGTTCGCGATCGGTCTGCCTGACCTCGGCGGCATGGCGGCGCTGGAGGCCGAGGGCGTGGCGGCGCGGGCGATCATGGCGTTTGAGGGGGATTGAGAGGGGCCGGGCGCGCGGGACAAGTGGAACAGCGAGTGGAACAGCTGATTCGCGGTTTCGCGATTCTCCTACGGGTAAGATGCTGATTTAACGCCGGTTATTCCGGGGGTGTTGGAGGCTGTTCGCGGACGGCTGTAGGAGAATAGGATTTTCTCAGCACCACAATCATCCTCCCCTGAAAGGGGAGGTGTCGCGCGCGAAGCGCGTGGCGGAGGGGTGTCTAGCTATCGAGAGGGTGACACCCCTCCGTCATCGCTACGCGATGCCACCTCCCCTTACAGGGGAGGAATTGGTCATCACCGCTCCCCTTACAGGGGAGGAATTGGTCAGCGCCGCTTCCAGGCCGTCCACCGCCAGCGCCAGCCGCTCGTCGATGAGGCCGAGCAGCTCCATCCAGCTGTGGATATGGGCAAGCTCGCCCGGACCGTCCGATACGCCGCGCAGGCCCATCAAAGGCACGTCGAAACGGGCGCAGGCGCGGGCGACGGCGAAGGTCTCCATGTCCACCATGTCGGCGTCGATCACGGCATAGTCATCGCCGCCCACCACGTTCGCGCCGGTCGACAGGCGCGCCAGCGGCAGCGCGAGGGGGGTGACGAGCGGCAGGTCGACGGGATGATCGACGAAGGGCGTGACGCCTTTGGCGAAACCGAGACGGGAGGCGTCCATATCGCGCCAGGAGACGCTGGCGATCTGAAAAATCTCGCCCAGCGGGCAGATGCGCGATCCCGCCGACCCCAGGCAGATGGCAAGGTCGGGCAGCGCATCGGCGCGGGCGAGATCAGCCAGCGCGAGGCCGGTCGCAAGCGCCGCCTCGACCGGGCCGACGCCGGTCAGCAAGGGCGTGAAGCGGGCGCGCAGATGCGGGCCATATTCGGCCTCCACCGCCATGATGAAGAGCAGGCGCTTTCCGCCGATCGTCTCGCATGGCACGGTCACTTGCGCTTGTCCTTGCGGCTGGCTGATGGCAGCGGGGCGACCATGACCTGGAGCGACGCACGCTGCATCTGGGTCGCACCCACTGCCGTTCGGCCCTGCGACAAGCGCAGGAGCGGCTCTCTATGCCTCTCATTTCGTCCGAATGAAAGACGTGTCCCTTGCGAAGGGCCGACCTCCATGCCTGGCACTTCGCGACGTCCGGCGGTGTGACGGCCACCGCGATGATCGCCGCCTTACCCAACGCAATTGGTCCATGTCAGCCTGTGCCGCCAAGCCGAACATGGGTCCTCCGATCATCCGCGTGTCAGGCAGCCAGCGGCACGCCGGTGCGTTTGCGCAGGTCTGCGATGGTCAATCCGTCCACCATCTCGATGACGCGCGCGCCTTCACGCCCGACATCGAATACCGCGAGGTCGGTGTAGATGCGCGACACGCAATGGAGGCCGGTCAGCGGATAGGTGCACGTCTCGACAAGTTTGCTCTCGCCCTGCTTGGTGAAGAGTTCCATCATCACGAAAGTCTGCCTGGCCCCGATGGCGAGGTCCATCGCGCCGCCGACGGCGGGAATCGCGCCCGGTTCGCCGGTGTGCCAATTGGCCAGATCGCCCGTTACGGACACCTGGAACGCGCCAAGCACGCAAATGTCGATATGGCCCGCGCGCATCATCGCGAAGCTGTCGGCATGGTGGAAATAGCAACCGCCGGTCAGCAGCGTCACGGCCTGCTTGCCGGCGTTGATAAGCTCCCAATCCTCCTCGCCGGCAGCCGGAGCAGGCCCCATGCCGAGCAACCCGTTCTCGCTCTGAAGAATGATCTCGCGATCGGCCGGGAGATAATTGGCGACCTTGGTCGGCAAGCCGATGCCAAGGTTCACATAAGCGCCGTCGGGGATATCCTGGGCGACGCGGGCGGCCATCTGGTCGCGGCTCATGGGTTTCATGTTGGTCATCGCGTTTCTCCGGTCAGGCGGCGGCGGATTGCGGCAGGACGACGCGCTGCACGAAGATGCCCGGCGTGACGACCGCTTCGGGATCGATCTCTCCCAGCCCGACGATCCGGGACACCTGCGCTATCGTCGTTCTGGCCGCCATCGCCATTATCGGGCCGAAATTGCGCGCTGTCTTGCGATAGACGAGATTGCCCCATCGATCTCCCGCATGGGCCTTGATGAGGGCGAAGTCCGCATGGATCGGATATTCCAGCACATAGTGCCGACCGTCGATCAGGCGGGTCTCCTTCCCCTCCGCCAGCAGCGTGCCATAGCCGGTCGGCGTGAAGATGGCGCCCAGGCCCGCGCCGGCCGCCTGGATGCGCGCGGCCAGATTGCCCTGCGGCACCAGCTCAAGCTCGATCTGTCCGGCCCGGTAGGCTGCATCGAAATGATGCGAGTCCGTCTGGCGCGGGAAGGAGCAGATGATCTTGCGCACGCGATCCGCCTTGATGAGCGCGGCAAGGCCGGTTTCGCCGTTGCCGGCATTGTTGTTGATGATCGTCAGATCGCCCGCGCCCTGCGCGATGAGCGCGTCGATCAGTGGATCGGGCATCCCGGCGGTGCCGAAGCCGCCGATCATGACCGTCGCGCCATCCTGTATGTCGGCCACGGCCGCTTGGGCGCTGGCTACGCTCTTGTCGATCACGTCGCTCTCCCACGATGCTGAGATAGGGAGCCGCTCTTTGCCGCGACGGGGATTGCGTCAACCGATAAACATCATATTGTCCGATTATCGGTTATAGGATGCGCGATGAAGCAGGAACGAGGTCAGCTGGAAGCCGGGGGAGACCCGGAGTTCATGACGTCGCTGGCGCGCGGCCTTGCGGTGCTGCGATGCTTTGCGGACGCGCAGCGCCCGATGACCATCGCGCAGGCCAGCCGGTCGACCGGCCTGAGCCGCCCGGCGGTGAAGCGCTGCCTGCATACGCTCGTGCGCCTCGGCTATGCCGCGCAAGACGGGGCCAATTATGCGCTGCGGCCCAAGACGCTTGCGCTCGGCTACGCCTATCTCTCGTCGAGCACATTGACCATGCGCGCCCAGCCGCTGCTCGATCAGTTGCGCGACGAGCTGCACGAAAGCTGTTCGCTCGGCGTGATCGAGGAGGATGAGGTCTATTATCTGGCCCGCGCCGAAGTGTCCCGGATCATGTCGATCGCTTTGCGAACCGGCAGCCGGCTGCCGCTCTACTGCACGTCGATGGGGCGCGTGCTGCTCGCGGGCCAGCCGCGCATCGCGCAGGAAAGCTATCTGCGTCGGGCCGATCTTGTCGCGCGAACGCCGAAAACCGAGACCAGGCCCGGCGAATTGCTGGCCCGGTTCGCCCGCGTCGCCGAGGAAGGCTATGCGATCAACGACCAGGAACTGGAGATCGGCCTGCGCTCGATCGCCGTGCCGGTGACGAGCGGCGGACGGGTCGTCGCGGCGGTCAATGTCGGCGCACAGGCGACGCGGGTGACATTGGCGGAGCTGCGAACCCGCTTCCTGCCATCGTTGCGCCGGGTCGCGCGGGAACTCAGCGCGATGGGGCTGGCCTGAGCGCCCAGTCCAGGTCGCGGCGAAAATCGCCTTCCTAGCGCGCTCAACAAAAAATCCGCCAGGTCGCTGGACCGAGCGGATTTTTAGATGGTGGGCGTGGCAAGGATTGAACTTGCGACCCCTGCGATGTCAACACAGTGCTCTACCACTGAGCTACACGCCCACTGTGGAGGGGGCCAATAGCCGGGCCATGGGGCCGGCGCAAGCGGGAAATTCTGGCGCGCTGATAATCTTCTGGACAGGGGAGGGGCGGCCCATATGTTGCGGTGCAAACAGGGGGACGCTTTCGATCATGCTGCCATCGTCATCCTCGCCGGTTCAGGCCGCGCCGCGCCTGCCCTTCTACCGGCAGCTTTATGTGCAGGTGCTGGTCGCGATCGCGCTGGGGGTCGCGATGGGGCATTTCTTCCCAACCCAGGCGGTGGCGATGAAGCCGCTGGGCGAAGCCTTCATCAAGCTGGTCAAGATGATTATCGCGCCGGTCATCTTCCTCACCATCGTCACCGGCATTGCGGGGATGAAGGAGTTGGGCGCGATCGGCCGGGTGGCGGCCAAGGCCTTCGCCTATTTCCTGACCTTCTCCACGCTGGCGCTGATCGTCGGGCTGATCGTCGCCAATGTGGTGCAGCCGGGCGCGGGACTCAATATCGACCCGGCGACGCTCGATGCCGGGCGGGTCGCCGATTACGCCCACAAGGCGCATGAAAACACGCTCACCGGCTTCCTGATGGGGATCATCCCGTCGACCATGGTGTCGGCGGTGGCGGACGGCAACATATTGCAGGTGCTGTTCGTCGCGATCCTGTTCGGCATCGCGCTGACGATGATCGGGGAGAAGGCCGCGCCGCTGATGGCGGTGCTCGAATCGGCGAGCCATGCGGTGTTCAAGCTGGTCGCCTTCCTGATGAAGGCCGCGCCGATCGGGGCGTTCGGGGCGATGGCCTTCACCATCGGCGAATATGGCGTGGGCACGCTCGCCAATCTCGCGGGGCTGGTGGCGACCTTCTACCTGACCTCTTTGCTGTTCGTGCTGCTGGTGCTGGGCGGGGTGGGGCTGGCGGTGGGATTCAACATCCTGCACCTCATCCGCTATCTGAAAGCGGAACTGCTGCTGGTGCTGGGCACGTCGTCCTCGGAAGCCGCGCTGCCGAGCCTGATTGAAAAGATGGAGCGCGCCGGGTGCCGCAAGTCGGTGGTGGGGCTGGTGGTGCCGACCGGATACAGCTTCAACCTCGACGGCACCAACATCTATATGACGCTGGCGGCGCTCTTCATCGCGCAGGCGTGCAATGTGCATATCAGCCTGGAGGAGCAGATATTGCTGCTGCTGGTGGCGATGATCTCCTCCAAGGGCGCGGCGGGGGTGACGGGCGCGGGCTTCATCACGCTGGCCGCGACGCTCTCGATCGTGCCGTCGGTGCCGGTGGCGGGCATGACGCTGATCCTGGGGGTCGATCGCTTCATGAGCGAGGTCCGCGCGCTCACCAACTTCATCGGCAATGCGGTGGCGACGGTGGTGGTGTCGGCCTGGGAAAAGGGGCTGGATCGCGAGCGGTTCGACGCGGCGATGGCGGGGCTGCCGCTGGAGCCTACGCCGGACATGCAGGAGGTGGTGCCGGATTGAGGGGGTTTAGCTCAGCCCCGAGACGCTTTCGCTGCCGAACATGCGCTCCACCTCCAGCACCAGGTCGCGCAGGTGGAAGGGCTTGGACAGCACCTTGGCCTGCGGCACGGCCTTGCCGGCCTTCAGCGTCACGGCGGCGAAGCCGGTGATGAACATGATCCGCATGTCGGGCGCGACCTGGGCTGCGTGCTGGGCGAGTTCGATCCCGTCCATCTCGGGCATGACGATGTCGGTCAGCAGCAGGTCGAAACGGTCCGAACCGATATGCGGCAGCGCCTCCGCGCCGGTGGACACGGCGACGACCTCATAGCCCGACCGGTCGAGCGCGCGGGCCAGATAGGTGCGCATGCTCTCGTCATCTTCGGCCAATAATATGCGAACCATCGCCCCCAACTTGTTCCTTGCCCCCGCCGATTCGCCGGCTGTCGCGCCGCAATGGGTGGCGCGCAGCCCGCTTATATGCGACAAGTCTGAATATTTTCCAGCCGGCTAACCATTTTGCGAGTCCGGCCGCGAAAGGAGCCGCGTTGGACCAGATCAGGCTGCCCGTTCCGACCATAAGCGATGCGGCGTTCGATCTTCATGGCCCCGCCGAGCCGGCGCGGCCGGTCATCCTGTCCGTCCCCCATGCGGGGCGCGTCTATCCCGCCGATCTGCTGGCCGCCGCGCGGGTGAAGCCGCAGATATTGCGGCGGCTGGAGGATCGCTGGGCGGACCTGCTGGCGCACCGGGCGGCGGCGACGGGCTTTACCGTGCTGATCGCGCGCGCGCCCCGCGCGATGATCGACATGAACCGGCATGAGCGGGAGATCGACCCCGGCATGATCGTCGATGCGCCGCGCGATGCGCCGCTGCACAGCAGCGCGAAGCTGCGCGGCGGGCTGGGGCTGTTTCCGCGCCGGATGCCGGGCGCGCATGAGCTGTGGCTGCGGCCGATGGCGTGGGGCGAGGCGCGGGAGCGGATCGAGACGCTGCACCGGCCCTATCATGCGATGCTGGCGCGGCTGATGACGGCGGCGCGGCAGGCGCACGGCCATGCGATCCTGATCGATCTTCATTCGATGCCGCCGCTCCCCGTGACGGCGGGGCAGGACGCGGCGGGGGTGGTGCTGGGCGACCGCTTCGGGCGGAGCGCGTCCACGCGGCTGGTGGCGCAGGCGGCGGAGATGATCGCCGGCCGGGGGATCGCGGTGGCGCAGAACCATCCTTACGCCGGGGACCATATTCTCGACCGGCATGGCCGGCCCGAGCGGGGCGCGCATGCGATCCAGCTCGAGATCGACCGGTCGCTCTATCTGGACGCGGCGCTGGAGGGGATCGGGCCGGGCCTCATGCGGATGCAGGCGCTGGTCAGCGATCTGGCGGCGATGCTGGCCGAGGAACTGCCGCGCGCGGGCTATGCGATGGCGGCGGAATAGGCGCGGCGGCGATCACCAGCCGGGCGCCGGCGACGCTCAAATGGTGGGAATCGAAATAGAGGGGCTGGCCGTCCTTCGCGATGGCGCAGCGGCGGGCGTCGCAGAGCGCGGCGGCGGGATCGATCAGGTGGACGCCGCGTGCTTCCCAGGCGCGGAACCGGGCGCGCAGGTGGACGGTCCGGGCGTCGAGCGCGGCGCGGTCTAGGCCCTGGGCGTCGCTGAGGCGATCCGCCTGCGCCAGATGGGCAAGGCGGCGGGGGACGTCGAAGGGCTGGGGCGGGACTGGGCCGATGACGACGACTTCTCTCTCGATGGCGCGGATGGCTGCGATGGTCGCGTCCAGCTTGGCGACGAAAGCGGGATCGTCGAAGCGGCCATTGGCCCAGAAGGCGGCGAGATAGATGCGGCGGACGGCGGGATCGGCGCGGATCGCGGCGAAGGCGGCGCGATTGGCGGCGGCGCAGCGCGGGTCGGTGGCGTCATAGCCGAGCACCGGCGGGCAGCTTGAGGTAGTGCGCTGGACGAGCGACCAGTGTTGGGATTTCGCCTGGAGGGAGAGCGCATAGGCAAGTTCGACGCCGTGGCTGTCGCCCCAGAGCATCGCGGAGGCGCGCGCGGGTGCGCCGAGGACGCAGGGGGTGGCGGCGCGCATATGGGTGTCGTGGCATAGCTTGCGGGTGGGGGCGATGTCGCGCTGGCCGGCGATTTGCGCCAGCACCTGGGGGGCGAAACGGGACGGCCAGCCGCCCTTTGCCATGAGTGCGAGCGAGGCGAGGGTGAGGGCAGCCATGGCGGCGGCGGTGAAGGCGAAGATGGCGTGGCGCGAGATGGCGGCGCTGTCGCGGAAGGGGCGCTCCACATAGCGCCAGGAGAGGATCGCGGCGATGAGCGCAGCGGCAATGACCATGATGCGCGTGAGGCCGGCGAGGGGCTGGTCGGTCGCATATTCGGTAAAGACGATCAACGGCCAGTGCCACAGATAGAGCGAGTAGGAGATGAGGCCGATGCCGACCAGCGGGGGAAGCGAAAGCAGGCGGGCGGCGCTGGTGCCCGGCGCGGCGTGTATCAGCGCCGCTGCGCCGAGCACCGGGGGCAGGGCGGCGACGCCGGGGAAGATGGTGGTGCGATCATAGAGGGCGACGGCGAGGGCGATGGCGAGAAGGCCGCTCCAGGCCAGCGCTTCCCTGGCCCAGCGCGGGCGGATCGCCGGGATCGCGCCGAGCGCCGGGAGCGCGCCCGCGAGCAATTCCCAGGCGCGGGTGGGGAGGAGGTAGAAAGTGAAGCCGCTCGTGTCGCGCTGAAGCAGGATGGCGAGCGCGAGCGAGACGGCGGCGATGCTCGCGACCGCCGCCGTGCGCCAGCGGGGGGCATAGGCAGCGAGCAGCATCAGGAGCAGCGGGAAGCCGATATAATATTGCTCCTCCACCGCGAGCGACCATGTGTGGAGCAGCGGCTTCACGTCCGCACCGCCCGCGAAATAGCCGGTGTCGGTGAAGAACCAGAGGTTGGAAGCGAAGACGATGGCGGCGAGCGCGGACTTGGGCACGCCTTCGAGGTCGCCAGGGAAATAGAGCCAGGCGGCGCAGGCCAGCACGACGAGGATCATCAGCGACAGCGCGGGGACGATGCGGCGGAAGCGGCGCTCGTAGAAGCGCAGGAGCGAGAAGCGGCCGGCGTCGACCTCCCGCGCGATGATCGCCGTGATGAGATAGCCCGATATGACGAAGAAGATGTCGACGCCGACATAGCCGCCCGAAAAGCCGGGGACATGCGCGTGGAACAACAGCACCGGCAGGATCGCGAGCGCGCGCAGCCCGTCTATGTCGCGGCGATAGCCGGTCGTCGCATGGGGGCGGGGCGCGGGCGCGTGCATGGGGCGGGGGTAGCGGGAAAGCCCTGATAATGTCTTAGGGGAAGCGCGATTCGGGCGCGTTTTGCGGTGCGCGGCGATTGGTTGCGTTTGGCGCAACCATGATTTCGCCCTTCGCATTTGCACAAATGTGGCCGCTGCGCCACATAGGGCGGGCCTTTCAGGCATCCTCTCCTAAAACTTTCGGCCGATCCCATGCGATCGGCCTTTTTTTTGTCATGCGGCTGGGCTAGCAAGGATGCGCCGATGCCAAGCCACTAAAACAAGTTTCTGGAGAGGAGCCGCCGGTCGGACCGGCAGGCAAGGCATGGCGGGGGGGTCGAGCGCTGAAACGGGCGCTCTCCCCCCTTTTTTGTCGTTAGTTTCCGGCATGAGATAGCCAACGCCCCGAGCGATTATGGGTGAGAGGTGACAATCGCCTGTGGTGGGGACGGGCCTATCTGGCCCTTAGACCGAGACTATGGTGAGGCTTATTTCACCATTTTACTCTATTATTGCGCCATCTTGGATGAACAGGAATGCTGGCACGTTCCGTTGGGCGGGGGTGATAGAAAAGGCCCAGCTGTCTTTGTAGGCCGAAGCGGCGTATGTGTAAGTGGTTTCTCCAGCCTTATCATCCCAAAAATATTTGCATTCAATGACGAATGCGGGAGTTATCGTTTCCTTTGTGTCTTCGTAAAATCCAGTTATCACGTATATTGGGCTGCTATCAAAAGAAATACTTATCTCTTTGTCCATGTGAGTAAAACTGTCTCCCGGCATAAGAGTTCTATTAAATGAGTTCGAAAGATTACTGCTCTTTTCGGGATACATCGGATCAATAACGGGATAAATCTTTGCATCATACCTGCAAACCTTATCACCGATATTTTCAATCGTCACATTAATGATCAATACAATCGCTCCAGGGAAATCCTGGAACAAACCGTTTACTTCCATAGGGGGCGATATATTTGCTTTGGCGGCAGCAGTCACCTTGAGCCATGGCCGTTGAGCGTTCTTCTCAATGTCATTGGCTTCCAGCATTGCTTGGGTCGCCCGCCCGGTTTCTTCAACCGCCTCCCGGCTGAGTTTGACCTGCTTAAAAATCAAGTAGGTTCCTAAAGACGTCACTGCGGTAGTCATGAAGCCCATTACGATTGCGACCACCAAAGCCCAAAAGGCCCAATCGGACATCTGCCGCTGAACGCCAAGTTCGGCCTCGCTGCGTTGGGCCTCGCGGCTGGCCTGTATAGCGCTTGCCACACATTCCTGAGCGGCGGACCTGTCGGATTTGGCCCAGCAGTCGGCTATTTGCCTGCTAGCATCAGTGGGATAGGCAGCGGCGTAGCCTTGGGCTTGAGCATTGTTGCGGCCGGACAAATCGCCCATGTGGAAGGTAAAAGTCAGCGTCCCGCCTAATACGGCAATTGCGGCGAGTGACGCGCCTACAATCGCGAGATATCGACTCCCGTCGTTCCTAAGCATCGAACCAGAAACACCGTTGCAAGTTTGCCCTGGCTCAGCTTGTTCCTGATGTGCGGCTCGGAGTCCACCACCCCTTGTCGGGCAGCTTCGCCACTCGGCAGGCATTGGACGGCTAGGGCGGATTAGCTTTAGCTTGAAGACGCTGCGGTAGCTCCAGACCTCTGTCATCTCGCGAAGGGCATCACGAATGAATGATGCCGCCCTTACGTAGCAGTACCGCTCCCCTCCCCTTCAGGGGAGGGGCTGGGGGTGGGGTCTATCCGGGTAGAACTGCTCTCTCATGAGACGCCCCACCCCAACCCTTCAAACGAGTCACGTGCCTCCTTTGAACCTGAAGGGGAGGAGCTAAGGTCTGCGTATCACCCCGCCACAACCTCTTCCTCCCGGCCATAGGCAACCACCGCTTCCACTTCCGCGCGGTCGCCCAGGACCACGCCGATGCGCTGGTGGAGGCCGTTCGGCTCCACGTCCATGATGGGGATGAAGCCGTCAGTGGCCGCGCCGCCGGCCTGTTCGATGAGATAGGCCATGGGGTTGGCTTCGTACATCAGGCGGAGTTTCGCCTTGCCCGGCGCGCGGTGGTCGTAAGGGTACATGAACACGCCGCCGCGCTTGAGGATGCGGTGGACGTCGGCGACCATGGAGGCGGTCCAGCGCATATTATAGTCCTTGCCGCACGGGCCGGCCGCGCCGGTCACGCGCTCCTCGACATAGCGGACAATCGCCGGCGACCATTGGCGGCGGTTGGACATGTTGATGGCGAACTCGCACTTGCCCTGCGGCATCTGCATGGCGGGGTCGGTCAGCACCCAGCTGCCGACTTCGCGGTCGAGGGTGAATTCATAGACGCCGGTGCCAACGCTCAGCACCAGGATCGTCTGCGGCCCGTAGATGGCGTAGCCCGCGGCGACCTGGTTGCGGCCGGACTGGAGGAAATCCTCCTCCGTCACCGGGCGGCCGGCGCAATCCTCGGGCGCTTTCAGAACCGAGAAGATGGTGCCGACCGACAAATCGACGTCGATATTGCTCGACCCGTCGATCGGATCGAACAGCATCAGATATTCGCCCTTCGGATAGCGGTTGGGGATGGGATAGATGGTCTCCATCTCCTCGGACGCCATGGCGGCGAGATGGCCGCCCCATTCATTGGCGTCGAGCAGCAGTTCGTTGGCGATCACGTCCAGCTTCTTCTGCACCTCGCCCTGCACATTTTCACTGTCGAGGCTGCCGAGCACTTCGCCGAGCGCACCCTTGCCGACCGCATGGGCGATCGTCTTGCAGGCGCGGGCGACGGTCTCGATCAGCAGGCGCAGTTCGCCGGGCAGCGCATTGGCCTGCCGCTGCTGCTCGATCAGGAAACGGGTCAGGGTCGTTCGGGACATGGCGCGCCTTTCGGATGGATCGGACGGGTGGTTGGCCTTACCGCTAGGGGAGACGATCCGCCTAGTCCAGCATGGGTATGCCGCCTTATCTGTGTTAGCGCTGTCTTGTGACAAAGCATGTCCGCCGGAACTTCGCCGAGCGGCTTCCGTTTCGGGTGCGTGCCGATCCGACGATCGAACAGGGGACAGACATGGACAGCCTCATCGCCGCCTTCACCGATCCGACCGCTCTCGCCGCGCTCATTGCGCTGGTGGTGATGGAGGTGGTGCTGGGGATCGACAATCTGGTCTTCATCTCGATCCTGACCAACAAGCTGCCCGAGGCGCAGCGGCAAAGGGCGCGGCGGATCGGCATCGGCCTGGCGCTGGCAATGCGGCTGGTGCTGCTGTCGATGATCGCGTGGATCGTGGGGCTGACCCAGCCGGTGTTCGACCTGGGGCTGAGCGGGCCGCTGGACCAGCATGGCGCGCCGACGTTCGAGACGAACTTCTCGTGGCGCGACCTCATCCTGATCGCGGGCGGGCTGTTCCTGATCTGGAAGGCGACCAAGGAAATCCATCATAATGTCGACCCGCATGGGGGCGACGATGTGCTGGACAAGAAGAGCGTCGCGACGCTGACCTTCGGCAGCGCGATCGCGCAGATCATCCTGCTCGACATGATCTTCTCGCTCGATTCGATCCTGACGGCGGTGGGGATGACCGATAATCTGGCGGTCATGTATATCGCCGTGATCGTGGCGGTGACGGTGATGCTGGTCGCCGCCGATCCGCTGGCGAATTTCATCGCGCGCAATCCGACGGTGGTGATGCTGGCGCTGGGCTTCCTGCTGATGATCGGCGCGGTGCTGATCGCCGACGGCTTTGGCGTGCATGTGCCCAAGGGTTATATCTACGCGGCGATGGCGTTTTCGACGCTGGTCGAGGTGCTGAACATCTTTGCGCGCCGGGCGAAGGGGGGGAAAGGCGCGGCGTAGGGTCTGCCGCAGTCAGTTTTTAAGGTCGATGTCGTCGATCGGTTCGGGCAAAGGGGCGTCGCCGGGGCCTGCGGGTTGCGCCGGTGGCGGGAAAGACGCCTCCGTAAGGCGCACCGCGTCTTTGGACCATCTGCACGCGACATGCTGGTAATTTTCATAAACCGAAGCGCGGTACCGCCACCGTCCATCGGCATGTTTCCAGCGTTGCCGCTGGATGAACTCCGCCGCGGCATTCCAGTCCCGCACGAACGCCCCTTCCATCCAGGCGCGGTAGATGCGTTCGTCCAATATGTCCTGGCGAATGCCGATCGCGATGATCTCATAATGGTTGAGATAATCGAATACCGCTTTTCGCAACGGCTTGTCGTCCGGCGTGGGATCGACCAGGTGCATGAAACCGGAACCGGATTGCAGATCAAAGAAAATGCGGCTGATCGCGCGATAATGTTCGGTCGATTCGCGCTTTTCGATGAGATCAAGGGTCGCCTTCTGCCGCGCTACCGAGCGGGTGTTGCGCAGGGCGCGCAGGGCGATGATGGCAGAGACGACGAACGACAAAAGAGCGACGGCGGGCGTCGCATAGGTCATGGGCGATGGTGAGGCGGGTTCGACGCAGATGATGGTGACGGGCGCGGCTTTCGCCACGGTCGGCACCATCTGGCAGCCCATTTATTCGCGAACGCCCTCGATCGTCATCTTTCGTCTCCTTATGACGATCATATCGGGATTATGCTGCCAATTTGTCAAGGGCGTCGCAACCCCGCGCGACGCCCTTTTCGTCGGGTCACGCCGCGGCGCGGCGTTCCTTCAGTTCCTCGTTCAGCATTTCGGCGAGGAGGAAGGCTAGTTCGAGGCTTTGCGCCGCGTTGAGGCGCGGGTCGCAATGGGTGTGGTAGCGATCAGCCAGCCCCTCGTCGGTGATGGCGATCGCGCCGCCGGTGCATTCGGTGACGTTCTGGCCGGTCATTTCGGCATGGATGCCGCCGCCAAAGCTGCCCTCGGCCCGGTGCACGGCAAAGAAGCCGCGCACTTCGGCGAGGATGCGGTCGAAGGGGCGGGTCTTGTAGCCGTTCGCGGCCTTGATGACGTTGCCGTGCATCGGATCGCAGGACCAGACCACCGGATGGCCTTCGCGCAGCACCGCGCGGACGAGTTTGGGCAGGCCCGCCTCGATCTTGTCATGGCCGTACCGGGTGATGAGGGTGATGCGGCCGGGCTCGCGCGCGGGATTGAGCACGTCGAGCAGGCGGAGGAGCGCGTCGGGCTCAAGGCTCGGGCCGCACTTCATGCCGATCGGGTTGCCGATGCCGCGCAGATATTCGACATGGGCCGACCCCTCGAACCGGGTGCGGTCGCCGATCCAGAGCATATGCGCCGACGTGTCATACCAGTCGCCGGTGAGGCTGTCCTGCCGGGTCAGCGCCTGCTCGAACGGGAGCAGCAGCGCTTCGTGGCTAGTGTAGAAGCTGGTGCCGCCAAGCTGCGGCACGCTGTCGGCGTCCAGGCCGCAGGCGCGCATGAAGTCGAGCGCCTGGCCGATCTGGTCGGCCATCGCCTCGAACTTGGCGGCCCAGGGCGAGCGGCCCATGAAATCGAGCATCCAGCCATGGACTCGGTCGAGGCTGGCATAGCCGCCGGTCGAGAAGGCGCGCAGCAGGTTGAGCGTGGCGGCGGACTGATTGTAGGCGCGGACCATCCGCTCCGGGTCGGGCTCGCGCGCTTCCGCGGTGAAGGCGATGTCGTTCACATTGTCGCCGCGATAGCTGGGCAGCTCGACCCCGCCGATCGTCTCGGTATCGGCCGAGCGGGGCTTGGCGAACTGGCCCGCCATGCGGCCGACCTTCACCACCGGCAGCTTCGACGCGAAGGTCAGCACCACCGCCATCTGGAGCAGCACGCGGAAGGTGTCGCGGATATTGTTCGGGTGGAACTCGGCAAAGCTCTCGGCGCAATCGCCGCCCTGGAGCAGGAAGGCGTCGCCGGCCGCGACCTTGGCCAGGTCGGACTTCAGATGCCGCGCCTCGCCCGCGAAGACGAGCGGCGGAAACTGGCTGAGCTGGGCCTCCACCGACGCGAGCGCGTCGGCATCCCGATAGAAGGGCATCTGAATGCCCTTATGGCTGCGCCAGCTATCCGGCGTCCACTTCGCCGCCACGTCGAGTCTCCTTCATGAAAATAGGGGGCGCACCTACGCTTTCAGGCGGCGTTAGGCAAGTTTATAGCGGTCGAGTAGCGACCATGCGAAACAATGGGCTATTTCTGACAGGGCCAGCGTTCGTTGAGCGCGACGCTGACAAGCACCGAGGCGGGCGCCTTGCGCTGATCGGGCCAGCGGTCGAGATAGGCGAGCGTGGTCGCGCGCGCCTCGTCCGCGCTCATGCGGTCGGGCCAGCAGACGGGACGGGCGCGGCCGATGAACATATCCTTGCGGATGCCGTCAACCACGCCGACGATATAGGCGGTGCAGGCAAGCGCATATTCGGGCGCCTTGTTGCGGCATTTGGCGCGCAGCGTGTCGCCGGTTTCGAACATATAGGTCTGCGCCGGTGCGGGAGTGGGGGCGGCGGCGGCGAGCAGCGCGCCAAGGAGAAGCGCGCGCATCATTCCTTCTTCTTCGCGGTGAAGCGGAAATCGACGCTGACCTGGGGGCCAAGCCCCTTGCTGCTGTCGCCATTGCCGACGCCGAAGGCCGCGCGGGCTACGGTGGCGCTGCCGGTGACGGTGCGGGTCATGTCCTTGCCCGCCAGAGTGAAGCGGATCGTCTGCGGCTTCGAGACGCCCTTCAGCGTCAGCGTGCCGCTGGCGCGGTAGCGGCCGGGGCCGGTCGCCTCCGCGCCCCTGGCGGTGAAGGTCGCAGTCGGGTGAGCGGCGGCGGCGAAAAATTCGTCGCCCGGCAGCATCCCGTCCTTATAGGCGTCGCCGACGCTGGCCGATCCGACGTCGATCGTCACCTTGATGTCGGCGCTTTCGGGATGGTCGGGGTCCATGACGATCGCGGCGGTCCATTTGGCGAAGCTGCCGCTGATCGTCTCGCCATCATTGCCGACCGAAAAGCCGATGCGGCCGCCGGGCTGGACGGCCCAGGCGGGGGGCGGACCGGCGGGTTCCTCCTCGGCGGCGGCGGGTTCGGCGGCGTTGGCAGCGGCATTGTCGGCCTGCGCGAGGTTGGCGGGTTCGGCATCGGCGATATTTTCCGGCGCTGCGGCTTCGACCGGCGCGGGCGGCGGGGCAGGCTGCGCGCCGGGCAGGATCGCGCGGCCGGCTGCGAAGCCGACGAGCAGCAAAGCGGGCAGGGCAATGAGCAGCAGCGGCGAGCGGCCCGGCACCATGCGCCAGAGCAGGCCGTCGCGCATCAGCAGATGATGGCGCAGCGCGCCCGCGACATGGAGCGCGAGCAGGGCGATGCCGATCCAGGCGAGCATGCCGTGGCCGTTCTCCGCGACCTCATGCGCGGCGGCGGGAAGGGGGAGGTGGGGCAGGGGCAGGACGCCGAAGAGCAGCGTCGGCACCTTGACCTTCGCGGTCGACACCAGCGCCCAGCCGGTCAGCGGGGCGCCCAGCATGAAGGCGTAGAGGCCGACATGCACGGCGTTGGCAAGCGCCCCCTGCCAGCCGCCTTCCAGTTTCGGCGGGCGCGGCTTCCAGTAACGAACCGCGATCCGCAGCAGGGTGAGCGCCAGGATCGCGATACCGACCGACTTGTGCAGCTGGTAAAGGGCAAAGCCGCGCGCGCCCAGATCTTCAAGCGCCCATCCGACCGCTATCTGAAACGCCAGCAGCGCGGCGATCGTCCAGTGCAGCAACATGGCGGCGCGGCTGTAGCGTTGCATGGCGGTCCTTTTCGCATGTCGTGGCGGGCGCGAAACTATGCCTTGCCGTCGCCGAAGTCCATCGATGGCGCGGGAAACGCTGCGGTGCCGGATGCAACCCATGCTGTGGCGAAAAGGACGCAGCGGCGCGGCTTAATCGCCGATGCGATTGCATCCCGTTCCGGGCGGGCTAAGAGTTTCGGATTACCCCCACAAAAAGGGACGCGACATGGCCAAACCCGACGCCTGGCGGTTCGATCCGAACGCCTACAGCTTCGTCACCAGCATCGACACGCGGTTTCAAGACCTCGACACGATGGGCCATATCAACAATGTCGCGATTTCGGGCATCTTCGAAACCGCACGCATCCGCTTCCACCACCATCTGGGCCGGCATCCGCAGGAACAGGGGGTGCGCTGGCTGGTGGCGGCGGTGTCCCTGAACTTCATCGAGGAATCGCATTTCCCCTATCCGTTCGAGGTGCATTGCGCGATCGGGCATATCGGGCGGACGAGCTGGACGATCAGTTCGGCCGGATTCCAGAAAGGCGTCTGCGTCGCGACCGCCGACACCACCGTCGTGACGCATGGGCCGGAGGGGCGGCGCGTGATCGACGAGACGCTGCGCGAGGCGATGGAACTGAACTTCCTGCGCCGGCCGGAATAAGGTTTAGACGAAGCCCGCCAAGCGCCGGCTCCACTGGAAGGCGATGACGGCGCCCTTCACCGGCTGGATCAGCGCCAGCGCCAGGAGGCCCGCGAGCGCCGGCCAGATCGCCGCCTGCCACAGCATCGGCACGGAGAAAGCGGCGTTCACCTCGATCATCAGCGGTACGAGGATGTGGCCGAGCAGCAGGATCACGAGATAGGCGGGCAGATCGTCGGCCTGGTGCACGTCGAGCGGCTGGCCGCAGGCGGCGCAGCAGGGCGCGGGCTTCAGGAAGCGCGCGAACATCCGCCCCTCGCCGCAACACGGGCAACGGCCGCGCAAGCCGAGTGCCAGCGCGGGGCGGATCGGGCGGTCGGGGCGGCCTTGGGTCATGGGACAGGCGTCCTGCGAGAGGGTGAGGGCGGGACTGGGTTCCGGCTTTCGCCGGAACACGGAGCGTCTAGGAATAGCGCGCGCGTAAGGCAAGCGTCACCCCTTTCCCCGGCGCGCGCGTCTCTCTAAGAGAGCGCCATGTATCTGCCCGGCGGCGACGAGCCCTATTGTCTTTTCGATGATGCGCGCGTCCATGCGCCCGCGTCGGCGCGGCTGTATCGCGATCCGGTGGGGGTGGTGGCCGCGCGGACGATGGCGGAGGTGCAGCCCGCGCTCGACCGGCTGGCCGAGGCGGCGGAGCAGGGCCTCCATGCGGCGGGCTATCTCGCCTATGAAGCGGGGCTGGCGCTGGAGGAGCGGCTTGCCCCGGTGGCGCGGCGGCGCGATGGAGGCGTTGCGCCGCTGCTCTGGTTCGGCCTGTATGAAGGGGTGCGCTTCATACAGGCCGGCGGCCTTGCGCCGATGCTGCCCGATCCGGCGGGCGCGCGCGTCGGGGCGC
The DNA here is from genome assembly GCF_036170395.1 of Sphingobium sp. Lineage (GTDB taxonomy): Bacteria > Pseudomonadota > Alphaproteobacteria > Sphingomonadales > Sphingomonadaceae > Sphingobium. Next base: position 20,370 of record NZ_JAVHPD010000004.1, read on the forward strand.
TGCGCCCGGCGCTGGACGAGGACGCCTATCGCGCCGCCTTCGCCCAGGTGCAGGATTATATCCGCGCCGGCGACATCTATCAGGTCAACCTGACCTTTCCCTGCGCGGTCGAGATGGCGGGCGATCCCATCGCGCTCTACGCCGCGCTGCGGCCGCGCGCGGCGGCGGGCTATGGGGGGATCATCCGGGGCGAGGGGGAGACGATCCTGTCCTTTTCGCCCGAACTCTTCTTCACGCTGGTGCGCGGGCAGCTGACCGCGCGGCCGATGAAGGGCACGGCGACGCGCGGGGCGGAGCCGGACGAGGACGCGGCGATCGCTCGCTGGCTGGAAAGCGACGCCAAGCAGCGCGCCGAAAATCTGATGATCGTTGACCTGCTGCGCAACGACCTGTCGCGCGTGTCGCGCGCGGGGAGCGTGACCGTGCCCGACCTGTTCCGGGTCGAGACCTTCCCAACCGTGCATCAACTGGTGTCGACGGTGCGGGCGCGGCTGCTGCCAGGGCTGGCGCCGGTCGACGTGCTGCGCGTGCTCTTTCCCTGCGGATCGATCACCGGCGCGCCCAAGGTGCGGGCGATGGAGATTATCGACGCGGTCGAGCCGTTTCCGCGCGGCGTCTACACCGGGGCCATGGGCTGGATCGACCCGGAGGGTGACGCGGCCTTCAACGTGGCGATCCGCACATTGACGCTGCGCGACGGGGAAGGGGCGGCGCGCCTCGGCCTTGGCTCCGGCATCGTCGCGGATTCGGACGGCGCGGCCGAATGGCGCGAATGCCTCGCGAAGGCGCGCTTCCTGACCGGCTTGACTTGAGCGCGGCGGGACGGGAAGGAAGGCCCATGCCCTTTGCCGACGGACGGTTCGATCTGCTGGAAACCATGGCCTTCGATCCTCTGGAGGGGATCAGGCTGCTCGACCTGCATCTGACGCGGCTGAAGGCGAGCGCGGATGCGCTGGGTTTCCAGTTCGACCGGCATGGGGTGCGCAACGAGTTGCAGGCCGCGACCTTCCGCCTGCGGGCGAAGAGCCGGGTGCGGCTGCTCGCCTCGCGCGGCGGAGCGATCGCGATCGAGGTGCGCGATCATCGCACCTGGCCGCAGGCGATCATGCCCGTCGCCGTGGTGCCGCGCCACGCCCCCGCCGACGACGGGCGGCTGCGGCACAAGACCACCGACCGGTCGCTCTATCGCGATGCGCTGAAGCGCGGGGGCACTTATGAGGTGCTGCTGATCGACGCCGACGGCTATCTGACCGAGGGCTGTTTCTCCTCGATCTTCGTCGAGCGCGGCGACAAACTGGTGACGCCGCCGCTGGCGCGCGGCGTGCTGCCCGGCATATTGCGGCAGAGCCTCATTGACATGGGCGAGGCGGTGGAGGGCGACCTGCGCGTCGCCGACCTGGAGCGCGGCTTCTTCATCGGCAATGCGGCGCGCGGCATGGTGGCCGCGACGTTGGCGCGGTAGGCGCACGATCCTGCCGTAAAGCCTTTGCCGGCTATCTGGCCGGTTGCCCCTGCGTCCGTTGCGCACTAAGGGGCAGCGCGTCCGCACTCAGATGCGGGCGAGGGGACTTTACAGAAAGATTGTTGCCATGAGCCAGACTTCCGCCGCCCTGGGCCGTATCCAGCCGTCCGCTACGCTCGCCATGAGCGCGCGCGTCAATGCGCTGAAAGCCGAAGGCGTGGACGTGATTGGCCTCTCGGCGGGCGAGCCCGATTTCGACACGCCCGACTTCGTCAAGGATGCGGGCATCGCGGCAATCCGCAACAACCTGACCCGCTATACCGACGTGGACGGCACCGCCGACGTCAAGGAAGCGGTGATGTTCAAGTTCCAGCGCGACAATGGCCTAGCCTACAAGCGCAGCCAGATCAGCGTGAATTCGGGCGGCAAGCACACGCTGTTCAACGCGCTTGTGGCGACGGTGGACGCAGGGGACGAGGTCATCATCCCCGCGCCCTATTGGGTGAGCTATCCCGACATCGTGAACTTTGCAGGCGGCACGCCCGTGTTCATCGAGGGGCCGGCCAGCCAGGGCTACAAGATCACCGCGGCGCAGCTCGACGCGGCGATCACGCCGCGCACCAAATGGGTGATGCTGAACTCGCCCTCCAACCCGTCGGGCGCGGCCTATTCGGCCGACGAGTTGAAGGCTCTCGCCGATGTGCTGCTGCGCCACCCGCATGTGCTGGTGATGACCGACGACATGTATGAGCATGTCTGGTATGCGCCCACGCCCTTCGCCACGATCGCGCAGGTGTGCCCGGAGCTGTACGACCGCACGCTGACAGTCAATGGCTGTTCCAAGGCTTTCTCGATGACCGGCTGGCGCATCGGTTTCGCGGGCGGGCCCGAATGGATCATCAAGGCGATGGGCAAGCTGCAATCGCAATCGACCAGCAATCCCTGCTCGATCAGCCAGGCGGCGGCGGCGGCGGCGCTCACCGGCCCGCAGGATTTCCTGGAGGAGCGCAACGCCGTGTTCAAGAAGCGCCGCGACATGGTGGTCGCGATGCTGAACGACGCGCCGGGCCTCGATTGCCCGACGCCCGAAGGCGCCTTCTACGTCTATCCCGACGCCAGCGGCGTGATCGGCAAGACGACGCCCAAGGGCGCTCTGATCGACAGCGACGAGGCGCTGATCGGCTATTTCCTCGATGAAGCGAAGGTCGCGGCGGTGCATGGCGCGGCCTTCGGCCTCTCGCCCGCCTTCCGCATCAGCTATGCGACGTCGGACGAGGTGCTCAAGAAGGCGTGCACCCGCATTCAGGAAGCCTGCGCCGCGCTGAAATAAGCGTTTTCGGGCCAAAAACCGAAACGGTCCTTTTCGCGCCGCGCCGTCTTGTGTTCGGCGGGGCGCGGCCTATATGCCCGTTGCGATGAGAAACTGAATTAAAGGTTCCGCTCCGTTCGTCGTCCTGACGTCTGCGTTGGTCGAAAGTCGCTGATGCGATCGCGGCCGTTCAGACAGGGGCAAGTCGGATGCGGGTAGCCGGGGCCGAAATGATCGGCAAAGCGAGACGAAAGGCATTCGCCATGTTGGCGTTTTTGAAATCCGAGCTGTTCCTGCGCTTTTTGGGCGGGTTTGCCGTGGGCGCTGTGGCGATGGTGATGCTCCAGCCCGACGAGCCGCCGCTGTTCAGCAGCCCTGCGGTTGCGGCGACCCAGACCGATGCGGGTGCGCTCTAAGCGCCTGATCCTGGCCGCTGTCGCGGCTTTGGCCGTGGCGGCCCCTGCCTGCGCCGAGCGCGTGGTGCAGGCGCCCGTGCCGCAGGTCGACGCTGCGCCCACCCGCAAGCTGGAGACGGCGATATTCGCCGGCGGCTGCTATTGGGGCGTCGAAGGCGTCTTTTCCCATATTAAGGGCGTCCACCTTGTCGTGTCCGGGTTCGCCGGCGGGCCGAAGGGCAAGCGCGTCGATTATGAGACGGTGAGCGGGGGCGACACGGGTTTCGCCGAGTCGGTGCGCGTCACCTATGATCCCAAGCAAGTGAGCTATGGCACGCTGCTGCGCGTCTTCTTCTCCGTCATCGCCGATCCGACCACGCTCAACTATCAGGGGCCAGACCATGGCACCCAATATCGCAGCGCCCTGTTTCCGCTGAACGCCGAGCAGGACAAGGCAGCGCGCGCCTATCTCGCGCAGCTCGACAAGGCCGGCCTGTGGCGCGATCCGGTGGTGACCAAGGTGGAGCGCTTTACCGGCTTCCAGAATGCGGGCGAGGACCATCAGGATTTCATGCGCAAAAATCCGCGCCACCCCTATATCATGCGCTGGGACGCGCCCAAGCTGGCGGCGTTCAAGGCGATGTATCCGGCGCTGTATCGGGACAGGCCGTCGGCCTGATCCGCGATCATGCAGCGGCGAAGGTGACCGCTTCGATCTTATTCCCATCAGGATCGCGCACGAAGGCGGCATAATAATGGGCGTCATAATGGGGCCGCAAACCCGGTTCGCCCTCCGCCATTCCGCCCTGTTCCACCGCGACACGGAAAAAGGCGTCGACGGCGGCGCGTCGCTCCACCTCGAACGCGACATGCACGCCGTTGCCCGGCGCAGCGGCTGCGCCGTCCGCTGGCAGATTGAGGCTGAACGCGGTAATGCCTGCGCCATAGCCGACCGCATCCTCGACATCGAGCGTGCGGGTGAGGCCGAGTTCCCGCATCACCGGATCGTAGAAGGCGCGGGCGCGATCAAGGTCTGCTGTGCCGAGCGAGACATGGTGGAGCATGGCGCATTAAAGGATGCAGCCCCACGATAGTTCCAGCAGCCGAACCCATGAATCGCAAAGGGCGGGGCCTTGCGGCGCCCGCCCTTGTCCGATCAATCAGCGATGCCCCTTATTTCGGCGACAGCACCATCAGCATCTGCCGGCCTTCCATACGCGGATAGGCTTCCACCTTCGCGATTTCGGCGACATTTTCGGCCACGCGCTGGAGCAGGTTCATGCCGAGCTGCTGGTGGCTGAGTTCGCGGCCGCGGAAGCGCAGGGTGATCTTCACCTTGTCGCCGTCGCCGATGAAGTCATGGACCTTCTTCATCTTCGTATCATAGTCATGATCGTCGATGTTCGGACGCATCTTGATCTCCTTGATCTCCTGCGTCTTCTGGGTCTTGCGGGCGATGTTCGCCTTCTTCTGGGCCTCGTACTTATATTTGCCGATGTCCAGGAACTTGCAGACCGGCGGATCGGCGTTGGGCGACACTTCGACCAGATCGAGACCGACCTCATAGGCCTGCTCGATCGCCTCCTGCGTAAACATCACACCGAGATTTTCGCCTTCGTCGTCGATCACGCGCACCTTGGGCACGGTGATGAACTCATTATAGCGGGGGCCGGACTTCGGCGGCGGCGCCAGCGGGCGGCGCATCATCGGGGGACGTATAGCGGAATCTCCTATGGTCGTTTCAAAAACGGACGGCTCTTAGCGGCTTTTGCGAAAAGCCGAAAGGGGCGCGTGCCTCCGCCACAGCGGAATCACGCGCCCTTGCGGCATTTCTGCCTCACCGCATATCGGGTGCCTGCGCCTCTTTTGCAAGCCGGTCGATGACATCGGTGACGGAAAGGATGCTCTGCCCGTCCTTGCCGAGTTCGCGCAGCGCGACCGTGCCTTCGTCCGCCTCGCGCCGGCCGACGACGAGGAGGTTGGGCACCTTGGCCAGGCTATGTTCGCGCACCTTGTAGTTGATCTTCTCGTTGCGGGTGTCGACCTCCGCGCGGATGCCCGCCGCGCGCAGCTTCTCCACCACATCGCGGGCATAGTCGTCGGCGTCGGACACGATGGTCGCCACCACCGCCTGCACCGGCGCGAGCCAGAGCGGGAAGCGGCCGGCATAATGTTCGATTAATATGCCGATCAAGCGTTCATAGCTGCCGAAGATCGCGCGGTGGAGCATCACCGGGCGGTGGCGCTCGCCATCTTCACCCACATAGCTGGCGTCGAGCCGTTCGGGCAGAACCCGGTCGGACTGGAGCGTGCCGACCTGCCAGGTGCGGCCGATCGCGTCAGTGAGGTGCCATTCGAGCTTGGGCGCATAGAAAGCGCCTTCGCCGGGCAGTTCCTCCCAGCCATAGTCGGGCGTGTTGAGTCCCGCCGCCGCCACCGCGTCGCGCAGCTCATTCTCGGCCTTGTCCCACATCTCCTCGGTGCCGAAGCGCTTCTCCGGCCGCAGGGCGAGCTTGATCGCGTAAGTGAAGCCGAAATCCTGGTAGATGCGGTCGGCGAGCGCGCAGAAGGCGCGGACTTCCTCGACGACCTGGTCTTCGCGGCAGAAAATATGCGCGTCGTCCTGCGTGAACTGGCGCACGCGCATCAGCCCATGGAGCGCGCCATGCGGCTCGTTGCGGTGGCAGCAGCCATTTTCGTAGAAGCGAAGCGGCAGGTCGCGATACGACTTGATCCCCTGGCGGAAGATCAGGACATGCGCCGGGCAGTTCATGGGCTTCAGCGCCATCCAGTCGGCATCGTCCGACACCAGCGGGCCTTCATCCGCGACGTTTGGTACTTCGTCGGGGATGACGAACATATTCTCGCGATATTTGCCCCAATGGCCGGACTGCTCCCACTGGCGCGCGTCCATCACCTGCGGGGTCTTGACCTCGCGATAGCCGGCCGCGTCGATCGCCCGGCGCATATAGGCTTCCAGCGCCCGCCAGATGACATAGCCCTTGGGATGCCAGAAGACCGACCCATGCGCTTCCTGCTGGAGGTGGAACAGGTCCATCTCCTGCCCCAGCTTGCGGTGGTCGCGCTTGGCGGCTTCTTCGAGGCGCATGAGGTGCGCGTCGAGCTGCTTCTTATTGAGCCAGCCGGTGCCGTAGATGCGGCTGAGCATCGCATTCTTCTGGTCGCCCCGCCAATAGGCGCCCGACACGCGGGTCAGCTTGAAGGCCTGCGGGTCGAGCTTGCCGGTCGAGGCGAGATGGGGGCCGCGGCACATGTCGTACCAGCCGTCGCCGCTATGATAGACGGTCAGTTCCTCGCCCTGTGGCAGTTCGGCGGCCCATTGCGCCTTGAACGTCTCGCCAGCCGCTTCCCATTGCGCGATCAGCGTGTCGCGGTCGATCACTTCGCGGCGCAGCGGTTTGTCGGCGGCGATGATCTCGCGCATCTTCGCTTCGATCGCGGGAAGGTCTTCCTCGGTGAAGGGGCGATCCTTGGGCGCGAAATCATAATAAAAGCCGTCCTCGGTCGCCGGGCCGAAGGTGATCTGGGTGCCGGGGAAGAGCGCCTGCACCGCTTCGGCGAGGATATGGGCGAAATCGTGGCGCGCGAGTTCGAGCGCATCCGCCTCGTCCTTCGCCGTCACCAGCGCAAGGGTCGCGTCCGCCTCCAGCGGGCGGCCGATGTCGCGCAATTCGCCATCGACGCGCGCGGCAATGGCGGCTTTCGCCAGCCCTGGTCCGATCGCCGCCGCAATATCCGCCGGGGTGGTGCCGGGCGCGACTTCGCGCACGTTACCGTCGGGCAGGGTGATCTTGAGCATGGCGGACACGGGGAAACTCTCTGATGAAGGGGTAGGCGCGCAGCTTAGAAAAAGCCGCGCCTTCCCCTTAAATGGGCGGTCCATCCTGTCAATAGAAGCCCTCTTGCCAGCGCCGCGCGAAAGGCGCATCCATGATGTGCTGTTATATCATAATCAGCAGTAGGAGGGACGTATGGCTCTGAGCTTTGCAAGACCCCATGGCGCGCAGGGCGACGCGCCGATGAGCGAGATGAACACCACCCCGCTGATCGACGTGATGCTGGTGCTGCTCATCATGTTCATCATCACCATCCCGATCCAGACGCACAGCGTGGGCATCGACCTGCCGCAACCGCAGCCCAAAACATCTTTACCGCAACCCGATCCCGTCAAGAACAAGGTGACGATCGACGCTTTCGGCCTCATCCGCTGGAACGGCGCGGCGGTCGACCGGCTGACGCTGCGCCGCTATCTCGCCGCGTCGCTGCGGCTGCCGGTGGAGCCGGAATTGCAGTTCGAGCCCGACGCGCAGGCGCGCTACCTCATCGTCGACGAAGTGCTGGCCGACATCCGCCGCGCGGGCGTGACGCGGATGGGGTTTGTGGGCAATGAGCGCTATCGGGCGTTTTAGTGCGGTCTTCTGACTTGACCCGTCGCCTCGGCTGATATCTTCTCTTATCCGGGGCTTTTCGGGGGATTTAGATGACGGACGAAGTCGACGCGCAAGCCAGCTTTGCGTTCGAGGGCAATTGGCGCGATTATGCGCCAATTGCCTTTACCAATCTGCTGCTGACGATCGTGACGCTGGGCGTCTATCGCTTTTGGGCAACGACGCGGACCCGGCGCTATCTTTGGTCCAACACGCGCTTCATCGACGATTGGCTGGAATGGACGGGAACCGGCAAGGAATTGTTCGTCGGCTTCCTTATGGTCCTCGTGCTGATCGGCCTGCCTTTTCTGTTCTTGCAATTCGGCGCGCAGGCGCTGGTCCTTCAAGGGCAGGTTGCGTTGGCCGGGGTGCTGACGATCATGGCCGCCTTCACCATCTTCTATTTCACCGGGGTCGCCCGCTTTCGCGCCCTGCGCTATCGCTTGAGCCGCACGTGGTGGCACGGCATTCGCGGCGGCAGCGATGACGCCGGCTGGGGATATGGCGGTCAATATATGTGGCGCACGATGGTCGCCTATCTTCCGTTCGGACTGCTGATTCCCTGGTCGATGATGTCCTTGTGGAATCGCCGGATGAACCGGATGAGCTTCGGATCCGAGCCGTTCGTTGCAAGAGGGCGCGCCCGCCCCTTGATGAAGCGATTTCTGCTCTTCTATCTTGCGCCAATCCTGTTCGTGTTGCTGGCGATAGCGATGGCGGACATCTATGGTGGCGAACTGGGCGGCGGCATCCGCGTGACCTCAAGCTTCCCGCCCATCTTGCGGATCATTGCCTTTCTGGTGATTTTCCTGGGTGTTTATACGCTGCTGGGTTTGATCGCTTTGGCCTATTACGCCGCTTTCCTTCGCGAAGCGATCGACAATTTGTCCTTGGGCGGCCTGCAATTCTCGTTCGAGGCGAGCACGGACGACTGGCTGGCTCTGTTTTTCGGTGACGTAGCGCTGGTGGTCTGCACATTGGGCATTGGGGCGATCTTCCTGCAATATCGCCACTGGAAATTTTTCATCACCCATATGGGCGCGGCCGGAGAAATATACACGGATCAGTTGGCGCAATCGCGAACCCGCACGGATCGGCATGGCGAAGGGCTGCTCGACGCGCTGGATGTGGGCGCCTTCTGACCGATGGAGGCGTTCCGCCTTTGGCATTATGACGGCGTCACCGCCGTGCGGCGCGATGTGGCGCTGGCGGCGGAGGGCGAAGCGCATTTCCGGCTCACTGAGCCGGAGAGCGGCTGGACGGGCGAGCCGGTCGCCTGGGATGACCTCACCGTCATCGGCGCGGACAAGGGCCGGTCGGCCTATGGCCATCGCGCGCTGCCGGGATGGCGCATGGGCTTTGCCGGGGATGCGCCGCCCGACATCGCGGCCCGTCTGCCCAGGGCGGAGCGCTATGGCCGCTGGATCGACCGCTTCGGGCTGTGGCAGGCGGCGGCCGCCTTCACCCTCGTCGCCGGGCTGGTGGTGTGGGGGGCGCTGGAAGCGCCGGCGCTGATCGCGCCGATGATCCCGCAAAGCTGGGAAAACCGGATGGGCGACGCGATGGTCGGCGATTTCGGCGGCCGGATATGCAGCACGCCCGCCGGCGACAAGGCGCTGGCCGCCCTCGTCGCGCGGATCGACCCCGATGCCGAAGCGCGCGACGTGGTGGTCGCCAACATCCCATTGGTCAACGCCGTCACTCTGCCGGGCGGGCGGATCATCCTGTTCGACGGGCTGATCCAGCAGGCGGGGTCGCCCGACGAGGTGGCCGGCGTGCTGGGGCATGAACTGGGCCATGTGCGCCACCGCGACACGATGACCGGGCTGGTGCGGCAACTGGGCCTGAGCGTCCTGCTGGGCGGGTTCGCCGGCGATACGGGCGGCTATCTGAACGGCGTCCTGTCCCTGAGCTACGGGCGCAAGGCGGAGGATGCGGCGGACAGCGTCGCCATCGCCCAGATGCGCGCCGCCGCGATTTCGCCCGCCGGCACCGCCGCCTTCTTCGAGCGGATGGGCGGCAAGGGCGAGGGCGCCAACATGGAGCGGGCCATGACCTGGCTGTCGTCCCATCCGCTGTCGGCCGACCGGCGCAAGCGGTTCGAGGCGGCGGTGCAGCGGGGCGCGGCCTATCGCCCGGCGCTGGACGCGGCCCAGTGGCGGGCGCTGCGCCGCAGTTGCAAGTCCGACCCCAGCGTGGAGGACGCCTGGGGCCGCCCCTTCTGATCGCGGTTCAATGCGTCCCGCACAGTCTTTATGGAGGCAGCCGGAAAGGAGGCGGCCGATGAAGACGATGCGTTACGCGCTGACGGCGCTTGTGTGCTATGCCGCCTTCTGGGGAGCGGCGCATATCGGGCTGCTGCCGGGCCTTTCTGCCGACGCCTCCGATACGCTCGGAACTCAGGCGACTTCGGGCGCTGAGACCGCGCAGAAGCTGCGCCGGATTTTCCCCGTCATCCGCTGAACGCCGTTGACCCGATCAAAGGCAGTTGCGTCAGAGCTTTTCTCCGTCACCCCGGGTCAAGCCCGGGGTGACGATCCGATTGACGATGCGGACAATTTGGCTGTCAGACGAACAGCAGCCGGGCGTCGTCGGGCAAATCTTGCAGCAGCGCGACCGGGCCAGCGGCTTCCGCGCCGGGCGGCAGGTCGGCCGCAACAAGGCCCGCGAGCGCCAGCCCGCTCTGGCAGGCGAGGAGGCGGACACCGATCGCCCGTGCTTCGTCCATCAACGCCGCAAGATCGGGCAGGCCGGCCGCGCGATGCGCGGCGTCCTGCGGCGCGCCGAGCGGCGGACGCAGCAGCGCGACGGCGTCGAGTTGCAGGAACAGGGTCGCCGCGCCGCCCAGCGCCGCCTGCGCCGCCGCCAGGGTGAGCGCGCCGCGCAGCCTTTCCGGCTCGGGCGTGGCGACGATCAGAGCGAGGGGACGCATAGGTCCATGGCGCAGCCGGCGCAGCCCGGATCCTTGGGCACTACAAGCGTGCGAAAGCGCATCGAGAGCAGGTCGGCGATCAGCAGCCGGCCGGCCAAGTCCGTGCCGAAGGGCACGATCTGCCGCAGCGTTTCGAGCGCGGCGAGGCTGCCGATCGTGCCGGTGAGCGCGCCGAGCACGCCGGTTTCGGCGCAGTTGCGCTCGGGCGCGTCGTCGGGTGCGCCGACCAGGCAGCGATAGCAGGGCTTGTCCGCCTCCCAGCCGCGATAGGTGGATAGCTGCCCCTCGAACGGGCCGACCGCCGCCGACACGAGCGGGATGCGCAGCCGCTGCGCGGCGTCCGCGACCGCGAGGCGGGTCGCGAAATTGTCGCAGCCGTCCAGGATCACGTCGGCGTCGCGCAGGATCAGCGCGGCATTGTCCGCATCGATCCGGGCGTTGATGGGGAGGAGCTTCACATCGGGGTTGAGGCGCGCGACGGTGGCCAGCGCTGCCTCCGCCTTGGGCGCGCCGACATCGGCGGTGCCGAACATCACCTGCCGCTGGAGGTTGGAGAGGGCGACCGCATCATCGTCGATCACGCGGATGCGCCCGACGCCGGCGGCCGCGAGGTAGAGGATCGCCGGGCTGCCGATCCCGCCCGCGCCGATCACCGCGACATCGGCCGACAGCAGCCGAAGCTGCCCCGCGCCGCCGATTTCCTTAAGGACGATATGGCGGGCGTAGCGCTCCAGTTGATCGTCGGTCAGGGTCACGGCGCGTCCGACCAGAGGAAGCGCACCTGCGAGCGCATCCAGCGCGGCTCCATCCCGCGGCCCTGGGGGAAGCTGTTGCCCAGCAGGCTCAGGACGCGCGTGCTGACGAAGCGCTCGACCTCCGGGCAGCGGGCGTTGACTGGCGCGATCTTGAGCGGCTTGCCGTCGGGCGAGAGCAGGAAGAGCATATCGATTTCGAGCAGCCACGATCCTTCATAGCTGACCGCGCTCGAACAATTGCCCTTGCGGTAGAAGCGGGCGACATCCTCGGACCAGCGCGGCGATACGCGGCGGCCCTGCCAGCCATGGATCACCGGCACGGCGCTGATATCGTCGGGCATCGACGGGAGCGGGGCGGCGCTCGGAGCGGCGGCGGCCAGCAGCAGCGAAACCAGCATCGTCATCGCATCACACTCCTGTAGAGCCGAAGCCGCCTTCGCCGCGCGCCGTATCGCCCAGACTATCGACTTCCGCGAAGCTGGCAAGCTGCACCGGGGCGGCGACGAGCTGGGCGATGCGGTCGCCGCGCGCGATGACGAAGGGCTGATCGCCAAGGTTGATGAGGATGATCTTCAGCTCGCCGCGATAATCGGCGTCGATCGTGCCGGGCGTGTTGGGCAGGCTGATGCCATGTTTGAGCGCCAGGCCGGAGCGGGGGCGGACCTGCACCTCATAGCCTTCCGGGATCGCCATGGCGAAGCCGGTGGCGACGGCATGGCGGCCGCCGGGGCGCAAGGTCACATCCTCCGCCGAGACCACGTCCATGCCGGCGGCGTGCGCCGTGGCATAGGCGGGGACGGGCAGCCCTTCGCCATGGGGCAGGCGCTTCAGTTTAATCTCGATCGGCGAGGGCATGGGCGACTTTCTCGATGAGGCGGGTGGCGACCTGGTCCTTGGGCAGGGGCGGCCAGATGTCGATGCCGGCGGCGGTGACGATCTGTACCGCGTTGCTGTCACCGCCCATCACGTCGCCAGACACGTCGTTGGCGACGATCCAGTCCGCGCCTTTCTTCATGAGCTTGGCCTGGGCGTGATCGGCGATGGATTGCGTTTCTGCCGCGAAGCCGACGAGCAAAGCGGGGCGCTGGGCGTGGCGGCCAAGGGTGGCGAGGATGTCGGGATTCTCCACCAGCGCGAGCGGGGCCGGCTGGCCCGATCCGTCCTTCTTGATCTTCTGATCGGCGGCGTCGGCCGTGCGCCAATCGGCGACGGCGGCGACCATGATCGCGGCGTCGGCGGGCAGCGCTGCTTCGACAGCGGTCAGCATCTCGCGCGCAGTCTCGACATCGATCCGCTCGACGCCGGCGGGGGTGGGGAGGTGGACCGGCCCCGCGATCAGCGTGACCCGTGCCCCGGCTCGCACGGCGGCGGCCGCGATGGCGAAGCCCTGCTTGCCCGACGAGCGATTGGCGATGTAGCGCACCGGATCGATCGGCTCATGCGTCGGCCCAGCGGTCACGAGGATGTGGCGGCCTTTCAAAACCTCCGTTCGCCCTGAGCCTGTCGAAGGGCGCTCGCTGCCTGAAGAAAAGGGTAGGGCTTCGACAGGCTCAGCCCGAACGAAAGACAGGAGCCGCTCGATCTCGGCCACGATCTCCTCGGGCTCGGGCAGGCGGCCCTTGCCATATTCGCCGCAGGCCATCGCCCCGCTCGCCGGCTCCAAAATGTGGATGCCGTCGCTGCGCAGCGTATCGAGGTTCCGCTGCGTCGCGCGATGATGCCACATGCGCACGTTCATCGCCGGAACCGCCAGCACCGGCTTGTCGGTGGCGAGCAGGATGGTTGTGGCGAGATCGTCGGCGATGCCGGCCGCCATTCGGGCGAGGATATTGGCGGTCGCGGGCGCGATGACGATCAGGTCGGCCTGGCGGCTGAGCTGAATATGCCCGATCTCGCGCTCTTCCTTGAGGTCGAACATGTCGCCATAGACATGGTCCTCGGTGAGGACGCCGAGGCTCAAGGGCGTGACGAACTGCTTGGCGCTCTCCGTCAGCACCCCGCGCACCGCAATGCCGCGCCGCTTGAGCAGGCGAACAAGCTCCAGCGCCTTATAGGCCGCGATGCCGCCGGAGACGATGAGGAGGACGCGCTGGGTCATTGGCCCAAGCGCGCCAGCTCAGCGCGGCACATCAGCCGCAGATCCTCCAGCTTTGTCGTGGCGGTGTCCCACAGACGTGCAGGAATGATCGCCGGATAGTCGTGGCTAATCACATTTCGCATCTGATAGATGGCGGCCCAGGGAATGTGGACAAGCCTCGCCTTGAGGTCGCCCGACAATTTATGCGCTGCCTCACCGATATGCAGCAGGCGGAACGCTGTCAGGTCGATTTCGTCCTGATCGGCCAGGAAAGTGGCCTCTGTGAGGCGAGTCAGCCGTCGGCCGATATGATCGATCAAGTCGACGATCAGCGCCAGTCGATCAATGTCTCTATTCACCGGCATCAGAAGACGGGAACCATATCCGTCTCGGCCGACGCGCGGATACGGGGTCGCATGGCACCGCGCTCGACCAGATCGACCGAACAGCGCATGAAATGCTGGAGCTTCAGTTGGAGCCCGGCGAAGGCGATCAGGTCGATGCCGCTGTCGTGGTCGATCTCGCACATCAGGTCGACATCCGAATCCTCGCGCGCTTCGCCGCGCGCGACCGAGCCGAACAGCGCGAGCGAACGGATGCCCGCTGCGCGCAGTTCGGCCTCGTGCGGCTTCAAACGGGCAATGGCTTCCTCGCGGGTCATGATGTCAGGATAAGCCAAGCAGCCACATCGCGCCAGCCCCGGCCGCCGCCGCCAGCACCGCGACCAGCGCATAGCGCCAGCCGCCGCCGACGCGGATCAGCTTCACCTCGGTCAGGGGCGGGGGCGGGGGGGCGCCGCCCTTCTCCGGAAAGGCGTCCTCGATCCGGCGGACGAGGGCGGGCAGCCTTTGCAATGTGCGCCAATTTTCGATCAGCGTGTCGGCCGCCTTCGCCTCCGGCCCCAATTCGGTGCGCAGCCATTCGCGCACATAGGGGCCGCTCGTTTCCCAGAGGTTGATGTCGGGGTCGAGCGCAGTCGCCACGCCCTCCACCATCACCATCGTCTTTTGCAGCAGGAGGAGGTGCGGCTGGGTCTGCATGTCGAAATCGCGGGTGATGGCGAACAGCCCGTCCAGCATCCCGCCGACCGACAGCTCGCGCACCGGCTTGCCGCGCATCGGCTCGCCCACGGCGCGGAGGGCTGTCGCGAACTCGGCGACATTATGGTGAGCGGGCACATATTGCGCCTCGAAATGGATTTCGGCGACGCGGCGATAATTGCCGGTGATGAGGCCGAAGAGAATCTCCGCCAGCCACATGCGCGCGCGCCGGTCGATCCGGCCCATGATGCCGAAGTCGATGGCGACGATGTCGCCGCGCGCCGTCACGAACAAATTGCCCTGATGCATGTCGGCGTGGAAGAAGCCCTCCGCGATCGCCTGCCGCAGGAAGGCGTCGACCAGCCGTGCAGCCAAATCCTTGACGTCATGGCCGGCGGCGATCAGCGCGGCGCGATCGGCGATCTTGATGCCGTCGATCCACTCCATCGTCATGACGCGGCCGGTGGTGCGGTCCCAGTCGATGGCGGGCACGCGATAGCCCGGCATCGCCTCCATCGCCTCGGCGAGTTCGGACGCGGAAGCGGCTTCGCGGCGCAGGTCCAGCTCGCGCGCGGTCCAGCGCTTCATATTGGCGATGACGAGGCGGGGGCGCAGCCGCGCGATCTCGCCGCCCAGTTGCTCGACATGGGCGGCGGCCCATTCATAGGTCTGGATGTCGCGGTTGAACTGCGCGATCACGCCGGGGCGGATGACCTTGACCGCCACGTCGCGGCCATCGATGGTGCGCGCGCGATGCACCTGCGCGATCGAGGCGGCGCCGACGGGCACTTCGTCGAAGCGGGCGTAAAGGGCTTCGAGCGGGCGGCCGAAGCTCTGCTCGATCTCGGCGCGGATCGTGTCGAAGGGGACGGGCGGGAGCGCGTCCTGGAGGCGGAGGAGATCGGCGGCCGCTTCCTCGCCCACCAGATCGGGCCGGGTGGCGAGCGTCTGGCCGAGCTTGATCGCGGCGGGGCCGATCGCCTGGAAGGCGTCGGCATAGCGGGGCTGCGCGGGGACACGCGCGCCCAAGCGGGCGAGGCGGACCAGGCGGCGGACCGGCGCAGGGGTCAGCGGATCGCGCTCGATGCCGGTGAGCGCGCCATGGCGCGCGAGGGTGCGGCCCCATTTCAGGAGCCGCCAGATATGGGTAGCGTGGCTGGTCATCTATTCCAGCCCCTCCCTGGAAGGGAGGGGCTTTCAACTGTTGCGACCATCACGCTTTCCAGCCCGAATGGATCGCCACCAGGCCGCCCAGGATCGGCTCGACCTTCGTGTTCGCAAAGCCCGCGTCCCGGATCATCCCCTCGAACTTTGGCATATCCGGAAAGCGGCGGATCGATTCGATGAGGTAGCGATAGCTGTCCGCATCATTGGCGAAGAGCTTGCCGAGTTGGGGCACTAGTCTGTGCGAATAGACGTCATACACGTCCGAGAAACCGGGCCAGGTCGTGGTGGAAAATTCCAGGCAGAAGAAGCGGCCGCCAAACTTCAGCACGCGGTGCGCTTCCTTCAGCGCCTTGTCGATATGGGTGACGTTGCGGATGCCGAACGCGATCGTATAGGCGTCGAACGTCCGGTCGGCGAAGGTCAGTTGCTCGGCATTCTGCTCGGACCAGATCAGGCCCTCATACCCCTTCTTCTTCGCCCGCTCGATGCCCACGGCGAGCATTTCCGGGTTGATGTCCGACACCGTCACCTGCGCGCCATGGCGGTGCATCCGAAAGGCGATGTCGCCGGTGCCGCCCGCCATGTCGAGAATCTGCTCGGCCGGGCGCGGCTTCACCCGGCGCACGAACTGGTCCTTCCACAGGCGATGCGCGCCGCCCGACATGGCGTCGTTCATGAGGTCATATTTGCCCGCCACGTTGGAGAAGACGTCGCGGACCATGCCCGCTTTTTCGGCGGCATCGACGTCGCGATAGCCGAAGGATGCTGTTTCGCTCATGCAAAGCCCTCTAGACAGAGATTGTGCCCCGTTCCACCCAAAGGTGGGAATGACATCCGCTTATGCCTAGATGGACGTGATGCCCGAGCTTCCCGAAGTCGAAACCACCGTCGCTGGCCTCCGATCCGTGCTGGAGGGCGCGACCCTCTCGCGGGTGGAGCCGCGCCGCGCCGACCTGCGCTTCCCGATCCCCGTCGACCTGCGGCAACGGCTGACGGGGGCGACGGTGACCGGCCTGTCGCGCCGCGCCAAATATGGCCTCATCGAAACCGATCGCGGCGACATGATGATCTTCCACCTCG
>NZ_JAVHPD010000005.1:0-105334 GCF_036170395.1 Sphingobium sp.
CACAGACCGGAGCCGCCGCCCACATGTCCCTTCATCTTTTCAACAATGTCAAAGAGCTTCCAACCTTCTGCGGGACAGCCATTCTTCCTCGAAAATGCTTCCGAGGGAGAGTGTCCCGCTGATGTTGGCGACCGTTCGATCAGCGCCGCTAGAGCGCCGTGTCGTCCGGTGAGGGCGCATATATGGAGGGCTTTCCGGCCCGTCAAACCCTTTTTGCAATTTTATTTCAGAAATTTTTGGGGGTTTGCGCGCTAGAGCGGAGTCACGGCACGCAGATATGGGAAGACGGGACGACATATGGGATTGCAGGATGCCGACGCGAACGACGCAGGATTCGGCGCGCGCATCAGGAGCGCGCTGTTCTGGCGATCGGGCAGCCAGATTCTGTCGCAGGTGATGAGCTGGGGCGTGACGCTGGCCGTCATCCGGCTGCTCGATCCGGCCGATTACGGCCTGTTCGCGATGACCCAGGTGATCTTGAACTTCGCGACCTTCCTCAACGGCTATGGGCTGGTGAGCGCGCTGGTCCAGTCCGATACCGTCGAGCCGCACCGGTTGCGGCAGGCGTTCGGCATCATGCTGCTGCTGAACGGCGCGCTGGCGCTGTGCCAGCTGGCGATCGCGCCGATCGCCGCCGACTATTATGACCAGCCGATGGTCGCCGACCTGTTGCGGGTGCAGGCCCTGCTCTATCTTTCCACCCCCTTCATCTCGGTTCCCGAGGCGATCATGGGGCGAGCGCTCGATTTCAAGCGCCCTGCCCTCGTCAACCTGATCGCCGCCGCCGCTTCGGCCGCCGTAGCGCTCACCGGCGCATTGTCGGGATGGGGCGTGTGGACGCTGGTCTGGGCGCCGATCGCAGGCTTCTGGGTAAAGGGGGCGGGCTATGTCCTCGTTACCGGGTTCCGGCCGATCCCGAGTTTCGATTTTCGCGGCACCGGGGCGATGGTCGGCTATGGCGCGTCGCTGCTGGGCGGGCAGCTTTTCTGGATCGTGCAGAGCCAGGCCGACATCTTCATCGGCGGCCGAGTGCTGGAGCCGCACCAGCTTGGCCTCTATGCCGAGGCCCTGTTCCTGACGCAGATTTTCGTCAGCAAGTTCGTGCCGCCGCTCAACGACGTCGCCTTCCCCGCCTATGCCCGGATGCAGAAGGATCTCAGCCGAGTCGCCTGGTCCTTCTGCAAGGCGGTAAAGCTGCTGCTGCTGCTGACCTGCCCCATCTATCTCGGCATGGCAGTCACCGCCGAACCGCTGGTCGAGACGCTGTTCGGCGCGAAATGGCTGGAGATGGCGCCGTTCGTGGCGGTCCTGGCGCTCGCCATGCCGTTCATGACAGTGCAGGTGATGTTCGCCCCGGTCAGCAATGCGCTGGGCCGGCCGGGCACTACCGCGCGAATCGCGGCGGTGGGGGCAGTGCTGATGCCCGCCGCTTTCCTGATCGGGATACAGGCGGGCGCGATCGGGCTTGCCTGGGCTTGGCTCGCCGCCTTCCCAATCCTGACGTTGGTGACGGCGCGGCTGGCGGGCGGGCCGATGGGGCTGCGGCTCGCCGACCTGGCGGCCGCGGCGGCGCCCGGGCTGGGCTGTTCGGTGCTGATGGCGGGCGTCGTGATGGCGATCGACGCGCTGCTGCCGCCGCTCGCCGCGCCGATTCGGCTGGGGATATTGGTGCCGGCTGGCGGCGTCGCCTTCCTGGGCGCGCTATTGCTGTGCGCGCGCGGGACGCTCAAGGAGCTGATCGGGCTGGTGCTAAGGCGGGCGCCGCCCGCCCCTGCCCCGGCCTGACGCCTCCGTTCAGGCGGTCTGGATATAGGTGCGCAACGCATCGGCTTCCGACTCGATCGAATCGATGCGGAACTTCACTAGATCGCCGATCGAGATCATGCCGACCAGCGCGCCGTTCCTGACCACCGGCAGATGGCGGATGCGCCGCTTGGTCATCAACGACAGGCCGGTCAGCACGGGCGTTGCATCATCGATGGTGATGGCGGGCGCGGTCATCACGTCGCCCACCACATGATCGAGCGCCGAGGGGCCATCGTGCGCGACGCGATAGACGAGATCACGCTCCGAAAATATCCCCACGACCTTCCCGTCATCAACCACGGGGACGCAGCCGATCCGCATTTCCGCCAGCAGCTTGACCGCATGGAGCACGCTATCGCCCGGATGGACGTGGATGACATCGCTTCCCTTGCGCTGCAAAATCGCCGCGATGGACATGGCTGCTCTCCTCATATTGCCGCAAATCATTTGTGTCGGGGCTTGATGATCCCACTTTCGCGGCCCAATGAAAAGGCATGACGCGCAAGCAGGCCCTTGATGATCCACGTATCGCCGCGACCGCCTGGGCGCGGTTCCGGCGCATCATGGGATGGATGGCGATCGGGGGCGCGGGTTGCGTCGGCGCGGCGCTGCTGTTCCTCTATTGGTGGAAGGGATCGCTGCCGCTGCATATGGCGATCGCGACGATATTGGGGGTGTGGCTGACCTTCATGCTGGGCACAGGGCTGATGGCGCTCGCTTTCCTCTCGCACGGAACCGGGCATGACGCGCAGGTGATCGACAGGTTAAAGGACGAGGTGCCGCTGGATGACTGAAGGACGGGGCGAGCCAGTGCTGCGGGTCATCCCGCGTCTGACCGACATCAATGCGAACGGCCATATTTTCGGCGGCTGGGTGCTGAGCCAGATGGACATTGGCGGCGGCATCGTCGCGCATCGGATCGCGCAAGGGCCGGTCGCCACGGTAGCGATCGAGAGCATGAAGTTCATCGCGCCGATCCTGCTGGGCGATCTCGTGTCGGTCTATGCGCGCGAGGAGAAGCGCGGGCGCACATCGGTGGCGATCCGCATCGATGTGGTGGCGACGCGCGGCATGGCGCAGACGCAGGTGGAGCTGACGAGCGGGGTCTATACGTTCGTGGCGCTGGATGCGAACCACCGGCCGCGCCCCTTGCCGGAAGGTTGAGAGTCAGCGGGCGAGCCGCTCGGCATAGCCATAGTCCACCGCGCCATTGGCAGGGATCGTGACGCGCCAAATCCAGGCGTCGCCGCGCCGTTCCATGTCGGTGGGGCGCGGATCGATCGCGTGGGGAATGGTGACTTCGGCCGTGACATCGAAGGGGCGCGCATTTGTGAGGCGGATCGCCCAATTGCGCACGGTGCGAGTCTGCGACAGGCGGGTCTCGACGATGCGGACGTCGGGGCTTTGGGCGATGTCATAATCGACCCGCTCGCCCTCCGCCTTGTCGCCTATATCGGCTTCGCCGGCGAGCAGGCGCAGGCCGTCCACATCCTCGAACACCGCGACGCGGCCCGATGGCATCGGAAGGCCAAGGCCGTCGCTTTTGCGATTCTGGAGGCGCAGCCGCAGCGTCATGGGGCGCGGCTCCTCTATGCCGTAACCGGCGGTGGCGGCGTAGAGCCGTTCCACCTTTACACCGCCCTGGCGGAGCAATGCGACCTGCTTCTGGCCGCTGGCCGAAACATTGACCGCCATGGGAACTCGGTAGAGTTTGAGGTCGCCGACATCCTCGGGCGGCGGCGGGGGTGGCGGCGGCGGGGGTGGCGGGGGAGCCATCATCGCCGGGGCGGGAACGACATTGCGGCGCTGCGCGGTGACGATGACATCTTCCAGGCCGCTCATTTCCTCCACTCGCTCCGGCATCTGCACGGGGAAGAGCGCCCAGACCGGATGGGTGCTGGTGATATCCATCGGCCAGCATTGCAGGTGCAGCGGGCCGCCCGTCGGGCGCGGCTGGGGCGCGCGGCCGCGCTTGTTGGGCTGGCCGGCGATCACCGACAGGCGCGCGTCGGGAAAGCCGGTGACGCCGCCATTGGCGACCGTCAGCCAGGCCATGAGGTCGAGCGTGCGCCCGTCGGGCTTCATGTCGGCGACATAGTTGGCGGCCCAGTCGAACCCTTCGGCCAGATAGGTGAGCTGGAGCGTGGCGCGGGCCGGGCGGTCGGCGCTCGCGATGACCGAGAGGGTGGGACGGGCGGAGAGATCGGCAGGCGCGCGGGGATAAAGCATCCGTTCGGGGAGGCCGCTGCACCCCAGCGCTTCGTAGCCCTCACCCGTGCGGAGGATGACGCCGCCCATCGGCCCGGCGCTGATGACTGCATCCTGCCGAACGACCTTGCCTGTCTTGCGATTGGTGCGTTGGAGGGTGACGCTGCGTTTCAGATAAGCGTCGACCAGGCCGGCGGGTGAGAGCAGGCGGGCGTCGCGATTCTTCTCGCGCACGCCGCGCGGCATCCCGGAGAGGACGGCGGTTTCGGGCATCAGCCCTTCGGCGACGCCCTCGAAGCGGATGGTCGATTCGCCCTTGGGGAGGTTGACCGTGCGGGTTTCGGTGACGAGCGCGTAGCCGCGCGGCCAGTTCGGGTCGATCGCGCCTTGGGCGCGGCCGGGCTGGCGATAGATGGTGAGCGAGACGGAGTCGGCCTTGGGGGAGATGACGGTGTCGGCGTGGACAGGGGCGGAGACAAGGCCGAGACAGAAAAGGAGAAGCAGGGAGCGCCATGCACCCGCTAATGTAAGAGCCCAGTCGATGGGGCGGAACTGGACCCCGGCCTTCGCCGGGGAACAAGGGGAAGGCCGCATGGCGAGCCGCTTCAATAGCGCGTGTCGAAGGTGACGGTGAGGTCGACCGTTCCGTTGGCGGGCACCGGAACGCTCCATTCCATCCGGTCGGCGGAGGTGCGCCTGCCCTCCAGGCTTTGCGCCGTCACCCGCGTATCGCCCCACAGGCCCTGCTGGGCGAGGTCGATCGTCACCGGTTCGGGCCGCGCGTTGCTGAGGGTATAGCGCATCTTCGTTTCCCAGCGCGATCCGCTCTTGCGGGTGCGCTGCTCGACCGTCGGACGGACCTTGACGTCGAACGCCTGGCCCGTGCGCAGCGCCATCGACGAACCCATGGGCGTATGGTCGATGCCGTTTTCGCCGATGAACTGCGGGTCGCCCCGCGCGTCGCGCATATAGACGCGGATGGTGCCGGCGGGGAGCTGATCGCCAAGGCCGCCTTGCTTCGAGGTCGAGAATTTGAGGACGCTCGACGCGCTCATCGGTTCGGTCGAACTGGCGAGCCAGCCATTGACATATTCATAGGTGGAGCGCGCCGGCGCGCCTTTCACGTCGAGGAAGCTGACCTGCTTCTGCTGCGCGTTGGCGATGGTGGTGCGTTGGGCCAGGGGATAGAGGTAGAAGTCGCCGAGCCGCTCGCGCGGGCCGCTTTCGGTGCCGGCCTGGTCGATCGCGCCGCTCAACGATTGCCACCAGTTGCGCCGGCCGCCGCCGCTGGCCGGATTGCCGGCGACCAGGATGGTCTTGGCATTGGTGAAGGTCGTGCCGGTGTTGTTGGTGAGCGTCACCCAGCCCTGCATGTCCATCGCGCCCTTCGCCGCGTCGAACAGGGCGACATAATCGGCGGTCCAGCCGAGATTGGGGGTGAGGTAGGAAAGGCGCGCCGGCACGGTGCCGCCGCGCGCCGCATCAACCGTGACCGACAGGGTCGGGCGGGCGCGCAGATTGGGCGGCACCCGGTCGAACACGACGCGCACCGGCAGGCCATCGTCGCGCAGCACCTCGATCCGGCTGCCGATCTGGAGCACGATGCCGCCATTGGCCGCCAGCACCTTGGCGCGCTCGCGCGTTTCCGTGCCGGTGGCGGGATTGGTGCGGACCAGAGTCACCTCCTGCCCTACCGCCTTGTCCATCAGCTTGTCGGGGGAGAGGAGGTCGAAGTCGAAATTCTGCTCGACGATGGCGAGGCCGGGGCCGGAGAGGTTGACCGTTTCCGGGCGGATGCGGGCGGATACGTCGGGAAATTCGATGCGGTTGCGGCCGGCGTTGACGGGAAGTTGCCGGTCGTCCTGCACCAGGCTCTGACCGTCATTGTAGATGGTCACGGCGACATCGCCCTGCGCGGTCGCGCCGGTGGGATCGGCGGCATCCTGCGCCATGGCGGCGAGGGGAAGAGCGGTCAGCAGGAAGGGCAGCAGGCGCGCGGCGATCATCGGCATCTCTCCTATACCGGGCCGTTGTGCCGGATCGCGGCGGGATTGGAAAGCGGGCATGAAAAAAGGGACGGCGCGCCGGGCGCCGTCCCTTTTTCGCGCTTATCGGCAGCGGCTTATTCGGCGGCTTCGGCCGCTGCGGCGCGGGGCCGACGGGTGCGCTTCTTGGGTGCTTCCTCGGCCTCGGGCTGCGCGTCATTGTCGGCGCGGGCGATCGAGGGCGGCAGCACGGCGGCGTCGAAGCTCTCGGCCGTTTCGGCGGGCGCGGCGGTCTTGCGCGGGCGGCCGCGACGCGGACGGGGCGCTTCGGCCTCGGGCGCCGTTTCGGCTACGGGCGCAGGCGCGGGCGCTGCCTGGCGGGGCTGCGGCGCGGGCGTATCAGCGGGGGTGCCGATCGGGCCTTCGACGCCCATTTCCATGGGCGCGGGACCGTCCTGCGGGGCGAAGCGGTCGCGGCGGTTGTTGCGGTCGCGGCGGTCGTTATTATTGTAGCTGCGGTTGCCGTCGCGATTGTCGCGCGGCTCGCGATTGTCGCGATAGTTGCGGCTCTCGCGCCCATCCTGGTCACGCGACTGGTCACGCGCCTGATCCCGACCCTGGTCGCGCGGCGCGCGATCATAGGAGGGCTGCTCGACGCGATAGTCGTCGCCGCCATCCTCGGCCGTGTCGAAATCGTCGCTATCCTCGTCATAGCCCTCGTCGCGGGGACGGAAGCGCTGTTGCTGCTCCTCCTGCCGGGCGCGATTGTCGGCGAGGACACGGAAATAGTGGTCGGCGAACTGGAGATAATATTCAGCGTTCACCCGGTCGCCCGCCATCTGGGCGTCGCGCGCCATATTCTTGTATTTCTCAAGAAGCTGGGCCGCGTTGCCGCGTGCGCGGTTGTCGATGCGGTTGCCATTGTCGCCGCCGCCCCGGTTGTTTCCGTTGGGGCGGCCATTGTTGTTGTTCCGGCCGCGATTGCGGCGGCCGGCCTGCCGATTGTTGATCAAGACATGATCCTTGCGTTCGCTATGTCACCATTCACTGAAAACACTGTTCAGTCGCCATCCCCAAGCACGGCCCGCTTCATCGGGACCGAATATGGCTCCGCCAGGCATGGTCCTTCGCCCCGGACCATTACCCCAGCCGCCCGCGGCGCCTTTGCAGCGAGCGCCGTCATGACTATAAGGAGCTAAAGAAACCGGCCTTTTTCCGTCGATGGCCGCATGACCATGTCATGAGAGGATACCGGTCCTGACACCGATGTAGTGGCTTTAAACCAAGAAACCAAGCCATTTTCGCGCCGGGTCCAAGGAAAACGCATATGGACTAACAGGCATGTCGCGCGACGAGGCAGCGATCATGGCCGGCCAGGTCTTTGCGGACGGCGACCGCCAGCCCTTGATCTGCGAGCAGCGCGGAGACGCTGGCGCGCTGGGCATGGCCGATCTCGATCGCGGCGATGCCGCCCGGCGCGATGAGGCGCGGCAGGGCGGGCGCGATGCGGCGATAGTCGGCAAGACCATCCTCGCCCGCGAACAGGGCGGCGGGCGGATCGCGCAGCACATCGCCGGAGAGCGGCTCCGAGAGGCCGATATAGGGCGGGTTGATTAGCAGCAGGTCGAACGGGCCGGCGATCCCCTGTCCCCAGTCGCCGAGCCGGAAAGTGGCGCGGTCGGCGAGCCCGAGGCGGTCGGCATTGCCCTGCGCCACGGCGAGCGCGGCGGGCGAGGCATCGACACCGAGACCGCGCGCCTGCGGCCATTGGCTCAACGCCGCGAGCAGCAGCGCACCCGAGCCGGTGCCGAGGTCGAGAATGGTGGCTGGCGCGCCGGCGGCGAAATGATCGACCGCTGCCTCGATCAGCGTCTCGCTGTCCGGGCGGGGGATCAGCACATCGGGGGTGACGGTGAGGCTGATCGTCCAGAAGTCGCGGGAGCCGATGATATGCGCGATCGGCTCGCCGGCGATGCGGCGGGCGACCAGCGCGGCGAAGCTGTCCGGCACGGAAAGATCGTGCTGGCGCAGCAGCATGTCGGCGCGGGAGAGACCGAGCGCATGGGCCATCAGCAGCTCGGCGTCGAGGCGCGGCGTGTCAAAGCGAACAGCGAGTGGGACAGCTGATTCGCGTAATGCGTCGGGGATGCTACGCATCTCCCCTCCCTTTTAGGGAGGGGAGGAAGAGCGCCGTCATCCTACCCCATCCAGTTGCGCGAGGCGTGCGGCTTCATCCTCGGCGATCAGCGCGTCGATGACTTCGGCGAGGCCGGGGCCTTCGAGGATTTCGGCCAGGCGGTGGAGGGTCAGGTTGATGCGGTGGTCGGTGACTCGGCCTTGCGGAAAATTATAGGTGCGGATGCGTTCGGAGCGGTCGCCCGAACCCACCATCGCCTTGCGCGCGCCGGCCTGTTCGCTGTGGGCGCGCTCGCGTTCGGCTTCATAGAGGCGCGCGCGGAGCACCTGCATCGCCTTCGCCTTGTTCTTATGCTGGGAGCGTTCGTCCTGCTGGATGACGACGAGGCCGGTGGGCAAATGGGTGATTCGGACAGCTGAGTCCGTTGTGTTCACATGCTGCCCTCCTGCCCCGGACGCGCGATAGATGTCGATCTTGAGGTCGGAGTCGGCGATCTGGACGTCCACTTCCTCGGGCTCGGGCAGGATGGCGACGGTGGCGGCGCTGGTGTGGATGCGGCCGCCGCTTTCGGTCGCGGGGACGCGCTGGACGCGGTGGACGCCGCTCTCGAACTTGAGCTTGGCGAAGGCGCCCGCGCCGTTGACGCTGGCAACGACTTCCTTGAACCCGCCCTGTTCGGAGGCGTTGGCGGAGATGATCTCCAGCTTCCAGCCCTGCGTATCGGCATAGCGCTGATACATGCGGAAGAGGTCGCCGGCGAACAAAGCGGCTTCGTCGCCGCCGGTGCCGGCGCGGATTTCGAGCATCGCGGGGCGCGCGTCGGCGGCGTCGCGGGGGATGAGGTGCAGCGCCAGCGCGCGCTCGGCGGCGGGGAGCTGGGCTTTGAGGATCTGCATCTCCTCCTGCGCCATGTCGCGCATGAGGGGGTCGGCCTCCTCGCCGCCGGTCATCGTCTCCAGCGCGGCCAGTTCCTGCCGCAAGCGGCGCAGCTCTCGCGCGGCGTTGGCGACCGGCTCGATCTCGGCATATTCCTTGGAGAGCTTGACGAACGCATCGGCGGGCAGATCGGCGCGCGTCATCGACGCCTGCACCTCATCCCGGCGCGCCTCGATCTGCGCGATGCGTTCGGCGGAGATGTGCATTTAGGGGCGCGCCTCAATCCCGTTCGGGCTGAGCCTGTCGAAGCCCTTTCCCTTCTTCTCGAAGAAAGAAGAGCCCTTCGACAGGCTCAGGGCGAACGGGGTGGGGTGGGCGCGATTGGCGGAGATGGACATCAACGTCTTTCGAGTATCCGCCAGCCTATAGATCCTTGCGGCAATTCGCTCATGGGAGATATTTTGAACCCTCGCTCCAGAATAGCCTCAATCTCGTTGGCTAGAGGCATCACTTCCTCGGCGCTACGATTGCCAAATATGATGCGGGCGTGCGCTATTCCACCGGGGACAGCCAAATCAGCCAGTTCTAAAGCATAGGCTATTCCACTCTTATGCGCTTTCTCAAATTCCTTTTGGAATTTGCGAAACTTGAATGGTGCGTAAGCAGCAATCCCCGCTTGGCGAAGGCGCAGCGCCAGTTCAGATGCTAGATCAACATATTCGCTCTTGTCGGCAAGGACGGCAATCTCGGGCTTCTCGATCTCCACCCCATCCACCAGCATCGCCAGCCGCTCGATCCCCGCCGCCCAACCAACCGCAGGGGTGCTCGGCCCGCCGAGATTCTCGATCAGGCCGTCGTAACGCCCGCCGCCCAGCACGGTGCCCTGCGCGCCGAGGCGGTCGGTCACGAACTCAAACGCGGTGTGGCGGTAATAGTCGAGGCCGCGCACGAGGCGGTCATTGCGCTGGTAGGCGACGCCGGCCGCATCTAGCCCGCTCGTCACCTTGTCGAAGAAGCTGTGTGCTTCGTCGGTCAGATAGGCGTCGATGCCCGGCGCGCTGTCGGCGACGGGGCGGTCGCGGGGGTCTTTGCTGTCGAGGATGCGTAAGGGGTTCTTCGCGAGGCGCTCGACGCTTTCCTCGGACAGCTCGCCGAGATGCGCCTCGAAATGGGCGATCAGGGCGGCGCGCCAGGCTTCGCGGCTCTGCGCGTCGCCCAGCGTATTGAGGGTGAGGGTCACGCCTTCGATCTTCAACTCGCGCAGCAGCTGGTCGCCCATGACCAGCAGCTCCACGTCCGCGCCCGGCTCGGCCGCGCCGATGATTTCGGCGTCGAGCTGGTGGAACTGGCGGAAGCGGCCCTTTTGCGGGCGTTCATAGCGGAACAGCGGGCCGTGGGTCGCCACCTTCAGCGGCGCATATTGCTGCCAGCCCTCGGTGATATAGGCGCGGCTGATGCCGGCGGTGAATTCCGGGCGCAGGGTGATGCTGTCGCCGCCGCGATCCTGGAAGGTGTACATTTCCTTCGAGACGACATCGGTGCTTTCGCCCAACGATCGCGCGAACACGGCGGTCTGCTCGAACACCGGCACCTCGACCCGCTGGAAGCCGTAGAGGCGGCGCACCCGGTCGAAGGTCGCGACGACGTGCGCGAACTTCTCCTGAAAGGCGTCGGGGGTGCCGCCCAGCATGTCCTGCGTGCCGCGCACCGGACGCGGCGTTTCTGTTTTTGCCATGGGGCAGCGCCTTTAACGGCAAATAGAGCCCGAGGAAAACGCTTTTTGGGACAGGGTAGCGCTAGAAATTCGCGGTCATGGCGAGGGATATATAGCGCGTGTCGCCAGTATCGGGCGCGTTGGGCGCCTCGTGCAGGAAGTGGCCCTTGAGGATGAGGCTGGCATTGACTTCGGCGCGCAGCTTCTGCGGCAGCGCCCACCAGCGCAGGCGGCCGTCGAGCAGATGGCCGGCGAAGCGCCCCGACCGCCCGGTGGCATCGCGCACGCCCGTGGTCGAAAAGGCGTCGGTGCGGCTGGCGAGCCACATCGGGTGCCAGTTGGCGAACAGATCGAGCCGCTTGCCCGGGGCCATTTCGACGCGCAGGCCGGGCGTCATGATGTTGGCGCGGTGAGTCTGGGCGAAGATGCCGGCGGGGGTGAAATCGCCCCGGCGCATCCCGAACAATGTGTCGAAGCGGTTATAAGCGCCGCCCGGCCGGTCGCCGCTCACATAGTCGAACTCGGCCGACAGCCGCGCCTTCAAGGGGCCGGGGAAGCTGTAGCCGGCGTCGGCATGAGCGAACCAGGCGGCGACGGCGAGGGTGCGGGCAGTGGCGGCAGTGGAGGCGCTGATCCGGCCCATCTGCCAGATGCCCTCCACTTCATAGTCGAAGCGGCGCGGCGCGGGATCGCGCATCAGGCGAAGGCTGATGCTGTGAAGGTCGCGGTCGCGCGTCGGGCGGCCGGGGCGGTCGCGCTCGCGCAGGCGGAAATAGCCGATCTCGGCAAAGCTCGACTTGCTGAGGCGCTGCGCGCCATAGCCGCCCCAGAGCTGAAGGTCGAAGCCCTCACGGTCCAGCGCGAAATCATTGTCGAGGACCGAGGCTTCGTCGTCGGGGCGGCGCTGCTGCGGCAGGACGTAGATGAGCGTGGCGCTGCCGCCCTGCGCCGTCGCGAGATCGACCCGCGCGCCGGTATAGCCGTTGGTGGTGTTGCGATAATCGTCCGCCGCGACCAGCCGGCGCGCCCCGAGGTTCAGCATGAAGCGGCCGAGCTGGACCGATGTCTTGCTCCCCTCCCCCAGCACCGGCCCGAGATCGGCGGTGACGTAAGCCTGGACCGGCTCGAACGTGTTGACCTCTCCGGTGCCGATGCCTTCGCCCGGATGGCCGCCCCAGATGCGGCTGTCCCATAGTTCGACCCCGACATGGACCGGCCCCTGCCGCCAGTCGGCCGCGAGCACGGTGCGCAGGCTGACGATGTCGATCCGGTCGTCGAGACCCGCGCGCGCCTGGCCGGCAAGCGCTTCGTAGCGGAGGCGGGCGTTGCCGGAGAGGGTCAGACCCTGGTCTTCGGCGGCGGCGGCGGGAAGGGCGGCGCAGAGGGCGTAGGCAGAGATAAACAGGCGCTTCAGCGTCACGAACAGGCTCCTTCATCCCGCGAGGCGGGGTTTTTGGGGCAGCCTTTGGCGCGCGAGCGCTGACCGGGAAGGCGCTGATCCCGATGGCGGGGTGCATGGCGAAAAGCCGGGCGGCGATCAACCCCCCTTTTCATGCGGCGGGGCTGGACGCGCGCCCGTGCTGCCGCCATGCTGGCCCCATCCGGGCGGGTCCGCCCGCCTATCTTTTCGGAGACATCCATGATCCGCAGCCTTGCTGCCGCCCTCATATTTTCCACCGCGCTTGCCGCCCCGCTGCTGGCGCAGGACGCGATTCGCTCCAAGCCCGCCGCCCTGCCAGTGAACAGCGGCGCCCCCATGCCCAAGGACGTGCCCTATCCCGGCGGCACGATCCGGCTGGAGGTCGACGCCAGCGACACCACGCAGCGCATCTTCCGCGTGAAGGAGACGATCCCGGTCGCGCAGGCCGGGCCGCTGACTTTGCTGATGCCCGAATGGCTGCCCGGCAACCATGCGCCGCGTGGGGCGATCGAGAAGCTGACCGGCCTTACCGTCACGGCGAACGGTCAGCCGGTTGCATGGAAGCGCGATCCTTTGAACGTCTATGCTTTTGTGATCGACGTGCCGCAGGGCGCGACGGAGGTGGTGGCGCAGTTCCAGTTCCTGTCCGCCACGCAGCCCAATCAGGGCCGCGTCGTGGTGACGCCCAAGATGCTGAACATCCAGTGGGAGAGCGTGTCGCTCTATCCGGCGGGCTATTATACGCGGCAGATCCCGATCCAGGCGACGGTGACCTATCCGGCGGGCTGGCGGGCGGCGACCGCGCTGCGCGGCACGAAGAGCGGCAACGCCGTCGCCTATGAGACGATCGATTATGAAGCGTTGCAGGATTCGCCGGTGTTCGCCGGCCGCTATTTCAAGCCGGTGGACTTAGGCAGCAATGTGACGCTCAACATCGTCGCCGACGACGCCGACGAGCTGGAGTTCAAGCCCGAGCAGATCGCCAAGCACCGCAAGCTGGTGGCCGAGGCGGGCAAGCTGTTCGGCGCCTATCATTTCGACCATTATGACTTCCTGCTCGCCATCACCGACGAGATGGGCGGCATCGGCCTGGAGCATCATCGCAGTTCCGAGAACCAGGTGGAGCCGGGCTATTTCAAGAGCTGGGACAAGGGCGAGGCGCTGCTGGACCGCAACCTGCTGCCGCACGAATTGACCCATAGCTGGGACGGCAAGTTCCGCCGCCCCGACCTGCTCTGGACCCCCGACTTCAACGTGCCGATGCAGGATAATCTGCTGTGGGTCTATGAAGGGCAGACGCAATTCTGGGGCTATGTGCTGGGCGCGCGGTCGGGGCTGTTCAGCAAGCAGGAGACGCTGGACGCCTATGCCCATATCGCCGCGAAGCTGGATACGGCGGTCGGGCGGCAGTGGCGGCCGATGGAGGATACGACCCACGATCCCATCATCTCCGCCCGCCGGCCCAAGGGCTGGCCGAGCTGGCAGCGGTCCGAGGATTATTACAATGAAGGGCTGATGATCTGGCTGGAAGCCGATGCGATCATCGCCAAGGCGACGCGGGGCAAGAAAGGCCTGGACGACTTCGCCAAGGCCTTTTTCGGGATCAATCCGGGCGACTGGGGGCAGGTCGTCTATAATCGCGGCGACGTCATCAAGACATTGAATGACATCGCGCCTTATGACTGGGCCGGCTTCTTCCAGAAATATGTCGACAGCCCGACGCGCGAGACGCCCAAGGGCGGCTTCATCCTGGGCGGCTACAATCTGGTCTATGGCGAGGAGCCAGGCGCCTATACCAAGGCGGCCGAGGGCGCCAATAAGATGACCGACCAGAGCTTCGGCATCGGCGCGATCGTCAAGAATGACGGTGAGGTGACGGCGGTGATCTGGGACAGCGCAGCGTTCAAGGCGGGGCTGACGGTCGGCACGAAGATATTCGCGGTCAATGGCGACGAATTTTCCGGCGACGTGTGGAAGGCCGCGATCAAGGCCAAGCAGCCGATCCAGATCATCCTCAAACAGGACAAATATTATCGCACTTTGACCCTCGATTATTCGGGTGGGCTACGCTATCCGCGCCTCGAAAAGACAGGAGGGGGTGACGGCAGCCTCGACCGGCTGCTGCAACCAAGAACATAATCGCTCTCAACCCAACAGGCAGGACAAGGCGTTTTTCCATGAATATCGAACTGATCCCGGTCGGCGACGATCCGCCCAACAGCCTCAACGTCATCATCGAGGTGCCGACCGGCGGCGAGCCTGTGAAATATGAGTTCGACAAGGCGTCGGGCGCGCTGTTCGTGGACCGCATCCTGCACACGCCGATGCGCTATCCGGCCAATTACGGCTTCGTGCCCCATACGCTGTCGCCCGACGGCGATCCGCTCGATGCGCTGGTGATCGCGCGATCGCCCTTCATCCCCGGCGCCGTAGTGGCCGCGCGGCCGATCGCGGTGCTGAACCTTGAGGATGAAGCGGGCGGCGACGAGAAGCTGGTCTGCGTGCCGGCCGACTCGGTCTTCCCCTATTATTCCAACGTGACGGAGAAGGACGACCTGCCCGGCATCGTGATGGAGCAGATCGAGCATTTCTTCACCCATTACAAGGATTTGGAAAAGAAGAAGTGGGTCCGCGTCGGCACCTGGGGCGGGGCCGAGGACGCCAAGCGCATCACGATCGAGGCGATCGAGCGTTATCAGGCGGGGAAGAAGGCGGCGTAAGCTGAACATCCTCCCCCCGGCGGGGGAGGTGGCAGGGCGAAGCCCTGACGGAGGGGTGTCACCGTCTCGATAGGGCGACACCCCTCCGTCACGCGCTTCGCGCGCGACACCTCCCCTTCCAGGGGAGGATGTTCAGATCAGCCGGTCGGCTTCCAGCGCGAGCGCGGGGGAGTCGCGCAGCTTGGGGCTGCGGGCGTGGAGGCGGGCGTCGGCTTCGACCAGCCGTTCGACCCCGGCCTCGAGCTGGGCCTCGTCCAGCGTGAAGGGCAGGCGCAGGAAGCGCTCGAACGCGCCGCCGACGCCGAAGCGCGGGCCGGGCGCCACGCGCACGCCCATGCTTTCGGCGAGCGCGGCGAGCGCGGTCGCCTCGGCGCGGGGCATTTCGGCCCAGAGCGAGAGGCCGCCGGCGGGCGCATCGACCGACCAGTGCGGCAGGCGGCGTTCGAGCAGCCCGATCAGATGGTCGCGCCGGGCGCGCAGCGCATCGGCCCGCTCGCCCAGCCCCACATCGGCGTCGATCAGCTGCGCGACGGCGAGCTGCTCCACCACCGGGCTGGCCATGTCCATCGTGGTGCGCAGCCGGCCGAGCGCGGCGATCGTCTGCGGATCGGCGCGAATCCACCCCACCCGCAAGCCGCCCCAGAATATCTTGCTGGCCGATCCAATGGTGATGACCTGCCGCCCCGAAGGGTCGTGGATCGCGACCGGCGGGGGCGGCGCGAAATCGAGCCCCATCGCCACCATCGTATCATCGATGATGAGCGGGGTATGGCTGCGCGTCGCCGCCGCCACCAGCGCGCGGCGGGTGCCGGGGTCCATGCTGCGCCCGGTGGGGTTGTGGAAATCGGCGATGACATAGGCGAAGCGGGGGGCGGTCTGGCGGAAAGCCGCCTCCATCGCGTCGATATCCCAGCCCTGGCGCGGCAGGCCGACCGGCACCGGCACGACATGCGCGCGCTGGAGCGCCTGGATGGCGTTGTGGTAGGTCGGATGGTCGATCACCGCCCGGTCGCCCGGCCCGGCCAGCCATTTCAAAAGCAGCGAAAAGCCCTGCTGCGCGCCGTTGGTGACCATGATCTGATCGGGCGAGGTCGGGCAGCCGCGCCGCTCATAATGGGCCGCGACCGCGCGGCGCAGCACGGCAAGGCCGAGCGGGTCATAGCCGAGATCGCCAAGATAGGCGGGCAGCGCCTCGACCGCATGGGCATAAGCGCGGGCGACGCCCGGCGCGGCAGGCAGGGCGGCATGGGTCCAGTTGAGGAGGTTGCCCCCGCCCTGCGCCGGCTCGATGTCGGGCAGCGGCGCTGCGGCGCGGCCGGCGGGCAGGCGCGTGACGCTGCCAGACCCCTGGCGGCTTTCGAGGAAGCCCTCGTCGCGCAGCCGGTCGAAGGCGGCGGCGACGGTGGTGCGCGAGAGGCCGAGCGCGGCGGCGAGTTCGCGCTCGCCGGGCAGGCGGACGTTGAGCGCCACGCGGCCGTCGAGCACCAGCATCCTGAGCGCCTGCGCCAACTGGCGATAGGCAGGCTCCGCGCTGTCCTGCGCGCGCCAGGCGCCGAGCAGGCGGAGGAGGGAGGGCGGACGAAGCAGCGAAGCGGACACGAGGACTGGCTCCCTTTCTGGCCTGATGGCCTTCCGCCCTTACCGACAATTGGCATCGTTGGAAAAGGCCAGTTGGGCGGGAAAAGCCTTCTTCAAAGATCGTGCCACGAGCGTTGACCTGGGCGCGGTGACGGGCATGATCGCGCGGTCCATCCATCCGGGAGTCGCCTCGCCATGCGCGCCTTGTTCGCCGCCCTGCTCTGCCTGCCCCTGGCCGCCGCTGCTGCGCCCGACCAGGCATTGGCGCCGCTCGCCTTCGAGCAGATCGCGCCTGTTGGGACGAAGATGCCGCGCTTCAAGGTGGACGCCGCCTGGCCGGCCATGCCCAGCGACCTGCTGCTGGGGCAGGTGAGCGGCGTTTCGGTCGGGCCGGACGACAGCGTCTGGGTAGTACATCGGCCCCACTCGCTGACCGGCACCGACACGGGCCTGGCTCAAACCCCGCCGATCGCTGTCTGCTGCAAGCCTGCGCCACCGGTCGTGCGCTTTTCGGCCGACGGGCGCTATCTGAGCGGCTGGGGCGGGGCGGCAAGCGCGCCGACGATCGAGGGGGTGAACCAATGGCCCGCTAGCCTGCATGGCGTGTTCGTGGACAAGGACGGCACGGTCTGGTTCGGCGGCAATGGCAAGGGCGACCATGTCGTCATGAACTATACGGCGGAGGGCAAATATCTCCGCCAGATCGGCCGGCGGGAGAAAACCGGGGGCAATGATGCGACCGACCAGCTTGGCAACCCATCCGACGTCACGCACACGGACGGCATGGTGCTGGTGTCCGACGGCTATGTGAACCGGCGCGTCATCGGCTTCGACGCGAAGAGCGGCGGCTACAAGGGCCGCTGGGGCGCCTATGCCAAGCCGCCGGTCGCGCCGACGCGCAGCGGCGATTTCGACCAGAGCCATGCCGTCGATCCGAGCAAGGTCGCCAATCCCAAGTCGCCGATGTTCGCCGACATCGTCCATTGCGTCGTGCCGACGAAGGACGGGCATCTCTATGTCTGTGACCGCAACAACAACCGCGCGCAGCTGTTCAAGCGGGAGAAGGATGGCGGCCTGACCTTCGTGCGCGACCTGGTGATCGCGGGGGAGACGGGCGGGACGCACACCGTCACCGACATTGCCTTCTCGCCCGATCCCGAGCAGACCTATCTCTACGTCGCCGACATGATGAACGGGCGCATCTGGATCTTGCGGCGCAAGACGCATGAGGTGCTGGGCGCAATCGGCCGGGTGGGGCGGCAGGCGGGGCAGTTCACCTGGCTGCACAGCATCGATACCGACAGCCAGGGTAATATCTACGCCACCGAGGTGAATACCGGGCGACGGGTGCAGAAGCTGGTGTTCACCGGGATCGAGTGAGGCGGCTAGCCCGCGATCAGGCGGACATAGGCGCTGGACACCCAGCCGCTGGGACAGGGGCCGGCATAGGGCTGGCGGCGTTCGACCGGCGAGGAGACGGCGCAATCCGGCGTGTCCGCAGCGTTGTCGGGCACTGGCGCGGGTTGAACGACGACGCCGAGCCATTTCTGGTCGAGGCTGCGGGTGCAGATCCACGCCCTTTGCCCTTCGGCCAGCCGCGCCAGTTCCTTCGCATCGGCAAAAGGAGCGGCGCGCAAGGAAAGGCCACCCGATCCGGCGCGCGTCACCCGCCCCAGCGCGCCGCAGGCGTCGAGCCGGGGACCGTCCTCCCCGATCGTCACCGGACGGGCGACGGGCGCATCCATGCGGCTTTCGGGCACATCCTCGCGCGGCGCGCCGGCGAGCGAACTGTTGGGCAGTTCCTCATAAATGTCGCTGGTCCGGGAACAGGCCGACAGGATCAAAAGGGGGATCAGAAGCGCGCGCATCGTGGCTTGATAGACTGCCCCGGCTGCGCCCGGAAGATGGCATGTTTCGCTTTAGTTTCGTGGGGCGAGTCCCTATATGCTCGGCATGAGCGAAGAACCCGTGAATTCCCCCAACAGCAATGATTATGGCGCAGACAGCATCAAGGTGCTGAAGGGGCTGGACGCCGTCCGCAAACGGCCCGGCATGTATATCGGCGATACCGACGACGGCAGCGGCCTGCATCATATGGTGTTCGAGGTCAGCGACAATGCGATCGACGAGGCGCTGGCCGGGCATTGCGACCGGATCGTCATCACGCTGAACCCCGACGGGTCGGTGA
The DNA here is from genome assembly GCF_036170395.1 of Sphingobium sp. Classification (GTDB taxonomy): domain Bacteria; phylum Pseudomonadota; class Alphaproteobacteria; order Sphingomonadales; family Sphingomonadaceae; genus Sphingobium. Next base: position 18,633 of record NZ_JAVHPD010000005.1, read on the forward strand.
GCGTGGAAGATAATGGCCGCGGCATCCCGACCGGCATCCACAAGGAAGAGGGCGTCTCCGCCGCCGAGGTCATCATGACCCAGCTGCACGCGGGCGGGAAGTTCGAGAACACCAGCGACGACAACGCCTATAAGGTGTCTGGCGGCCTGCATGGCGTGGGCGTTTCGGTGGTCAATGCGCTTTCCGAGTGGCTGGATCTCAACATCTGGCGGGACGGCGAGGAGCATTATATGCGCTTCGCCTATGGCGATGCGGTCGCGCCGCTGAAGGTGGTCGGCAAGGCCCCAGAGGGGAAGAAGGGCACGCGCGTCACCTTCCTCGCGTCGACCGAGAAGGTGCCCGGCGATGGCGGCACCTTCAAGAACCAGACCGACTATGACTTCGACAAGCTGGAGCATCGCTACCGCGAACTGGCGTTCCTCAACAGCGGCGTGCGCCTGTTCCTGGTCGATGCGCGGCATGAGGAGAAGAAGGAAGTCGAGCTGTTCTACGAGGGCGGCATTGCGGCCTTCGTCAAATATCTCGACCGCAACAAGACTGCGCTGATGCCCGATCCGATCGCGATCGCGGGGACGCGCGACGACGTGACCATCGACGTCGCGCTGGAATGGAACGACAGCTATTATGAAAATGTGCTGTGTTTCACGAACAACATCCCGCAGCGTGACGGTGGCACGCACCTCGCCGCCTTCCGCGCGGCGCTGACGCGGACGCTCAACAATTATGCCGAGAAGTCGGGGGCGCTCAAGAAGGAGAAGGTAAGCCTCACCGGCGAGGATATGCGCGAGGGACTGACCGCGATCGTGTCGGTCAAGCTCCCCGACCCCAAATTCTCCAGCCAGACCAAGGACAAGCTGGTCTCGTCCGAAGTGCGCCAGCCCTTGGAAAGCCTGATGGCCGACAAGATGGCCGAATGGCTGGAGGAAAATCCCGCCCATGGGCGGATGATCGTGCAGAAGGTGATCGACGCCGCCGCCGCGCGCGAGGCGGCGAAGAAGGCGCGCGAACTGACCCGGCGCAAGGGCGCGATGGACATCGCCTCGCTGCCCGGCAAGCTCGCCGACTGCCAGGAGCGCGACCCGGCCAAGTCCGAACTCTTCCTGGTCGAGGGCGATTCCGCCGGCGGGTCAGCCAAGCAGGGGCGCAACCGCCATAACCAGGCGATTTTGCCGCTGAAGGGCAAAATCCTGAACGTGGAGCGAGCACGGTTCGACCGGATGCTCTCGTCCAAGGAAGTCGGCACGCTCATCCAGGCGATGGGCACGGGCATCCGCGACGATTTCAACCTGGAAAAGCTGCGCTACCACAAGATCGTCATCATGACCGACGCGGACGTCGACGGCGCGCATATCCGCACGCTGCTGCTGACCTTCTTCTATCGCCAGATGCCGCAGATCATCGAGGCAGGGCACCTCTATATCGCCCAGCCACCGCTCTATAAGGCGACGCGCGGACGCTCCGAGGTTTACCTCAAGAACGAGGCGGCGCTGGAGCAATATCTGGTCGACAATGGCGTGGACACGATGGTGCTGGAGACGAGCGGCGGGGCGCGCAGCGGCGACGATCTGCGCCACCTGATCGAGCATAGTCGGCGGATGCGCGCGGTGATGCGCTATGTGCCGCGTCGCTATAACCCGCAGATCATCGAAGCGCTGAGCCTCAACGGTGCGCTCGACCCCGAATTGTCGAGGGACGCGCAGGCGCAGCGGCTGGCGGCGACCGTCGCCTGGATGGATGCGCATGACGCCGAAGGGCGCTGGACCGGCCGCATCGCCGAGGAAGGGGGCTTCCATTTCGAGCGGCTGTGGCGCGGCGTCACCGACCATCATGTGATCGAGGGTGGGTTCGTCGGGTCGGCCGAGGCGCGCAAGCTGCACGCCATCGCCAGCGAGGAGGCGGCGAGCTACACCAGCGCCAGCCGGCTCGTCACCGCCAAGGCGGCGGCGGCAGCCGAGGAAGCGGGCGAGGACGAGTTGCCGGTCGTGGCCAAGGGGGTCACGATCACCAGCCCAAGCGATCTGCTCGACGCGATCCTGGCGGCGGGGCGCAAGGGCCTTGCCATCCAGCGCTACAAGGGGCTGGGCGAGATGAACGCGGAGCAGCTGTGGGAGACCACGCTCGATCCCGACAATCGATCGATGCTGCGGGTCGAAGTGGAGCAGGCGGACGTGGCCGACGAAATTTTCTCCCAATTGATGGGCGATGTCGTCGAATCGCGGCGCGAGTTCATCCAGGACAATGCGCTGAACGTCGCCAATCTGGACGTCTGATCCGTCGCCCTGAGCGCCGGATCAGCGCCATTTCGGCGCAGTCCCTTCACAAAAGCATCGCTCTCCTGAGGTAGGGTTGGATCGGTCGCGACCGGTCCAACCTTTTGCGGAGGGAATGATGAGCTTTTTGCAGATCGCGAGCTGGAATATCGAGCATCTGGGCGGCGCGTCGCGCGCGGACAAGCGGCAGAGCGCCTATGCCCTGGCCGACCATATCGAAATGTCGGGGATCGACATCCTCGTTCTCCAGGAAATCTACGTCACCCCCGCCGATCAGGAGGTGCGGCTGTTCGACAACCAGCCCGTGATCCAATCCCATGCCGAGGGCGAGAAGCGCAACGCCGATCTCGATATCGTCTGCCATCTGCTGGAGGAGCATCTGGACGATGCGCAATGGCGCTATGTCATCCTTCCCAACCGGCAGGCGGGGGACCGGTCGCAGCTATGCGCGGTGATGTGGGACATGACCCGGGTGAGCCTGGCGAACATGATCCGCCCGCCCGTTCAGCATCAGGTCGACGGCGACAATCTCTGGGACCGCGCGCCGCATGCGCTCAACTTCACGTCCGACATCAAGGTGTGGCGGCGGCCCGAAGGCGGCGAATGGCAGCAGCTTGAAGAAAGGCGGCGTCTCACTCTGGTGCCGCTGCATATGAAGTCCAACTATGGCGGCGTGACCGAAAATCGGCGGGTGCGCGCGCGGGAGGCGGTGACTCTGTGCGAAGCGCTCGCCGCGGTCGATGCGCAGCTCGACCCCAGCCTGATCCTGATCGGCGACACCAATATCCTCGCCAACAGCGAACCGGCGATCGAAACCTTCATCGCCAACGGTTTTGTCGATCTCAACAATAATGACAGCGCGACCTATTGGAGCGCGCAGTTCGCCGAAGCGCCGTTCGACCGCGCCTTCGTGCGGAAGGGCCGGCCGGAATTCCGCTATTCGCGCCAATATGTGCTGCGCTCGTCAGACCTGATCGCGCATGACCGCTTTCTGTCGGACCATTATATGATCAAGCTGAGCGTCAAGGATTATGTCGACGACGCGGACCCGCGCTGAGGGTATGGACTGAAGGCCGGTCGGCCGAGTGCTTGCACGCCGTCCCCAGAGCGGCGTCGCTTGCCGGGCCGGCCGGCCGGGCCTATAGCGCGCGGCATGACTGCCGAGCCCTTTCGTTCGCAGCTCGCGGCGCTGGAGCAGCGCGGCCGCTTGCGTCGTCTCAGCCCCAATGCCGGGCGGGACTTCGCCTCCAACGACTATCTGGGGCTGGCCGGCGATCCGATCATCGCGCAGGCGGTGGCCGATGCGGTGGCGCGCGGCGTGCCGCTGGGATCGGGGGGCTCGCGGCTGCTGCGCGGCAATGCGCCCGAGCATGAAGGGCTGGAGGCGAAGGCTGCCGATTTCTTCCGCACCCAGGCGGCCTTATTCGTCGCCAACGGCTTTTTCGGCAATCTCTGTCTCTTTTCCACCTTGCCCCAGCGCGGCGACCTGATCGTCGCCGACGAGCTGGTCCATGCCAGCGTCCATGACGGCATCCGCATGAGCAAGGCGACCGCCGTGTTCGCGCGGCATAATGACGTGCAGAGCTTCGCCGATCTGATCGCCGCCTTTCGCGCCGAAGGGGGCAAGGGCCGGATATGGATTGCGGTCGAGACGCTCTATTCGATGGACGGCGACAAGGCGCCGCTCGCTGATCTCGCACGGCTCGCCGCCACGCATGAGGCGATGCTGATCCTGGATGAGGCGCATGGGACGGGGGTGTTCGGCCCGGCCGGGCGGGGGCTGTCACATGGGTTGGACGGGCGGCACAACGTCATCACGCTCCACACCTGCGGCAAGGCGATGGGGGCGGAAGGCGCGCTGATCTGCGGGCCTCAGCTCCATATCGACTATCTGGTCAATCGCGCCCGGCCCTTCATCTATTCGACCGCGCCATCGCCGCTGATGGCGGTCGCGGCGTCGGCGGCGCTCGACCGGATCGCGGCGGTGGACGATCGCCGCGACCGGCTCGCCATATTGCGGCAGGACGCGGCCGAGGCGATCTGCGCGCCGCTTGGCCTGCCCGCGCCGCAGAGCCAGATCGTGCCCGTCATTCTTCAGGAGGATCAACGCACGATGCGGATTGCGGCAGTCTTGCAGGAGGCGGGGTTCGACGTGCGCGGCATCCGCCCGCCGACCGTGCCGGCGGGCACCAGCCGCCTGCGCATCTCGCTGACGCTGAATGTCGGGCGCAGCGATGTGGCGGCGCTCGGCGAAACGCTGCGGCGGCTGGTGCAATGAGCGTCCTCGTCGTCACCGGCACCGACACCGGCATCGGCAAGACAGTGTTCGCCGCCGGGCTCGCCGGGGCGCTGGGGGCCTATTATTGGAAGCCGGTGCAGGCGGGGCTGGAGCCGGAGGGGGACAAGGAGACAGTGGCGGCGCTCTCCGCCCTGCCTGCCGGCCGCATCCTGCCCGAAGCCTATCGGCTGACCACGCCCGCCTCGCCGCATCTCGCCGCGCGGATCGACGGGGTGACGATCGACCTGGATCGGCTCGCCTTGCCCAAGGTGGATGGGCCGCTGGTGATCGAGGGCGCGGGCGGGCTGCTGGTGCCGCTTACCGAGACCCTGCTGATGGCGGACCTGTTCGCGCATTGGGGCCAGAAGGTGATCCTATGTGCGCGCACCGCGCTAGGCACCATCAACCACAGCCTGCTCAGCATAGAAGCCTTGAAGGCGAGGAACGTGCCGATCGCCGGCATCGCCTTCATCGGCGAAGCGCATGACGAGAATGAGCGGATCATCCCGCGCCTCGCCGGCGTGCCCGCGCTCGGGCGGCTGCCGCTGCTCGATCCGCTCGACGCGCCCACCCTGCGCGCGGCCTTCGCCAACCATATCAACCTGCATCAGATTTCGACCAACGACATGGACAAGCCTGTTTAACGGGCGTTCAAGTCCCTTGCATGGGGCCGGCGCAGGCGTGGCCCGCGACGAACGAACAAGGGACGCATTCATGAAGACTTTGCTGCTGGGCGCCGCCATCGGTGCGCTCACCATCGCCGCGAGCGCGGCGCAGGCCGATCAGGCTGCCGCGCCGGCCGCCAAGCCCACCTATGGCACCTACGGCTTCGACACGGCCGGCATGGACAAGTCGGTGCCGCCGGGCGAGGATTTCTACGATCATGCCAATGGGACATGGGCAAAGACCACGCCGATCCCGGCCGATCGCTCCAACTATGGCGCCTTCTCGGTGCTGGAGGAACTGTCGCAGAGCCGCACGCGGGGCATATTGGAGGCGGCGCAGGCCGACCCTGCCAGCAAGATCGGCAACGCCTATGCGAGCTATATGGACAAGGCGGCGGTCGAGGCGAAGGGGCTTGCCCCGATCAAGCCATGGCTGGCCGAGATCGCGGCGGTGAACGACCACGCAGCCTATGCGCGCGTCGCCGCCAAGGCGGCGGGGTCGGGGGTGCGCGGGCCGTTCCGCTTCACCGTCGGGCAGGACGATAAAGACCCCGAAACCTATATTCTCTCGATGAGCCAGGGTGGCTTGGGTCTGCCCGACCGCGACTATTATCTTGACCCGTCGGACAAGATGGCGGCGATCCGCGCCGCCTATGTCGCGCATCTCGAAAAGATGCTGGCGCTGGCGGGCGAAAGCGACGCAAAGGCGCGCGCCGCCGCGCTGATGGCGTTCGAGACCGAGATCGCCAGAGTTCACTGGACTCAGGTGGACAGCCGCGACGCCGACAAGACCTATAACAAGATGACGCTGGCGGCGTTGCAGCAGGCCGCGCCCGGCTTCGACTTCGCCGCCTTCTATGCCGCCAATGGCCTGACGCTCACCGACCTGCTGGTCGCCCAACCAAGCGCCATCAGCGGCGAGGCGGCGCTGATCGCCAGGGCCCCGCTCCGGGTGCTGAAGGACGGGCTGCTGCTGTCCAGCCTGCACGCCTATGCCGATTATCTGCCCGACAGCATCGCCAACGCCGACTTCGCTTTTTACGGAACGACGCTGTCCGGCACGCCCGAGCGCGAAGAGCGATGGAAGCGGGCGGTCACCTTCCTCAGCGATTCGCTGGGCGAAGAAGTCGGCAAAGCCTATGTCGCGCAATATTTCCCGCCCGAGACCAAGGCGGCGATGGATCAGCTGGTGAAGAATGTCATCGCCGCCATGGGCCGGCGGATCGACGGGCTGCCCTGGATGAGCGCGCCGGCCAAGGCGCGGGCGCACAAGAAGCTGGCGGCCTTCACCCCCAAGATCGGCTATCCCGACAAGTGGCGCGATTATGCGGGGCTGGACATCCGGCGCGACGACCTGCTCGGCAATGCGATGCGCGCCAAGCGGTTCGACTTCGCCTACACCGTCGGCAAGCTCGGCAAGCCCATCTATCGCTGGGAATGGGGCATGACCCCGATGGAGATCAACGCTTATGCCAACTTCGGCATGGTGGAGATCGTCTTCCCGGCCGCCATCCTGCAACCGCCCTTCTTCGATCCCCATGCCGACCCGGCGGTCAATTATGGCGGCATCGGCGCGGTGATCGGCCACGAGCTGAGCCATCATTTCGACGATCAGGGCGCGAAATATGACGAGACCGGCAAGCTCAACCAATGGTGGAGCGACGAGGACGTTGCCAATTTCAAGGGGCTGACCGACAGGCTGGTCAAGCAATATGACGCTTACGAGCCCTTCCCCGGCGCGCATGTGAAGGGGGCGTTCACGCTCGGCGAGAATATCGGCGATCTGGCCGGGCTGGCGGTCGCGCTCGACGCCTATCATGCTTCGCTGGGCGGCAAGCCCGCGCCGGTGATCGACGGCACCACCGGCGACGAGCGCTTCTTCCTGGGCTGGGCGCAAGTGTGGCGGCGCAATTATCGCGAGGCCAATCTGCGCCAGCGGCTGGTGACCGATCCTCATGCGCCGTCGCAATATCGGGCCGACATCGTGCGGAATTTCGACGCCTGGTACGGGGCGTTCAAGCCTGCGCCGGGGGGCAAAATCTATCTGGCGCCCAAGGATCGGGTGAAGATCTGGTGATTCCTGGCTGGCGAGGCGGGGCATGGCGCGCCGCCTCGACCAGGCGAGCCTTGCGTGCGACCAGTCGTCGCGCGCTATCCTGTCATCTTTGGAATCGCTCTTTTCGTCCGGTTCCGCCTTCTCTTGCCGCATCCAAAGCCACAGCTTGATCGTCGGAAGACTGTAACAGTCGAGAGGAGAAGAACATTGATGGGTCGTTCCAATTTCCAGATGTTGAAGGCAGGCGTCGTGTCGGCCGCCCTGTTTGCCGCCTATCCCGCGCTCGCGCAGAGTGATGCGGCAGCGCCTGCGGCAACGCCCGCCGCCCCTGCGGCGCAGGCCACACCTGCCGCCCCTGCCAATTTCAGCGACGCCGATATCAAGCAGTTCGCCGCCGCTGCTGTCGAAGTGACGAAAATCCAACAGGACGCCTCGATCTCGGCCGCCGACAAGCAGCCCAAGATGCTCGCGGCGGTGCAGGCGTCGGGCCTGCCGCCTGAAAAGTTCAACCAGATCGGCCAGGCCGCCGCCGCCGACCCGGCGCTCCAGCAGCGCATTCAGGCGGCAGCGCCCACCGCTCCCGCACAGCCGGCGGCGCCGGCAACGCCCGCGCAGCCGGCTCAACCGCCGCAATAAGCGCGGCGCATCGTTCCACATCGAAAGGCGGCCAGCGATGGCCGCCTTTCTTTTGCGGGACGCTTCATAAGGCTGACATTGGACGCTAAGGCGAGCGCATGACTTCGCCCGTCTGGCACCCCTTCACCCAGCATGGCCTCGGCGAGCCCATCCCCCATGTCGTTCGCGCCGAGGGAGCGCTGCTGCACCTGGCCGATGGTCGCAGCCTGATCGACGGCATATCGAGCTGGTGGGTAACGACGCACGGCCATTGTAATCCTCGCATCGCCGCCGCCATCGCCGCGCAGGCGGCGCAGCTCGATCAGCTGATCTTTGCCGGCTACACCCATGGTCCGGCCGAAGCGGTTGCGCAGGGCTTGATCGACCTCGCGCCCCGCGCGCCGGACCAGCCGACGCTATCGCACGTCTTCTATTCCGACAGCGGATCGACCGCAGTCGAGGTCGCGCTCAAGATGGCGCTCGGCTATTGGCATAATCTGGACCAGCCGGAACGGCACTGCATTTTGGTGCTGGAGCATAGCTATCATGGCGATACGATCGGCGCGATGTCGGTGGGAGAACGCGGCGTCTACAATGCGGCCTGGCAGCCTTTGCTGTTCGACGTGGGCACTATCCCCTTCCCCGCGCCTGGCTGCCAGCAGGCGTGCCTCGCGGCGCTGGAGGCCGCGTGCGCGCAGCGGCCCGCCGCCTTCATCGTCGAGCCGCTGATCCTGGGCGCGGGCGGGATGCTGGTCTATTCGCCGGACATATTGCGCGAGATGGCGGCGATCTGTCGCAAGCATGATGTGCTGTTCATCGCCGACGAGGTTATGACGGGCTGGGGCCGCACCGGCACGCTCTTCGCCTGCGAGCAAGCCGACGTGGTGCCGGACATCATGCCGGTAGCGAAGGGGATTACCGGCGGCGCGATGCCGCTCGCCGCGACGCTCGCCACCGCGCCGATCTTCGACGCGCATTATTCGACCGACCGGGCGAAGCTATTCTACCATTCGTCGAGCTACACCGCCAACGCCATCGCCTGCGCGGCGGCCGCCGCCAATCTCGCCATCTGGCGCGAGGAGGATGTGCTGGGCCGGATCGCATCGCTGGCGGCGGGCATGGCGGCGCGGCTGGAACGGCTGGCGCACCATCCCGCCTTCGTGAACCCGCGCCAAGTGGGCGCGATCGCAGCGATCGACCTGATCGCGGCGGACGCAGGCTATCTGTCCGATCTCGCGCCCAGCCTGCGCGCCTTTTTCCTGGAGCGCGGCCTCTTGCTGCGGCCATTGGGCAACACCATCTATCTGATGCCGCCTTATTGTGCTGACATGGATCAGCTCGATCGCCTGTTCGCGGCGATCGCGCAGGCTGGCGACTATTTCGGCCGCAACGCCTGACTTTCATTTTGCACCATTTGGCGCTATGGCGGCGCGATTTTACGCTTTTCCGGGATATTATGGCGAAAGAAGAACTGCTTGAGATGCGCGGACAGGTTGTGGAGCTTCTCCCCAACGCCATGTTCCGCGTTCGGTTGGAAAATGACCACGAAATTCTCGGCCACACGGCCGGCAAGATGCGCAAGAACCGCATTCGTGTGCTGGTGGGGGACGAGGTGCTTGTCGAGCTGACCCCCTACGACCTCACCAAGGGTCGGATCACCTATCGTTTCAAATGACCGGGCCGATGCGGCTCGTGCTCGCTTCCACCTCCGCGCGCCGCCTTGACTTGCTGGCGCGTATCGGAGTGGTGCCTGAGCGGATCATTGGTCCTCATATTGATGAAAGCCCGCGCAAGGGCGAGCTTCCGCGCGCCTACGCCCTGCGCCTGGCGCGGGAAAAGGCGCAGGCCGTCGAGCGCGCGTCCGACGAATTGGTGATTGCAGGCGACACGACGATCGCGCTCGGCCGGCGGATTTTGCCGCCGGCGGAGACCGAGGATGTGCAGCGCACGCTGCTCGCCCTACTGTCGGGCCGGCGTCATCATGCCTTGTCCGCTGTCTGCCTGATCGGCATGGACGGCCGGCCGCGTCTGCGCCTTGCCGACACGGTGGTCGCGTTCAAGCGGCTGACGCGCCAAGAGATCGACCGCTATATCGCTTGCGGCGAAGGGCTGGGCAAGGCCGGCGGCTATGCCATACAGGGGCGGGCCGAAAGCTTCGTGCGCTTCCTGTCCGGCAGCCATTCGGGCGTCGTCGGCCTGCCGCTCTACGACACCCGCACCCTCCTCGAATCCGCTGGATATTCCCTTGGCTGAATGGCTTTATGAAGAAGGGATTGGCGAGGCTCGCGCTGCGCTGATCGAACATGGCAAGCTGGTCGAGGCGCAGATCGAGCGCGAGGGCGATGCGGCGCGTGCCGGCGCGGTGGCGCAGGGGCGGCTGATTGCGACGCTGATCCCGAGGAAGCGCGGCGTGGTGCGTCTGATCTCGGGCGAGGAGGCGCTGCTGGAGCCGATCCCGCCGCGGCTGTCCGAGGGCGCCAATGTGCTGGTCGAAATTTTGCGCGAGGCGATCCCCGAGGAAGGCCGGGCCAAGCGCGCGAAAGCGCGGGTCGCGCCGCCGGGCATCAAGCCGCACCCCGGCCCGACCTTGCTCCAGCGCATCCGCGCCACCGGCGTGCCGGTCGTCCCCTGCCCGGCCCATGAGGAGGACAGGCTCGAAGCGCATGGCTGGAGCGAACTGATGGAGCAGGCGGCGAGCGGCGAGGTCGGCACGGAGGCGGCCGCTTTGAGGCTCTTCCTGACCCCGGCGATGCTGCTGATCGACGTCGATGGATCGCTGCCCCCAGCGCAGCTTGGCCCCAAGGGCGCAAAGCTTGCGGCGCAGACGATCCGGCGGATGGGGATCAGCGGTTCGATCGGCATCGATCTCCCCACCATGAACAACAAGGACGAGCGGATGATCGCGGCGGCGCAGATCGACAAATATCTGCCGCTTCCTTTCGAGCGCACGGCGGTCAACGGCTTCGGCTTCCTCCAGATCATCCGTCGCCGCGAGCGCGCGAACCTGATGGAGATCGTGCGCGAGGACGCAGTGCTGACCGCCACGCTGGCGCTGCTGCGCCGGGCCGAGCGGCATGGTAATGGCGGCGCGGCCACGATCAGCGCAGCGCCCGCGATCATCGACCTGCTGCACCGGCGTGCCGCCTGGATCGAGCAGCTTGCCCGCCGGCGCGGCGGCGCAGTGACCTTGCGCGCCGACCCGGCGCTCGCCCTATCGGCCGGGCATGTCGCCTAAGCCCGCCCCCTGTCCGATCTGCGGCCAGCCCGCGCAAGCCGCCGCCCGCCCCTTTTGCGGCCCCGCCTGCCGCGACCGCGACCTGCTCCAGTGGCTCGGCGAAGGCTATCGCGTGCCCGGCCCGCCAGCGGGCGAAATGCTGCAAAAAAATGGCGACGAAGGGCTGGACAGCCAAGCGGATTGACGCCTATAGGCACGCCTCCATCGGCGGCCCCGCCGCGAGGATCCCCGTGCCCGGGTAGCTCAGTTGGTAGAGCATGCGACTGAAAATCGCAGTGTCGGCGGTTCGACTCCGTCCCCGGGCACCATTGGCCTGTTCGCCAAACCCCGCCAAAGCTTGAAAAACCCGGGAAATCTGCCACTTTTAGCGTCGGCTTTACCGCTGATGCTCGCTCATGTTCGCCGATATTCGGTCGATCTTGGGGCCCTTTGTGGGGGCCTTGTGAAAAAGCCTGATTTGAAAGGCCCCCAAGATGCCCCTGAGCGATTCTGCGATCCGCGCCCTGAAGCCCCGCGACAAGGATTATCGCGTCGCGGACGAAAAGGGCCTCTACCTTCAGGTCTCCGCCGCTGGTGGGCGTCTATGGCGGATGAAATACCGCACCCCCGGCGGCACCGAGAAGAAGCTGGCGTTCGGCGCTTACCCTGAAGTGTCTCTGAAGGCGGCACGCGATCTGCGCGACGATGCCCGCAAGTTGCTGGCGGCTGGCGTTGATCCGGCAGAGAAGAAGAAGCAAGACCGCCACGCCGCCAAGGTCAGCGCCGCCAATTCCTTTGTCGTGGTCGCGCAAAGCTACATCGACAAGTGCAAGCGTGAAGGCCGTTCGGAACAGACCAATGACAAGCAACAGTGGCTTCTGAAGCTGCTGGACCGCACCATCGGCCAGCGTCCTGTCGCTGAAATTCAGCCGTTCGAAATGCTCGAAGCCGTTCGGAAGTATGAAACCACAGGGCGCACCGAAGCCGCGCATCGCGCCTTGCAGTTCGCCAGCCAAGTGTTCCGCTTCGCCATCGCGAACCAGTTGGCCCCGTCAGACCCTACGCGCGATCTGCGCGGGGCATTGACCAGCCACAAGTCAAAGCACCACGCCGCCATTCTCGAACCGAAGAAGGCGGGCGAATTCCTGCGCGCGATCGACGGATATGGGCTTTGACGAGCGTTCCGCGCGTGAAGCCATATTGGAAATGCCGCCGACATTCGATCTGGAAGGCGGGGAACTTGCCCCGCTCTACCAGATGTCCGAACCGGTGAAGCTGACGCTTCAGGAACGCCCCGATACGAGCGGCTGGACTTTCGAAGCGCAACTCGCGATCCGGATGCCCACCGCGACCGACTACTTCTATCCGGACTTCGTGGCCGAACTGAAGGATGGGCGGCAACTGGTGATCGAATATAAGGGCGAAGCCTACAAGACGAACGACGATTCGAAGGAAAAGAGCAACATCGGCCTGAAGGCGCAAGAGCTTAGTGGGGGCAAGCTCCTGTTCCTGATGGCCGTGCTGAAGGACGAGCAGGGCCGCAACGTGAAGGCGCAAATCCTGCACAAGATCAGGGGCGATTGAACAGCTGGCCATGCCCGTACAAAGGCGGGCAATGGCGGGCTGAAACAGTGGAAAAAATGGGGTAGCCTAATAGCGCTGGGGGCCTTTTTGGGGGCCTCGATCAAAAACCGCCTTGCATTTATCTATACATAGCAAGTCATTACGCAATTTTCGCGGTTCCGTCCCCCCGCACCATTTGTTCTCTTTTCAGCATCCAGAAGCGTCTAGCTGTGTCCGGAAATTGGCGCAAAACGTGTGTTTTTGATTAACCCATCATCCCCGCACGTCCCCGGAGTACATTGGCAGCCACCCCTCGGTGATGGTGTTTTGATGGCATCCTGAAATGCCATCATGACTCTACCTGTAACGGCAATAAACGCTGCAAAAGCAAAGGCTAAGGCTTACATATGGCCCGATAGTCTGGGGCTGCATCTGCTGGTCGCGACTGAACCGCCGCACGTTTGCCGGAGGCTATTTGGTTTAATTTATGCCGCCATAGGTTGATCGTCCAGCATAGCGTAATATCGTTCTTCGGCTTCAGCAGGCGGGATATTGCCGATGGGTTCGAGCAATCGCCGATTGTTGAACCATTCGACCCGTTCCAGCGTAGCAAATTCAACCGCTTCGAAGGGCCGCCAAGGTCCTCGCCGATGGATCACCTCGGCTTTGTAGAGGCCGTTAATTGTCTCAGCCAGGGCATTGTCATAACTGTCGCCGACACTGCCGACTGATGGCTCGATCCCGGCTTCAGCCAAGCGTTCGGTGTAGCGAATGGATACGTATTGCGACCCACGGTCGCTATGATGAATGAGCCCGCCCCGATGGACAGGTCGTCTCTCATGGATGCCTGTTCCAGTGCATCCAGTACAAAGCTGGCATGCGCCGTTTTACTGGATCGCCAGCCTACTATCCGGCGTGCGTATGTGTCGATGACGAAGGCAACGTAAACGAACCCCGCCCAAGTGGCCACGTAGGTGAAATCGGAAACCCAGAGCATGTTCGGGGCTGGCGCGTAAAATTTCCGGTTCACGTGATCGAGTGGACATGGGACAGCCCTGTCGCTGACAGTGGTGCGCACCGGTTTACCCCGGATCACCCCCTTGAAGGCCTAGGTCACGCATCAGTCGAGCCACCGTTGACCGGGCAACGGCAAAGCCTTCACGTCGCATCTGCCGCCACACCTTGCGAACACCGTAACCGCCGAAGTTCTCGGCAAAACCGCGCAGGACCTCCGGTTTAGCGCCAGATCGCTTTGGGCACGGGCTGACAGCCGCGATGGATCCCGGCGTTGGGCAACACGCTCGTGGTAGGTGGAAGGGGCAATCGGCAGAACCCTGCAGATCGGCTCGACCCCATAGGCATCGCGGTGATCGTAAAGGCAATCATTTGCGGAACGGGCGGTCGAACTCCGCCTGGGCAAAATATGCTGACGCCCCTTCGGCAGGCTCAGGACAGGCTTGCGAAGAATCTCATTGGTTTGGCGCAGCTCTCGGTTCTCCCGCTCCAGTGCCTTGAGCTTCTCGGCCATCTCGGTCGGCACGCCTGCACGCTTGCCGCTGTCGACTTCAACCTTCTTTACCCATTCATGCAGCGTGGGCGGTGAGCAGCCAATCTTCTCTGCTATCGACACCACAGTGGCCCAGCGGGACGGATAATCCCCCTCGTGACCCAGCACCATCCGGATCGCCCGCTCCCGCACCTCCGGGGCAAACTTGTTCGTTGTCTTGCTCATATCGGCTCCTTCTACTCAAGAGCTGGAGCCTCCGGCAAACGTGAGGCGGTTCACTGCCTCAAATACGCGGAGTATGCTCTGCACCTACAGTGCTGCGAAGACGGGTAGCAGCTGATGTGCGCTTGGTGAACGTTTGGCCAAATTGACATCGTGCCTGTCGCAAGACGCGATAACATCGCCGATAAGCACAGCTATCGATAATTTTCGGAGAAGAGGATGCCCGCAGTCGCTGATATTCCGACGAATTGCTGGTTCGTGGCTGCTGCTCGGGCGATGTCCTCCCCTCCCAACCATTCGCCGTGAGTGTAGCGGACATTCCCCTCGTCATGTACCGTAACAGCGCGGGATCGCCGGTCGCCATGGAGGATCGCCGCGTTCATCACCTCGCGCCGCTCTCGCTTGGCCGCATCGAAGAGGCCGGTATTCGCTGCATGTACCATGGGCTGCTTTTTGCAGATGACGGTACATGCCGGGAGATTTCGGGCCAGGACCGTATACCGGCCAAGGCGCGCGTCCGTGTTTTTCTTGTGATCGAGCGGGATGGATGGATCTGGGTATGGCCCGGCGACCCGCAACTGGCGGACGAAGCGCTTCTGCCCCGCACAGTCGCGGCGCATCATCCCGAATGGCTAAACGCGCAGAACAGCCTCGATTACCAGGCGAACTTTCGCCTGCTCGTCGACAATCTGCTCGACTTTTCCCATCTTCCGTTCGTGCATGGCCAATCCTTCAGGGCCGACCCCAAATGGGCGACGGTCCGCCCGTCGGTGAAGCGTCAGCCGCGCGGTTTGCGGATCGAGCGCTGGATCACCGATGCGCCGGCACTGGCTTCGGCGCGCGAGATGGCCGGCCAGATCTGCGACACCTGGCAGGGCTATGACTTCCTCGTGCCGGGCGTGCTGGTAATCGAGACCTATTATTGCAAGGTCGGCAGCGCCGAACGCGCATCCTATGGCCGGCCCGATTCATCGGACATCGTCGTGCGGAACGGCGCGACGCAGGCCGTCACGGCGATGACCCCTACCACCTCGCGCTATTTCTATGCGACCTCGGTCCCGCCCGAAGGCGCGGACCAGGCGATGGCGGACCGAATTCTCCAAGTGTCGGCGGAGGCCTTCGTGGAGGACAAGATGATGATAGAGGCGCAGCAGCAGCGCATCATCCAGTCGCCCAGCATAGAGGTGATGCCATCGGCCGGGGACAACGCGATCGTCATGTTCCACGCTTATCTGCGTGAATTCGGCACAAAGCGTCAGCAAGCAAGCCCATCGGACACGGCGCTCACCTGACCCCAGCGTCAGGTAGCCGTTCTGATGGGCGCCGGCATTTTTGGGCGGCCGCCGCCGATCCTCCTTCACAGGATCGCGGACTCGATTTCGCGTGCCGCCTGTCGAAGGGGCGCGAGATATTCCGCCTCGCCTATCCGCTCCTTGGCCTGGATGGACCGTGAGACGGAAATGGCAGCGGCCGCATTTCCATTCACCGAGCCTACGGGCACGGCGAGGCAGACGAGCCCTTCGGCGATTTCCTGGTCATCGCGGGCGAAGCCCTGCTCGCGGACCTGTTGCAGATGGCTGCGCAGAACGGCCGGATCGGTGATTGTCGCATCGGTGAGCCGGGGGAACGGCCCGGTAGCGAGATAGGCTTCGCGCTGACCCTCCGGCAGGGCGGCCAGCAAAACCTTGCCGATCCCGGTGCAATAGGCTTCCAGTTGCAAACCCACCTTCGTGAAGAAGTCGCCGGCCCCCTGCCCCGTCTTGATCCGGTAGGTCACCATGTCATTTTCAAGCGTCCCCAGTTGGGCGACGCAATTCAGCCGGGCAGCCAGCCGGTGCAACACCGGCGCGGCGGCGGCGACGATGACCTGTTTGTCATCGGCTTGCTGCGCCAGCGCCTGCAGTCTCTTGCCGGCGACCAGCCGGCCTCCGGGCAGCCGCCGCAGATAATCCTCCTGAATAAGCGTGGCGATCTGCCGATGTGCGGTCGCCTTGGGCACGCCAAGCTGTTCCGCAAGCACGGCCAGGCTGCGCCCGTCGCGATCGGCGAGCACGGCTTCGAGCATCGCGAGGCTGCGCGCGAGGGCGCTTATCGGCGGCGTTCCGCGTCTCATCATGTGAGATGATAGGATCGACCCGCACTGGTCGCAAGCGCTGCGCGGGATTATCAAGGCTGCACAAATTTCATGGGATGGGATGATGACGAGGCCTACGCACGAACAATTGGCCGAGCGCCTGCGCGCGGCCTATTCCCAAGGCGCTGTTCCCCCGCTGCGCGACGGGCTGGACCCGGTCGATGCCGACGGGGCTTATGCCGTGCAGGAGATCAACACGCGCTTCTGGGAAGCCCAAGGCCGCAGGATCGTGGGCCGGAAGGCCGGCCTCACCGCTAAGGCGGTGCAAGCACAACTCGGCGTGGATCAGCCCGACTTCGGCGTGCTGTTCGAGGATATGCGCGTGGTGGATGGCGGCACGCTCGATCAGTCGGTCTGTCTCCAGCCCAAGGCCGAGGCGGAGATCGCCTTCGTGCTGGCGGCCGACCTGCCCTCGCCCGACACCACGGCGGAGCAGGTGGCGGCAGCGGTCGGCACGGTCCACGCCGCGATCGAAATCGTCGATTCGCGCATCGCCGACTGGAAAATCACCTTCGCCGATACGGTGGCCGACAACGGCTCCTCTGCCTTCTTCGTCCTCGCCGAAGAGGGCAAGGCTTTGGCCGGCCTCGATCTGGAGGGCGCGGCGATGACGATGACCTTCGGCGACCGGGTCGTATCCACGGGCATTGGTGCGGCCGCGCTGGGCAATCCGCTCAATGCCGCCGCCTGGCTGGCCCGGACGCTCGCCGCGCGGGGCGAACCGCTCAAAGCGGGCGACGTGCTGCTCGCCGGCGCGCTGGGGCCGATGGCGGCGCTGACGCCCGGCGACCGGGTCGAAGTCCTGATCGAGGGCATCGGCCGCTGTTCCTTCACCTATGCAAAGGGCTGAAGCCATGAAGACCAAGGTAGCGATCATTGGATCAGGCAACATCGGCACCGATTTGATGATGAAGGTCATGCGCTTGTCCGACGTGCTCGAAATGGGCGCTTTTGTCGGCATCGATCCCGAGAGCGACGGGCTGAAGCGCGCGGCGCGCATGGGCGTGCCGATCACCGCCGAGGGTATCGACGGGCTCATCGCCATGCCCCAATTCGCCGACATTCAGATCGTGTTCGACGCAACCAGCGCCGGCGCGCACAAGCGCAACAGCGAACTGGTGCTGGCCGCCGGCAAGCGGATGATCGACCTGACCCCGGCGGCGATCGGCCCCTACACGATCCCGGCCGTCAACGGCGAAGCGAACCTCGACGCGGCGAACGTCAACATGGTGACCTGCGGCGGGCAGGCAACGATCCCGGTCGTTGCCGCCGTCAACCGCATCGCCAAGGTGCATTATGGCGAGATCGTCGCCTCGATCGCCAGCAAGAGCGCCGGCCCCGGCACGCGCGCCAATATCGATGAGTTCACCGAGACCACCAGTCAGGCGATCATGGCCGTCGGCGGCGCCACCCGTGGCAAGGCGATCATCATCCTCAACCCGGCCGAACCGCCGCTCATCATGCGCGACACGGTCTATTGCCTGTGCGAGGAGGCCGACCAGGACGCCATCCGCCAGTCGGTGGAGGACATGGTCGCCGAAGTGCAAAGCTATGTGCCCGGCTATCGGCTCAAGCAGGCGGTGCAGTTCGAGCATATCGGCTCCAACCGTCCGCTGCGCATCCCCGAAATGGCGGAGACTGGCGAATCCGAGTTCACCGGCCTCAAGGTCTCTGTCTTCCTGGAGGTGGAAGGCGCGGCGCACTATTTGCCCGCCTATGCCGGCAATCTCGACATCATGACCTCGGCGGCGCTCAAGACCGCCGAGAAGATCGCCAAGCGCCATTATGCGGGAGTTGACGCATGACCTTCGACCCCACCCGGACCAAGCTCTACATCCAGGACGTCACCCTGCGCGACGGGATGCACGCGATCCGTCACCAATATGGCCTCGATCACGTCCGGGCGATCGCCCGCGCGCTCGACGCGGCCAAGGTGGACGCCATCGAGGTCGCTCATGGCGATGGGCTCCAGGGCTCCAGCTTCAATTACGGCTTTGGCGCCTATACCGACTGGGACTGGATCGGCGCGGTGGCCGAAGTGCTCGACCATGCCGTGCTCACCACGCTTCTGCTGCCGGGCATCGGCACCGTGCACGACCTGAAGCACGCGCGCGAGATGGGGGTGAAGTCGGTCCGCATCGCGACCCATTGCACCGAAGCCGATGTCGCAAAGCAGCATATCGAGGCCGCGCGCAATCTCGGCATGGACGTTTCGGGCTTCCTGATGATGAGCCACATGACGTCTCCCGAGGCGCTGGCGGAGCAGGCGCTGCTGATGGAAAGCTACGGCGCGCATTGCGTCTATGTGACCGACAGCGGCGGCGCGATGAACATGGACGAATATGCCGCCCGCTTGCAGGCCTATGACCGGGTGCTCAAGCCCGAAACCCCGCGCGGCGTCCACGCCCACCACAATTTGTCGCTGGGTGTCGCCAACTCGATGGTCGCGGTGCAGAACGGCGCGGTCCGGGTGGACGCGAGCCTTGCCGGCATGGGCGCGGGCGCGGGCAATGCGCCGCTCGAAGTGTTCATCGCGGCGGCCGACCGGATGGGCTGGAATCATGGCTGCGACCTCTACGCGCTGATGGACGCTGCCGAGGAACTGGTTCGTCCGTTGCAGGACCGACCGGTCCGGGTCGATCGCGAGACGCTGACCCTGGGCTATGCCGGGGTCTATTCGAGCTTCCTGCGCCACGCGGAGAAGGCCAGCGCCGACTATGGCGTGGACACGCGCGCGATCCTCGCCGAAGTGGGCCGGCGCAAGATGGTCGGCGGGCAGGAAGACATGATCGTCGATATCGCGCTTGATCTGGTCAAGCAGAAGGAAGCGATGGTTAGTTGAACCTTCGCATGCCGGGCGGCTGGTGATCCGGCCGCTATCGATAGCTGTGTTGGTCTGCGGGCAGCTCAGCCCGCGATCGCACATCGCGATGGTGGACCACCGCGATATCGCCGATGAACCCATATATGCAGGGTCGGTATCGGCATCACATAAAATGGCCGCATCCTTGTCTGGAGACATCCGCGCGGACAATCGGCGATCGGGAGGTTAGTAAGACGAGTAAGCTCATCCGCGGCAGATCAGTAGCAGACGCCAGAATGCAGGAACGCCTTCATAACTGAGTGGATTTATAACATAATTGCTCGATGGTTACGCTAATTCTTGTGATATCCCGGAGTTCTCGGTGATGCGGTTGCACGGTTTAAACCTCAATTTACTCGTCGCGCTCCAGGTTCTACTGGCCGAGTGGAATGTGTCTGTCGCCGCTCAGAAGCTACACCTGAGCCAATCCTCAGTCAGCGGCATGCTCGCTCGCCTGCGGGAACATTATGGTGATCAGCTACTGGACTATCGGGTCGGAATATGGTCCGAACAGTGTCAAACGGCGCGCAAACGGGACCCCGTATCGGCGTCGAAGAGGGACCCCCTTTTCGAGATTAGGCAAACGGTTGTGGGGAGCGCCCTGCGCTGGGTGCGGTGGAGGTCGGGCGTAGCCCGGCCGGAGGCGCACCCAGCGCAAGTCCGTTCTGAAGCTAGGGTGAGAGTGGCGGTTAACTGCGGTTTTTGAAGCGCCAGCTGTCATTGCCGGTCTCGACGATATCGCAATGATGCGTAACGCGGTCGAGCAAGGCGGTGGTCATCTTGGGATCCCCGAACATGGTAGGCCATTCGCCGAAGGCGAGGTTGGTCGTGATGACGACGCTAGTGCGTTCGTAGAGCTTGCTGATCAGGTGGAGAGAGGCGGATCAGCCATCAGTCCGGGGGACTGATGGCCCGCCGAGCCAACTGGCCACCAGAGCGCGCGAACGGCAGATATCCGAGATCATCGAGCACCACCAGGTCGAGCCGCGAGAGCTGTCCCGCCAGGGTCCCGCCCTTGCCGATCCGGTTCTCCTCTTCGAGGCGTGTCACCAGCCACGTCTTTCGACGCTTCAGATCGGCACCGCTGTCGTATATTTGACCTGTGACAGCGCGAAGTGCGAAGAACCGGTGGCGACGGACGGGTGGCGCAGCACGGTTCGCATCAGGAAGCGATTATAGTCCTCCACATCCGCAACCAGGATGCGCAGCAGATAGTCCCAGTCGCCGGACATGGAATAGCATTCGATGATCTCGTCCCGCGCGGCGATGAAGCTCTCGAACGCCTCTGTCGTTTCGATCAGATGGTTCTTGATCTTGATGTGGCAGATGACATTGACCCCCCGGCCAAGGCGCGCCGCATCGACCAGGCGAACCTGGCGGCCGAGGATGCCGTCGGCCTCCAGCGCGCGCATGCGGCGCCAGCAGGACGCTGTCGAGGCGCCGACCCGTTCGGCCAGTTCGGCATGGCTGATGGACGCATCACGCTGCAATTCGTGCAGTAGCTTGCGATCGATCGCATCGATCTTGCGCTCGGAATTCATGGCGCGCTCCCCGCATTCCTGGAAGGTTGGCGAATGTCTATCTCCATCGGCGACCTTCTGATCGATATGTTGCATTATACTCGCGAAATTGGCTGGAATTGAAACGTATTTTCTCGCGCAGCCGATATATTATAGTCATGGGCAACGCCGACTCACCGCCGCCGGGAGCCGCCCCGGACTGGACCATCCCCCAGGACTGGGCGTCCTATACCGCGCAAGATCATGCGCTATGGGATCATATGTTCGCGCGTCAGGCCGCCATGTTGCCGACCCGCGTGGTTCCCGCCTTCATGGAGGGGCTGAACGTGCTGCGCATGTCGAAGCCCGGCATCCCCGACTTTGACGAGTTGAACGAGCGCCTCTCACAAGCGACGGGATGGCAGGTCGTGGCGGTGCCAGGCCTCGTGCCCGACGAGATTTTCTTTGAGCATCTCGCCAATCGCCGCTTCGTTGCCGGGCGCTTCATCCGCACGCCGGCGCAGCTCGACTATCTGCAGGAGCCCGACATCTTCCACGATGTGTTCGGCCATGTCCCGCTGCTGGCGCACCCGGTCTTCGCCGACTATATGCAGGCCTATGGAGAGGGCGGCCTGCGTGCCGCCAGGCTCGGCATGATCGAGGCGCTGGCCCGCCTTTACTGGTACACGGTGGAATTCGGGCTGATCCGGGACGGCGGCGACCTCAAGCTCTACGGCGCGGGCATCGTGTCGTCCTATAGTGAAAGCCTGTTCGCCCTCGACGATCCATCGCCCCACCGCATCGGTTTTGACCTCGAGCGGGTCATGCGCTCGCGCTACCGGATCGACGATTATCAGCAGAATTATTTCGTCATCGACAGCTTCGACGAACTGCTGAAGCAGACGCGCGACGCCGATCTGGGTCCGATCTACGAGCGGGTGCGCGGCCGGCAACCCATAGATGTCGGCACCCTGCTCCCGACCGATATCGTCATCCATGCAGGAACCCAGGGCCGCGCCCGCAGCATGGCGCACTGACATTGCGAGCGACGACGTGCAGCGACGGCAGACGAGAGTGAGAGAGGAAGACAAGATGAGCCTGTTCGACAATTCCATCGGCCTTGACGGATTTGAGTTCGTGGAATTCAGCGCGCCGGAAAAAGGCCTGCTGGAACCCGCCTTCGCCGCCATGGGCTTTACCCTGATCGCCCGCCACCGGTCCAAGGACGTGCAGCTGTGGCGGCAGGGCGGCATCAACCTCATCGCCAATTACGAGCCGCGCAGCCCCGCCGCCTATTTCGCCGCCGAACATGGCGCCTCGGCCTGCGGCATGGGATGGCGGGTCAGGGATGCGGCCAAAGCCTATGCCCTCGCTATCGAACGCGGCGCGGAACCGGTCGAAGTGCGCACCGGCCCGATGGAGCTGCGCCTACCCGCCGTGCGCGGCATCGGCGGGTCGATCATCTACCTCATCGACCGCTATGAGAATGAGGATGGCGGCCTGTCGATCTATGACATTGATTTCATCTACGAGCCGGGCGTGGACCGGCACCCGGAAGGCGCTGGCTTCAAAATCATCGATCACCTGACCCACAATGTCTATGGCGGCCGCATGGCCCATTGGGCGCGCTTTTACGAGCGTGTCTTCGGCTTCCGCGAAATCCGCTATTTCGACATCAAGGGCGAATATACCGGCCTCACCAGCAAGGCGATGACCGCGCCCGACGGCAAGATTCGCATCCCGCTGAACGAGGAAGGCAAGGCGGGCGGCGGCCAGATCGAGGAGTTTCTGCGCGAGTATAATGGCGAGGGCATCCAGCATATCGCTTTGCTGTGCGACGACCTTATCGCCGCCTGGGACAGGCTCAAGGCGCTGGACGTGCCATTGATGGCCGCGCCGCCCGCCACCTATTATGAGATGCTGGACGAGCGGCTGCCCGGCCATGGCGAGCCGGTGGGCGAACTCCAGGCGCGCGGTATCCTGCTCGACGGATCGACTCAGGACGGCGACCCGCGCCTGCTGCTCCAGATCTTCGCGCAGCCGCAGATCGGCCCGGTCTTCTTCGAGTTCATCCAGCGCAAGAAGGACGAGGGTTTCGGCGAAGGCAATTTCACCGCGCTGTTCCAGAGCATCGAGCGCGACCAGATGCAGCGCGGCGCGCTCCATGTCGGAGAGCCGGCATGACGCAGGCGCCTGAACTCAAGCGCATCCACCATGTCGCCTATCGCTGCGCTGACGCGAAGGAGACGGTGGAATGGTATAGCCGCGTGCTCGGCATGACCTACACCACCGCTTTCGCCGAGGACAAGGTGCCCTCCACCGGGGAGGACGACCCCTATATGCACGTCTTTCTCGATTGTGGTGGCGGCAACGTGCTGGCCTTTTTCGAGCTGCCGAACCAGCCCGCGATGGGGCGCGACCCCAACACGCCGGCCTGGGTCCAGCATCTCGCCTTCGAGGTGGAGGATGAGGCCGCCCTGCTCGCCGCCAAGGCGCATGTCGAGGCGCAGGGCATCGACGTGCTCGGCCCGACCTTTCACGGCGTGTTCCGATCGATCTATTTTTTCGATCCCAACGGCCATCGGGTGGAACTGGCCTGCAACATCGGGACACCCGAGCAATATGCCGAATTGAAGCGCGTCGCGCCGCTGATGCTGGACGAATGGAGCCAGACCAAGCGCGCACCCCGTCATGCCGAATGGCTGCACAAGGATCCCAACGCATGAAACTCGCCAGCCTGAAGCAGGGCCGGGACGGTCGCCTGATCGTCGTGTCCGACGATCTTTCCACCTATGTCGAGGCGGGGGCGGTTGCGCGCACATTGCAGGCGGCGCTGGACGACTGGTCGGTCATTGAGCCGAAACTCGCGGCTTTGGCGGATGATCTGGCGACGGGTGCGATTGCCGGTCAGCCGCTTGATGCCGCTGCGCTCGCCGCGCCTTTGCCGCGTGCTTATCAGTGGGCGGACGGTTCGGCCTATGTGAACCATGTCGAACTGGTGCGCCGGGCGCGCGGGGCGGAACTGCCGGAGAGCTTCTGGCACGATCCGCTGGTCTATCAGGGCGGCTCCGACCGATTCCTGGGACCGTATGACGCCATCCCGCTCGCCGACGAGGGATGGGGCTGCGACATGGAAGCAGAGGTCGTCGTCGTCATCGACGACGTGCCGCAGGGGGTCACGCCGGAACTAGCGCGTGGCTTCATCCGGCTTATCGGCCTCGTCAACGACGTGTCGCTCCGCAATCTTATTCCGGGTGAACTCGCCAAGGGCTTCGGCTTCTACCAGTCCAAGCCGGCAAGCGCGCTGTCGCCCGTGTTCGTGACGCCCGACGCGCTGGGCGATCGGTGGCGGGACGGAAGGCTGCATGGCGCTCTCAACGTTGATCTGAACGGCCAGGCCTTCGGCCGCGCCGATTCGGGTGTCGATATGACCTTCGATTTCGGCACGCTGATCGCGCATCTGGCCAAGACCCGTTCGCTGGGGGCCGGTACGATCGTGGGGTCAGGCACCGTCTCCAACCGCGACGCGGACGGCGGC
Organism: Sphingobium sp.; assembly: GCF_036170395.1. Taxonomy (GTDB): domain Bacteria; phylum Pseudomonadota; class Alphaproteobacteria; order Sphingomonadales; family Sphingomonadaceae; genus Sphingobium. Next base: position 43,057 of record NZ_JAVHPD010000005.1, read on the forward strand.
CCTGGCCGGCCCGTCGCGGACGGAGGCATGGGGTATAGCTGCATCGCCGAACTGCGCATGGTCGAGACGATCCGCGATGGCGCGCCGGTGACGCCGTTTCTCAGGCACGGCGACAAGGTCCGAATCTGGATGGAGGATAGGTCGGGCGCTTCCCTGTTCGGTGCCATCGACCAGCGCGTCGAGCCTATCTGACGATGCCGCCCTATCTTCCAGACGGCCGCGACGAACCGCCGCGGCGATGATCGACGTGCCCGGTCTCACGGCGCATCGCACGGTATAGGAGGATGGGGGCAGGACGCCTGATCGCCAACATGGCAGCGAATGGACATCAAGGCTCGCCTGCCGGCGCGGCAAACTCCGATGTGTCGCGGCCGGCAGCGCCAAGGGGCCATATTCAGACCGTCGTTACGCGGATGCCCGAACCAGATCGCCATTGACATATCTGCGACTGCTTATCATTAGCGTCTTCGAGCAAGCGAAGGGGATAGGCAATGCGCAAAATGGCCATGATAGCAGTTCTGCTCGGCAGTGCTGCAACACCCGCCTGGGGAATGGCGGAAGGAAGTATAGTTGCGGACGCGACTGTCGCGGACGAGACGGGCGCAAACGCGGCCGAGACGATCCTGGTTACTGGGCGCGAATTGGGGGACACGGTCTTGACCTTCGGTGTCCCGCTGGAAAGCGCGCCGCTGGTCGTCAATACCGTCCCCTCTGCGTTGATCGAGGACACGGCAGCGCTGCGGCTGCGCGACGTGCTGGTCTACGTTCCTGGCGTCACTGCGACGGAGGCGAATGGCGCGACCGGTGATGTTCTGACCATCCGCGGCTTCCAGACGAGCCGCGTCCCGTCAGTCAATGGGCTGCGTCGGCCCGCGAACTTCGACAATATGTCCACGGACCTTGCGCTCATCGAGCGTATCGAAATCGTAAAGGGACCGGCAGGGCTGGAGTTCGGCGTTACCGATCCTGGCGGTCTGATCAACTATATCACGAAAAAGCCGCAAGATCGCTTCGCGGCGACGGCTCGGGTAGCAGCGGGCAGCTTCGACACCTACACCGCGACCATGGACGTAACGGGGGCGATGACGCCCGACCTTGCAGGGCGGATGATCGTCAATTGGGAAGATGCCGGATCGTTTCGCGATACGCTCGACACGCGGCGCTTCTCCGCGGCGCCAAGCCTGCGCTGGACCTATGGCGGAGGAAGCTCGCTGCTGGTGGAGTTCGCCTATCTCTTCCGCGACCAGCCCTATGATCGAGGGACTTTCTACCTTGAAAATCCGCCGGCGGACGCCGGGTTCGACGGCAATTTCGCGCCCCGCAACCGCAGCTTCCACGAACCTTCCGACAGCCTGACCTCCCATATCTATCGGGGCGCTCTCTACTGGCAGCAAATCCTTGTGGACGGGCTGCGCTTCAATCTCGCCGCCGAAGGCAATATAGACGATTTCGCCAGCCGTGGCGCCCGCAACCCGAACCTGAACAGCCTGTACGCCCCCGGGACCAATCGCTGGAACGGAGTTTCTCGGACGGTCAGGCGGGAATTCGCCGCGTTCGACGGCAGCCGTACCGGCCTGATCGTCCCAGGGGAATCGGGCGAAGGTTTTAAACTGAGATGAGGCTTGCGAGGAAGTTGTCGTCCCATGCGGCGATTTTTCGTCTTGAGCGCAGCGAATCCTTGGTGTTGGGCAAGCGCAGCAGATTGTTTGCGATGTGTTTGATGGTGGTGAAGTTGGCGGGTGCGTTTTCGGTTCTGACCCGGCATTCGTCGTCGCGGAACACCATGTCCATGACCCAGTGCAGACTATTTTCGACGGCCCAGTGACTGCGGACGATCGGCCCCAGCCTGTCGGCCGGCAGTTCGAGAGAGCTGATGTATAGGCGGGTTTCCCGCTCGGCCCTGGTGCCGATTTCCCGCATGGCATCGATGATGATGACGGACTTGAGCGCAGGCCACTGATGGCGTTCCTGGAGCCACTCGACATCATGGATGACGGTGGCGACGCGGGTTTCGATCCGGCCGTGATCGCCATCCACCGTCTGCAGCCGGCTGATCGTCGTGTCGGCGAAATGCCTGGCTTTCTGTTCGGTGACGAACAGCCTGACCTCGTCGTGGAGTGTAGTCTGGTTGCCCTTGAGCGCGAGGACATAATCGGCCTTCTGATCGATGATTTGCCGGGCGATGCCACGCTGACAGCCGATGGCGTCGATGGTCACGATCGCCTCTTCGATCTCCAGCATCTTGAGCAGATGGGGGATCGCGACGATCTCATTGGCTTTCTCGCCGACCTTGACCTGGCCCAGCACCAGACGTTGGCGCGCGGCGAACGCCGAGACCATATGGATGGCCGCCTTGGCGCCCTTGGACCCACGCACGGTCTTGCCATCGATCGCCACCACCTCGGCCGCCACGCCGGTCAGCGACGCGACCCAGGCAACAAAACAGCGCTGAAACGCCTCGGCATCGAGCGTGGCGAGGATGTCACCGAGATGGTCATGGGACGGCGTCCCTTCCGCAAACGGCCGAAACCGGCGCAAAAAGCTCAGCTTGCGATGGCCGAAATTCGCGATGTCGGTGAACGTTTCCGCCCCCGACAACACCGCCAGCAGGCACAGCAGCAATATCTCGGTCAGCGGGTACCGGACTTTGCCGGCCTGGCGCCCGTCCGGAAGACCCTCAAAATATCCCAGAAGAACACCGGCTTCCTCAAAAAATCCAGAACCACTCCGGTCGCAATCTCTCATCCTCAGCGCTCCTCATTCAGAGGAACCGCACTGATTCAGCACTTCAGCGCTTTGTCACCTACTTCCTTCACCCGATCGCCCTGCTGATCGTCCAAGGAGATATTGACGGCGAGATAACGCTGGGCGACGTCGTTCTCGCAGCGCGAGCGGGCTATGTCCGAAGCAAGGTGGACTTCCGCCAACGCGGGCGGGACGGACAAACACGCTGGGACATCGACGCCTTCACGCCGGCATATCGCACGGCCCCGACCGTGCTGGGCACAGTGGACATGATGGGACGCGACTTCTTGGGTGTCACCGATACCACGGAGTCGGCCTGGTTTTCCGGCGGCAATCTGCGGTGGAACGACCGGCTGCGGGTCTTTGCTGGTGTACGCAGGGACGACTATTCCAATATCGACGATTACACCGAAAATGTAAGCCGCAATACCCCCACCACACGTTCGACCGTTAAAAACAGCGCTCTGAGCTGGCGATCGGGCCTGTCGTTCGATCTGACACCCTCGCTGATCCTCTTCTTCGGCGCGAGCCGATCGGAGATCCCACAGTCGGGCATCATCCGCTCCACGGGAACTGTGATACCGGCCCTTGAAGCGACGTCGTTCGAAGGCGGCATCCGCGCCGTTGATCTTGGCAACTGGCTCAACGGTTCGTTCTCCATGTTCGAGATCACACAGGACAATCAGGGGGTGAACGACCCGGACAATCGGGCCGGAGAGAGCTTCGTAATCAATGTCGGCAAGGTTCGCGTGCGCGGTGCGGAGTTCGACATCACCGTGCGGCCGGGCGCCGGGCTTAGCATTCTTGCCGGGGGCGCCTATCTCGACAGCCGCATCCTGACCCTCGACGCGACTGGCGGCCCAGGCGCACAGTTTAACAACCGCTTCTACAACACGCCCGAATTTCAAGGCTTTGTCAGACTCGACTGGGATGCGGCTGCTTTGGGCGCGGAGGGGCTCCGTTTCAACCTCGGGCTGATCCGGCAGGGCAGCCGATATGGCAACAATGCCAATAATTTCGTCCTGCCGGCATTTACCCGCGTGGATACCGGTGCGGCCTATCGCTGGCAGAATCTCGAGATGCGGGTCTTTGTGGAGAATATCTTCGATGAGGTCTATTATCTCGGCAGCCAGAACAGGCCGCAGAACATTGCTCCGGGCGCCCCAAGGCGTGTGACCGGCGCCATTTCTATGCGCTGGTAGCGATGCGCATGGGCGGGTCCGGCTTCACGGCTTGGTCGCCGGACTCTTCCTCTCATCCGCAGACCTGGGCGCTGATAACAAAAAGGCGGCGAATTGGCAAAAACTGGAGCGGGCGAAGGGATTCGAACCCTCGACCCCAACCTTGGCAACTTCGATATCCGCCTACGCCACAGTTTTCGACTGTACGATTTGCTAATATATTTCAAATAGATATTGATTTTGCGCTGCGCGGCCTTATCCTCCAATGCGCTGCGAAACGGCTCATTTCTATTACGTCCCTATTACTTTTGGGTCGGACTGGAGCCCGCGTAATAAATTGGAGGAGCTTCACGATGGCGCAAGCCAAGCTGAATAAGCGGACGGTTGACGCACTCGTCCCCCCGAAGGCGGGCCAGGACTTCATCTGGGACACCGAGATCAAGGGCTTCGGAGTCCGGGTCGGCACCACGGGCGCGAAGACCTTCGTGATCCAATATGCGAACACAGAGGGGCGCCTGCGCCGCATCAAGATTGGGCGTTTCGGTGTCCTCACAGTCGAGCAGGCGCGCGATCTAGCCAAGATCAAGCTCGGGGCGGTTGCCGCTGGTGAAGATCCAGCGGAAGAAGCGCGCCGCGCCCGCAATGAGATGAATGTCGCCGAACTTTGCGACTGGTATCTGACCGAGGCACGGGCCGGCCGTATCCTCGGACGCAAGAACCGGCCGATCAAAGGGTCATCGCTCGACATGGACGAGAGCCGGATCAGGACGCACATCAAGCCGCTGCTTGGCAAGCGGATCGCGCGGCATCTGACCATTGCCGATGTCGAGGCGATGCAGACCGATGTCATGAATGGGAAAACCGAGAAGGCACGGACGGGAGGCCGCGGCGGCAAGGCCACCGGCGGCCCCGGCGTGGCGGCGCGCTGCGTGGGCACCCTCCAGGCGATTCTTGGACATGCCAAGCACAAAGGGCTTCTCGCCGAACATCCGACCAAGGGGGCGAAGAAGCTGGCTGGGAAGAAGAGAACGCGCCGCCTCAGCGTTGCCGAGATCGAAGCGCTGGGCAAGGCGATGGCCTATGCCGAGCACAATGGCGAAAATCCCACCGCGCTCGCGGTGATCCGCACGCTCCTTCTAACAGGCTATCGCCGTGAGGAGGCGCAGGCGATGCATCGCACATGGGTCAATCCGATGGGCGGCTTCGTCGCTTTCCCGGATACCAAGGGCGATGCACAGATTCGCGCGATTGGGCCGGAAGCGATCAAGGTCGTCGTCGCGCAAGCGGAGATCGCGGGCAATCCCCACGTGTTTCCATCGACGGCGGCAGATGGTCCGTACACGGCGGTCAGCGCCTGCCTCAAGCGGGTTTGCCAGCTCGCCGGCCTCGCCGGTGTCACGCCCCATACCTTGCGGCATACCTTTGGTAGCATCGCCGGCGAACTCGGCTTCTCGGAACTGACGATCCGGGCGATGCTAGGCCATGCATCGCAGAATGTGACGCAGGACTACATCCATATCGACGAAGCCTTGAAGCTCGCCGTCCGACGCACATCGGACGAGATCGCCCGCTTGCTCGCGCAGGGCGCGGCCAAGTTGGACCGTATGCGCCTGGTCGCCTGATCGAGGGTCATCACTGGACAATTGGTAACGTATATGTTACCCGAAAGGGCGTGAGTTGATTGTTCAGGAGTATATTCGCGAGGACGGCTCCAGCCCGTTCCGATCATGGTTCGACGATCTCGATTCCCAGGCTTCGGCCAAGGTGGCGACTGCCATCGTCCGGATGGAGCTGGGCAATCTTTCGAACGTCAAATGGATCGGCGGCGGACTCGGGGAATACCGGATCGATTGGGGACCGGGCTACCGGCTCTATCTTGCCCAGGATGGGGATGAACTCATCATCCTGTTCGTGGGCGGAACGAAGAAGCGGCAGCAGTCCGACATCGATCGGGCCGGCGGGCTGCTGAGCGAATACAAGGCCCGCAAGGCGGCGGCCAGGAAAGACAGGAAGTGACAAGATGGTGCTGACCCGCGACTTCAAGGAGACGGTGAAGGAACGTGCGACGGGCGATCCCGCCTTCGCCAAGGCCATGCTCGATGAAGCGGCGACCGCGTTCCTCAATGGGGAACCGCACGTTGCGCGGCTGATCCTGCGCGATCTGGTCAATGCCTCGGTCGGCTTCGAGGAACTGGCGACGGAAACCAACCGTCCGAGCAAGAGCCTGCACCGGATGCTTTCGGAAAAGGGGAATCCGAGTATGGACAATCTTGCGGCAATCTTCGGCGCTGTCCGCAAACGCCTTGGCGTGGCGTTCGAGGCTCATGCGGTCGAGGCTGCATAGAGAACGCCAAAAGCCTTGCCTGGGCAGTCACCTGAACGCCATTCATCCTTTGGACTTGAGCGCCAAAGGCAGACCAGCAAACATCATAACGACCTCGTCAGTCGCTGCCGCCATAACCTGATTGATCCTGCCCGCAACATCACGGAATCTTCGGGCAAGCGCGTTGTCTGGCACAATGCCGAGCCCCACTTCATTGGCGACCAGAATGACCGGCCCCCGCGCGGCTGAAACCGCGTGGATCAGCCCTTCGGTGGCCGCAGCGGCATCCCGCTCTGCCAGCATCAGGTTCGACGCCCAGAGCGTCAGGCAATCTACCAGCACTACCGTTTTCGGCGTGCTGCATGCCGTGATCGTCTCCGCCAGATCTAGCGGCGCCTCGACAGTCGACCAGCGCGGGCCGCGATCGGCCCGGTGCAGGGCGATCCGCTCGCGCATCTCCTCATCGAAGGCTTGGCCCGTCGCCAGATAGACCAGCTTACCCGTCAGGGCTTCGGCCCGCCCTTGGGCAAAGCGGCTCTTCCCCGAACGCGCGCCGCCCAGCACCAGCAGGTGAGAAAAGGCATTGCTCATGTCCTGAATCCCGCCAGGCCTGAGGTGGATCGCTTCGCCTTGGCCAGCACCATGAGCGCATCGATATCGAGATGCTCCTCCAGCGCGAATGCGATCTCATCCAGCGCCAGTTCGATAGAGACACCATAGTCCACACCCCCCCCGGCTTCGACAGCCATGCGCGACAGAAGCGCGTGGCGAAGCCTTGCATCGGCCAGAAGGCCATGGACATAGGAACCGAACACTGTCCCCGCCGCGTTTGCCGCGCCATCGCGGCGACCATCGGAGAGCATGGCGAAGGGCCGCTTCGTATCCGGTCCGCTAGTCTGGCCCATATGCATTTCATACCCCTCAAAAGGCGCACCCATGGCCATGCCGCTGACCGGGCGCAGCTCCTTGTGCGCGTGCAAAGTCGTTTCGACATCAAGCAGACCAAGGCCATTTACGACGCAGGCCGGTCCTTCCAGCCCATTGGGGTCGGCGATGCTTTTGCCGAGCATCTGATAACCCCCACAAAGCCCCAGAATCAGCCCACCGCGCCGATGATGCCCGAGAATATCGATGTCCCAGCCTTCGCCGCGCAGCGCCGCCAAGTCGGCGATGGTTGCCTTCGATCCGGGCAGGATGATGAGCGCGGCCTCTGCCGGGATCAGCCGGCCGGGAGGGACCATTCGCAGTTCGACACCAGATTCGAGTTTCAGCGGATCCAGATCATCGAAATTGGAGATGCGCGGCAGGATCGGGCAAGCGATCAGCTTGCTGCCCCCCGCGCGCATCCTGCTACGCTCCAGCACCACGGCATCCTCACTGGGCAGCCGGGCGGTTGCATTCAACCAAGGAACAACGCCGAATCCACGCCAGCCCGACAGGCTCTCGATTTGGGCGTAGCCATCGGTGAACAGGGCGGGATCGCCCCGGAACTTGTTGATGATGAAGCCCTCGATCATCGCCGCGTCGGCTGGGTCGATGATCGTTCTGGTGCCGACGATGGCGGCGATGACCCCGCCGCGATCGATATCGCCGACTAGGACGACGGGCACACCCGCCTCCCGCGCAAATCCCATGTTGGCGATGTCGCCGGCGCGCAGGTTGATTTCCGCCGGAGAGCCCGCGCCCTCGACCACGACAATATCGCAAGCCCGGCGGAGCCGATCGTAACTGGCCATCACTTCGCCGAGCAGGCTCCCACGTGCCTGTCGGAAATTGCCCGCGCCCAAGATGCCGCGCACCTGGCCATGCACGATCAGTTGCGACGTGCGGTCGGCCTGCGGCTTCAACAGCACGGGGTTCATGTCGGTATGCGGTTCGACCTTGCAGGCGATCGCCTGCAAAGCCTGCGCCCGCCCGATCTCGCCGCCGTCGCTGGTGACGGCCGCATTGTTGGACATGTTCTGCGGCTTGAACGGCAGGACCCTAAGCCCGCGTTTTACCAGCGCGCGGCACAGCCCCGCCACCAGCACGGATTTGCCGACGTCGGAGCCGGTGCCCTGAAGCATTACAGCGCCCATGCCACGCCCCCCGCCATGAACCACAGACACAGGCAAGCCCGGCGATAGATGCTCAGCCCACGCCGAATATCCTCTGCCCCGGCAGCGCGATCGCCCTCGCCGATCCAGGGCTTATGTGAAAGAATGCCGTCATAGGCGATCGACCCCGCCAGTCGCAGCCTCAGCACACCGGCCATCGCCGCCTCGGGCCAACCCGCATTGGGTGAGGCATGGTTGGCCGCGTCGCGCCACATGATCCGCCAACCACCTCCGCCGCACAGGCAGATCAGCAACCCGGCGAGACGCGCCGGTGCAAGATTCATCGCATCGTCGCTGCGCGCCGCGGCCCAACCGAAAGCGCGCCATCGCTCCTCGCGATGCCCGATCATGCTGTCGGCGGTGTTGATCGCCTTGTAGACCCAGATGCCGGGCAAACCGAGAAGCAGCAGCCAGAAGAGCGGCGCCGCCACCCCATCGCAAAAGCTTTCCGCCAGGCTCTCGATTGCCGCGCGAGCGACGCCCGCTTCATCAAGATCCGATGTATCACGGCCTACGATCATGCCCACCGCGGCGCGCGCAGCGGGAATATCCTGTCGCTCCAGCGCCTCGGCAACCGGGCGGACATGGTCGTGAAGGCTGCGCTGCGCCAGACCCGGCCAGGCCAGGAGCGCGATCAACGGCCAGGCCCAAGCCCCGGCCATAGCCGCGAACAGACTCTGCAGAACCCAGCCCGCTCCGCCCGCGATAGCCAGGAGGATCAGCACGGTGGTCACCCCGGCCATTCGCCGCTGTCCATCGGAACGCGAGTGATCATTCCATCGCCTCTCCGCCAAGTCGATGATCCGGGCAAAGACGCCCACCGGATGACCGATCCGGCGATACAGCGACTGCGGCCAGCCCACCGCCGCATCGAGCGCCAGAGCCAGCAAGGCGACCGGATCAGCCATCGGCCAGCGCCCGATCGAGGCGGTCCAGCACCTCGCGGTTGGCGGGCAGGCCCAGCCGGAGCCAGCGGGGAGCATAATCGAACGGCCGCGTCAGGATCGCCTGCCGCGCGAGACGTTCGAACAGGGCGGCGGCATCGGCTGCCTCGATCAGCCGGAACAAGGGGCAGGCGCCCATCGCCTTGAAGCCGCGCCGGGCCAGAACCGCATCCAGCGCCTCTGCCTGCTCGCGCAAGCAAATCCGCATGGAGGCGCACCAATCCGCGTCCCGATAGGCCGCCGTTCCAATGGCCAGCGCCGCCGCCGAGAGCGGCCAACTGCCGAGCCTCCGGCGATATTGCGCGATCAATGCTCGCGGTCCCATCACAAAGCCGAGCCGCACCCCCGCCAGCCCGAAGAATTTGCCGAAGGATCGAAAGACGATCAGCCGCTGCCCGTCATGCACATGGGCGGCAAGGCTGATCTCGGGAGTGGCATCGACAAAGGCTTCATCCACCACAAGCCAGGACGCGCTACCTTGCCGTGCCTCCAGCCAACCCAGCAGTGCGGCGGCCGGGGTGATCCGTCCATCGGGGTTGTTGGGGTTGGCAAGGACAATGGTCGCCTCCTCCGCCCCCGTCTGATCGGACAGCGCTACAGGGCGGCTATGGGGTAACATCTCGCCATGGGTGCGATAGCTGGGCTGGGCATGGATGGCCGGTCCCGGCAGAATGTCGCCCAGCATCCGCAGACCGATCTCCGTGCCGGGCACGGCACAGACATGGGCCCGGTCGGTGCCGAAACAGGCGGCGGCAGCGGCTTCCAGATCGTCCAGCGCGCCCGGATCGGGAAGCGCCTGCCAGTCCATCGCCAGGTCGCCAGCCCCCGGCCAGCCATGCGGATTGATGCCTGTCGAAAGGTCGATCCAGGGCGCATCGCCCATGCCGAAATGCGCCTTGGCATCGGCAAGCCTGCCGCCATGAAAGCTGAAGCCGGTCATGGCCCAGGGGTCCATGGGGCGGTGACTACCAGGGTCAGCAGCAGCGCGGTTTCGATCAATTCGATGCCTGCGCCGTGGCCATCGCCGGATATCCCGCCGACCGTCCGGCGCACCTGCCAGCCCCACCACAGGACCAGCAATGGCGTGACCAGAAACGCCGCATAGGACCATGACGCCGCCAGCAGCGCGGCGGCCCACGCCATCAACTCGACCGGACCGACGGTGGATCGGAATCTGGCAGCCAGCCCCTGGTGCAGCGGCATGAGCCACCAAGTCCAGACGAGCGGGCCGATGCGCGCGGCGAAAGGCACAAGCACGAGCGGGACGAACGCACGCGCCTCGACCAGCATATGCAACAGCACCAACTTGCTCAGGAGTTGCAGAACAATCGCTACAACGCCAAAACTGCCGACGTGCGGATCGGCCAGAACAGTGAGAAGCCGTTCGCGATCCTTGTGCGCCGCTCCGCTGGCATCGGCTAGGTCGGACAAGCCGTCGAGGTGCAAGGCTCCGGTCACGCCCACCCAGACAATCAGTGCGGCCAGCGCACCGAGCCGGCTATCGACCAGCCCTCCAGCCCATGCGGCTCCCGCAACCAGCGCACCGATCACCAGCCCCGCGGCAGGAAACCAGCGCATGGACCGGGCAAACGCGGCATCGTCAACGACGATCGCAGGCGTCGGCAGGCGCGTCAGGAATTGCAGGGCGATGATGAAGCCCTTCACGGATAGAGCCCCGCGATCTGGGCCGTGGGCCGTTGGCCAAGTCCGTCCCCGGGCCAGACGCGCAGCGACAGCAGGCAGTTGTACGGCAGATCGATCGCCCAAGTCTGGCGGACGTCGAACCCGCAAAGCACCGCCAGCGCCGCCCGCATCGCGCCGGCGTGAGTGACAATCAGCGTGGGCGTTGCCGCCAGATCGCTAATGGCGCCCGACACGCGATGCACCAGCGCCGACCAGCATTCTCCTCCCGGCGGTGCATGAACATCGGGATCGTCCCAGAAACGCGCCAATGCCGCGCCATCGACGGCGGCGAGCGCCAGTCCGTCCCATGCTCCAAAATCCAGCTCGCGCCAGCGCGGATCGATGGACAGTGGCACGCCCATTGCAAGTCCGATCGCCTCACCCGCCAACCGCGCACGGGATAGATCGGAGGCGATCAGCACCTCCGGCCCCAGATCCCGCGCTTGATCGACACAAGCCGAGATACCAGCGGCCGTGGACAGGGCGTCGGTACGGCCGATCAGCCGCCCCGCGCCTTCCGGCTCGCCATGACGCAGGAGATGAAGCGCAAAACCGCTCACAGGCTGTCTGCCACCCCGGCCTCGGCGAATGTCGCCATGCCGTTGTGCGCGGCCAGCGCTGCGCGGATCACCGACACGGCCACCGCCGCGCCGCTGCCTTCCCCCAAGCGCATGCCGAGCGAAAGCAAGGGATCAAGGCCCAAATGCCCCAGCAGGCGGATATGCCCCGGCTCGGCGGAACAATGGCCCGCCAGGCAATGATCGGTGATCGCCGGAACGGCTGCGGCCAGGGGTGCGATGGCGGAGCAACTGATGAAACCATCGAGCACCACGGGCACGCGCTGGCGGCGGGCCTCCAGCACGGCTCCGGCGATCGCCGCGGTCTCCCGGCCGCCCAGCCGCCGCAGGGTTTCGAAGGGCGTGCGCGGCGCGGCGTCATGAAAGGCCAGGGCCCGTTCCACCACCGCCACCTTGCGCGCGATGCCGTCCGCATCGACCCCCGTTCCCGGCCCGACCCATTGCGCGGGCGTACCGCCATAGCTGCGCGCGCAGAGCGCGGCGGCGGCGGTCGAATTGCCGATGCCCATTTCACCCACGACCAGCAGATCGAGACCGGGCCTGATTACCGCAGCCCCGGTGGACAGCGCGGCAAGGCATACCGCTTCGTCCATGGCCGGGGCGATGGTGAAGTCCGCGGTGGGCCGATCGAGATCGAGCGCGACCACCTCGAGGTCGAGCCCGGCGGCCGCTGCCAGCGCGTTGATCGCCGCGCCGCCCGCGGAAAAATTGCCGACCATGGCCGCCGTCACGCTGGCCGGAAAGGCGCTGACGCCGTGGACGACGAAGCCGTGATTTCCCGCGAAGATCGCCGCGCGTGCCTGCTCGATCACAGGCCGCGGAGTATCCTGCCACCCGGCAAGAAAGACGGCGATCTCTTCCAGCCGCCCGAGCGATCCCGCCGGCTTGGTCAGGCTGGCCTGCCGTGCGCGGGCGGCACCGACGGCGTCCGCATCGGCCATGGGCAAACACTCAAGCGCCGCTTCGAAGGCGGCAGAGGAGGCGAACCCGCTCACTCGGCGACAAAGCCCGGCGGCGGGGTGCGGGTGAGGAAATGGCCCTTCACGCCTTGCGGCCATTGCTTGAACGGCACCCGGCCATGCTCGCTGGCAGCATAGTGGACGGCATAATCGAGAATGGCGGTGGCGGCCTCCTCGTTCGGCGTGAACCGGCCCAGCACATAGCCGACCTTGCCCGGCGCGCGCAGGTGAACGGTACAAAAGTCGGTGCAGGCGAACAGGCAGGGCATTTCCTGCACGGCGACCCCGGCATAGCGCGCGTCGCTTTCCTGGACCGAGCGCAGCGCCGCCACCATTTGCGCGCCGCCGCGCATCCCGGTGTCATCCTCCCGCGCGTCCGCGCTGTGACGGCAGGTATTGCAGGCCACGATGGCGGGGCCATCCTCCACTTGTTTCAGCATGGTCTTCTTGTCCTTCGGTAGGGGGTCATCGCTCGAACACCCGGTCGCTCCACGGTTCGCGGGACTGCCATCCGCGCCGTTCCAGTTCGGGTGTGTCGGATTCTGCTGCCGGGTAGCCGATGCACAGCAGCGCGATCAGCGACCATTCGGCGGGCACGTCCAGCAGGGCCTGGACGGTCCGCGGATCGAGGATCGACACCCAGCCGAGGCCAATGCCCCGCAGGCGCGCGGCCAGCCACAGATTGTGGATCGCCAGCACACAGGAGTAGCGGAGCATCTCGGGCATGGTGGCAATGCCGAGGCCGTGCCCGGCGCCAGTTCGTTCGTCACAGAACACCGTCAGCAGTTCGGGAGCCTCGCGCAAACCGTGCAGCTTGAGCGAAACATAGTGATCGTACCGGGCCTGCCCGGCGTAGCGCTCCGCAGCGCGCGCGCCCTGCGTATCGACATGGGCGGCGAGCGCATCGCGAATACCGGGCGAGCGCAGGCGCACGAAGCGCCACGGCTGCGCATTGCCGACCGACGGCGCGAAAGAGGCGCAGGCCAGCAGCGCGCGCATGTCCTCCTCCGCCACGGTGCGGCAATCGAAATGCCGGACATCGCGGCGCCAGCGCAGCAATTGCGTGAAACCCGCCGCGAATTCCGCATCGAACAGAGGGGGGGCCTCGCTCAGAATTCGATCCCCTTCTGCGCCTTGACCCCAGAGCGGAAGGGGTGCTTGACCATGGTCATCTCGGTGACGAGGTCGGCCGCCTCGATCAGCGCCTCGGGCGCGTTGCGGCCGGTAACGATGACATGCTTCATCTCGTCGCGCGTGGTCAGAACGCTGAGAACTTCGTCGAGCGGCAGATACTCATAGCGCAGGGCGATATTCAGCTCATCGGCCAGCACCATGTGGTAGGCCGGGTCCGCAATCATGCGCCGGACCTCATCGAGCGCGGCGCGCGCCGCCCCGATGTCACGCGCACGATCCTGTGTGTCCCAGGTGAAACCCTCGCCCATCGGCTTAAATTCGACATTGCCAGGAAAGGCGTCGAACACGGTCTTTTCGCCCGTCGACATCGCGCCCTTGACGAATTGGACCACGCCCACCTTCATGCCATGGCCGATCGCGCGGATCACCATGCCGAGCGCCGCGCTGGTCTTGCCCTTGCCCTTGCCGGTATGAACGATCAGCAAACCCTGTTCGCGGGTCTTGTTGGCCATGATCTTGGCCTGCGCCGCTTGTTTCTTCCGCATCTTTTCGGCGTGGCGGGCATCGCCGGCCAACGCTTCCACTTCGCTGTCAGCTTCCATCGATTTGCTCCCTTCGCATGAGATAGACATCCATGATCCAGCCGTGGCGCTCGCGCAGTTCGGCCCGGTGCGCGGCGATCCTGGGGCCGGCTTCGGCCAGCGGCCCCTGGTCCAGCGCTTCCTGAGCCATGCCCAGATATGCGCCCCACCAGATGGTGATGCCCTCCGGCTCCAGCACCTCGAAGGCGCAGCCGCTGTCGAGCATGACGACGAGCGTGTCCGCTCCATCGGGCCAGCCATGCGCGCGCAGCATCCGTCCGGTGGTGACCGTCACCGGCCCGGCCAGCGGGTTCAATGGTATGGCATGGGCCGCGGTCAGCGCCTGGATACTGGTGATGCCGGGCACGACCCGGACCCGAATATCCATGCCTCCGTCCTTCAGCCGTCCGGCGATCCGCAAGCTGCTGTCGTAGAGCGAGGGATCGCCCCAGACGAGCAGCGCCAGCCTGCCGCCATCCGGCAGATGCATGGCGATCTGCGTGGCCAAGGCGGCGGCTATGGCCGCGTGCCAGTCATTGACGGCATCCAGATAGACCGCATCCGCATCACGAACGGGCAGATCGAACTCGACGATCCGGACGGGCCCGGTCAGCGCCTCCGCACAGATGGCGCGGCGCAGGTCGATCAGGTCGGACTTGGCGCGACCCTTGCGCGGCAGCAAGATGAGGTCGGCGCTGTTCATCGCCCGAACCGCCTCGGCCGTCAGGTGGTCGGGGTTACCCGTGCCGATGCCAATGAGGTGCAGGTCGATCATTGAGACTCTCCCCTCGAAACGGGGGCGATCAGGTGAAAATAGGTTCCGGTCACCTGGCCGCGATGCGATCCGGTTTCGGCGACCTCCGAGCCGTCGGCATCGGTCACGCGGGCAAGCGGCGCGTCGGTCTGTTCGACAATGGTCGAATAGTGGAACTCGTGGCCGCGCAGCCTTGTCCCGGCGGCAAGGCCCGATACCGGCGCCAGCAGCTCGGCATGACGATAGCCGAGATGCATCCGGCGCTGGGCATGGCTGGTGACGAGCCCGAGCAGGCCCGCCATGCGGTGCCGCTCGCCGTTCTTGTCGACCAACGCTTCGCCCAGCACCATATAACCGCCGCACTCGCCATGGACGGGCCGCGTCTCGGCATGATGGCGCAGGCCGGACAGGAAGTTCTCCGCGGCGGCGATGGTCCCGGCGTGGAGTTCCGGATAGCCGCCCGGGAGCCAGACCAGATCCGCGTGCGCCGCAGGCGCTTCATCCGCCAGCGGCGAAAACGGCAATATCTCCGCCCCGGCGCGCCGCCAGCCTTCGAGCAGATGTGGATAGACAAAAGAAAAAGCGGCATCGCGGGCAATGGCGATGCGCTGGGCTGGAGGGAGAGGGAGCCGCCCGCCGCCGGACAAGACCGCCGGCGCACTCCCGCCGGCCGCGCTGCGGATCGCATCGAGATCGGCATGGGCGCGAAGGAACGCCGCATAGTCGGCAATCGCCCGGTCGAGGTGCGGGTGCTCGACCGCCTGCACCAGCCCCAGATGCCGTTCGGGCAAGGTCAGATCTCCCCGCCTGGGCAGCGCACCCAGCACGGGGATACCGGCCGTCTCCAGCCCCTTGCGCACCAGCCGCTCATGGCGCGGACTGGCCACGCGGTTGAGGATCACCCCCGCGAACGGCACGTGCGGATCCAGGCTCCTGAACCCCAGCGCGGTGGCGGCGGCGGACTGCGCCTGGCCCGACACGTCCAGCACAAGCACCACGGGCCAGCCCATGCGGCGAGCCATGTCGGCGCTGGCGCCATTGCCCGAGGCGCCCATGCTGGCAACGCCATCGTAGAGCCCCATCGACCCTTCGGCGAGCACCATGTCCGCTCCTGCCGCCTCGGCCACGATAGCGTCGAGCAGCCCGCCGTCCATCGCCCAGCTGTCGAGGTTGAACGAAGCCCGGCCGCAGGCGGCACGGTGAAAGGCCGGATCGATATAGTCCGGCCCACTCTTGAACGGCTGCACCGTCAATCCGTCCTCGCTCAGCGCGCGGAGTAGGCCCAGCATCACGGTGGTCTTGCCTGTCCCCGATGCCGGGGCGGCAATGATCAAGCCCAAAGTCGAATTGCGCACGCTCATTCGGAGACCTCCGAAAAGCGTGAAGTGGCGTCCTGGGGCCGGAAGCGGCGGTCATAGCCGGGTGCGTAGAGGCTGCTTTCGGCAAAATCCTGGGCCGCCAGCACGCGCCCAACAAGGATCAGGGCGGTGCGCTCCATGCTGCCCGCGACGGCTTGCTCGCAGGTTTCGAGTGTGGCGCGGACGATCCGCTGGTCGGGCCAGCTGGCTCGCCAGACCACGGCGACGGGGCAATCCGCGCCATAGGCCGGGGTCAGGTCCGCCACCACGCGCGCTAGATTGTGGACCGAGAGGTGAATGGCCAGCGTCGCGCCGGTGACGGCGAAATTGGCGAGGCTTTCGGCTGGCGGCATGGTGCTTGCGCGGCCAGGTGTACGGGTGAGCACCAGCGATTGCGCCAGCTCCGGCAAGGTCAGTTCTGCTTCAAGCGCTGCGGCGGCGGCAGCGAAGGCAGGAACGCCGGGCGTGATCGTGAAGGGAATATCCATCGCACGCAGGCGGCGCAGTTGCTCCCCCATCGCCGACCAGACCGAAAGATCGCCCGAATGGAGCCGCACCACGTCCTGGCCAGCGGCATGAGCCGCCGCAATCTCGGCCATGATCTCATCCAGTTCCAGCGGCGCTGTGTTGACGATCCGGGCGCCGGGCGGACAATGCTCGAGCACCGCCGCCGGGATCAGCGACCCGGCATAGAGGCACACCGGGCTATCCGCGATCAGATCGCGCCCGCGCAGGGTCAGAAGGTCGGGCGCGCCGGGGCCGGCACCGATGAAATGGACGGTCATGTCGAAGATCCTTGGGCGATGGCGCAGGTCGCCATGCGATCGGGGGAGATGTGGCGCGGCCCCAGCAGGCGCCCGCCCGCGCCAGCGCCCGCCAGGGCGGACGCTTCCGCGACGCTGCCGACATCGCGCGCCGCCAGACTGGCGACGGAGCGCGTGGCGGTTGGGACCGCGGCCAATGCCTCGGGCGCCACGCCGGTCAGCGGCAGGCCCAGTGCTTCGGCGAGCGGAACCAGCGCCGCAACCTTGTCCTGCACCGTGGCAAGATGCGTGACCGGAGGTTGGCCCTGCTGCGCCCGGGCGAGAGCCCCACGCAGCGAGGACAGGCCGGCGCCCGACCGAAAGCCGAAACCCGCGACGATCACAGCACCGCGCTCCATTGCACCACGGGATAGCGTGCGCGCCAGCCATGCCGGTTCCCCAGCGGCGCGGCGTCGGCCAGTTCGATGCGGAGGAGACTGCCTCCTTTTTGACCATGCCAACGCGTCAGCAAGGCTTCCGATTCCAGCGTCACTGCATTGGCGACCAGCCGCGTTCCGGCGGGCAACCGCGCCCACAGCGTTTCCAGCAAGGCATCCGATAGTCCACCGCCGATGAACACGGCATCGGGCAGGGGCACTCCCGGCAAGACATCCGGGGCGATCCCGACGACGACCTCCAGCCGATCAACGCCCAACGCGGCGGCGTTGGCACACGCGCGATCAGCACGCACCGGATCGGCCTCGACCGCGCAGGCCCGGTTCGCCGGATGGGCCAGCAGCCATTCGATCCCGATCGATCCCGACCCCGCGCCAATGTCCCACAGCAGTTCGCCCGGACGCGGGGCGAGCGCCGCCAGCGTGAGCGCACGGACCGGGCGCTTGGTGATCTGCCCGTCGGAGGCAAACCAGTCATCCGGTAGCCCCGCCGTGACGGGCAATGTTCTGCCCTGTCCGGCGCAGTCGATCCCGACCGCTACCGGATGGACGATGTCGGTCAATGCCAGCGCGTCAGCGGGTACACGGCGCACGCGTTCGCGCGGACCGCCCAGCGCCTCCATCACATGCAGCGTCGAGGGGCCGAAGCCCTCCCGCACCAGATAGTGCGCTAGCGTAGTGACCGCCTCGCCGTCACGCAGCAGTGCCAGCACACGCCGACCCGGTACGAGATGGGGCCTCAACCGTTCCAGCGGTGCGGCATGGAGCCCGAGGCAGGGCGTCTCCTGCAGGGGCCAACCCAGTCGCGCGGCGGCCAGGGCGAAAGTCGACGACGCGGGATACGCCAGCCACTCGCCCGGATCGAGAAGCTGCGTCACGCTGGTCCCCGCGCCGAACCAGAAGGGATCTCCCGAAGCCAGCATCACCACGCGCCGCCCGCGATGTTCCATCAGGGGCGCGATCCCGTCGGTGAAGGGTACTGGCCATTCGATGGTGGGGCAGGTAATCGCGGGCAGCAGAGTGAGGTGCCGGGCCGGTCCCATGACCAGTTCGGCCTCAGCCAGCGCGGCGCGCGCAGCGGGGCCGAGGCCATCCGCCCCGTCCTCGCCGACGCCGATGATCGTCAACCACGGCCTATGCCGAAACTGGGGAGCCGCGTCAGCCATGCCGAATGTCCTCCTGCTGGGCGGCACGACCGAGGCGAGCGCCCTCGCCCGCCTGCTCGCGGCACAGGGCGTCGCGGCGACGCTCAGCTATGCGGGCCGCACGGAGACTCCCCGCGCGCAGCCGGTGCCGGTGCGTGTCGGAGGCTTCGGCGGCGTTACGGGGCTGGCCGATTATCTGCGCCGCCATCGCGTGACCCATCTGGTTGACGCGACACACCCCTTCGCCGCGACGATGAGCGTTCATGCCGTGGATGCGGCCCGGCTGGCCGGCGTCGCCCATGTCGCGCTGACCCGTCCGGCCTGGGAGCCGGTCACCGGTGACAGTTGGATGCATGTTCCGGACATCGACGGCGCGGTGGCGGCGCTGAACGGGCCGGCCCGCCGCATCATGCTGGCGCTGGGGCGGATGCATGTGGAAATGTTCGCTGCCCAGCCGCAGCACCATTATCTGTTGCGCTTCGTGGACACTCCGGAACGCCCGCCCGCTCTTCCCCATCATAGCCTGATCGTCGATCGCGGTCCCTTCACGGTCGTAGGGGACAGCAACCTGATGCAGCGCCATGCCATCGACCTGGTGGTGTGCAAGAACTCCGGCGGTCAGGGGGCCGAAGCCAAAGTGCTCGCCGCGCGACAACTCGGCTTGCCGGTGCTGATGATAGATCGCCCCGCCATTCCAGACCGGACAGAGGTCTCTCGCCCTGAGGATGTCCTCGCATGGTTGGTCCATGGACTCGGTCACGATGCCGGCCCGGACGCTGAACGCGGCGTATAGAGGATCGGGCCGATCGCCCGTTCGATCACGCGGGTCAGGCTCGATCCGACGATGACCATGGTGCGCATGTCGGCCATGTCGGCAGTGGCCTGGCCCAACGGCACGATCCGCAATTGCTCTTCCGGCGTCGACACGGCGCGCGCGAACAGGACCGGGCGATCATCGCCGCACACCCCGCGCAGCAGGTCCAGCACCCGCGCGAAACCCTCCGGCCGCGCTTTCGACCTCGGGTTGTAGAAAGCCATGGCGAAATCGGCCTCCGCCGCCAGTCGCAACCGCTTTTCGATCAGGGACCAGGGCTTGAGGTTGTCCGACAAATTGATGGCGCAGAAATCATGCCCCAGCGGCGCACCCGCCCGGGCGCTGGCCGCCAGCATGGCGGTAATGCCGGGCAGCACCCGGATGTCGATATCGCGCCAATTGGTCGGACCGGCCTCCAGTGCCTCGAAGACGGCTGCCGCCATCGCGAAAACGCCAGGATCGCCGGAGGACACCACGACCACGTGCCGCCCCCGCGCCGCCAGTTCGAGCGCATGGGCCGCCCGGTCCAGTTCCACGCGGTTGTCAGACGGGTGAAGCGTCAGCCCCTCGCGCGGAGCAACACGGGCGACATAGGGGATATATCCGATGACATCGCTCGCCCCGGCCAGAGCGGTGGTGACTTCGGGCGTGACCAGTGCCTCGTCCCCCGGCCCCAGACCGGCGATGGCAATCCAGCCGCTCATGGCCGGCGGCCCTGGCCATGGATCAGCAGGATCGAGAAATAAGGCGTGACGCTTGTCGCTTCGACGAGCCGGGTGACACGCTGGCCGGGCATGGCGGCATGTTCGACCAGCCAGGCCGCGTCCTCGCGTCCTGCCGTCGCCACTGCGCGGCGCAGTTTGGGCAGGTTGCGGCCGATCTTCATAACCACCAGCGCATCGGTGTCACGGATGCGCCGGGCCAGTTCCTCCTCGGGAAGGGTAGCCATCGCCACCGTCAGCACGTCGTCGCCCCAGGTAATGGGGACACCCGTCGCGTTCCAGGCTCCGGCCATGCCGGTGATGCCCGGCACCACCGCCACCGGGACCATGCCCGCCAAACGGGCATGAAGATGCATGAACGAGCCGTAGAAGAACGGATCGCCTTCACATAGGACGACGACATCCTCGCCGGCCTGCGCCAGCTCGGCCAATCGCTCCGTGCATTCGGCGTAAAAGGCGGACAGACAGGCGTTGTAACGCGGATCGGATACCGGGATCTCGGTCGTCACCGGGTATTCCATCGGGATTTCGATCGCGTCGGCGCGCAGCATTCCTTCGGCAATGCGCCGGGCCTGCCCCGGGCGCCCCACCTTGCGGAAATAGGCGACATGACGGGCGCCGCGCACCAGCCGGTCGGCGCGCACGCTCAGCAGATCGGGCGCGCCGGGGCCCAGACCAACGCCATGAATCGTTCCGCAAGACATGACCGTGCTCATTCGGCGCGGCTCGCCAAAGCGTTGATCGCGGCGACCGTGATCGCGCTGCCGCCAAGGCGACCCTCGACGATACAGCAAGGCGCAGGCGGCGCAGCCCACAGCGCGGCTTTGGATTCGGCCGCACCGACGAAGCCCACCGGACAGCCGATGATCGCCGCCGGGTGCGGACAATCGGGATCTTCCAGCATATCGAGCAGATGGAAAAGAGCGGTCGGCGCATTGCCGATAGCCACCACCGCGCCCGCCAGATGCGGCCGCCACAGTTCCAGCGCGGCGGCGGAACGGGTGTTGCCCATCGTCCGCGCCATGGCCGGCACTTGGGTATCGCCCAGGGTGCAGATAATCGGATTGGCGGCGGGCAGACGCGCGCGCGTGATCCCTTCCGACACCATCCGGGCATCGCAGAGGATCGGAGCGCCATCGGCGAGCGCCGCACGCGCCGCGCCTGCGAAACCGGGCGAGAAGCGGATATGCGCCGCCAGGTCCACCATCCCGGCGGCGTGGATCATGCGGACCGCCACCGGCTCCTCATCGAGCGAAAAGTTCGCAAGATCGGCCTCGGCGCGGATCGTGGCAAAGGACTGGCGATAGATTGCCGCACCATCGGTTTCATAAACATGGGGCATCAGGCAGCTCCGAAATGGGCAAGTATCTCGGCCGGGCCGAGGGCAGAACGAAGCGAAGGCCCGCCAGCGGGGGCATTCCGGCACAGATCGAACAGGCCTTCCCGGCCGGTCAGCGTGACATCGGCGGCGCGCGGGTGGGCGCAGCCCTTGGCGCAGCCGGAGACATGCAGCCGTCCCTCGACATGCGGGGCAAGGCGCCAGGCAAGGTCGCGGGTTTCGACCGTAGCCTGGGGGCAATAAGGTGCGCCGGGACAAGCCTCTGCCCGCAGCAGCGGATCGGCAGGATCGCAGAGCAGACCTTCGCGGCGCGCAGCAGGCGCGCCCTCGAGGAGCAGCACGCGCCAGGGTGTGAGCCGTATAGCCCCGGCTGGCGGCGTTTCCATCATCCCGGCCAGAAACCGTGCCTTCACCCGGCCGAACGGCAGGCCATAGGCCGAACCCAAATCGTGCCGGCCTGGCGGGATGCGGGCAATGGGCGGCGCGGGCAGAATATCGCCCTCGGCCCAATCCGGCAGGACAGCCTGGTGCCGAACCATGCGTCCGGCATCTGCGCCGCCGCTTTCGCCGAACCAGTTGGCGAGCGCGATCAGCGCATCCGCTTCCTTGCCCGGTGCGACGGCAACGCCGGCAGGGCGACCGTCAGCGCGCAGGATGAGGTTACCTTTTTCGCCGCGCTCGATACGGAAATCGCCCGCCTCGCCGCAAAGGGCCGTGGCCTGCCCCGCATCGATGACAAATCCGACCTTACTAGACAGACCCGGCAGTTCACCCAACCGTTCCTGCAATTCGCTGGCGATGCGGTGGCTGTCGTCCCCGGTCCGCCAGTCCGGAGCGACCAGAATGTTGCGTCGCTTTTCGATGGCGGGATCGGCGTCCACCAGGTTCAGGGCCAGCAGCCGGTCCAGCACCGCCTGCCAGCCGGCTTCACGCACCCCGCGGATCTGGAGATTGGCGCGGCGGGTCATGTCGATCAGCCCATTGCCATGCGTCATGGCGGCATCGCACAGGCCCAGCACCTGCTCGCGCGTCAGGCGGCCAAGCCGTGGCTTCACCCGAACCAACAGGCCATCGCCCGCCATCATCGGGTGCCATGCATCGGGACACCAACCCTGGACTGCAAAATCGCTCATGCCCCGTCTTTCGGGCCGGAGGAAATCGGCAGTCCGGCGAGGATCGAATTGCGCCGCGTCCGCCACAACCCGGCGGCGTGAAGCGCGGCGAAGCGGCTTTCCATCGCCGCCAGCGCGCCGGGGTTCTCGCGTTCAAGAAACGCGCAGACCTCCGGCTGGCCCAGCGTGGCATCATGATAGAGGTCGAACAGGTGCGCGGACACGCTGCCCGATAGATGCGCGAACATGCCCATATGATCGAGCGTGGCCGCCAGTTCGGCAGCCCCGCGAAAGCCGTGGCGCATCATGCCGGCAACCCAGCCTGGATGCGCGGCGCGGGCGCGAACGACGCGGGCAATCTCTTCGGCAAGGGTGCGAGCCACAGGACTGACCGGATCGCGATTGTCGAGGTGATAGAGCGCCGCCGTGCCGCCCGCGAGCATCTTGGCGGCGGCAAAGCCCGCCTCGTGCGCGGCATAGTCGGCGGCCAGCAGCAGATCGGTTTCGGGCAGGTCCTGAAGATGGACGAAGGCATCGGCCGCCACCACACGCTGGCGCAGGCCCCCAGTGTCTGCGTCGGAGTCGGCAGGGGCGCCGGCCGGATCGCAGATCGTGTCCAGCGCATGGTCCGATGCCGCCAGCCATGCTTCTCCGGCAGCGCGCCGGGCATCGTCGGTATAGACTTCGGCCGTATCGCCCATTCCCAGGCCGTAGCGGCCAGGTCGTGGGCCATAGACGCGCGGGGCCACGGGCTTGCCCGCGAAGGGATTCCAGTCCGCCGGTTCGTCCCGCGCGCCTAGCGCCCGCACCGCCTGCCCGAACAGCGCCGGCAAGGTCGGAAAGGCGTCGCGGAACAGTCCGGAAACGCGCAGAGTTACGTCAATGCGCGGTCGGTCCAGCAGGGCGAGCGGCAGGATCTCGATCCCTATCACCCGTTCGGACGCCATGTCCCACAGCGGTTTGGCGCCCAGCAGGTGCAGCGCCATGGCAAATTCCTCTCCCGCCGTGCGCATCGTTGCCGAGCCCCAGAGATCGACCAGCAGCCCGCGCGGATAGTCGCCATGATCCTGCAAGTGCCGCCGGATCAGTTCCTCCGCCAGGCAAACCCCTTGCGCATAGGCGGCACGGGTCGGCACCGCGCGCGGGTCGATCGTGTAGAGGTTACGCCCCGTCGGCAGCACATCGCTGCGCCCGCGATAGGGTGAACCGGAAGGACCGGGCGCCACGCGCCTCCCGTCCAGCGCCGCCAGCAACCCGGCCCGTTCCGCCGCGCCATGCTCAGTCCGGCCAAAGACATGCAGCCCGTCGCCGAACTGGCTGGCCTTCACATCGCAGACGAAGCGGTCGATGCGCGTGATCGCCTCGACCAATGTGGTCGCGCTATCCAAGCCCAGCTCGGCCTCCAGGCCCAGCGCGCGCGCTTCCTCGCGAATGGCATCCTGGAGCCGGTCGCGGCGGGCCGGATCCAGCCCATCGGCATTGGAAAATTCATCGAGCAGCGCCTCGATGCGGGTAAGGCCCGCACCGCTGCCGGTCTGCGTCAGGGGTGGCGGGACGTGACCGATGGTGACCGCGCCGATGCGGCGCTTGGCCTGCGCCGCCTCGCCCGGGTCATTGACGATGAAGGGGTAGATCACCGGCATGGCGCCCACGAGCGCCTCCGGCCAGCACGCATCCGACAGGGCGACCGCCTTGCCGGGCAGCCACTCCAGCGTGCCGTGCGCGCCGATATGGACCAATGCGTCCACGCCCTGTTCGCGCAGCCACAGGTAGAAGGCGACATAAGCATGGCGCGGACAGCGCGAGAGGTCGTGATAATCCTCCGCGCGGCTGGCGCTGATACCCCGCTCGGGCTGCAAGGCGACGATGGCCTTGCCGGCCGCGACCGCGGGAAAGCAGAATGCGCCGTCCCACACCGCCGGATCGCTTTCCGGATCGCCCCAGGCAGCGGCAAGATCGGCGCGCAGCCCCTCGGGCAAGGCAGCCAGCGCCCTACGATAGTCGGCTAGAGGCCAGCGCAAGTGCTCGCACTGGAGCGCTGTCGGCAAATCCGCGCGGGGAAGCACCTGGTATCCCGCCTGCGCAAGGTCGGCCAGAATCGCCTCGGTGGAGGCAAAAGTGTCCAGCCCCACGGCATGGGCCATCTGGTAGGCCTTGCCGGGATATGTGGAGAGGGCAAGCGCCACGCGCCGATCGCCAAGAGGCTTTCGGGCCAGCGCGGTCCAGCCGGCCACGCGGGCGACGATCGCCTCGATCCGCTGCGGATCGGCGCGATGGAGGCTGCGGGAAAATTCCAGCGCGGGATCGCGCGTCCCCGCTTCCTTGAAACTGGCGACACCGGCAAAGACGCGGCCATCCAGTTCGGGCAACACGACATGCATCGCGAGATCGGCGGGCGACAGCCCACGCGCTGCGCCTGCCCAGGCGGCGCGGCCCGATGTGGCGAGCGCCAGTTGGAACACGGGCACGCCCGCGCCGTCGAGCGGCGTGTCGATCCCATCGCCGCGGGCAGAGAAGGCGGTGGCGTTGATGATGGCGACCGGAGCAAGGGCACGGACCCAATGATCGACCTGGCCGCGCACCAGAGGCGCCTTCAGCGACGGGACGAAAATCGACAATGTGTCGAACCCCCGCTGCTCGAACGCGGCGTGAAGGGCGGCGAAGGGGTCCAGATCGTGGGCCGCCAGGTAGGAGCGATAGAATACCAGCAATACGAGGGGCCGGCCCGAATCGCGCGCGAAGGCTTCCGGGCAGACGACGCCATGTTCGGGATGCCAGCCGCCCGCTTCCGGCAATGCTTCGCTGGCCGACGCGGGCAAATCGACCAGCCGCGCGGCCCGCGCCAGTTCGACCAGCGCCGCCCGTGCCGCTCGCTCGCCGCCGGTATCGCACAGCCGCGCAAGCTCTCGCAGGACAGGCACGGGCAAGGTCGATACCGCATCCAGGCGTTCGTCGGGCCGACCGTCTCCAGGCAGGACGGCCAGCGCGATCCGATGCTCGCGGGCCAACGCCTCGACCTGCTGCAGTCCGTAGCTCCAATAAGGCATGCCGCCGATCAGCCGGATCAGGATCGCCTTGGCGCCGGACAGCGTGCGCTCGACATAAGTATCGACCGACAAGGGATGCATGAGCGCCGACAGATTGGCGAGCCTGAGCGAGGGTACATCTTCATTGACTGCGCGCGCGCCGTGCCATGCGGCCGCGAATGCTCCCAGGTCGCTGTCCGAAAAGGACAGCACCACCAGATCCGCAGGCTGCTGCCCCAGATCCTGCGGGACGGCAGTTTCCTCCATCCCATGGGTTTCGCGGAAGATGACGTGCATCGGCGGCGTTCAGCCTTCCAGCACCGCGCGCAGGACGCCATGATCAATAGCGTCATGCTCGGCGATGGCGACCAGCGTGGTGCGACGCGGCTCGTCCGGCCGCCACGGGCGATCGTAGTGATGACGCACCCGCGCACCCACGGCCTGCACCAGCAGGCGCATCGGCTTGCCGGTCACGGCGGCATAGCCCTTCACCCGCAGGATCCGGTGATCGCGCGCCAGCGTTTCGATCCGGTCCACGAGGTCGGCCGGATCGGCGATCTCACTGAGCGCGATCACCGTGCTGTTGAAATCCTCGTGCTCATGCTCGTCTTCGCCGTCGTGGTGCGAGGGGCGCGCGGCGATATCGTCCTCGGCGGCGGCTCCGAGGCCCAGGATCACACGCGGATCGACCACGCCTTCGGTGAGTTCGATCACCGGCACCGGACGCGGCGCTTCTCGTAGGATTACGGCGCGCGCGGCAGCCACGCCTTCGGGTCCGGCCAGATCGACCTTGGTGAGCAAAACCATGTCGGCGCAGGCCAGTTGATCCTCGAACACCTCCGACAGCGGTGTCTCATGATCGACGCTCGGATCGGCGGCGCGCTGCGCATCCAGCGCGGCTACGTCGGGTGCAAACCGACCGGCAGCGACAGCCTCGGCATCGGCCAGGGCCAGCACGCCATCGACGGTGATCCGGCTGCGGATCGCCGGCCAGTCGAACGCCTTGAGCAGCGGCTTGGGGAGCGCCAGGCCCGATGTCTCGATCAGGATGTGATCCGGGCGCGGATCGAGCGCGAGCAGCTTTTCGACAGTGGGAATGAAATCGTCCGCCACGGTGCAGCAGATGCAGCCATTGGCCAGTTCGATGATGTTTTCAGCCGGGCAATCGGGAATGGCGCAGGCTTGGAGAATGTCGCCATCCACGCCCAGCGTGCCGAATTCGTTGACCACCACTGCCAACCTGCGGCGGCCCGCATTGCGGATCAAGTGGCTGATGAGCGTGGTTTTCCCCGCGCCCAGAAAGCCGGTAACGATGGTGACCGGCACCTTGGAAACATCGGACTTGGACAGGTCGGACACAGTCAACTTCCCCGCGCGCCGGAGCGAGAAAAGCGGGGGCTTGCCGGACATATCCGGTCGGAGCGCGACGACGGGCGGGCGCGACAAGGCGCCCGTGACCACGCAACCCGTGCAGCCCCAGCCGCACAGCTTCGTCGCTCAGACGGAGAGTTACCGTGCCGTGACCATCCCCTGGATCAGGCAAGAGCGACCGGTGCGCCGGCAGGTCTCCTGGCTCGCGGGTCACAGCTTGATGCACGCCTTCCCAGACTGCGTGCATACGCTGTCCAGTGGCCGCTCCTGCATTCAGGAGCATGTGCATCGCGCTATCCGCTTACAGTTGCAGGGACAGCCGCGGATTTGGAAGCAAGCTTCCTCACCGCATTCCCGATTAAGTCCCTTTCGGGACACCGGCGCGATCATCGAAGGGCGGAATCAACCGACCCTTCGCCGCCCGCCCTAACCGAAAATGGGAGCCAAGCCAATTGATGTCTTTGCTGTATCTTCTTCGCGCCACCGACGTATCTCTGCCGGGTGGGCTGCCAGATGCTCGATCGCATCGCATGGATAAGTCCAGAGCGAGATCTCGGTTGTGCCTTTTCTGATCCTGGAGACCCCCGATCGCGGCAAGCGTCCGTCTTTGGCCCACCGTATCCGCTCGCGGGATGTGATGCCGAGAATATTCTCCACTTGCCGTTGGCTGATGGGCTTGTGCGCTATCCGGAAAAGGCGTTCGCGTATGTCGTCGGCGAGAGCTTCAGCAACCTTTCGTGAAGCCGGATCAAAAACGCAGCTCAGGCTCGACTTTAAGAAAGCTCCGGCAGAGCGCTTCATCAACATCCGGATCGCTGCATCGCGTTCACCGTAGTGTACGCGAAGTCCCAGCGGCATGTGGACATCGAGATCGATTGAGACAGTGCAAGCCTGCTTGTCATACCGAAGCATGATGCATCGATTCACACGGGCACGGTCAGGCAACGACCGCAACCTCGATCTCGTCGAAGCGCTTCCAGCGATAGATCGCGAAGCTTGCAAGCCAGCAGAGCACGAACAGGCCGATGATGGCGAAGCCGAGGCTGTTGAAGTTCTCTCCCAATTTCGCGGCAAGGTTCCATGGCCACCCCGTCAATCCGAGTTTGTCGCCGATCAGGGCGAGCGTCTCGATTCCGCCGATAACGATTGCCACGATGGCCGAGATCAGGGTGATGGTGATGTTGTAGTAGAGCTTGCGGATCGGTTTCACGAAGGCCCACTCGTAAGCGCCCAGCATCACCACGCCGTCAGCGGTATCGATCAGCGCCATACCGACCGCGAACAGCGCAGGCAGGACCAAGATCGTGCCGATCGACAGGCCGTTGGCGGCCTGGCTGGCCGACATGCCCAGAATGGCGACTTCGGTGGCGGTATCGAATCCGAGCCCGAACAGAAATCCCAGCGGGGCCATGTGCCAGCTTTTGTTGACCAGGCGGAACATCGGCCTGAACAGCCTTGCAAGCAATCCGCGCGACCCCATCAGCAGATCGAGATCGTCTTCGACATAGTCGCCGCCAGTGCGGACACGGGCGAAGGTACGCCAAACGGAGCGCAGGATTAGAAGGTTCATGCCTGCAATCGTGAACAGGAATAGCGCGGAAACTGCGGTCGCCACTACCCCGCCAATCTCCTTGAACGCGGCAAACTCAGCCAGCGCGCTGGTCGTCAGCGCTATGGCGATTGACGCTATGGCAATGATCCCCGAATGCCCGATCGCAAACCAGAAGCCGACCGCAACCGGGCGCTGGCCATCCTGCATCAGCTTGCGGGTCACATTGTCGATGGCGGCAATATGATCGGCATCGACCGCGTGACGCAGACCCAGCCCCCAGGCCAGCAAGGCGGTGCCCAACATCAGGGGCTGCGCGTGAAAAAGACTATAGGCCCAGACCCAGACCGCAATGTTCGCGGCGATCAATCCCGTGAACAGGGCGCCGATCCGTCGGCGCAAGGATAGCGATGCGGCGGATGAGATCATGACTGGCTCCGTGATCGAAGGAAGAACGAGCGGCGGGACAGCCGCCGGATACGGCGCCGAATACGCCACAGGTCGCGGGCCAGCTTGCGCATGCCCATCCAGGCTCCGGTCCCGCAGACCAGTGTGACGGCTGCGAGCAAGGGCAGGATGATGATGTACCGCAAGCGGCTCTGGCGCAGGCCGGGCAGATCGAAGCTGTGCGGCGCGTTCCACAGCCAGCGTTCGGCACGGCCCGTGCCGTCGACCGCACGCAGCAAGGCGCCGGACGCCGCGTCGATATAGAGGCGTGTGGCTTGCGGATCGGCCAGCACGGCGCGCCACACTGGCAAGCGCACCGGCTCCTTGTGGGCGTAATAATAGCTGTCACCCTCGGACAGCAGGTCAAGCGACACGACGCGGGGGCCGCTGCGCAAGGCTGCCGCGACATCGGCCCGCGTCAGGACCGCGGGTCTGCCCGAACTGTTCAGCCGCACCATGCGGCCGTCGGCCGCAATGGCGACAAGCGCCATTTTCCCGCCGAGCGGCGCGCTTTCCACACGGACTGTATCGATGGGGAACTGGTTCATATTGGCCAGCGCGGCCCGCATGTCGGTCCAGCACATCGGTCCCGCAAGGCGCTGACGCTCGACAGGTCCGGCGTCGCTGTCGAACAGGCCCCAGGGGCTCATCGAGAACAGGCCGCTGCCGACCCAGGTGAGGGCGAACACCCCAAAGACCAGCCCCGCCATATGATGCCACCACCACAGGCCTCGATAGGGCGAGCCGATGGTTCCATCCTTGCCCCGCCTTAGCCGGCTGATGCCGACCCAGATGCCGGTGAGGGTGAGGAAGCAACCGATCAGCGACGTCCAGATGACCACCTGGCTCCATGCGGCGGGGTTCTGGCGAAGCACCGTCGGGTAAAGCCAGTGCGGCACGGCGCCTAGCCAGCCCCAGAACCGCTCAAATCGGGTCGTTCGCTGGACGACTTCTCCGGTCTGGCCGGCGATATAGGCCGCCGAGCCCGCGGCGTCGGCATAGTCGATACGATAGAGCGGGCGGTTGGCGGCAAAGGCCTGGACGGTCCATTGATCGACGGAAATCGGCGTGATCGCTGCCACGGGTCCGTCGATCCCGACATTGCGCCCGAATTGCGCCCCGACCTTGCCGAGGTCTTCGCGGGACAGCGGCGCCAGCAGCGCGCCGGACCCCAGATCATAGCTCTGCGGTGTGGCGCGCATCTGCCAGATCGCGCGTCCATCATTCTTTTCAGGCACGACTCGCAGCACGGGCTTGCCTGCGGCCATCTCGAGGCGGGCGGAGGCCAGACCGGTGTCAGGTGGCAGGGCGATCCGTGCCAGGCTGCCGCCGGCCGGCAAGTGCAGGGGAGACAAGCCCCGCACCTGCTCGGCCGGCAGCAGCCGGGGGTAGTCGACATAGAGCATCACGAACCCGGTGAGGCACCACAGCGTCATCAGCGTACCGACGATGACGCCCGTCCAGCGGTGCAGGACGAGCAGCGCCCAGAGCAGCCTGCCTCGGCTGCGTGGGCGTGGCGCCGCCACGGGTTTCGTGACGCCGTGCATCGTCAGTACCGGGCGCTGATCGAAAAATCGATCGAGCGTGGCCGGCCGAGCAGCCATTGCTCGTCATTGTAGGTGGTGGTCGCGTAATCCTTGTCGAACAGGTTGTAGACCCGCAGGTTGGCCGCGACATTCTTCGTCACGGCGAACGAAACGCCGCCATCCACTACGGCGTAGCCGGGCACGCGGAACTGGTTGGCGTTGTCGGAATAGGTTTTCCCGACGTAGCGCAGGCCAAGGCGGGTCTGGAACCGCGGGGTGACGTCGTAACGCAACCAGAGATTGGCGGTCGTCTCGGGCACACCCGGCGGGGTCTTGCCATTGTATGACGTGCCGCCACTCAGGAACTCGTCGAAACGCGCGTCGAGGATCGTGCCGTTGGCATCGATCCCGAAGCCCCCCGGAAGGTCCAGCGTCAGCGAAGCCTCCAGTCCTTTCGCCGAACGCTGTCCAACCTGATCCTGCCTTGGTGGAAGGCTGCCCGGAACCGTGGCGAGCAGGTTCTTCTTCACGATCCGGTAGGCCGCGAAGGTCGCCAAGCCGCGGCCGCCGAGGAAGCTGGCCTTGATGCCCGCCTCAATCTGGTCGCCCGTGGTGTTCTTGAACGCGGCCTGCCCGATGGAGAAGGTGATCAGCGAACCGAGCGGATCGACCGCCGTCGCATACTGACCGTAGAGCGATAGTGCAGGGCTCGGTTGGTAAACCGCTCCCACCCGCCAGGTGACGTTGTGCAGCGTCTTGTCGAGTCGCAACGTCTCGGTCGCCACGCCGGCGGTATCGTAGCTGTTGACGTAGCGTTTGACGTTGGCGTGGTCGTAGTTGATCCCGACCGACACCGACAATTGGTCGCTGAGCGTCAGGCGATCTTCCGCGAAGAAGGAATATTGCCGCGTCCGGCTGCGATGCTGGGGCCGCACACCGAACGTGTTGTAATAGAGACCCGGGTCAAACACGAATGGATCGACCGGATCGGCGAAGCCGGCCGGCGCCGGATCAGAATCGAAATCGTTCGCGTGCCTGAAACTGATTGCGTTGACGTCGAAGCCAACCAGCACCTCGTTCTTCAGGCCACCCCATTCGCTGCGGATCGTGACGTCGGCCTGATTGCCGATCTGCGTCTGATCGTGATCGATGCCGAAGAAGTCGAACCGGTCGATCTTCCCCGTGGCGCCGTTCCAGAAATAGCTTTCGAGATTGCGCCACTTGCGATGCGTGGTCAGACGGTAGGCGGTATTGCGGACGCTGATGGAATCGCTCGGCGTCCATTCCACCCGGATCGTCGTCCGGTTGTCCTTGAAGCGCATCAGCGCGTCGGTGACGTTGTAGTTCCGGCGCTTGTTGCGATCATCGATCCTGCCATTGATCAGCGGTGTGCCGAAATAGAGCATCGGCTCCTGGTCGCTGTAATCGTCGGACAGGGTGATGGTCAGCCTATCGCTGGGGCGCAGCTGTACCGAGCCGGATATGGCCAACCCCTTCGAATTCCCGCGATCGACCCAGCCGTCCGACTGTGTGCGGCTGATGTCGAAACGATAGGCGGTCAGCTCGTTGACCGGCCCACCGACACCGGCGGCGATGCGCCAGCTATTCTGGGAACCGAAACCGGCTTCTGCTTCGAACTCGGTGCGGGTAGTGTTCGGCTTCTTGGAGATGACGTTGACGGCGCCACCGATCGCGCCTTGCCCATAGAGGACCGAAGCAGGCCCGCGCAGCACTTCGATCCGGTCGACAGTCCAGGGGTCGGTCGGAAACGTCACGGTGCCCGCGCCGGGATAGAGGCGAACACCGTCATAGAGCTGCATGACGGAGCCGGGTCCGCTAAAGCCCCGCGCGGCAAGACCGGTGCCCCCGTTGCCCGGATTGGCCACCGAGCTGATGCCCGTCGCGCGCGTGACGGCATCGACGATCGACAGGTCACCGCGTGCGCGGATAACATCGCCCGACAGCGTCTCGACGCTGGCCGGCGTCTCAAGGATGGTCAGGCCCAGACGGCTGCCCGTCTGCGTAGGAGCGTTGGCATCGCCGGTGCGAGTGCCCAGCACGAGGATATCGGACTTGTCGGCTGCCTCCGATGCATCTTCGGCATGAGCAAAGGCAGGCAAAAGGAGCGCGGCGAGCGCGGTGCTGGAAAGGATGGTCTTGATCACGAAATAGTCCTCCGGCGTCTTGCGACATGGCCGGGGCAAACCCGCGTGAACGGGCGGCATGCGCGGCGGCCGGACGCCATGGGCGGCCGACGCACGTCTCCGATGCGGCCCCAGCCGCTTGTTCGTCGCTCAGACGGAGTTCACCGTGCCGCGGCCATCCCCTGGACCAAGGCAAGAGCGACCAGACGCCGGCAGGTCTCCTGGCTCGCGGGTCACAGCTTGATGCACGCCTTCCCAGGCCTCGCATGATTTAGCGTCCGGCCCAGTGGCTGCCCCTTCAAGGAGGAGCGATGTGCATCGCGCTATCCGCTTACAGTTGCAGGGACAGCCGCGGATTTGGAGGAAACCCCTCCGCACCGCATTCCCGATTAAGCCCCTTTCGGGGGGCACCGGCGCGATCAATGAAAGCCGGAATAGTCCAACTCTCGCCGCAGCGCCTAGTCGAAGTGAACGGAAAAGCCAACAACCCATGCCGCGTGTTTGGCGAAGGGCTGGCCCTTCACATGGGGCAAGTGATGATAGTCGCGCTGGAACTTGCCTCGGAGCATCTTGTGCTGCCCGAACGGGGATGAGCCGAATCGGCGGTCACCGCCTCCGCCCAGCACAAGATGCTTCATCGCGCTCGATCCAGAAATCGCGTGAGACATAATCCTGCCAAAAGAACAGCCTTCCCCGCTGCTCCTCGATTATCTGAACCGCCCGTCATCCGCCGGCGAGGCTACATGACGATGACACTCGCATCCAGCCGGACGCCCGTGCGGCTCGCTTAAGCGGGATAGATGTAGCTGGCTGGGCCTTTGCGACCGTGCAACGGCAAGCGCCGCATCATTTTGATAATGATTTGCACAAGCAAGATAGTTTCAGTACTTTACTCGGGCGCTAAGCGGCGAAGGCCCGCAAAGCCACTTCACCCGCAGATCGCATTCACTTCATGATGACGCTTATCGATACATTGCATCGCTGGACTGGAGGTCTCGTTGGCCTGCTGCTGGCGATGCTTGGTCTGTCCGGCGCAATTCTCGTTCACAAGGATGCGTGGGTAGTGCTTCCCCATGCAACCGACGCGCAAATGCAAGGCACTGCGCATCTGGCTGAATTCACGCAGCGGATCATGGATGATCCCACAACCCGGCCCGAATCCATCCTCTTCGCAACCAGGGGTTTCGGGCTGGATCGGCTGACCTACAAGGGCGGCGCGGGCGCCTATCTCGATCAGAACGGCGGACTCGTGACGCGATGGACCAGCCAGTGGGAACGGCCGGAGATCTGGTTGTTCGACTTCCATCACCATCTCTTCGCCGGTGATTGGGGGGAAGTCATCATCGGCGTCGCCGCCATCTGCGGCCTGTTCTTCGTAGTGACTGGCGCGCTTCTATGGTTGCGGACACGCAAGACGTTCTCATTTCGCCTGTGGCCGGCGCGCATGAGCCGGCCGGCAATCATGCGGCATCACCGCGATCTCGGCATCGTGATGGCGCCGCTGCTGGTTCTGTCACTCGTCACCGGAGTGGTACTGGTATTCCGGCCAATGGCTGCGCTGCTCTTCGGGCCTGGCGCTCCCGTGCGAATCGACCGTTCGCTGGCCGAACCACCGCCACGCACGGGAAAGATCGCCGAGCGGTTAAATTGGTCGGCGATGATCGAAATGGGGCGACAGCGCTTTCCGGAAGCCGAGGTTCGCAGCCTCACTCTGCCACGTAGCGGCAACGGTCTCATCACCCTGCGCATGCGAAGCCCGGAAGAATGGCTGCCGAACGGGCGCACGACATTGTGGTTCGCGGCGGACAGCGGCGCGCTGGTGGCCACGCGCGATGCCAAGCATCTGCCACCTGAGGCACGCGGATATAATCTTCTCTATCCGCTTCATGCGGCCAAGGTTGGAGGATTTCTGTACCGGCTCGTGATGACGCTGTCTGGGCTGTCCCTGGCATTGTTGGGAACGCTAGCCGTGTGGGTTTTCTGGTTCAGGCGCCTTGTGTCGCCCCGTGGCTCCGGCTGAAGAAGCGCGTTCACTCGACTTCGGGGCGCTCACGGCGCGCGGTCTTGTTCTGCCAAGGCCGCCACCGTGAAGCACATCACGATTCACGATAACTAACCTTCGGGATCAATATCCCAAACCAGCGCTGCGCTCGCCTCCTTCAACGCATTCTCCAGCATGGCGTTGTCAGGCGCACTTACGCTCAGAGCGCCCAGATAGTCCTTGTTGGAGTTCGTTACGGCCACATGTTCGCCAAGGCTACGGAGCGAACGATATTCGACGCGCAATTCGTTATCCCTGCGAAGAAAACCCCCTGGCGCCGAGGCAATCCGTCCCGACCTGTCGGCTGGAAAATATCGGATCGTGGCTGCCCTGCCTGCCAAAGGGGTCGCACCGAGTCGCTCGCCGAGATGAAGGCGTAGAATTTTTTCGAACAGCGCGAGGTCGAGGGTGTGCTCCAGCATGAACTCCATATGGTCGCCGACCGTCCGGTAGTTGATTTCAATGAGTCGTGGCCCCTTTTCCGTCAGCACGAACTCGGTGTGGCAGGATCCGAAGCCGACCCCAACCGCCTTGATCTGACGTAGCACCTCGGCCCTCTGGGAAGGGGTGAGCCAGTTGCCCCAGCGTCCCTCCATCTCGACGAAATTTGGCGGCGGCCCCAACGCGACATGAAATCCCCCAAGAACGAGGATGTCCGCTCCATCGCCCAAGGTTTCGAGCGTGTAGAGTTCCCCCGCGATATATTCCTCGATCAGCATGGCGCGGCCTGCTTCCATGCTCCAGACATGCCGGCTGTGCGAGACGAGCGCGTCCTCGTTCTCGCACAACCGCACGAGTTGGCTACCAACGCCTTCGCGAGGTTTGAGCACGCAAGGAAAGGGAATCGCGGAAAGACGAGCGATTTCGTCTTCGTTCGTCACCACAGCGTGCCACAGCAGATCCACCCCCTGATCTTGTAAGCATTCGCGCATCGCTGCCTTGTTTTTGGCCCGGTAGGTGACTTTCCAGCCCTTGCCGGGCAGCCCAAAATAATCCGCCGCCAGTGCGGTGCTGGTTTGCAGATGATCGCTGTTCGAGAAGATGGCGGCGGGCCGCTCGGCATGGCGGCTGATTTCGCTGATGACCGCGACCGGATTGAAAACATCGCATTCGATGATGCTGTCAGGATAGGCCGGCCGGTCGTCGGTTGAGAAGTAGTGTCGATGTGCTTCCGCCTGGTCGGTAAGCAGGGTCACGCTGAGGCCGAGACGTCGCGCCGCCGGGAGAAAGCCCTCGTTGACCGCATCTGTCGGCACATGGGCCAGCAATATCAGGGTCTGCATCGACAGTCCTTTCGTCCGTGTTTTTGCGAGCGCTGCTCGTCGGCAAGTGATCTGCTATTATTGCAATTGACTCGCAATAGCGATTCATTTTATGTCATTGGAGCGGGCCGGAAAATCACGAGCTGGCCTGACTACCCGCAGCGGCTACGACGCCGCACGCCCATCCGATTGGAAGGAGCCGCAATGCAATCTTCAGCAGAACTGTCCGTCGGCAACACGCCGCTTGTTGCTCTGGACCGCATGTTTCCGCCGGACGAGGTTCCGGTCTTCGCAAAGCTCGAAATGCTGAATGTCGGCGGCAGCGTGAAGGATCGCACCGCGCACTACATGGTGTCGCAGGCATTGGCCGCGGGCAGGATCACATCAGAAAGCCACCTTGTGGAGAGTTCATCCGGCAATCTCGCCATAGCGCTCGCCATGATCGCCAAGCGGGAGGGCATTCCCTTCACCGCCGTGGTCGATCCCAACCTTGCCCCCGCCAATCGCTGCCTCATCGAAGCCTTTGGCGGGCAGATCGATCTGGTGACGGAGAAGGACGAGGGCGGCGGTTATCTGCACACCCGCATCCGGCGGGTGGATGAACTGGTGCGCACCATTCCGGGCGCGGTTTGGCTCAACCAATATGCCAATCCTGATAATTGGCGCGCCCATTACAACGGGATCGGTGAGGAGATCGTCCGCGAGATGCCCGTCGAGCCCACGCAAGTGGTCGCGGCCGTCTCAACCTGCGGGACATTGATGGGCCTGGCGCGTCGTCTGCGCGAGCGTTGGCCGAATATCGAGGTCGTGGCGGTCGATCTGGAAGGGTCCGTCATCTTCGGAGGGACGGGCGGGAACAGGCAGATCCCGGGCATCGGCGCGAGCCGCGTGCCGGAGCAGCTCGCCCTGCCAGAGGTGGACGCCGTCATCTATGCGACGGACTGGGAGTCGACGCTAGCCTGCCGCCGCCTCGCGGAAAGCCAGGGCATATTGGCTGGCGGTTCGTCGGGCACGGTCATGGCGGCGATCGCCAAGCTGATCCCAAACCTTCGCAAAGGATCATGTATCGTCACCCTGCTGCCCGATCGCGGCGAACGCTATCTCGATACGGTCTATGATCCCGACTGGCCGGCCCAGGAACGCCGCCTCACGCGGCCTTTCGCAGCGTCCTTCCGCCGGCTGGGTGAACGACCATCGATCGTGCGGCAGTCCCGGAGCACAAGCGGGGCCGCGTCTTCATGGATGCCAACAGCCCATGTTCTGCCCGTCCCGATGCTGTCGGAGGGGGCAGCGATATGACAACGGCTACTCTGCGATACTTGTCCCGTTCGGACGTCGCTGCGCTCGGTGGGGACCATTCGGATCTCTATATGAGAGCGATCGAGGCGGGCTTCCGCAGCCATGCCGCCGGCGACTTCGTACAGCCGCTCAAACCCTATCTGCGCAGCCCCAGTACCCAGCATATCGCGGATCGCATCATTGCCATGCCGGCCTGGATCGGCGGCGCGCAACCCGTTGCGGGGCTCAAATGGATTGGCTCCAAGCACGACAACCCGGCCAGAAGAGGGATGGAGCGGGCGAGTGCCGTCATCGTGCTCAACGATCCGGAGACCAACTATCCCATAGCGATCATGGAAGGCGGACTTCTAAGCGCGATGCGGACCGCGGCCGTCACCGGCGTCGCGACACGGCACCTGGCGCGAAAGAACTTCGAGGAAGCCGCGATCATCGGCTGCGGGCCGATTGCCGAACGGCAGGCCCAGATGTTGCTCCAGCAGTTCGCGGGCGTGAAGACACTGCGGCTGTTCGATCTACGCGAAGAGGCCGCGCACGCGCTTGCCGCCCGGCTTAGCCAGCGCTTCGGCGACCTCGTCATTGCCGTCACGAAAAGCGCGGAAGCAGCAGTTCGCGACTGTCCGGTGGTGATCACCTGCACCGTGACCGACAAGCCCTATCTCGCTTTCGACTGGCTCAGCAAAGGCACGTTCCTGGCCAACGTTTCGATCATGGATGTGGAACGCGATGTGTTCCTCAAGGTCGACAAGGTCGTTGTCGATGACTGGGACCAGTCCAACCGCGAAAAGAAGATCATCAACCTGCTGGTCGAAGCAGGCGAGTTTTCGCGCGAGCAACTGCATGCAGAACTTGGCGAGATCATCGTCGGGTCCAAGCCCGGTCGCGAGACGGATGATGAAATCATTCTGCTGAATCCGATGGGCATGGCGATCGATGATATCGCCTGCGCAAAGGCGATCCTCAACAGGGCTGAGGACAGGAACATCGGTACGGTCTTACCCCTCTTCTAGGGGCGATGCCTCGTCGCCGCCCTGTATGCGCGGGCCGTCGCTTCCCTTTCTTCACCCCATCGAGAGATCCGTCTGATGACGTTGCCCCTACCTGTGGAGAGAACAGCCGAAGATGCCGCCGCCATCCGCGCCGGTATCGCGATGGAGCGGCTGCTCAATACATGGCTGCGAGAACGCATGACCGAATCCGTGCCGGTCGAGGGTGAGGCCTGCATCTTGAACATGGGCGCGAACAGGCTGCGCGCCTCGTGCCTGCGGGCATCGCCGGGAGGCTTCCATCGCTGGCGGCTACCCGTGTTGGTCGAACAAGCCGATGGGTCCGCAACGGCGACGAATGACCCTGTTCTCATCGCAAGCCTGATGGCGGATACGCTCGCACAGGAAAATGGCTCTATCTCGCCGGCGATCAAGGAGCGCCTCATCAAGGCGCTCGATGGTGCGGAGGAGCACGCTCTGGTCTGCGCGGCGCGTCCTTTCGATCCATCCCCAATGGGACTGGAGCAGAGTCTCTGGCACGGGCATCCATTCCATCCATTTGCCAAAAGCATAGATGGCTTTTCGGCGGACGATATCGACTGTTATGCGCCGGAGCGCGCCCGTGGTTTCCAGTTGCGCTGGATCATCGCCGAGACCGAAGTCGGGGCTGCGCTGTGGCGTGACGGGCAGGCCCAGGAGCGGGTGAACCGCATCCTCACCGATCTTTCCGGTCTGCCGGAAAAAGCGATCGGAGGCCGCCTTCTGATTCCGAGCCACCCCTGGCAGGCCGCGCGCCTCGAAACCGATCCATCATTCGCTGATCTCGTCGCGCGGGGACGCGCGATCCTCACCCTGCCCACCGGCGCGACGATGCAGCCGACGTCATCGGTCCGCACCGTGTTCGCACCCAGCGCCAATATGTTCCTCAAGCTCCCGATTGCGGCCCGGATCACCAATTTCGCGCGCACCAACCCGCGCGACCAGATCGCCCGAAGCATGGCGGCAGAGCAGGCGCTTGCGGCGATTGCGAAACAGGTCGCCGCCTGCGGCCTCGACGTGCTCGATGAGCCCGGCGCCGTCTGGATTGATCGTCCCGACCTCGAAGCAATTACGGCCGTCGTCCTGCGCGATGCGCCTCGGCGAGAAGCATTTGTACTGGCTGGCCTGCTCGAACCATCGCCGAACGATGGCCGCCCGATGCTAGAGGCCATGGGCTGCGGCTTTTCCGGTCTCGCCGCGGCGCAAGCCTGGCTACACGCTTACGTCCAGACGGCCATACTCCCGCCGCTGCGCCTGTTCGCCAGAACGGGCGTCAGCCTCGAAGCGCACAGCCAAAACAGCCTTCTGGAGTTGGACCGTGGAACTCCAACCCGCCTGATCGTGCGCGACCTGGAAGGGGTCAGCATAGATCGCGAGCGCTTCGAACGCATCGCGCCGAAGCTAGAACTCGATCCATCAGTATTCTTCCTCGCCGAGGAAGCGCGCCGGCGCCTAGTCTACTACCTGATCAGCAATCAGTTGAACCATGTGGTCGCGGCAGTCTCGCGTCTGGCTGATGCGCCGGAAGGCGACCTCTGGCGCTCCATTGCCGAGGCATTGTCCACCGCCGCCGAGGACAGCCCCACCGCCAGCCTCGTCGCCTGGCTTCTCGAAGCGGAAACCCTGCCTGCCAAAGCGAATTTCACGAGCTGTTTCGGCGGTCGCGGGGAACGGCCCGATTATGTCGAGATACCCAATCCCCTCCGACCTGCGCTGCGGAATGGATATGCACTGCAGCAATCGACGGTGGCGCTATCATGACGCTGTTGAGGCCAAGCGCCGCGCAAGTCGTCGCCGTGGTGGACAGCGAACGGCCGATCTGCGCCTTCCTGCACGATCTCGATGCGCTGCGGCGGCACGTGCTGGAAGTGGTGAGGTCGCTGCCGCCCCGGGCGGAACTGTTCTATGCCGTCAAGGCCAACAACGACCCCCGCATATTGCGAACGCTCGCGCCGCACGTTGCCGGGTTCGAGGTCGCCTCGTCGGGCGAAATCCTGAAAGTGCGCGATGCGGTCGGCTCCGGAGCCCGGATCATCATGGGCGGACCCGCGCGCACGCGCGAGGATATCGAACTGATCCTGGCACAGGGTGTCGAACGGCTCCATGTGGAAAGCCTGCACACGGTGCGCCTCGCGAACGCCGTTGCGGCACAGGCGGGTGCGGTCCTGCCCATATTGCTGCGTGTGAACCTTGCCGGCCCAGTGCCGGGAGCAACCCTCACCATGGGAGGAGCGGCAACCCAGTTCGGTATCGCGCAATCCGATATCCCCGACGTCCTGGATCTGCTGGCGCATTGTCCGGCGCTGCGGTTCGAGGGATTCCATTTCCACACGGTCTCGAACAATCGCGATGCTGCCGGACATGCCGCGCTCTGCGCGATGGAACTCGATCTCGCCCGGTCCTGGGCGAACAAGCATGGTCTGGACTTGGCGGTAGTCAATCTCGGCGGTGGCTGGGGTGTCGACTATGGCGATCCGGACTGGCGGTTCGACGTGGAAGGCTTCACCCGCGCGCTCGCACCACATGTAGCTGGTGATCTGCGCCTGCAATTCGAATGCGGCCGGATTCTCGCCGCCTATCATGCCGTCTATGTCTGCGAGATTCTCGACATTAAGGCAGTCCATGGACGTGTCTTCGCCTTGCTGCGAGGTGGCACCCATCATTTCCGGCTGCCGAGTTCCTGGGTGCACAATCATCCTTTCGTGATTCTGCCCCGCGATGCCTGGCTTCATCCCTGGCCCCGGCCCGAATGCTCCGATACAAACCTGACGCTCGCCGGCGAGCTATGCACCCCCAAGGATGTGTTGGCCCGCGATGTGCCCGTCACGCGGGCGCGGATCGGCGATCTCGTCTGCTTCCTCATGGCGGGTGCCTATGGCTGGGATATCTCCCATCATGACTTCCTGTGCCACGCCCATCCCGAGCGCATCTATCTGAACGAGGCGGGGGCATGAGCACGGCAATCCGCTCACCTTTTCAACTATTTGGGGGACGCGAAACGCAGCGCGGCCTCACCGCCGTCCTTGACTTCGATCGCAACGCTACTCTAACAGCCCAAATATGCGAACGATTCGCATT
This sequence comes from Sphingobium sp., assembly GCF_036170395.1. Taxonomy (GTDB): domain Bacteria; phylum Pseudomonadota; class Alphaproteobacteria; order Sphingomonadales; family Sphingomonadaceae; genus Sphingobium. The sequence goes on from NZ_JAVHPD010000005.1 coordinate 84,488, forward strand.
AGCAAATATTTGGGGGCAACACATGCTTGCGACTACTATGAATACCCGTGTCGTTCGGAAACACGGCACCGTCTCGATACTGGCTTTGCTTGCGGCGATGGCGTCATCACCGGCCTTTGGCGCGGAGAACGCGGACGGCGAAGCTGCGGCAGCCGGTTCAGGACGCGACGACATCGTGGTAACGGCCACGAACCCGGAATATCGCACCCCCGACACCACGGCGTTGAAGATCGACGCGCCACTGCGCGACATCCCGCAGACGATCGACGTCATCCCCAGTCAGGTGATGCGCGATCAGCGTGCCTTGTCGTTACAGGATGCAGTCAAGAACGTGGCCGGCATCGGCATGGCCACCGGAGACGGCCAGCGCGATCAGTTCGTGATCCGCGGCAATATCGCTTATGGCGACCTCTTCATCGATGGCGTGCGCGACGACGCCCTCTATTTCCGCGACCTGTCGAACATCGAGCGGATCGAGATCCTGAAAGGGCCGGCGTCCGTACTCTACGGACGCGGCTCCTCCGGCGGCCTCATCAACCGCGTTTCCAAGAAGCCGGGCACCGAGGGCGGGGAGATCGTCCTGAGCTATGGTAGCTGGGACGACAAGCGCGGCGAGATCGATCTTGGCCATGTCTTTACCGACAATGATGTTGCCGTTCGCCTGACCAGCGCGATCGAACGGTCGGACAGCTATCGGGATCAGGGCTTTCTCAAGCGCGAAGCCATCGCGCCCTCGGTATTGTTCGCGCCGAGCGAACGCACACGGATACTTCTTCAGGCCGATTATCTGCGTGACCGCCGCTTGACCGACAACGGCATTCCGGCCTTCCAGGGACGCCCGGTCGATGTCCCGGCCTCGACCTATTATGGCGCGGCCAACGGCAGGGACGTGGATTTCAGCCAGTCGGAAGTCTGGTCCACGACCGCGACGCTTGACCATGAGTTCAGCGATACGCTTCGGCTGCACAACGCCTTCCGCTACTATGACTATACGCTCGATCGGCAGAACACGATTCCGAACATCGTCAACGAAGCCGCGCGGACGGTAACGCTCAATCGCCAGAGCACCGATCGCGCCGAGCATGGCTGGTTCAACCAACTGGAACTATCCGGCACATTTTCCACCGGGCCGTTGGAGCACAAGCTGTTGCTGGGCTTCGAAGCGGGCCGTCAGTCCAAATATGAGCTGCGCATCGATCGGGCGAACATCGCCACGGTCGATCTGTTCAACCCGGTTCTGCCGGTCCTGCCCCTGGCAGTCTCCGGTAATCCCAGCACGAACCGGACCGGCGTCTACAAGACCCTCGGTTTCTATGCCCAGGACATGATCGCCCTCGGGGAACACTGGAAGGTGCTTGCCGGTCTGCGCTATGACCGCTTCCGTCAGGAAGTCCACCAGCGCATAGCGGGACAGCCCGACCTTGCGCGGACGGACACATTCTGGAGCCCGCGCATTGGCCTCGTCTGGCAGCCGACGCCGACCCAGTCCTACTACGCCTCCTGGAACAAGTCCTATCAGCCTTCCGGTGAGACTTTCGCTCTCTCGGCGAGCAGCGCGGACATCGCACCGGAAAAGACGATCAACCGCGAAATCGGGGCCAAGTTCGATCTGCTCGACGGCAAGCTTTCGGCGACGATCTCGGCCTTCAACCTCAAGCGCTCGGATATCAAGGCGACCGATCCGGTTCTGCTCAGGGTCGTGCCGGTGGGCGTGCAGCGCACGCGCGGTATTGAAGCTTCGGCGCAGCTGGAACTGGCGGAAGGATGGCAGGCCATCGCCAGCTATGCCTATCTCGATGCCCGTATCACCAAATCGCCGGCGCTAGATTCCGGTGTTCCCATCCAGGGCAACCGGCCCACGCTGACGCCAACCCACAGCGCGAGCCTCTGGCTGATGCGGAACTTCGGAGACCGCTTCGGCCTCGGCGGTGGCGTCAACTATGTCGGCGATCGTCAGGCCAACCTCGCGAACACCGTCGTTCTGCCCGAATATCTTACGGCTGATGCGATGGCGTGGGCGCGTCTGGGCAAGTTCAAGGCGCAACTCAACATCCGCAACATCTTCGACCGCGACTACATCGTGTCGGCTCACGGCACCGTGGGGAACCTCAACATGCCCGGCGCTCCGCGGTCCGCGATGCTCACGCTGCGATACGCGATCGACTAGCCGCTTCCAGCCACCCGTCCTCAGGAGAATAACGATGAACATCGCCACTGCCGTCAAGCCCGCGCCATCGGTCCGCGATCACAGCCGTTATATCCTGAGGCGCGTGGCCGATTGCCTCGTGCGCGAAAACTATCGGGAAATCGCGCTTGGTACGGTCATTCCGGCCGAGAGAGCGCCCTTCGACAGGCTGATCGCACCCACGGATCACTATCTCGCCTACGAGACCGCGGATGGCGGCACGCTTTTCATGCCGGTCGAGCCTGACGGGTTCATGCAGACGTGGCGTGTCTGCGCACCGCCCTTCGTTCATGTCGCGCGGCAGGGCGCGCGGCTCATCGACAGCGTCACTGAGTTCATCGAGATATTGAAGGCCGGGCTCGAAGGCGAGGACAGCGGCAACGTTTCCGCCTTTCTCGATGAGTGCCAAGCCGCGATCGAACAGGGCGCTATCTGCGACGCGGCCCGCGATACCGCCCCGCCTGCCGCCGCACGCCTGGCCGACCATCCCGAATGGCACAAGCAGATGCTTGCCAACGACAGGTTGGCATCCTTCATCGATCATCCATTCTATCCTACAGCGCGGGCGAAGCACGGTTTTGCCGCCGACGATCTCATCGCTTATGGTCCGGAATATCAGCAGTCGTTCCGCCTAGCCTGGCTCGCCCTCCCCAAGGACAGTCTGTCCGTGCAAGGTGAAGTGCCTGCCCGTTGGCCGTCGTTCGCCGATGTAGGGCTCGATCCAGCGCTGGAGCAGACGCACGCGCTCCTGCCCGTCCATCCGTTCATGCGCGGCGAGAGAATGGACGTGATCCTGGCCGAGGCGGGGATGGCCGATCGCGCCTATATGGCGCCACGGGACTATCTGGAAGTCGCGCCTACGCTCTCGGTGCGGGCCTTGGCAGTCGTCGAGGAACCCGGCCTCCATATCAAGCTTCCGCTGGCGATTAGCACGCTCGGACGCCTCAACTTGCGGGCGATCAAGCCGGTCACGATCAACGACGGCCATGTCGTCCATTCGCTGTTGGAGGCGATACGGGCCGATGACGCGGCGCTCCGGGCAAAGCTTCTTCTCACCGACGAAAGCGGCGGGGCGCATCACGCCGGGGAGCGATTCCTCGCCTACATCGTCCGCCGCTATCCCGAAGGGCTCGATGGCTGCGAGCCGGTGCCGGTCGCGGCCTTGATGGCGCCAATGCCTGATGGCCGTCCCTACGCGCTGCATCTGGCAGATCGGTATTATGGGGGCGATGTTGAGCGGTTCCTCAGCGAGTTTTGTGACCTGCTCCTGAGCGTCCATCTTCGCCTGGCGGCGCATTACGGCATCGAACTCGAGGCCAATCAGCAGAACTCCGTGGTACTCTTTAGTCGGGGCGAGGGTGGCTTGCGCCTGCTGCTCAAAGATAACGACTCCCCCCGGATCGATGCTTCCGCCCTGCTTGTGGCTTTTCCAGGGGCGAACGTCTGGATCGGAAGGCTGCAAGATTCGCGTATCACCCAAACCGACACAGCGGCCATCGCGCAGATGCTGATCACCATCACGATCCAGCTCAATCTGGGTGCCGTCATCGAAGGGCTAGGCCGTCATCTGGGCAGGCCCGGCGCCTATCGAAGCCTGTTGCGCGCGTCCGTCGAGCGGCAACTCGACCGGCTGGATGGCGAAGGCATCGTGTCCGGGCCGCTGCGCGCCGCGCTGCTGGACGCGCGCCATTTCCCGATCAAATATCTCCTGCGCGCCGCAACGCTGGAAACCCGCGAGGCGATCGGCGCTGCCGATGTCAACAAGGCCTATGGGCATACAGCGCCCAACTTTCTCCTTGGCGAGACGGGGCGGTGAGCCCGGGCCGCATCAAGGCCACCGTTCTCGCCTGTCATTTCGCGGGTGCGTTCGGCCCCATGGGTTTGCCGCCCTTCCTGGGCCTCATCCTGGTCGGGCTCGCGCCCGATGCCAGCGAGCGCCTGATCGGCTGGCTCTACATTGTGCCGACCGCATGCCTTGCCATCTCCGCACCGCTGTGGGGTCGCATGGCCGACCGATGGGGCCGCAAGCCACTGCTAATTCGCGCGCAGATCGGTCTAGCCGTCAGTTTCGTCATCGCGGGCCTCGCCGGATCGTTGCCGCTGTTCGTGATCGCGCTTTGCCTCCAAGGCCTCCTTGGCGGCACCTTCTCGGCCAGCAACGCCTATCTCTCGGAAGCCTTGCCGCGCAAGGAACTGTCGCAGGCGCTGAACCTGACCCAGGCGAGTGCGCGTCTCGCGCTCATCCTGGCGCCGGCGGCCGTGGGTTTCCTGATCGATCGGCATATCGTTCCGCAGAATGTCTATCTGGTCATAGCACTCCTGCCGGTGGTCGCCGTCCTGATGCTGCTCCCCCTTCCTGCGAAGAGCCGCTCCAAAATCGAAGCGGCGGCGGATAGCGCGGTCCCGTTGCCCCACGGTCGGCAAGTGCTCTCGCGCGGCGCGATCATGGCCGGCCAGACCGGGTTTACGCTGGCCATGATCTCCACCTTCCCGTTCCTCGTGCCTTACAGCATGAAAGCGTTCGGCATCGGTGCCGGCACCGCCGGATGGCTCTTCGGCTTGCCCCATATCGTCTATCTGTTCGCCTGCCTTCCGCTCGGCCGGCACTTGCGTGATCGCGATCCCGTGCCCTGGTTCGCCGCCGGAAGCCTGATCGTGGGCGGTATGCTCGCGGTGCAGGCAGTCACCACGTCGCTGCTCGTCTTTGCGATGGCGCGGGTCGCGCTGGGGGCGGGCATGACGCTCGGCTATGTCGCGCTCAATGCCCTGATCACCGACACGATAGAAGACGCCAGCGCCGGCCGGACTTTTGGCTGGTTCGATAGCGGCGCCAAACTGGCGACGATCGCCGCCAGCGTAGGGGGAGGCATGATCGCGGCCAGCGGCGGGATTGGCCCGCTGTTCTTCGCCGCCGCGCTCTGCGGGGCGCTTACCGCAGCCATGGTCATGCTGCTGCGCGGATCGACGGCGTTCACCCGCTCAGCCGCCCTCAAATAACGCTCAGCTTGTAGCAAGGAGAATACCGATGCTGATGTCCGAACTCGTTGCGCCCGCTCATGGGCAGCGAGGCGACAGCCGCCGCCCGATCAAGCTGAACCTCTATCGCGACTATGAGGTCGAGGCGGTCGCGAAAGCCATGGCCGACAGCCCTGTCCTCCAGATGGGTATTCGGCTCGATTGCCTGATGGTCTCGGATTCCTACCTGATGACGCACCTGGGGCGGGACAGCACCCGCTTGGCGAAGGGCGAGCAGGCCCTGTTCCTCGAGATCATGGCCGGATTGGTCAAAGAAGTTGCGTATCGGGCAAAACAGCTTTTTCCCTACGAAGCTCCCTATATCGTCGGCGACATGCCGGATGGATCGGTCGTCAATGGCGAGATTGCGGTCCGCAGCGCCGACCGAATGCGCCGTGCCGGCGCCGACGTCGTTAAGCTGGAGGTTCATTCGGAAGCGGTCATTGCCATAGTCGAGCGGCTGACGCGGGAAGGTTTCCGGGTCATGGCCCATTTGGGCTACACCCCACAGGGAGGCAATGGCGGCCGGGTCGGCGGATCGCTGGACGGCGCGTATGCACTGTTCGCTTCAGCCCGGCAGGTTCGAGACGCGGGGGCCGAGAGCATCGTTCTGGAGAAGGTCGACGAGTTCGTGCATCGCACGCTTGTCGATCGGCCCGAAGCCTTGCCGAGCTATGCAATCTTCAGCGGTAAGTCGGAAACCGGGGGGCAATCACTCAATATCTGGGATTCCGTTTTCAAGCCGGGCTTCCGCGCACGCTATTTTCCACCTACCGCGCGGGAGACCGTCGATGCGTTCCCTATGGCCTATTCTGCCATTGCCATCGCAGAGCATATCGGCGCCTTGCTATCCCTCACGGCCGCGGGCGAATTTCCACTGTCTCCGCCAACTTTACTCTCCATTGACGATGTTGTGGCGCTGGCCTCGTCTGATCCTTGGGCAGATTGATAGCTCTTCGATCAGAGGCCTGCTGAACAGCCATGATCGAATTGCGCCAGCTTCGCTATCTGATCGCAGCGGCCGAGGCTGGCAGCTTCAGCCGGGCGGCGCGCAGTATGAACATCAAGCAGGCGACACTCAGCCGGCACATCATTGAGGTCGAAAAACGACTGGGCATGGCCCTGTTCGATCGCGGTACGCGCGGCGCGGCGCTGACCCACAATGGAGATGCCTATCTGCGGACGGCGCGACGCATCGTGCGAGAATTCGAGGAACTGAACGCTTGGGTGCGCGCCACGCAAAACGGTCATGTCGGCAGGCTGGCAATAGGCTTCTACACCTCTCGCTCTGCCGGCAACCTGCACGCGACTCTCAGCGAGTTCGACGAGCGCTATCCGGAGGTGAAACTGCGCGCATTCGAGCGGGACCGCGAGATGCTGCTGGCGGGAATCGAAAGCGGTTTGCTCGACATCGCGATCATGATCGGCGAGGCACCCTACCCAGGCCTCACGAGTCGGCCGTTATGGAGCGAGCGCATCCTGGTAGCGATGCCAGAAAGTCATCCGCTAACCGAGCGCGAACGCATCCACTGGACCGACCTGAACGGCGAACGCTTCCTGCTGACCGAACGAGATCCCGGCCCGGAAACACGCAACATGCTCGTGGGCAAGCTTGGAATGCCCGGTTACACGCCAGAGATCGACATGGACGACATCGGACGCGACACGGTACTCAGTGCTATTGCACTCGGCGGGCGTCTCTCAATCGTCGTGGAATCCGCGCTCGGCATCCAGGTTCCGGGAGTGGCATTCCGGGAGGTCCACGAGACCAACGGGCATATGCGGGTCGGATTCTCGGGTTATTGGCGGGAGGACAATGAGAACGCCGTGCTGCGGCGCTTTCTCGATTTCGTGGCCGTCCGCTATTCTCTGCCACCTATGCCGGGGCCGCAACCATCGACAGAGCAATCGGGAAAGGAACCGTCATGACGCGTGGCAGGACGCTCATCATCGCGCTTGTCACGCTGACCCTCGGGTTTGGGGTTGGCTTCGTGCTGCGCCCGGTAATCGTGCCGGTCGGTCTATCGGCAACTGCTGCGAGTCCGTCCGCCGCAGCGGTGGCGCCGGCCGCACTGCGCGGAACACAGTATTTCGCAGTGCATCTCGACGAGGCGCGGCAGATCGTAACGCAATGCGCGGAAGGCTCGGTAAGGGGCGACGAATGCGCCAATGCTGAGCAGGCCGTCGTCGAGGCGGAAGGCCGAGGCCGCTTCAAGCGATTCATGGGCAACTGAGGACGGCGACCGCGCCTTTACTTGTCTTGCGCGCGATGCCGACGAAAAGCCCGGTCGGTTTCCATGAATCGGGTGAGCATGGGCGCAATCAATTTTTCGGGCGAGACCGGCGCTGCCCCGGTCTCGGCGGCGAGCGCCGCAGCGTAGGCAACGAGATCACGGTGAACCGGCGCGGGCAGCTCCACGGAGAGTTTGACCGGGCGGTCGTCGGCCAGCGGCCCCAGCTTCAGCTTCGTCATCGCATCGCTCCGATGGGTTCGAGCACCAGGTCGCGTGTAATGATCACGCGCAAGGGGTGCCCCGGCCGGATGGTGAGCGTCGGCTGCACATTGAGTTGTCGACGAACGATCTGCTGGCCGGTCTGATTGATGGTGTCCTGCGATCCCCGCCGCAGCGCACGGGTTAGATCGTCCTCGCTGTCGGCGCCCAACTCGGCGCCTACGCCGAGCAGCGTCGAGACGGCCGCCGCCTTGAGCAGATTGCCCCAATGCTGGTTCACGCGATCCTGGAGGCCCACAAAGCCGGCTCCGTCCGCGCCGGGCTGACGCTCGAGAACGATCGAGCGGCCATCCGGCATGATGAGCCGGTCCCAGGCCAGCAGAACGCGGGTCTGCCCGGCGGCGATCTCGCTGTCATACTCGCCGATCAGCCGCGCGCCCTGCGGGATGAGCAGGATGCGCCCCGTGGGGCTGTCATAGATATTCTGCGTCACCTGCGCGGTGATCTGGCCGGGAAGGTCCGACCGGATGCCGGTGATAAGCGCAGCCGGGATGATGCTGCCGGCCTGAACGATGTTGGGCGACGCGGGCTGGGCCAGCCGCTCGACGCTCACCGTGCGCTGGTTTGACGCCTGCGCCATGAAGGCCCGCTTAGCGGCTTGGTCGCCCTGAGCGGCGCTCGCCTGCTGCGGCTGCGGCGCGGCTTGCCCTGGCAGGACCAGCGACGACGCTGGCGTCGTTCTGACGTTGGCAGCATTCCCGCCGAGGAACACGCCGCTCATACGGGCAGCATCGCGCTCCTGTTGGGCGCGCTGGCGGGCCGCCTCTGCGGCCTGGGCGCGGGGATCGGGCTGGGCCGGCTGCACACCGACCGGAGGACCCAGGACATTCTCGCCGCGCCGCTGGGCGGAGACGATGGGACCGCCGAGGTCGCCGGGGAGCGGCGGCCCGAGCTTCGGCGCCTGGGCATAGTCCCTCGGTCCAGAGGTGATGGTCTCGGACGTGGCGCGGCTGTCGGTGCTGTAGAGTTCCTTCGCTTCCTTCTCGCCTGCTGGTCTGAGCGCATAGATCAGCGAGCCGCCGATACCGAGGCCGGCGGCGACGCCGACGACGGCGAGCGCCTTGCGCGACAGGCGCATGACGCGCGGCGGGTCGCCGCGAAGCTGGAAGGCTTGGGGATCGGAGCGCGGCGCGGCCGGCTCGGCGGCGGGCGTATCGGTCGGGTCGCTCACGGCCGCCCCCTCCGGCGCGCGTCCGCGCCGTCGCGCACGATGCGGACACGCTGTTCGCTACGCTTGTCGCCCAGACGCAGCTCGGCGGCGGCGAACAGGCGATCGACCACCATGTAGCGGCCCTGCACGCGGTAATTGATCAGCTCGGCACCGCCGGCCGCGCCAGTCACGAACAACGGCGGCATCTCGCCCTGCGCGATCCTGCCCGGAAACTCGATGAAGACCTGGCGACCATCGTCGAAGGCGCGAACCGGCTTCCACGGCGCGCGGTCGCCCTCGATGCGGTAGCGAAAATTGAGCGCAGACACTTCTACGCCGCTTGCCACCGGCGCGGTGTTTGCCGCCGCGGCGTTGCGGCTTTGTAAGGCGATCAGCGCGTCATGGGGATAGGTCCAGGAGACCGACGCCATGTAGGTCGAAGCCGTCGCGCGCAGCTCCAAATGATAGGTGCGCCGGTCGGTGTTGATGACGAGGTTGGTGCCGATGTCGGGGCGCGTCGGCTTTACCAGGATATGCACCCGCGCCGTAGGACCGCTGCCGCTCACCGTGTCGCCAATGATCCAGCGCACAGTATCGCCCGCCGCGACCGGCCCCGGCCCAACGAGCTGCTCGCCTTCCTGCAAGGCGATGTCCGTCACCTGGCCGGGCGCGGCATAGACCTGATAGAGCGCGCCGTCGGTCCAGGGATATTGCTGGATCGCATTGAGGAAGCCGTCGCGCGCAGGCTGCACGCGGGCGGCGGTGTTGGCCGCTCCGACGCGGCGCCGGGGATCGGCGGGCTCAGGCGGCGGGGCGCTCCTCGCCAGTGGCTTCAACTGGCCGGGGAGCGGCAGCGGCTCGGGGATCATCACCACGGCGACGGGCGTAGGCGGCTTGGGCGCCGGCGTAGCCGCGATTTCGGGAGGCGGTTCGTCGTAGGCGACCGTCGGCGTCTTGGCGGAGGTGGTGGCGCAGCCGGCGAGCGCGGCGGCCGACAGCAGCAACGCCGCCGAAGCGGAGGGACGGAAAGGCGTTTGCGTCATTGCGAGAGCTCCTTTGACCAGTTGAGGGCGTTGACGAAGACACCGAGCGGATTGCGACGCAGCGCGTCGGGGGTGCGCGGGGGCTGGACGACGACGGTGAGGATCGCGGACCAGCGTTCGGTCGCGGCGAGGCTGCCGTCCTGATAGCGGCGCTCGGTCCAGGCGACCCGGAAGCTGTCGGGTGAGGCGCGGATGACGCTCGACACGTCCACAGCGACCTGAACCTTGCCAACATTGGCGAACGGGTCGTTGGCGCGGGCATAGTCATTGAGCGCGAGCGCGCCTTTGTCGGTGGTGAAATCATAGGCCCTGAGCCAGTTCTGGCGGACGATGACCGGATCGGCCGGGATGGCGCGGACCTGCTCGATGAAGCGGGCGAGATGGAATGCGATCTGCGGATCGGTCGGTCGATAGCCGGTCTCGGCCGGCGCAACTGCCTGTGCCTCGCCCAGCCGATCGACCTGCACCACCCAGGGCACGATATGGCCGCGCGCCGACTGCCACACCAGGCCACCCGCAAGCCCGCCCGATAGCGTCAGCGCACCGAAGAAGGCGAGCCGCCAGTTCTTCGCCTGCACGCGGGCGGAGCCGATGCGGTCATCCCACACCTGAGCGGCGCGCTGATAGGGTGTCGTGGGTTCTGGTGTCTGGCCGTAGCGGATGGTTGGGCGTCGAAACATGGATCAGTCCTTCTCTTTGATGTCGGGACCGGGACCGCCACCGTGGCTGTCGCCACCCTTCATCGTGTGGGCGAGCACGGTCGCGCCGTGTGTCACGGACTGGCGGCGCTTCATCGCGGCCGCCCAGGCAGGCGCACCGCCGCCGCTAGTGGCCGGGGAAGCGGCTGCGGTACTCGCCGTCGAAACCGTGGCCGCCGCTGGTCCGCCGGTGATCGTACCGCCGCTGGTGGTGAACCCAGCACGGGCGCCGGAGCGGAAGCTGGCCTTCATCGCCTCGCCGCCCTTGGCGGCCGCCTTACGCAACGGCGAGAGGGCGGCGTTTGCAGCGCTCCCCGCTGCGGCGTGACCAACTGCGGACATGCCGCTGACCACGGCGCTTGCACCGCTCTTGCCGAACGAGCCGAGGCTGTAGGCGCTGGCGGCTCCACCTGCGGCCTGAGCACCGCCACGCGCGGCAGCGCCGGTCATCCGGCCGGTCGCACCAATGGCGGAACCGGCGGCTCCGACACCGAGCCGTGCAGCGGCTGCACCGCCGACCAGCGCACCACCGGCTGCAAGGGTGGTTCCGGCCGCCGAGCCCGCCCCGAGCTGCGGCCCGCCCGAGACGATGCCATTGGCGATGCTGGGACCGAAGATCGCGAGCCCGAACAGTGACAGCGCGGCGAGCGCAATCGCCATGACCTGATTGATGTCTGGCTCGACGCCGAGGCCGGCGCTCGTGAACTGGCTGAACAGAGTCGTGCCGATGCCCGTGATGACGGCGAGAACCAGCACCTTGATGCCGGTCGAGACAACATGGCCCAGCACGCGCTCGGCCATGAAGGAGGTCTTGTTGAAGAAGGCGAACGGCAGCAGCACAAAGCCGGCCAGCGTCACCAGCTTGAACTCGATCAGCGTGATGAAGACTTGCACCGCGATGATGAAAAAGGCGAGCACCACGATCAGCCAGGCGATCAGCAACACGAGGATCAGCGCGGCATTGGCGAAGAAGGCCCAGAGGCTGGAAAATTGACCCGCCGCGTCGAGCAACGGCTTGCCGGCTTGAAGGCCGGTCGCAGCGATCGTGCCCGGCTTCATAAAATCGGCGATCGACATCGCCCCGCCGCTGGCTTGGAGGCCGAGCCCGGCGAAGGACTGGAACACGATATTGGCGAGCGACGAGAAATTGCCGATGATGAAGGCGAAAGTGCCGATGTAGAGCGTCTTCTTGACGAGGCGTTGAAGCACGTCCTCGTCCGCACCCCAGGCCCAGAACAGACCGGCGAGTGTCACATCGATGGCAATGAGTGTGGTCGAGAGGAACCCAACCTCGCCGCCAAGCAGGCCAAACCCGCTGTCGATGTAACTGGTAAAGACGGCCAGGAAGGTGTCGATGATACTGGTATCGTTCATGGCGCGTCGCCTTTGGCGGATGGCGAAACGTCGCCATCGCGCCCGGTTTCGATGGCAGGCTCGTCCTGGCGGAAGAAGCGGCGGCGGTTCTCGGCCCAGGCCGCTTCGCAGCCCGAGTCTGGCATGGTGAGCGTTGCGCAGCGATCCAGCTCGCGGGCGAGCCGGTCCCCGCCGCCCTCTGCCGACATGGTGAGACGTGGCGATGGCGCGGGCGCCTCCGGCCGCACAGCAGCGATGATCGCCACCGTCATCATCAGCCCCGCCAGCCCTGCCACCCCCGCGATCTTCGCCGTGCGCGACATGGCTTGCCTCAGTTGCCCATGAAGCGGCGGAACCGCTCGCGGCCTTCGGCTTCCTCGGCCGCCTGCCGAGCCGATTGCAGTGCTTGTGCACGGCCCTGCGCCGCGACTGCGGCGGTGAGGTCGGCGAGTTGTTGCGATTGCAGGGCGAGAAGCTGGTTTCCGGCCTGTGTCGCCTGAAGCGCGCCGGTCGCGGACTGGCTGGCCGAGACCAGGTTATTCATGGTTGTGCGGGCGCCGTCGATGTTGCCGACAACGCCCGCCTGCACCTTCAGCACGTCCTCGAACGCGCCGACGCTATCCTCCCAGCGGGCATTGGCGTTGGCCACCATCCGGGCGTGATCGCCCGTTAGCGCTGCGCCCTTGTAGCGGTCGGTGAACGCCTGCTGGACGTTCTGGACGTCGTAGGCGATGCGCTGCGCCTCTCCGAGAAGCTGCTGGGTGCGCTGCACCTGCTGCTGCAACTGCTGAAGCGAACTGAACGGCAGCGACGCCAGATTGCGCGCCTCGTTGATGAGGCTGGTCGCCTGGTTCTGGATTTGCTGGATCTGGTTGTTGATCTGCTGGAGCGACCGGGCGGCCGTCAGCACATTCTGCGCATAGTTGGTCGGGTCATAGACGATCCCGCCGAACTGAGCATAAGCCGGGCTGGCAACGGTGATGCCGATGACGCCCGACGCAGCGAGAACGCCGGCCACGATGGCGCGGCGCAGAATTTTCGTCTTCATAGCGGTAACTCCTGCTGGCTGGGGGGAAGAAGTTCGACGGCCCAGGCGCAGCCGCGATGCCGCAGCCATTCGGCGGCGAAGGCGGATGCCCCGTGGGTTTCAGTGATCTCGGCGATGCGGAGCTGGTCGGTCTTCGACGATGCCGCGGCGAACGCCAGCGCCACTTCGCCTAGCCCCAGCTCGAACAGTCGGTTGCCGCGCCGGGACTGGCAGTAATAGTCGCGCTTGGGCATCGCGCGGCTGAGTATTTCGATCTGGCGGGCGTTGAGCCCGAACCGCTCGTAGATCGCCGCGATCTGCGGTTCGGCCGCGCGCTCGTTCGGCAGGAATATGCGGGTCGGGCAGCTTTCAATGATGGCCGGCGCGATGCTCGACGATTCGATGTCCGCGAGGCTCTGCGTGGCGAAAACGACGCTCGCGTTCTTTTTCCGAAGCGTCTTCAACCACTCGCGGAGCTGCGCGGCAAAGTCCGGGCTGTCGAGAACCAGCCAGCCCTCGTCGATGATGATGAGGGTCGGCGAGCCATCGAGCCGACCCTCGATCCGGTGGAACAGATAGGACAACACCGCGGCTGCCGAGCCGGCGCCGATTAGGCCCTCTGTCTCGAAGGCTTGCACATCGGCTTCGCCGAGCCGCTCGGCCTCGGCGTCGAGCAGCCGGCCCCACGGCCCGCCGATGCAGTACGGCGCGAGCGCCTGCTTGAGCTGCTGGCTCTGGAGAAGCACGGCCAGGCCGGTCAGTGTCCGTTCCGCAACGGGCGCGGACGCCAGCGAGCCGAGCGCCGACCAGATATGCTCCTTGGCCTGTGGATCGACCGCCACGCCTTCGCTGGTCAGGATCGCCGCCAGCCATTCCGCCGCCCAAGCACGCTCCGCAGGATCGTGGATGCCCGCGAGCGGTTGAAGCTGCACGCCGTCGCCGGCCTCATCGGCGAGCATCCCGCCGAGATCCTGCCAGTCCCCGCCCATGCCGATCGCGGCGGCGCGGATGCTGCCGCCGAAGTCGAAGGCGAAGACCCGGGCATTCTTGTAGCGGCGGAACTGCATCGCCATCAGCGCGAGCAGCACGGACTTGCCGGCGCCGGTCGGCCCGACGATCAGCGTGTGGCCGACGTCGCTGCCATCGGCGTGAAGGGAAAACCGGAACGGGGTCGAGCCTTCGGTCTTGCCGTAAAGCAAGGGGGGAGCGCCGAAGTGCTCGTCCCGTTCCGGCCCCGCCCACACCGCTGAGAGAGGGATCAGGTGGGCGAGATTGATGGTGGAGATCGGGGGTTGGCGGACATTGGCGTAGGTGTGGCCGGGCAGGCTCCCCAGCCATGCCTCGATTGCGTTCATCCCTTCGGGGATGACGGTGAAATCGCGGCCCTGGATGACCTTCTCCACCAGCCGCAGCTTCTCGGTGGCGATGGCGGGATCGCGGTCCCACACCGTCACCGTCGCGGTGACATAGGCCATGCCCGCATAGTCTGCGCCCAACTCCTGCAGGGCGGTGTCGGCGTCGGCAGCCTTGTTCGAGGCGTCGCTGTCGAGCAATGTGCTCGCCTCGTTGGTCATCACCTCTTTCAAGATGGCGGCGACGGATTTGCGCTTGGCGAACCACTGGCGGCGAATGCGGGTCAGCAGCTTGGTCGCGTCGGTCTTGTCGAGCATGATCGCGCGAGTGGACCAGCGATACTCAAAGGCGAGCCGGTTCAGCTCGTCGGGCAGTCCGGGGAAGGTGACACTCGGGAAGCCCGTGATTGTCAGCGTGCGAAGATGATGCTCGCCCAGGCGCGGTTCAAGTCCCCCGGTCAGCGGCTCGTCGGCCAGCAGCGCGTCGAGGTGCATCGGGGTTTCCGGCACGCGGACGCGCTGGCGGCGTGTCGAGATCGTGCTGTGCAGGTAGGTCAGTGTCTCGGCGTCATCGAGCCAGCGGACCTCGGGCATGAAGCCTTCGACTAGATTGAGCACACGGTCGCTGCGATCGGTGAAGCCCTTGAGCAGCTCCCACGGATCGACACCGTTGGTTGCGCGGCCTTCGTAGAGCCAGCCTTCGGCGCGAGCGGCTTCTTCGGCCGGCGGCATCCACAATAGCGTCAGGTAATAGGCGCTCTCGAAGTGGGCGCCTTCCTCGCGGAATTGTTCACGGCGTTCCATGTCCACGAGCGCGGACACCGGATCGGGAAATTCGGATTCCGGGTAGTCGAGCGCGGGCGTGCGCTGCGCCTCGACGAAAATCGCCCAGCCCGATCCGAGCCGGCGGAGCGCGCTGTTCAATCGTGCGCTCGTCGCGACCAGCTCGGCGGGTGTTGCGCTGTCGAGATCGGGGCCGCGAAACCGCGCCGTGCGCTGGAACGACCCGTCCTTGTTGAGCACCACGCCTTCGCCGACCAGGGCGGCCCATGGCAGGAAGTCGGCAAGGCGCGCGGCCGTGCTGCGGTATTCACGCAAGCTCATCATGGCTGCATCCATGTCGGGTAACGGAGGTGGCGGCGGGCGACGTCGACGAACTGCGGGTCGCGCCGCGCCGCCCAGACCGCGATCGCGTGGCCGATCGCCCAGATGACTAGGCCGGCGATCCAGAGCCGTAGGCCAAGGCCGATGGCGCCGGCCAGCGTGCCGTTGACGATGGCGAGCGCCCGCGGCGCGCCGCCGAGCAATATCGGCTCGGTCAACGCCCGGTGGACGGGGGCATGAAAGCCCGCGATCTGCTCGCCGGCTTCCATCAGACGAGCGCTCCGCCGCCGAACGAGAAGAACGACAGGAAGAAACTCGACGCGGCGAAGGCGATCGAAAGGCCGAATACGATCTGGATCAGCCTGCGGAAGCCGCCCGACGTGTCGCCGAAGGCGAGCGTCAGGCCGGTCACGATAATGATGATGACCGCGATGATCTTGGCCACCGGCCCTTCGATGCTTTCGAGGATCGACTGGAGCGGCGCTTCCCACGGCATCGACGATCCGCCCGCGTAAGCCGGAAAGGCGAATGTCAGCGCAATCACGCTGGCGGATGCGGTGAGCATGGCGCGGTGTGCGCCATGCCGAAGGGCATGGATCATGGCAGGTCTCCCGGTTGGGCGGTGGAAAGCGAGGTGAGGCGGTAGTCGCCGGTGGCGGGGTCGAGTCCTTGGACTCGGGCCAGCTCGGCAAGGCGGCGCCCGTGTCCGTCGCGGACAAGCACGGCGATCAGGTCGATGGTCTCGGCGAGCAGCGCGCGGGGGACCGTCACGACGGCCTCCTGAATGAGCTGCTCCATGCGGCGCAGCGCGCCGAGCGTGGTCCCGGCATGGATGGTGCCGATGCCACCGGGGTGTCCGGTGCCCCAGGCTTTCAGGAGGTCGAGGGCTTCCGCGCCGCGAACCTCGCCGATGGGGATGCGGTCGGGGCGCAGGCGTAGGCTGGACCGGACTAGATCGGACAGCGAGACGACGCCATCCTTGGTCCGCATGGCGACGAGGTTGGGCGCGGCGCATTGCAGCTCGCGCGTGTCTTCGATCAAGACGACGCGATCGGCGGTCTTGGCGACTTCCGCCAGCAGAGCATTGACCAGGGTGGTCTTGCCACTGCCGGTGCCGCCGGCGACGAGGATGTTGGCGCGGGCGACGACGCCATCGCGGAGTGCTGCGGCCTCGGCGGCTGACATGATTCCGGCCGCCGCATAGTCGTCGAGCGTGAAGACGGCGACGGCGGGCTTGCGGATGGCGAAGGCCGGAGCTGCGACGACGGGCGGCAACAGCCCCTCGAACCGCTCGCCGCCTTCCGGCAGTTCGGCCGAGACGCGCGGAGACCGCGCATGGACCTCGACGCCGACATGGTGCGCGACCAGGCGGATGATCCGTTCGCCGTCGGCGGCGGCCAGCATCATGCCGGTATCGGAAATCCCCTCTCTCAGCCGATCGACCCATAGCCGGCCGTCCGGGTTCAGCATCACCTCGATAACCGCGGCATCATCGAGCCAGGCCGTGATCGACGGGCCGAGCGCCGTGCGCAGCATCCGCGCGCCGCGTGTGTTAGCTTCGGATCTGATCGGCTGAACGGACAAGAAACGGCCCCTGCGATGGGCCGGGCGAACCGCCGCCCGGCGTCAGGGGTCCATCAAAAGAGCTGGAAAAATCCGCGATTCAACAAGGAAATACTCGCGTCGAAGCGTAGCGAAGAAATACAGGGAATGGCGTAGCGCGCCGCTTGGGGTTCGCTGGCTCCGCCTGTCCGAAACAATCTGCCCACAACCCCGTCGTGCCAGCGCGATTCCAAATATCCCCGACCCAGTCTTGGAACATCGTGAGAACAAACTTGTTCTCTGGGAATCCTTCTGCCAATGTGGCGAAAATCGACACAGTGAGGGCGAGCAATGAGAAAATCAGCGGTGCGGCAGAACGAATTTAACCAGCTCTGCGATCGCGCCGGGCTGACGCATGGAGAGGCCGCGTCGCTGCTGTCCGTATCAGAACGCACGGTTGCCCGCTATGCCAATGGTACAGGTCGACCGTCTCCCCTTGGAGTGCGCGTCCTTAAGGAAGCGGCGAGGAAATCCGCCCAGCCGCCCCGCCCTGTATCTTTCCGGTTCATCGATCTCTTCGCGGGAATCGGTGGTCTGCGCATCGGCTTTCAGGGGATCGGCGGGCATTGCGTCTTCACGTCCGAATGGGATGAAAATGCGCAGAAAACCTATGCGCAGAACTTTCGCGACAATCATCCGCTTGCCGGCGACATTCGCGAGTATGCGGAGAACCCGGATCGCATTCCCGAGCATGATATCCTGCTAGCCGGCTTCCCCTGCCAGCCCTTCTCGATAGCGGGCGTGTCCAAGAAGAATGCGCTCGGCCGTCCACATGGTTTCCTTTGCGACACGCAGGGCACGCTGTTCTTCGACACCGCCCAGATCATTGCCCATCACCGTCCTGCGGCATTCGTGCTGGAGAACGTCAAGAACCTCGAAAGCCACGACAAAGGCCGCACCTTCGCCACGATCATGAACGTGCTGGAAAACGAGCTGGGCTATCATGTCCAGACGCGCGTCATCAGTTCCGAGCACTGGGTGCCGCAGAAGCGCGAGCGCATCTTCATCGTCGGCTTTCGCGAACCGACCACGTTTGATCTTAAGGGCCTGAAGCTGCCGCAGGGCGGCCCGAAGCTCGGCAGCATCCTCCAGCCGCATGACGAGGTCGATCCCAAATACACGCTGACCGAGCGGCTGTGGGAATATCTGCAGGCCTACAAGGAAAAGCACAACGCGAAGGGCAATGGCTTCGGCTTCAGCCTGTTTGGTCCCGACGATGTGACGCGGACCCTCTCGGCGCGTTACTACAAGGACGGCTCCGAGGTGCTTGTAGCGCAACCTAGCAAGCGTCCACGTCGCTTGACACCGCTCGAATGCGCGCGGCTTATGGGCTTCGACCGGGGTGAGCGTCGGTGGAAGATCCCCGTGTCCGACACGCAGGCCTATCGCCAGTTCGGTAATGCCGTTGTCGTGCCGGTGGTCGAGTTTATCGCCGAAGCCATGAAACCGCATATCGAGGCGGCGCTCTCGAACGGCTCCGATCGTCCGGTTGAAGCGCCGATTGTCGTCACGCGTCCCGACCGGGAGCCGGTTGCCGCGCATGGCTGACATTGTTCCGGCTGACGTGCGCAGCCGGATGATGGCGGGTATTCGGGGGACGAACACAAAACCCGAACTGCTGTTGCGCAAGGGCCTTCACGCACGGGGCTTTCGTTTCCGGCTCCATGACTCGGCCCTGCCGGGAAAACCGGATATCGTCCTGCCGCGCTATCGTGCCGTCATCCTTGCGCACGGCTGCTTCTGGCATGGCCATGATTGCCATCTGTTCAAGTGGCCCTCGACCCGGCCGGAGTTCTGGCAGACCAAGATCGGGCGCAATCGCGAGGTCGATGTGCGCACCGACGCCGCGCTGGCGCAAGCCGGCTGGCGGCAGGGCATCGTATGGGAATGCGCGCTGAAAGGCCGCACCCGGTTGCCGCTTGAGGATGTGATCTCGGCCTGCGCAGAATGGCTCGGATCGGACCGGCAACGAATCGAAATCAGGGGAAGATGAATGCGACGGGGGATGTTGTCGGACCTGTTCACGGGCGTCGTGGCGAAGAAGCTGACGCTGGTCGAAACGATCACCGAGAAATCAAATCAGCACGAGTTTCAGGGCACTCGGCCACTCCGGCGACTGCTGGGCGAAGACGACCGGCGTGGCATTCCGACCCATTTCATCTGGATTTCCGGCGAGCAGGAAGCTCTGGCCGAGGACGGCTTCATGAGCTGGTCCAATGTCCGGAAGGGCAAGCCGAGGGCAGCGGAATATCATCTCTATTATTCCGGCAACACGGTCACCGAACTGATGCAGCCGGGCGACATGCTTTTTCTCGCCCTGCAGCGGGACGGCTCGATCCTCGTTGTCATCACGCCGTCCGGCACCATCCAGAACCAGCTTGTCTGGCTGTTCGGTATCGAGGAGCAGGCGGAATTCGGTTTCACCTTTCAGGAGATTGACGGCAACAATAATGCCGAACTGGATTTTGCGGCACGCTATATCCTCGACGAACTGGGAATCGAGCCGGAGGAGCCGGAGGCGGATCAGCTTGACAGTCTGATCGAGAAATTCGGGCTGGCGTTTCCCACGACCCGGATATTCTCGGAGCTGGCGCGATCGTCCCTGCCGGAAGTGTCCGCCGCCGATGATCCTGATCGCGCGCTCATCGACTGGATGGACCGGGAGGAGCAACTGTTCCGCCGCTTGGAACGGCGCATCGTCGCGGCTAGGATCGGCGATGGTTTCCGCATGCCGGATGGCGCGGATGTGGATGGCTTTCTGTCCTTTTCGCTCAGCGTCCAGAACCGGCGAAAGGCGCGCGCGGGACAAGCACTGGAAAACCATCTGGAGGCGGTATTCGGTGCGCAGGGCATTCGCTATGTGCGCGGCGCCGAAACCGAAAACCGCAACAAGCCCGATTTCCTGTTTCCGGGGCAGCAGGAATATCGTGATCCCGACTTCCCCGCCGCGCGCCTGACCATGCTTGGCGCGAAGTCCACTCTCAAGGATCGCTGGCGTCAGGTGCTTTCCGAGGCCGTGCGGATCGAGGACAAGCATCTGTTGACGCTGGAACCAGGCGTTTCGGAAAACCAGACCGACGAAATGCAGGCTAAAAAGCTTCAGCTCATCGTGCCACAGCGACTGCACACAACCTATCGCCTGACACAGCAGGCTTGGCTGATGGATGTGGCCAGTTTCCTGTCGGTTGTGCGTGATCGACAGGATGGATGATCTGCTCCGGGGTGACGTTGAGAAAACCTTATTTCTTTTTATGGAATTCTGGAGAAGGAATAAGTTGCCGCAATTTAGGCGTCACTGGTGATCTGGATCATTAGTTCGTTGACCCGTGGCGCGCCCTGCGTCCAGGTTTGATTGAGGAAGTTGCGTGTTCTTGGGGGGCAATTGAAGCTAATTCGGATCCAGATGGCCAAGAGCGCTTGGCGATGCTGACGGCAGCCGCCACGTCGTCTGGCGACTGGGACCCGTCGCAAAAGGCCGTGATCCTAGCTGCGGCAGATCGCCGGCTGATCGTTGATGCGGGGCCGGGCACCGGGAAGACCGCTGTCGCCTGCGCACGCCTTGGCCATCTTGTTCTCGCGGAGGATGTCCGTCCGTCCCAGACGTGGATGATCAGCTTTACGCGGACAGCGATCGCGGAGATCCGGGCCAGACTTCACAGCTATATCGGCGATGCAGCCTTCGCCGTGAAGGTGGCCACCGTGGACGCCCACGCGTGGGCCATCCATTCCGGCTATGATCCTGCGGCAAGTCTTATACCAACGCGCATTGATCAGAACTCATGTGCCCACTGTCGCAGTCCGAGCG
>NZ_JAVHPD010000006.1:0-6635 GCF_036170395.1 Sphingobium sp.
TGGTCGCCTGCGGATAGGTGACGGCCTTCTCGATATCCTTGACGGTGATGAGGCCGACGCAATGATAGGCGTCGTCCACCACCAGCAGCTTTTCGATCCGGCGCTGGTGCAGCAGGCGTCGGGCCTCGTCCTGCCCGACGCCGGCCTTGACCGTCGCCAGATTATCCTTGGTCATGAGTTCGCTGACTGGCTGGTTCGGGTTTTCGGCAAAGCGGGTGTCGCGATGGGTCAGGATGCCGACCAGCTTGCCCGATTGCTCCACCACCGGAATGCCGCTGATCCTGTGCCGGGTCATCAGCATCTGCGCATCGGCCAGCGTAGCGCTCGGCAGGATGGTGATGGGATTGACCACCATCCCGCTCTCGAACCGCTTGACCGCGCGCACCGCCTCCACCTGCTCCTCGACCGACAGGTTGCGGTGCAGCACGCCGATCCCGCCCAACTGCGCCATCACGATCGCCATGTCGGCTTCCGTCACCGTGTCCATGGCGGAGGACAGGATCGGGATGTTGAGCCTGATCTCCTTCGTCACCTGCGTGCTGGTGTCCGCCTGGCTCGGCAGCACGTCCGATTCGCCGGGCTGCAACAGCACGTCGTCAAAGGTGAGGCCAAGGCGGATATCCATGGGGCGAGCCACTTTCTGATGCGGGACGTGGGGGCAAGTCCCAGGGGATTTGTGGCGGCCCATGTAACCACTTCATGGGGGAACGGCCAGACCCCTTGGCGCATTTTGTTGCGCGGATGCGAACGGACGGTGGGCATGAAAAAGGCGGACCGCCAGAGCAGCCCGCCCCTCAAAAATCCCGCGACTATGGGTTCAATTCGCCGCGGCGACGCCCTGATCGGTCATGAGCTGCTGCAACTCGCCCGCTTCGTACATCTCCATCATGATGTCGCTGCCGCCGATGAACTCGCCCTTCACATAAAGTTGAGGAATGGTCGGCCAGTCCGAAAAGGCCTTGATCCCCTGCCGGATGCCCTGGTCCTGAAGCACATCGACCGTGTCATAGGCGACACCCAGATGCTCCAGGATCGCGATCGCCCGGCTGGAAAAGCCGCATTGCGGGAAGAGCGGCGTCCCCTTCATGAAGAGCACCACGTCATTGCCCTTGACGATCTCGGCGATCCGCTGCTGCACGGCGTCGGTCATGTCTCTCTTGTCCAATCTGTCTGGCGCCGCCATGCGGGCGGCGCGAATGTCTCAAGCCGATTAATTGGGAACGGCGGTGGTCAGTTGCAAGGCGTGGAGCACGCCGCCCATCCGCCCGCCAAGCGCCGCATAGACCGCGCGCTGCTGCGCCACCCGGCTCATGCCTCGGAAGCTCTCCGCCACCACGCGCGCAGCATAATGGTCGCCATCACCCGCCAGATCGGTGATCTCGACCTGCGCATCGGGAATAGCGGCGCGGATCATCTCCGCAATGTCGTCGGCGGCCATCGGCATGGGATGCGGCCCTATTCGATGAACATGCGGCGCGCAATCACCGCCTGTTCGTCCAGCGCAACACGCACGCCCGCCTCATCGATGTCGACGCCGGCGGAGGTCATGTCGCCCACCAGCTTGCGGATCACATCCTCGTCGCCCGCTTCCTCGAAATCGGCCTGCACCACCGACTTGGCATAGGCGTCGGTCTCTTCGGGGGTCAGCCCCATCTTCGCCGCCGCCCATTCGCCGAGCAGCCGGTTGCGCCGCGCCTGGATACGGAATTCCATCTCCTGGTCATGGGCGAACATATTCTCGAACGCTTTTTCGCGGTCGTCGAAGGTGGTCATGCGTCAAGAACCCCGTTTGGATCGATTATCCTGTGATAGGGAGGGCGGGCGCTTTACGCAACGGCGGCGGGCACGAGCCAGGGCTGTTCCTGCGCCAACCGGTCCTCGTAGCGGCCGATCACATCCGCCTCGCCTAGAGTCAGGCCGATCTCGTCCAGCCCGCCAAGCAGGCAATGTTTGCGAAACGGGTCGATCTCGAAGGAAAAGCGATCCTGATATTGCGTCGTGACGGACTGCGATTCCAGATCGACGTGAATGGGATCGGGCGTTCCGTCGGTTCCTTGGGCGACCTCCATCAGCCGGTCGATGGCTTCCTGCGGCAGAGCGACGGTCAATATGCCGTTCTTGAAGGCGTTGCCGGAGAAAATGTCGGAAAAGCTCGGCGCGATCACCACCTTGATGCCAAGGTCAGCGAGCGCCCAGGCGGCATGTTCGCGGCTCGATCCGCAGCCGAAATTGTCGCCCGCGATCAGGATCGGGCTGCCGGCATAGTCGGGATCGTCGAAGACATTGCCCGGCTCCTTGCGCAGCACCTCGAACGCACCCTTGCCCAGGCCCGATCGCGAGATGGTCTTGAGCCAATGCGCCGGGATGACGATGTCGGTATCGACATTCTTCATCCCGAACGGATAGGCGCGGCCTTCGACAGTCGTCAGCTTTTCCATCAGCGCGCCTTCCTGGCCTCCGCGGCAGCCGGCGTGTCCTCGGCGCGGCCGAGCGTGGCGGCCATGGCGGCGCTCGCCAGCGCGCCCAATGTCAGCAGCCAGAATATCTTCTTCACAGCGCAACCCCCTCTTTCTCTTTCATCAATTCGCGCACGTCAGTTAGTCGGCCGGTGATCGCGGCGGCGGCGGCCATGGCAGGCGACACCAGATGGGTGCGCGATCCCGGCCCCTGCCGACCCATGAAATTGCGGTTGCTGGTCGACGCGCAGCGCTCGCCCGCCGGCACCTTGTCCGGGTTCATGCCGAGGCAGGCCGAGCAGCCCGGCTCGCGCCACTCGAACCCGGCGTCGAGGAAGATGCGATCCAGCCCCTCTTCCTCGGCCTGGCGCTTGACGAGGCCCGATCCGGGAACGACCATCGCGTGCTTGACGCCGGGCGCTTTCGTGCGCCCTTTCAGCAGCGCGGCGGCGGCGCGCAGATCCTCGATCCGGCTGTTGGTGCAGCTGCCGATGAAGATATGCTCGATCGCCACGTCCTGCATCCGCTGCCCGGCGGAAAGCCCCATATAGTCGAGCGACTTGCGCGCGGCGGCCTGCTTGCTGGGATCGGCGAAGCTGTCGGGATCGGGGACCACGCCCGTCACCGGCACGACATCCTCGGGGCTGGTGCCCCAGGTGACGGTCGGCACGATGTCGGCCGCATCGATCACCACCGTCTTGTCGAAGGTCGCGCCCTCATCCGTATGCAGCGTCCCCCAATAGGCGACCGCCGCGTCCCAGTCCGCGCCTTTCGGAGCCATCGGCCGACCCTTCAAATACGCGAAGGTCTTCTCGTCCGGCGCGAACAGGCCCGACCGCGCGCCCGCCTCGATCGACATGTTGGCGACGGTCAGCCGGCCCTCGATCGACATGGCGCGGAATACCGATCCGCGATATTCCATGACATGACCGGTCCCGCCCGCCGTGCCGATGCGGCCACAGATGGCCAGCGCCACATCCTTGGGCGTGACACCGGGGGCCAGTTCGCCCTCGACCACGACTTCCATGGTCCTGGACTGCTTCAGCAACAATGTCTGCGTGGCGAGCACATGCTCGACCTCGGACGTGCCGATCCCGAACGCCAGCGCACCCAGCGCGCCGTGCGAGCTGGTATGGCTGTCGCCGCAGACCAGGGTCGTGCCCGGCAAGGTGAAGCCCTGCTCCGGGCCGATCACATGGACGATGCCCTGCTCTATATCCGCGTCACCGATCAGCCGCACGCCGAATTCGGGCGCGTTCCGCTCCAGCGCGGCGAGCTGCTGCGCGCTCTCCGGGTCGGCGATCGGGATGCGGTTGCCCGCCGCGTCGCGGCGCGGGGTCGTGGGCAGATTATGGTCGGGCACCGCCAGAGTCAGGTCGGGCCGCCGCACCTTGCGTCCGGCAAGCCTGAGCCCCTCGAATGCCTGCGGGCTCGTCACCTCATGGACGAGGTGCCGGTCGATATAGATAAGGCAGGTGCCGTCCGGGCGGCGCTCGACGACGTGCGCGTCCCAGATCTTCTCGTAGAGGGTGCGGGGCTTAACCATGATGCCCCTCCCCCTAGACCCGTCCGCCCGATCAGGAAAGGGGCGGCGGGACCGAAAGCGGCAGTTTTTATCGCCGGTACGGCAAGAAAGTTACACCGCCCGTAAATCGCCAATCTTCCTGCTAGGCCGCTCAACGGCTTATAGAATGAGGTAAGCTGTTCCCCGGCGAAAGCCGGGGCCCAGGGCGCCACGCGCAGCGCCTTAACCCCTGGACCCCGGCCTCCGCCGGGGAACCAAGCTGAGTATTTAGGTAAGTTACACCGCCCGATAGTCCGCCACGATCCTGCCCGCCGCGCCGATCTCCGCCTCATGGCTATCCTCGCGCCAGGTTTCCGCGAGCGCCGCTTCCTCCCACCGCTTCATCGCGGGGTGCGCCAGCATATGATCGACCCAGCCCTGCCCCACCGGCCCCACATCCAGCCCATAGGTCCTTACCCGGAACGCGACAGGCGCATAGAAGGCGTCGAGCGCGGTAAAGCTGGCCCCGGCAAGGAATGGCCCGCCGAAGCGATCCAGCCCCTCCTCCCACAATTCGCGCAGCCGCGCGATGTCGCGGTGGAGCGCCGGCGAGGGCATGTGCGGCTCCACGCGCACCCCGACATTCATGGTGCAGTCGTTCCGCAGCGTCGCAAACCCGCTATGCATTTCCGCGACCGCGCATTGGACGAAAGCGCGCGCCGCTTCATCTGCCGGCCAGACGCCGGAATGGCGATCGGCAAGATAGAGGGTGATGCCGAGCGAGTCCCACACCGTACGGTCGCCGTCAATCAGCGCGGGCACCTGCCCGGTGGGCGAGAAGCTGCGGAAGGCGGCATAGTTGGTGGCCGACGCAAACGGCTCGATCCGGTCCTCGAAGGGAATGCCCAGCGCCGTCATCAGCACCCAGGGGCGCAGCGACCAGCTGCTGTAATTCCGGTTGGCGGTGATGAGCATATAGGACATGGCGCGTCTCCCATGGCTGGACGGCCCGAGCCTTAGAGCATCGAGCCTTTGATCTGACCCGTTCGCTTCGAGCAGGTTCGAGCGGAGTCGAGAACCGTCAGTCGAGAAGGTCGTCGCAAGCGTTCTCGATACGCTTTCTCGACTTCGCTCGAAAGCTACTCGAACCGAACGGCAGTGGTTCGGATTTGACGCTCGATGCTCTAGCCGATCCGCCGGTCGCGATACAGGCGGAACCGCACGGGATAATCATAAGCGGACCTTATGAAAAAACGGCCCGGCGGCGTGCGCCGGGCCGTCCAGTCCTTCCACCCAAGCGCGCGGGATGTCTGCACAGTCCCGCGCGATGGCTCTTGGCAGCCTGTCAGGCCGCGAACTGGTTCCCCCGCAGCCTGTCAGGCTGCAAACTGATTCATCGTATTATGCGCGCCGCCGGCCTTCAGCGCAGCCTCGCCGGCGAAATATTCCTTGTGATCGTCGCCGATGTCGGAGCCGGCCATATTCTGATGCTTGACACACGCGATGCCCTGGCGGATTTCCTCGCGCTGCACCTGCTTGACGTAACCCAGCATCCCTTCCTCGCCGAAATAGCGCTTGGCGAGATTGTCGGTGCTGAGCGCGGCGGTGTGATAGGTCGGCAGGGTGATGAGGTGGTGGAATATGCCCGCCTCGCGCGCCGAGTCCTTCTGGAAGGTGCGGATGCGCTCATCCGCCTCCTGGCCCAGTTCCGTCCCGTCGTAGTCGACGCTCATCAGTTTCGCACGCTCATAGGCGCTAAGGTCGCGGCCTTCCTTCTCCCACGCATCAAAGACTTGCTGCCGGAAGTTCAGCGTCCAGTTGAACGACGGGCTGTTGTTATAGACCAGCTTGGCGTTGGGAATGACCTCGCGGATGCGGCTGACCATCCCGCCGATCTGGCCGATATGCGGCTTTTCGGTCTCGATCCACAGCAGGTCCGCGCCGTTCTGAAGCGCGGTGATGCAATCGAGCACGCAGCGGTCCTCGCCGGTGCCGGGACGGAACTGATAAAGGTTGCTCGGCAGCCGCTTGGGCTTGAGCAACCGGCCGTCGCGGCTGATGAGCACATCGCCATGGCCGATCGCGGCGGCATCGACCGGCTCGCAATCGAGGAAGCCGTTATAAAGATCGCCGATATCGCCCGCCTCGCGGGTATAGGCGATCTGCTTGGTCAGCCCCGCGCCCAGGCTGTCGGTGCGCGCGACGATCACGCCGTCATCGACGCCCAGTTCCAGGAAGGCATAGCGAACCGCGCGGATCTTCGCGATGAAATCCTCGTGCGGGACGGTGACCTTGCCGTCCTGATGGCCGCACTGCTTTTCGTCCGAAACCTGGTTCTCGATCTGGATGCAGCAGGCCCCTGCCTCGATGAATTTCTTGGCGAGCAGATAGGTCGCCTCGGCATTGCCGAAGCCGGCGTCAATGTCGGCGACTATGGGGACGACATGGGTCTCATAATTGTCGATCGCGTGCTGGATGCGCTGCGCCTCGACTTCGTTGCCGGCGTCGCGCGCGGCGTCGAGGTCGCGGAACATCATGCCCAATTCGCGCGCATCGGCCTGCCGCAGGAAGGTGTAGAGTTCCTCGATCAGTGCGGGAACGCTGGTCTTTTCGTGCATCGACTGGTCGGGCAGCGGGCCGAACTCGCTGCGCAGCGCCGCGACCATCCAGCCCGA
>NZ_JAVHPD010000007.1:0-324244 GCF_036170395.1 Sphingobium sp.
CTGATCCGCTCGCTGCTCGCCTTCAACGCCTATTCGGAGGGCTGGGCGCTCTATGCCGAACAGCTGGGCGACGAACTGGGCGTCTATGAGAGCGATGCGGCGGGGCGGCTGGGCTATCTCCAGTCGATCGCCTATCGCTGCTGCCGGTTGGTGGTGGATACCGGGTTGCACGCGAAACGCTGGACCCGGAGCCAAGCGATCGACTGGTTCGCCAGCACCAATGGCTCGACGGTCGAGGATGTGCAGGGCGAGGTCGATCGCTATTGCGCCTGGCCGGGGCAGGCGTGCGGTTACAAAGTCGGCCATGGCGAGATCGTGCGGCTGCGCGGGGCAGCGCAGAAGGCGCTGGGCGAGCGGTTCGACTTCCGCCTGTTCAACGACGCGGTGGTGAAGAGCGGCGGCGTGCCGATGACCGTGCTGGCAGGCAATGTCGAGGCTTGGGTGAAGGGGCGGAAGGCCTGATAACATCATCCTCCCCTGTAAGGGGAGGAAGATTGGCGAGACCCCGCCCCCGTCGGGAACCTACCCCACGAACGCCCGCTCGATCACGAACTGGCCGGGCGCAGCGTTGCTGCCTTCGGTGAAGCCTTCGCCTTCGAAGAAGGCCGCGAACTGCTTAATCATTTCCATGCTGCCGCACATCATGATCCGATCGGTTTCGGGGTCGAACTTCGCCGCGCCCGGAATCCCTTCGAACAGCGCGCCGCTTTCGACCAGCGCGTCGATGCGGGTCGTGTTGCCCTCGAACGGCTCGCGGGTGACGGTCGGGACATAGTGAAACTGCGCGGGCGCCTGTTCCGACACCAGCGGGTCTTCGGACCATTTGCCCTCCAGTTCGTCGCGGAAGGCCAAATCGCTCACCCGGCGCACCGAATGGACGATCACCACCTGCTCGTAAAATTCATAGACATCGGGGTCGCGCGACAGGCTGAGGAAGGGCGCAAGCCCCGTGCCGGTCGAGAGCATGAACAGCCGCTTGCCGGGCAGCAGCGCGTCGGTAACGAGCGTGCCGGTGGGCTTGCGGCCGAGATAGATCTGGTCGCCGGGCTGGATCAGCTGGAGCCTGGAGGTCAGCGGCCCGTCCTGCACCTTGATCGAGAGGAACTCGATCTCCTCGTCCCAGCTGGGACTCGCGACCGAGTAAGCGCGCAGCAGCGGCTTGCCATTGTCGCCCATCAGGCCGATCATCACGAATTCGCCCGAGCGGAAGCGGAAGCTGGCAGGCCGCGTGATACGGAAGCTGAACAGATGCTCGTTCCAATGCTTGACCGACAGCACGGTCTCCACGGAAAGCGCGCCGGTCGGTTCCAATACCGGCTTGTCGGTCGTCACGTCGGTCAACAGTCTTGTCCTTGCGCCTGGGCGGCCGCGCGTCGCAGCCTTTTGCGGATCATTCGCAATAATCAATCTATGCGCGAATTGGCCCGTCCGCACGCGCGGCGCAAGGACAAAAAAACTTGGGCGCCCTAAACCGCCGCGCTTCTACCCGAACAGCCCCTTGGCGATGCCGCCCAGTTCATTCATCGGATTGCCGTCGCCGTCACGATCGAACATGCCGCCAATCTGCCCCAGCAAGCCTTCGGGGCCGGTGAGGTTGCCGAGCAGGCCCTGGAGCGCGTCGGCCGAGACGCCATGCTCCGCCGCGACCTCGGCGAGCGCGCTGACGCTGGTTTCGCCCGAGCCGATCTTCGCCGCGATCTCGCTCATCAACGCCTGCATCTGCGCCGGCTCCAGCCCGATCTGCGCCGCGACCGCTTCCAGCCCGCCCAGCTTCCCGATCAGATCGTCGAACATGCCCGTCCCTCCCGCGTGAGTGAGGAAGGAGGATAGCAGTGTCTACGAGGCGAGGCAAAACCATCCTCCCCTGTAAGGGGAGGGGGACCGCGCCCGTAGGGCGTGGTGGAGGGGTGTCACCCTCTCGATAGCGGGACACCCCTCCGTCAACCCTTCGGGTTGCCACCTCCCCTGCAAGGGGAGGATGATCGGTGCGCCAACGAAGAGGGGCCGGAGGATTTCTCCCCCGCCCCCCTTATTCCGATGTCGCCCGATCAAGCCGCAGCGACGAGCGCCGCGTTGCGGACGCTGTCGTCCACATGGTCCTCGAACTGCGCGAAATTGTCGACGAACGCCTTGACCAGCGTCGCGGCCGTCGCGTCATAGGCGTCCTTGTCGGTCCACATGGCGCGCGGATCGAGGATGGTCGAGTCGACGCCGTTCACCGCCACCGGCACCTCGAAGCCGAAATTCGGATCGATGCGGAACTCGACATTGTTGAGGCTGCCGTCGAGCGCGGCGTTGAGCAGCGCGCGAGTGACCTTGATCGGCATCCGCTTGATCCCCGGCATCGTCGCCTTGCCGCCCGCCCAGCCGGTATTGACCAGCCAGCAGGTGACGCCGCCCTTGGCGATCCGCTCCTTGAGCAGATTGCCATAGACGGTCGGATGGCGCGGCATGAACGGCGCGCCGAAGCAGGTCGAGAAGGTGGCGGTGGGCTCGGTCACGCCGATTTCGGTGCCCGCAACGCGCGCGGTATAGCCCGACAGGAAATGATACATCGCCTGGTCGGGGGTCAGCCGCGCGATCGGCGGCAGCACGCCATAGGCGTCGGCGGTCAGGAAGATGATATTCTTGGGCACCGGCCCCAGATTCTTCTCCGACGTGTTCGGGATGAAATCGATCGGGTAGGAACCCCGGCTGTTTTCCGCGAGGCTGTTGTCATCGAGGTCGATTTCGCGCGTATCTTCGTCGATCACGACATTTTCCAGCACGGTGCCGAATCGCTTGGTGGTGGCGAAAATCTCCGGTTCGGCCTCGGCCGACAGGTTTATCATCTTGGCGTAGCAGCCGCCTTCGAAATTGAAGACCGCCGTGTCCGACCAGCCATGCTCATCGTCGCCGATCAGGGTGCGGCTGGCGTCGGCCGACAGCGTCGTCTTGCCGGTGCCGGACAGGCCGAAGAAGACCGCCGTGTCGCCGTCCGGGCCGATATTGGCCGAACAGTGCATCGGCATCACGCCCTTCACCGGCAGCAGGTAGTTCAAGATGCCGAACACCGACTTCTTCATCTCGCCGGCATAGGCGGTGCCGCCGATCAGGATCAGCTTCTCGCTGAAATTGACCGCGACCACGGTCTCGGTGCGGCAGCCATGACGCGCCGGATCGGCCTTGAAGGTCGGCAGGTCGATGATGGTATATTCGGGGGCGAAGCCCGCCAGTTCATCGGCGGTAGGGCGCACAAGAAGCGTGCGGATGAAGAGGTTGTGCCAGGCCCGCTCGTTGATGACGCGCACATTGACGCGATGCTCGGGCTGCGACCCGCCGAACAGGTCGGCGACGTAGAGCGTGTCCTTCTCGCCCAGCGCGGCGAAGAAATCTGCCTTCAGCGCAGCGAAATGCTCGGGCGTCATGGGCACGTTGGTGTTGCCCCACCAGACGGTGCTTTCGGTTTCGGCGTCGCGGACGATGAACTTGTCCTTCGCGCTGCGGCCGGTATGTTTGCCGGTCTTGACGACCAGCGGGCCGTCCTTGGACAATATGCCTTCACCGTTGCGGACGGCCGCTTCGACCAGCGGCGCGGTGCCGAGATTCCAATGCAGTTGCGCATGGGTGGAAATGCCCTGGTCGGCCAGGGTTATTGAGGATTTGGCCTGCACGCCTTTGCTCCTGATATGTTAGTCGCATCGCGCAAGGTATGTTTGCGCAACCGATCCGCCGCGCCGGCGCCGCGATCTTCCGCGCGGCGTCCATCGCTTGGGAACGCCATCGGCATAGGGCTTTGTTCCTTGTCCGTCAAATGGCCGGAGCGCGCGATTGTGCCGAATATCGACAGCCTATTGACCTATGTCGCCGACCGCACCGATGCCGCGCCTTTTCTTGCAGCCGCGCGGCGCATCGTCTAACGCACCTCCTCGCCCCCTCAACGCTCCTTGGATCGCGCAGGACGCCGCATGACCGCAACCATCGCTCTGGTGGACGACGACAAGAATATCCTGACCTCGGTGTCGATCGCGCTTCAGGCCGAGGGTTTTCTGACGCGGGTCTATTCCGATGCGGAAACCGCGCTCAAGGCGCTGCTGGACAATCCCGCCGACCTCGCCGTGTTCGACATCAAGATGCCGCGCATGGATGGCCTGGAACTGCTGCGCCGGCTGCGCGAGCGGAGCCAGATGCCGGTCATTTTCCTCACCTCCAAGGCGGACGAACTGGACGAGGCGCTGGGCCTTGCGATGGGCGCCGACGACTATATCGCCAAGCCCTTTTCGCAGCGGCTGCTGATCGCCCGCATCCGCGCGATATTGCGCCGCGCCGAGGTGCGCGCCGCGCCCGAGACGCCCGACGATCCGGTCGCCGACCCGATCCTGCGCGGCCGGCTGGAGATGGACCCGGCGCGCCATCGCGTCAAATGGGCGGGGCAGGACGTGACGCTGACCGTCACCGAATTCCTGATCCTGGAAGCGCTTGCCGCGCGGCCCGGCGTGGTCAAGAACCGCAACCAGCTGATGGACGCCGCTTATCAGGACGACGTCTATGTCGATGATCGCACCATCGACAGCCATATAAAGCGCCTGCGCCGGAAATTCCGCGAGGTGGACCCCGATTTCAACGCGATCGACACGCTCTATGGCGCCGGCTACCGATTCTCGGAGGAGTGACGGCGCGCCGCTTGCGGTGCGTTGGTCGGGGCGGCTGAGCCTGACGCCGCGCATCCTGGCGATCAACGTCTTCGCGCTCGCGCTGCTCGCTGGCGGCTTCTTCTACCTCGACAGCTATCGCACCCGCATCGTCGACGCGCGGCTGGAGCAATCCGCGCGCGAGTTGCAGTTGCTTGCCATCGGCCTCGCCAATGCCCCCGCCGACCGGCACGATTCGCTGATCGCCGCCTATGCGCGCCAGACCAGGGACAGGGTGCGCCGCTACGCCCCCGACGGGCGACTGGTCGCCGACAGCTTCGCCATGGATGCGCCGCGCTACCGCCTACGCTCGCCCGACGAGGAGCAATTGCGCCGGCATATAGCCCGCTTCCTCGACAAGATGGTGGACAGCGTGGTCGATGCCGACCGGCCGCCCGATTTCGAGGAGCCTGCGATCGACCGCGCCGACGCCTGGCCCGAAGTCGCCGCCGCGCGCCGCACCGGCCGGCCGCAGGCGACGAACCGCTATGCGCCCGACCGCACCTTCATGATTTCCGCCGCTGTCCGCATGAAGGATGGCGGCAGCCTGCTTGCGACCGAAAATGCGCGCGACATCACCCGCGTGGTCCGCGCCGAGCGCTTTCGCCTCGGCATCGTCCTCGCCGCCGCGATCCTCGCCTCGGTGCTGCTCTCGCTGTTCCTCGCCCGCACTATCGTCCAGCCGCTCCAGCGCCTCGCCCGCGCCGCCGTGCGGGTGCGCCTCGGCCGGGCGCGCGAAGTCACCGTGCCGCGCCTGCCCGAGCGGCGCGACGAGATCGGGATGCTCGCCCGTGCGCTGTCCGACATGAGCCATGCGCTGCGCCAGCGGATCGACGCGACCGACGCTTTCGCCGCCGACGTGTCCCATGAACTCAAGAACCCGATCGCCTCGCTCCGCTCCGCGCTCGATGCGCTCGACCGGGTGGAGCAGCCCGACCTGCGCGCGCAGTTGATGGCGATCGCCCAGGACGATGTGCGCCGGCTCGACCGGCTCGTCACCGACATTGCCGAAGCCTCGCGCGTCGATGCCGAACTCTCCCGCACCCGGTTCGAGCCGATCGACCTTGGCCTGCTCATCGAAAAGATGGTGATCGCCCGCGAGGCGCGCGGGGTGCCGCGCGGCGTCCGCCTCGCCTTCGCCCGGCCGCGCAAGGATGTCGCGGTCGTGCTGGGCGAGGAAGGGCGGCTGATCCGCGTGCTCGACAATCTCATCGACAATGCCGTCTCCTTCTCCCCTGACGGCGGCCTGGTCCAGATCATCGCTACCGTCGCCGACGATCAGGTGTTCGTCAGCGTCGAGGATGAAGGGCCGGGCGTCCCCGAATCCGAGCGCGAGCATATTTTTCGCCGCTTCCACAGCGTCCGCCCCGAAGGCGAGGCGTTCGGCAAACATTCGGGCCTCGGCCTCGCCATCGCCCGCTCGATCGTGGAGGGGCATCAGGGCCGCATCAGCATCGGCGACCGGGAGGACGCGCAGAAGGGCGCGCGCTTCGTCGTCCGCCTGCCGATGGCGGTGGCGCGCGATCCGGGCATCGCATCGGAATGATCCGCATGGGCGCGGTCAGTCGATGATTGCAAAATCCGCCGCATAGCGTCATCGCGGCCAGAGACGATCGGGGGAGCGGACGATGACGAGCGCGAGCGGCATGGGTGCAATGTGGCGGCACAAGCGCGTGCTCGCCGCCAGCCTGATCGGCACGGCGGTGGAGTTTTACGACTTCTACATCTACGCCACCGCCGCCAGCCTGATCTTCCCCGCGCTATTCTTCCCCTCCTCCTCGCCGACCGCGCAGCTGATGGCCTCCTATGGCAGCCTCGCCCTCGCCTTCCTGGCGCGGCCGCTGGGCGCGGCGATCTTCGGCCATTATGGCGACCGCGTCGGGCGCAAGGCGACGCTGGTCACCTCGCTGATGCTGATGGGCGGCTGCACATTGCTGATCGGATTTCTGCCAACCCATGCGCAGATCGGCTGGTGGGCGCCGCTGATCCTGTGCCTGCTGCGCTTCGGCCAGGGGCTCGGCCTCGGCGGCGAATGGGGCGGCGCGGCGCTGCTGGCGGTGGAGAACGCCCCGCCCGGCTGGCGCGCGCGCTTCGGCATGTTTCCGCAGCTTGGCGCGCCGGTGGGCTTCATCGCGGCGAACGGCCTGTTCCTGCTCCTCGCCACTTTGCTGTCGGAGGCCGATTTCCTCGCCTGGGGCTGGCGCCTCCCGTTCCTGGGGAGCGCCGTGCTGGTGTTCCTTGGCCTCTGGGTGCGCCTCAAACTCACCGAGACGCCGGAATTTGCCGCGGCGAAGGCGGAAAGCCCGCCGCCCGCCGTGCCGCTCGCCACGCTCCTCTCCTCGCACCTCGGCGCGGCGATCGCCGGCACCTTCGCCTGCGCCGCCTGTTTCGCCGTCTATTATATCGCGACCGCCTTCGCGCTCGGCTACGGCACCACCACGCTCAAGATCGACCGCAGCATCTTCCTCTCGCTCCAGCTCGGCGCGATCCTGTTCATGGCCTTGAGCATCATCCTTGCCGGCTGGTGGGCGGACCGATCCAGCCCCATCCGCGTCCTCGCCTGGGGCTGCGGCGGCACGATCCTGATGGGTATCATCTTCGGGCCGCTGATCGGCACGGGCGCGCTGCTGCCGGTGTTCCTGATCCTCAGCCTCGCGCTGTTCCTGATGGGCTTCGTCTATGGCCCGCTCGGCGCTTATCTGCCCGCGCTCTTTCCCATCCAGCTCCGCTATACCGGCGCATCCTTCGCCTTCAACCTGGGCGGCATTCTCGGCGGCGCGCTCGCGCCGATCGTCGCCACCTGGCTGATCGGCGTTCAGGGGGTCGAGTTGGTCGGCCTCTATATGAGCGCCGCCGCCGCGATCAGCCTGGCGGGCCTGTGGTGGACCAGCCGCTACCCCTGATCGCTCAGATCGCCTTGCGCATCAGGATGAGCGGCACGCCCTTATCCTCGAAGGCGCGCACGTCCGCAAAGCCGAAGCGGCGATAGAGCGGCACCCCCGCCATCGTGCCCGACAGTTCCAGCGCGGCGAAGCCCTCCGCCCGCGCCGCCGCTTCGCACAGCGACAGGATCAGCATCCCCACGCCCTGCCGCACATGATCGGGATGGGTGTACATCGCCCGCACTTTCGCCGCCTCGCGCGCGGGATCGAGCAGCCGGTCGTCACGCCCGGCGCTGGCGTCATGGCCATAGGGCGTCGCGCGCCGGCTCCACCCCCCGCAGCCAGCGATCACGCCGTCCCGCTCCACGACGAAATAGGTCCCGTCGGCGATCAGCCGGCTGTCCAGCCCCATGAAGCCATGGCTCGCCCGCACCTGATCGGGGGTGAGAAAGGCGGATTGCAGCCGGTCGATCGCCAGCGTCATGACGGCGCGCAGCGCGGGTTCGTCGGCGGGCAGGGCGAGGCGGTGGGTGAGCGGCATGGCGCGTGTGGCATAACGGCTTTGCTTCCGCAGGCAAAGCAGGCGCGGCAATCATGCCACATATGAGAAGATATTTCGCCAGCAATGTGACGCTGCATGGCGGATCCAGAGACACCATCCGTTCACACGCTTGCAACAAATATCAATGCCGTGGGGGAAGGATGGAAAGGCCCATACTAACGTAGGGGGCTATCAATGATCGACCATGTATTTGCTCGTGGGTTAACCAAGGCGCTGCTTGCAACGACAGCGCTCGCCGCGATGACGGCGCCGGCATTCTCTCAGACGCCAGCCGCCCCGGATCAGGCGGCGGAAGAGAGTTCCGGTGACACGATCGTCGTCATCGGGACACGTCGTACGGACCGGTCCGTCACCGACTCAGCCTCACCGATCGACGTCATCGGGTCCGCTGAACTGGCAACCCAGCCTGCGGCGGATATGCTGGAAATCGTCAAGAATCTCGTGCCCAGCTTCAATGTCGCGCAGAACCAGATCTCCGACGCTTCCACCTTCGTTCGCGCGCCGTCTATCCGGGGCCTTGCGGGCGACATGGCGCTAGTGATGATCAACGGCAAGCGCTTCAACCGCTCCGCGCTGGTGCAGGTTGCGGCCGGCGACCCCACCAACAATCTCTCGCAAGGCTCCGACATTTCGGTGCTGCCGTCGATCGCCTTTGGCAACCTGCAAATCCTGCGTGAAGGCGCGACCGCGCAATATGGGTCTGACGCCATTGCCGGCGTTCTGAACTACACGCTGAAGGAGGAAGAGGGGCTGGAGCTTAACACGCGCTACGGCCAGTTCTACGACAATGGCGGCGACGGCATATCGCGACAGATTGCGGCCTATGCCGGCGTCAAGCTGGGTGATCGTGGCTTCATTTCGGTCGCGGGCGAATATAACAAGGACGATGGCACCATCCGCAACGCGACGCGGCCAAGCGCCGTATTGTTCGCGCAGGCGAATCCCGCTCTGGCATCGCAGCTCCCCAACTATCCAGACCCGGTACAGATTTTCGGCAATTCGCCGGCCGAGGGCTGGAAGGCCACAGTCAACGCCCATTATGACGTGACCGACGCAACCCAACTCTACGCATTCGGCAATTTCGCGCATTCCAAGATCACGCAAAGCTTCAATTATCGTCCGCCCATCACTTATACTGCGACCGATACCACAGGTGTCGTGCGCACGCAGACACGCAACTCTGCGTTCAGCCACCCGATCTACCTCACCTCCTGCCCGGCGAACAACACGACATGCCCGGCGGGCGGGTTCGTGAAGGACAGCAATACCTACTCCTTCTCCTCATTATATCCGGCAGGCTTTACCCCCCAGTTCGTCGGGGTGAAGGACCAGGCGTTCGGCGTATTGGGCATCAAGGGCGACCTGATCGAGAATCTGACGTTCGACATATCGGGATCGCTCAGCCGTAACGCGCTGACCCTGTCCATGTATGACTCACTCAGCCCCTCTTATGGGCCTCAGTCGCAGACGGAGTTCGAATTTGGTTCGCTGATCCAGCGGGAAACCAATCTGAACGCCGATTTTACCTATTCGCTTGAAGCCGGCCTCCCCAGCCCGGTCACCATCGCGTTCGGCGGCGAATATCGCAAGGAAACCTACGAGGCGACCGAAGGCGACCCGCAATCCTATGGCATCGGGCCTTATGCGACCCAGGTTCTGTATGTCGAAACGGCGCCCGGCGTATATACGCAGGATTCCACCGTCACCATGCCTCCGGGTGCGAGCGGCTATGGCGGCACCAGCCCGGATGCGGCCGACAGCTTTTCGCAGCATTCCTATGCCGGCTATCTCAGCGCGGAAGTCGATCTGACCGACACGTTGTCGGTGGGCGCGGCGGGTCGCTATGAACATTATAACACTTTCGGGTCCGCCACGGTCGGCAAGGTCAACGCGATCTGGAAGATCACGCCGGCAGTCTCGGTGCGCGGCACGATCGGTACCGGCTATCATGCGCCGTCGCCGGGCCAGAGCAACGTCCAGATCCTGACGACGGCCTTCACCAACGGCATTCAGGTGCAGACGGGAACTTATCCAGTCTCCAATCCGATTGCGCAATATTTCGGCGCGACGGCTCTGAAGCCGGAGAAGTCGACCAACTATGGCCTGGGCTTCGTGTTCCAGCCCCTGCCGAACCTGACCGTGACGGTCGACGGCTATTGGATCAAGATCAAGGATCGTATCGGCACGTCGCAGACCTATAGCGTCACTGCCGCCGACATCATTGCCCAGCCCGCCCTGCTGGCGGTGGGAGAAGGCGGCGATGTCAATTACCCGACAAGCGCCTATGATTCACGCACGGCCGGTGTCGACTTTGTCAGCACCTATCGGACAGGTCTGGGTGATGGCTTACTGAACCTGACGCTTGCCTATAATTACAACGAGACCAAGGTAACGAAGTTCGATCCGGTCATCATCAGCGCCTCGCAGAAAAAGGACATCGAGGGCACTATTCCGAAGCATCGCGCTACGTTGACCGGAACCTATTCCGTCGGCGATCTCACCATCACCGCGCGCGAAAATTTCTACGGCTCGTTCATCCTGGAAGACGCTTTCCCCGGGCAGACATTCGGGTCCAAATTCACCACCGACCTCGAAATCAGCTACAAGATCGCCGACCACTACACGCTGGCGGTGGGTGCCACCAACCTGTTCAACACCTATCCCGACAAGATCAAGGCTACCGCCGCAAACCCGATCTACGTGCTGACCAACAGCCTGTCGAACGGCCAGATCTATCCCAACAGCGGCGGGCCTTTCGGCGCCAATGGCGGCTTCTGGTACGCCCGTCTGAAGGTTAAAATCTGACGGCTGGGGTAACGCAAAAAGAAATCGGGCGCCTTTCGGCGCCCGATTTTTATGTGCCCTTGCGAAGCGGTGAGGAAGGCGCTCGCAGCGCCTTGCGCATCCCGCCGATCAACCCTCGCGATTGTCGCGGCGTTCGGCGATGCGGGCGCGCTTGCCGGTGCGGCCGCGCAGATAATAGAGCTTGGCGCGACGCACGACGCCGCGGCGGACCACGGTGATGCTGTCGATGTTGGGCGAATAGAGCGGGAATACGCGCTCCACGCCTTCGCCGAAGCTGATCTTGCGCACGGTGAAGTTCGATCCCATGCCCTTGTTCGATCGGGCGATGCACACGCCTTCGTAATTCTGGACGCGGCTGCGCTCGCCCTCGATCACCTTCACGCCCACGCGCAGCGTGTCGCCGGGGCGGAAATCGGGGATGTCCTTGGCCAGAGCGGCGATGCTTTCCGCCTCGATCTGCTGGATGATGTTCATGTCTAACTCAATCCTCACGTCGTCGCGCACCAGAGGGCGGCTGGTCCCGAACGCCGATATGGCGTTCCCAAAGGTCCGGCCGCCTTAGCCGTGTATCATCTTCCGCCCGTTGTTTCCGCCAGGCGGCGATCTTCGCATGATCCCCCGATCGCAACACTTCAGGGATCGCGCGCCCCTCCCATTCCACCGGGCGGGTATAGTGCGGATATTCGAGCAGCCCCGTTTCAAAGGACTCCTCGACTCCGCTGGAAGCCGCGCCCATTACACCGGGAAGCAGCCGCACGCAAGCATCTAGCAGCAGCAAGGCCGCCATCTCCCCGCCCGACAGGATGATGTCGCCCATGCTGACCTGCTCGATGGCGCGCGCCTCGAAAATCCGCTCGTCAAACCCCTCGAACCGGCCGCACAGGATCGTCGCCCCCGGCCCCTCCGCCAGCGCCCGCACGCGGCGCTGCGTAATGGGCGCACCGCGCGGCGTCATCGCGAGCACGGGAAGGTCGGGCCGCTTCTCCAGCGCATGATCGACCGCCGTGGCGAGCACATCGGCGCGCAGCACCATCCCCGCGCCCCCACCGGCCGGCGTGTCGTCCACCGTGCGATGCTTGTCGGTCGCAAAGTCGCGGATGTGGACCGGCTCGCAAGCCCACTTCCCCTCGGCGAGCGCCCGCCCCGCCAGCGACACGCCGAGCGGACCGGGGAACATCTCGGGATAGAGTGTCAGGATTTGCGCGGTGAAACTCACCGCCGCCGCGCCCGCAACCTTGCCGCAGACCAGCCGCCAACCATGCACAGCGCCCCGCACACCAGCAGCGCCAGTCCCACCGCGCGCAGCACGTCGGCAAATTGGCGTTCCGGGTGCAGCAGCGCCGGAATCAGCAGCAGCAGCGGGATGGGCGCGACCAGCGCCACCGCCGCCGCGATCTTCCGCCCGCGCGGCCAGCCGATGCCGAACAGCCGCCAGCCGGCGAAGAGCATGAGCAGGAGATAAAGCGCGGTGACGATCTGGGCCATGCTCCGCGCTTAGGCCAAGGCGCGGCTAGCGTCCAGATCAGGGCGTCTTGACGCTGATCTTCCATTCCTGGATTTGCGCGCTCATAGTCGGCGCCAGCAGCAGGCTGCCCGCCACCCTGCCCTTGTCGCAGGTCCAGACGAACTCGCCCGACAAATTGCCCGTCGCCTTCACCGGCGCATCGGTGCGGCACGCGCCGACCTCCGCCTTTATCGCAGCGAGTTTCTTCGCCCAGCTGTCCGCATCGTTGTCCACCAGGAAATTCATGGCGAGGGTCTCGCGCGCCACGCCGACATCCCCCGCCGCATAGATGCGCCCCGCCGCCGCATAGCCCTCGGCCACCAGCGCAGAGACCGCCACCGGCTGCGCGACCAGCGCGCCGGCCTGCTTGAGCAGCATCGCCGCGTCCCAAGCCGGCCCCGCCCCGCCCGTATAGGTGCGGTTGGTGAAGACGAAGATGCCGACGCCATGGTCGGGCATCAGCATCACATGGCTGCCATAGCCGGGATAGCCGCCGCCATGCGAGAGAGTGAGGCCCAAGTCGCAATCCTGCGCCACCCGCATCCCCATGCCATAGGCCGCCGCCTGCCGGCATGCGCTCGCGCCGCTTTTGCCGCTACGCTGGGCAAGCTGCATGAAATTGCTCCCCTCCGCCAGCATCCGCACCGCCGCGCGCGGCACCGGCCCGGCATCGGCCGCATCGCGCGCGGGCCAGGCGGAGAGCAGGAAGGCGACCCAGCGCGCATAGTCGTTGGCGCTGGTCTGCAAGCCCCCCATCGCCCCGAAGGCACCGTCGGCCATGTCCGGCTCTTTCTTCCACCGGCCCGCGTCCCAGCGATAGCCGATCGCGCGCCGCTCGACCGGCCATTCGGCGATCTCATAGCCGCTCGACGTCATGCCGAGCGGCGTCAGCAGGCTCTGCTCGACATAGCGGCGATAGGGCATCCCGCTCGCCTGCGCGACGATCCGGCCGAGCAGCGCATAGCCGAAATTGCTATATTCGTAGCGGGTGCCGGGCGCGGTGCTGAACGGCACACCCTGCCCTAGCAGCCGGGCGAAATCCGCCTCCGGCATCGGCGTCTGCCGGTCGCCCCAGGGATTGTCATCCACAAAGCCCGCGCTGTGGGTCAGCAGGTCGCGGATGCGGATGCGTGGGCTGTCGGCGGTGGGATGGGTCCAGCCACGCATTTCCGGCAGATAGCGTTCGGCCGGATCGTCCAGCGACAGGCGCCCCTCCTCCCGCAGCTTCAGGATCGAGAGCGCCGTAAACGCCTTGGTCATGGAGGCGATGCGGAACAGGCTGTCAGGCGTTACCGGCCGACTATGCACCAGATCCTGCACGCCGAAGCCCTTCACATGCACCAGCCGCCCATTGGCGACGATGCCATAGACAAGGCCCGGCGCATGGCTATCCAGCTGGAAGTCCTGAAACAGCCGGTCGATTTCCGGCACCGCGACAGCGATCTTCTTCTCGTCCGCCTGGGCGTGGGCAATGGCAGGCAAGCAGAGCAGCAGCAGCGCGAGCCAGAGCTTCATTGCGTCCAATCCTCCGCTCGCAGGTCGGGGATGTCGTCGAAGTCCGCCAGATTGTTCGTCACGATCGTCGCATCGACGCTCAGCGCGTGGGCGGCGAGCAACCGGTCGAACCGGCCCCGGCGAAAAGGCATGGCGGCATAGGCGCGCGCCGCCGCCCCGTCGAACGGCAGCAGGTTCACCTCTTCCATAAACCCATCGAGCACCTCGATAGGCGGGATCTTGCCCTGCGCCGACCCCAGCGCCAGTTCCGCGAGGACGATCGTGGAGATCGCCAGATCGCCCGCGTGGCAGGCGGCAACACGCTCGATCAGCCTGGGCCGGGTTCCCGCGAACAGGAAGATGCAGCTGTTCGTATCGAGCAGATACATCAGCGAAAGCCGGGGAAGTCCGGGTCGTCCCAGGCACGCGGGGAATCATCGAAGTCCTCGCGTGGCAGCGGCTCCAGCCACGGGGCCTTGCCCGCGAACTTGCTGACGTCGATCTTGCGCGGCGCGATATCGGCGGGCTGGAAGGTAAATTTGCCATGTTCTTCGCGCAGCACCATTTCGGTGCCTTCCTCCAGCCCCAGCGCCTTGGGCAGGCGCAAGGCCAGGCTGTTGCCCGACTTGAAGATTTTGGCTTTATAGTCTTCGCCCATGGCGCAGTCTCCGTATATACTTCCCGTATATACTACACCGCAAAGGCCGCGTCAACCACCGCCCCATCGTCTCCCAGAGCCACGACATGCATCGGGGCCATGAAGCGTTTGCCCGTGGGACGCTCGATTTCGATAATGTCGCCCGCACCGAAATTCTCGACCGCGACGATCGTCCCCAGCGTTTCGCCCTCGCTCGATACGCAGGGCAGACCGATCAGGTCGGCATGATAATATTCGCCCTCCCCCAGCGGCGGCAGAGCGGATCGCGGGACAGTCAGTTCCGTCCCGCGCAGCGCTTCGGCGGCGCTGCGGTCGCCGATTTCGGCGAAGCGCGCGACCGCGCCATTGGGGCCGGGACGCACCGACTTCAGCGTCAGCGCCCGTCCGCCTGCGTCGAAGCTCTTGTAGCTTTTGAGGCTCTCCGCCCCTTCGCCGAACAGCTTCAGGCGGACTTCGCCCGCCACCCCATGCGCGCCGATGATCGCGGCCAGAGTGACGGGCTTGTCGGTCACGTCGATCAGCCTTCGGCCTGCTCGGTCGCGGCGTCCTCGGCGGGAGCGGCTTCCTCGGCGGCGGGCTCTTCAACCGGCGCCTTGGCGGCTTCTTCCGCAGCCTTGCGGGCTTCTTCCGCTTCGGCCAGCTTGGCGGCGCGATCTTCGGCGCGCTCCTTGGCCTTCTGGCCCGGCTCGGCCTTTTTGGGGTTGTTGCTGGCCTTGCGCTCCTTCACGCCGGCGGCGTCCAGGAAGCGGGCGACGCGGTCGGTCGGCTGCGCGCCGGCCTCGACCCAGTGCTTGGCGCGCTCGGTGTCCAGCACCACCCGCTTCTCGTCGCCCTTGGGCAGGACGGGGTTGTAGCTGCCGATGCGCTCGATGAACTTGCCGTCACGCGGGGCGCGGCTGTCGGCCACGACGATGCGGTAATAAGGGCGCTTCTTGGAGCCGCCGCGCGACAGACGAATGGAGGTTGCCATCTTAACTAATTGCCTTTCTAAACCAGTTAGTTCTTGTCTTTAGGTCCGTCATCCCAGCGAAGGCTGGGATCCCACTTCCCCTTTGAAGAAGGGAGATCCCAGCCTTCGCTGGGATGACGGGGGTTGCGTCACTTCTTCATGAAATTCTGAAAGCCGGGCGGCAGGTTGGGCGCGCCGAGGCCCGGCAGCCCCTGTGGCGGCGCGCCGCCGCCGCCCAGCATCCCGTCCAGCCCGGCCCCAAGTCCTCCGGCGCCGAACATCTTGGCGAGGCCCTTCAATCCGCCCATCTTGCGGATCTTCTTCATCGCCGTTTCCATTTCCTGATGCATTTTCAGGAGGCGGTTGACGTCCTGCACCGTTCGGCCGCTGCCCTTGGCGATGCGGATCTTGCGCTTGGCGTTGATGAGCGCGGGCTTCTCCCGCTCCTTAGGCGTCATGGAGCCGATCATCGCGTCGAGATGGATCAGCGTCTTGTCGTTCGCGCCGCTGTTCGCCATCGCCGCCTGCGCCTTCTTGAGGCCCGGCAGCATTCCGGCCAGCGCGCCAAGCCCGCCCATCCGGCGCATCTGGTTCAACTGCGCGCGCAGGTCGTTCATGTCGAACTGACCCTTCGCCATCTTCTTGGCGAGCTTATCCGCTTCTTCCGCGTCGATGGTTTCCGCCGCACGTTCGACCAGCGACACGACATCGCCCATGCCCAATATGCGCTGCGCCACGCGGGCGGGATGGAAGATTTCGAGCGCGTCGAGCTTCTCGCCCGTGCCCGCGAACTTGATCGGCCGGCCGGTCACCGCCCGCATCGAGAGCGCAGCGCCGCCGCGCGCATCGCCGTCCATGCGGGTCAGCACAACGCCGGTCAGCGGCACCTGCGCGGTGAAGTTGGTCGCGACATTGACCGCGTCCTGACCCGTCAGCGAGTCCACCACCAGCAGGATTTCGGCTGGCTGGCTCGCATCGGCGACAGCCTTCATCTCGTCCATCAGCGCCTGGTCGACATGCAGGCGGCCCGCCGTGTCGAGCATCACCACG
This sequence comes from Sphingobium sp., assembly GCF_036170395.1. Lineage (GTDB taxonomy): Bacteria > Pseudomonadota > Alphaproteobacteria > Sphingomonadales > Sphingomonadaceae > Sphingobium. The sequence continues at coordinate 16,575 of NZ_JAVHPD010000007.1, forward strand.
TCGAAGCCCTGGAGCTTCGCCGACTGGAGCGCCCGCCGCGCGATCTCGACCGGCTGCTGCCCCGGCACGATGGGAAGCGTCGCCACCTCGGTCTGCTGACCCAGCACCGCAAGCTGCTCCTGCGCGGCGGGGCGCTGGACGTCGAGCGACGCCATCAGCACCTTCTTGCGCTCCTTTTCCTTGAGGCGCTTGGCGATCTTGGCGGTCGTGGTGGTCTTGCCCGACCCCTGAAGGCCGACCATCATGATGACGGCGGGCGGGGTCACGTCGATCAGCAGGTCGCTCGTGTCCGACCCCAACGTCTCGGTCAGCGTGTCGGAGACGATCTTGACGACCATCTGGCCGGGCGTGACGGAGCGCAGCACGTCGCTGCCCACCGCCCGCTCGGTCGCCTGATCGACGAACTGGCGCACCACCGGCAGCGCGACGTCGGCTTCCAGCAGCGCGATTCGCACCTCGCGCATCGCGGCGCGGACATCGTCCTCCGTGAGCGCACCGCGCCCCCGCAGCTTGTCGAAGACCCCGCCTAAACGATCGCTGAGCGAATCGAACATCACCACCTCAAAACCGGGACTTGCGCCCCATCAAAACCCGTCGCATCCCCAAACGACAAAATCGCCGGCGGGCGAAACCTCGCCGGCCAGCGTCCATCCGATGCCCCACATGGGCGTCCTGGAGTCGTCAGAGTCGAACGGCACGCCGCCCGATGCTGGGGGCGCCCTTAGGGGAAAGCGGGATTGAGCGCAAGTAGCGGCGACCGACGTTGCGCAGGCTGCCCGAAGCATATATCATAACCATAATTCTAATAAGGGGATGTTTGGATGCCCAGCCGCCGCGATCTGTTCAAGTTTTCGGTTCTTCCGCTGGCCGCGGCCGCGACCGGTCAACGCGCCGGAGCCGCAACCTCGGCGAGCGCCGCCGCCGCGTCCCAGGAAGCCTCCTGCGGCGACCCCCTTATCGAATGGCCCCGCGGAGTTGAAGGTCAGCGCAAGGCCGATCTGGGCGACGGCCGCTTCCTCAATCCGGTGCTGTCGGGGGACTATCCCGACCCGTCCGTCCTCAAGGATGGCGACGATTATTACATGACCCACTCCTCGTTCGACGCGGCGCCCGGCTTGCTGATCTGGCACTCGCGCGATCTTGTGAACTGGCGTCCGCTCGCGCCCGCGCTGGCTAGGCCGCTCGGCACCGGTTTCGCCGTCGATCTGGTGAAGCACGCAGGCCGATATTACATCTACATCCCCTTCATGCGGGCGCCTTGGTCGACAGAGCTCAAGGACTTCGCCAACATCTTCGTGATCCACGCGCCGTCCATGAACGGCCCGTGGAGCGAGCCGATCGACCTCGGCATCGGCGGGCTGATCGATCCCGGTCATGTCGTGGGCGAGGACGGCCATCGCTATCTGTTCTTCAACGATGGGAAGCGGGTCAGGCTCGCACCCGATGGCCTCTCCACCGCCGGACCGATCGAAACCGCCTACAGCGCGTGGCAATATCCGGTCGACTGGATCACGGAGGCTTATGCGCCCGAAGGCCCCAAACTGTTCAAACGGGGCGACTATTTCTACCTCGTCAACGCCGTTGGCGGGACGGGCGGACCTGCTACCGGCCACATGATCGTCGCCGCCCGCTCGAAATCGTTCAATGGCCCGTGGGAGAATTGTCCCCACAATCCGATCCAGCGCACCAAATCCGCCGCCGAGCGATGGTGGTCGCGCGGCCACGCCACGTGCGTGGAGGGCCCCGGAGGCCGCTGGTTCATGATCTACCACGGCTTTGAGAATGGCTACCAGACGCTCGGGCGGCAAACCTTGCTGGAGCCTATCGAATGGACCGAGGACGGCTGGTTCCGGGCTGTCGGCGGCGACCTCTCCAAACCTCTGCCCAAACCCAAGGGGCAGGCGGTGCCGCACGGGTTGCGCCGGTCGTCGGATTTCGCCCCGGCCGACATGGGCCGCCTCTGGAGCCTTTACGCGCCATCGCCCAAGGATGCGGATCGCGTCCGGCTTCTGCCCGGCGGTCTGGCGCTGCGCGCCAAGGGTTCGAGCCCGCGTGACGGGTCCGTCCTGACCCAGCAGGTCGGCGATCGCGCCTTCGAGATTTCCGTCGAACTCGAAGTCCGGGGCGACGGCGAAGGCGGGCTGCTCCTATTCTTCAACGATCGCCTGTTCCTCGGCATGGGCATCGACGGCAAACGGATGGTCAGCTATCGCGGCGGCAAGGCGTCGCACTGGCCCGAGCCTGCCCCGCAAACGCGGCATATGCACATGCGCATCGTGAACGATCATCAGGTCGTCACCTTCTATTACAGCCTTGATGGCCGGCAATGGACCAGGCACGGCGTCAGGAGCCAGGTCACCGGCTACAACGCGAACACAGTCGACGATCTACTGAGCCTTCGCCCGGCGCTGTTCGCATCGAGCGCGGGCGAAACGCTGTTTCGCAACTTCCGGTACCGAAGTCTCTGACAAGGCCCGCCGACGCGATCGCGCACCCTGTCCTATGCAGGGCCGCGCTGGCAAAGTCCGGCTTGTTCACGCCCCATGTTGAAAGAAACATCGGCGCGTAATTTTATGTCGCATTGTGCGGGAAATGTGCGAAGTTAACGGAGGAGAATAGAGGGGAGCCTACCGCCATGAGCTGGACACGCCGCAAGCCCATGGAGGCCATGGTGCCGCAGGACAGCGGCCACCAGCTCGCCCGCACCCTGTCCTGGCCGCACCTGCTGGCGCTCGGCGTCGGCGCGATCGTGGGAACGGGCATCCTGACGCTGATCGGCGTCGGCGCGGATCGGGCTGGCCCCGCCGTCCTCCTCTCCTTCGCGATTGCGGGCGCGATCTGCGCCTGTGCAGCGCTGGCCTATGCAGAGCTGTCCACCATGATGCCGGCGGCGGGCAGCGCCTACAGCTATTCCTATGTGGTGCTTGGCGAAGGCATCGCCTGGATCGTCGGCTGGTCCCTTATCCTCGAATATAGCCTTGTCGTCTCGACCGTGGCGGTCGGCTGGTCCGGCTATGCCGGGCCGCTGCTGACCCCGCTCGGCTTCCCGGAGGCGCTCACCAGAGGCCCGGAACTGGGCGGCCTCATCAATCTGCCCGCCATCTTCATCATCGCGGTCGTCGCCGGGCTGCTGATGGTCGGCACGAAGGAAAGCGCCCGGCTCAACACCATCCTCGTCCTCATCAAGATCGTGACGCTCAGCCTCTTCGTCGCCTACGCCCTGCCCGCTTTCGACGCCGCGAACCTTAAACCCTTCATGCCCTTCGGCTTCGCCAAGCATATGGGGCCGGACGGAGTGGAGCGCGGGGTGATGGCGGCCGCGGCGATCATCTTCTTCGCCTTCTACGGCTTCGACGCCATCTCCACGGCTGCGGAGGAAGCGAAGAACCCGGACCGCGACCTTGCCATCGGCATCGTCGGATCGCTCATCGTCTGCACGCTGATCTACGTGGCTGTCGCCGCCGCCGCGATCGGCGCCATGCCCTTCACCCGCTTCGCCGACTCGCCGGAGCCGCTCGCCCTCATCCTGCGCGAAATGGGACAAGGCGGCATCGCCCGCATCGTCGCCATCGCCGCCGTCATCGCGCTGCCCACCGTGCTGCTGGGCTTCCTCTATGGGCAGAGCCGCATCTTCCTCGTCATGGCGCGCGACGGCTTCCTGCCGCAAAGCCTCGCCCGCATATCGACGCGCGGCACCCCCGCCCGCATCACTGCTCTCACCGCGATCCTGGTCGCCATCATCGCCGGCCTCCTACCCATCGACGAGATCGCCGCGCTGGCCAACGCCGGCACGCTGATCGCCTTTGCGGCGGTGGGAGCGTGCCTGCTCATATTGCGGCGGCGGATGCCGGACGTCACGCGACCGTTCAGGACACCGGCCGCCACAGCAGTAGGCATCGGCGCGGTGCTGGGCTGCACCTATCTGTTCGTAAGCTTACCGGTAAACACGATTTTGGCGTGCGTCGCGTGGAATGGCGTGGGTTTAGCCGTGTATTTCCTCTACGGGCGGAACAGAAGGCATTCAGGGTGGGAGCAGACGAATTGAACGGTCTTTTCGCAATGGCGCTTGCAGCAGCCCTGACGCGCGCAACTCCAGCAAATAGCGCGGCCGTCTGGATAACAGACGCAGATTACCCTCGCGGCGCATATGACCGAAGAGAAGAAGGGTTCGTAGCCTTTTCGCTGCTGGTTGCCCCTGATGGCAGAACGGTTCGGTGCTCCATCACGCGGTCTAGCGGATTCGCTGAGCTTGACCAGAAGACCTGCGCCGCTTTGACTGCGAGAACTCGCTTTAAGCCAGCGAAAGACGAAAATGGCGTCCCGATTTACGACACATACAGTGGCGGCCTGATGTGGTGGCACCCAACGCGCAATGGCATCCCAGCCCGAGGAGCATCTCCACCGCCTCCGCCTGTTGATCTGCACTTTACGGTGAAAAAGCTTCCCGACGGCTCAAAGGAGCAAATCGTCGGTATTGCCGTCCGAGTTGACCCTTCGGGCCATGCTGTTTTTTGCCAGCCTTCCGATCCGAAAGGCAGTGCACTTTCAATCAAACTGGCAGATGTCGCCTGCACTCAAGTCAAGGCCGGCTATAGGGCAGAAACGAAGGACGAAGCCGGAACGCCGATCGCGCTGATCGTTGGCATGCGAGCCAAGTTCGAGTCAGAGACACCTTAGCGACTCGCCTTTGTCCCCTATCTCCCCTACATCCCCGCCCATCATGGGACGCTTCTCCAAAATGCATGGCCTCGGCAACGACTTCGTCGTGATCGACGCGCGCGCCGCGCCGATCGCCATGAGCGAGGCGCGCGCCCGCGCCATTGCCGATCGTCATGCGGGGATCGGCTGCGACCAGCTCATCCTGATCGGCGACGCGCCCGATGCCGATGTCTCCATGCAGATTTTCAACGCCGACGGCAGCGAGGTGGAAGCCTGCGGCAACGCGACCCGCTGCGTGCCCCTGTTCGTGGGCCGCGACGTGACGATCCGCACGCAGGCCGGCCTGCTCGACGCGCGCCTGATCGACGGCGGCGCGAGCGTCGACATGGGCGCGCCGCGCTTCGAGTGGGATGCGATCCCGCTTGCCTATGCGATGGACACGCTGACGATGGCGGCAAGCTGGGAAGACCTGCCCGCCCCCGCCGCCGTCAATGTCGGCAACCCGCATGTCGTCTTCTTCGTGGACGACCTGGGCGCGGTCGAGACGGCGCGCCTCGGCTCGCTGATCGAGCATGATCCGCTCTTCCCGCAGCGCGTCAACGTCAACTTCGCGCAACTGATCGCCCCCGACCGCATCCGCCTCATCGTCTGGGAACGCGGCGCCGGCCTCACCCGCGCCTGCGGCACTGGCGCCTGCGCCACCGCCGTCGCCGCGATCCGGCGGAAGCTGGCGACCGGCCCCGTCACCGTCAGCCTCCCCGGTGGCGACCTCGTCATCGACTGGCAACCGGGCGGACATACCCAGATGACCGGTCCCGCCACTCATGTCTTTGACGGCGAGGCCGACTGGTCGCGCTTCTGATGCCCCTCTCCCCAACCAACGGCCCCGACATCATCACCATGGGCTGCCGCCTCAACATCGCGGAGAGCGAGGCGATCCGGCAGATGGCGAGCGGTCAGGACGACCTCATCGTCGTCAACAGCTGCGCCGTCACCGCCGAAGCCGTGCGCCAGACCCGCCAGGCGATCCGCCGCGCCCGGCGCGAGCGGCCCGAAGCCCGCATCCTCGTCACCGGCTGCGCGGCCCAGACGCAGCCGCAGACCTTCGCCGCCATGGCCGAAGTGGACGGCGTGATCGGCAACCGCGAGAAGATGGAGGCGACCAGCTACCAACGGGCGTTCGGATCATCCGCCATCGTCAAGGTCGCCGACATCATGGCGGTGCGCGACACCGCGCCGCACATGGCCAGCGCCTTCGCCGATCATGCCCGCGCCTTTCTGGAGGTGCAGAATGGCTGCGACCATCGCTGCACCTTCTGCATCATCCCCTATGGCCGGGGGAACAGCCGATCGGTGCCCGCCGGCGCGGTGATCGACAAGGCGAAAGAGCTGGTCGATGCGGGCTATCGCGAGATCGTCCTCACTGGCGTGGACGTCACCAGCTACGGCCCCGACCTCCCCGGCAGCCCGTCGCTCGGCCTGCTGATCGAACGCATATTGAAGGGCGTGCCCGACCTTCCCCGCCTGCGCCTCTCCTCGATCGACAGCGTGGAAATGGACGATCGCCTGTTCGATCTGCTCGCCCACGAACCGCGCATGATGCCCCACGTCCACCTCTCGCTCCAGTCGGGCGACGACTTGATCCTGAAGCGCATGAAGCGCCGCCACAGCCGCGCCGACGCGCTCGCGATCGTCCAGCGCCTCAAGGCCGCGCGCCCGAACATCTGCATCGGCGCGGACATCATCGCCGGCTTCCCGACCGAAGAGGAGGCGATGTTCGAGCGCAGCCTCGCGCTCGTCGAAGACTGCGACATCGTCCACGGCCACATCTTCCCCTACTCGCCGCGCGAAGGCACCCCCGCCGCCCGGATGCCGCAGGTCGATCGCGCCACGATCAAGACCCGCGCCGCCCGCCTGCGCGCCGCCTGTGAGGAACGCCGCACGCGCTGGCTCGCCAGCCTGATCGGGACGAGCCAAAGCGTGCTGGTCGAACGCAGCGGCCTCACCGGCCATGCCGAGAATTTCGCGCCGATCCGCTTTTCGACACCGCTGCCGCCCTCCACCATCGTCCGCGCGACGATCACGGGGCTTGAGAAGGGCGTCCTCTTGGCGCAAGAGGCGGGGCGAGAATGACCTTTCCTTTTCCCGTCATTCCCGCGAAAGCGGGAACCCATCTCCCGACCGTCGCTCTTGGCGCCAGGTCGGAGATCGCTCCGGCCTTCGCGGTAATGACAATGGTTTATAGGCATGGCTGAAACTTCCTGGCGCGACCGCCTCTTCGGCGGCCTCAAGCGCACATCCGACAAGCTCGGCGAAAATCTGTCCGGCCTGTTCAAGGCTGCGCTCGACGATCAGACCCTCGACGAGATCGAGGAAGCGCTCATCATGACCGACCTTGGCCCCGCCATGGCCGCGCGGGTGCGCGACCGGCTGGCCGCCGGGCGCTACAATCGCGAAATCACCGAGGAATATCTGCGCGAGATCATCGCGGAGGAGATCGAGAAGGTGCTGGCCCCGGTCGCCCGGCCGCTGGAGATCGAGGCGTTCCCGCGTCCGCAGGTGATCCTCGTCATCGGCGTCAACGGCTCCGGCAAGACCACCACCATCGCCAAGCTCGCGCATAATTTCCTGGAGCAGGATTATGGCGTGATGCTGGCGGCGGGCGACACGTTCCGCGCGGCCGCGATCGGACAGCTCAAGGTCTGGGCGGAGCGGCTCGGCGTCCCGATCGTCGCGGGCAAGGAGGGCGGCGACGCGGCCGGCATCGTGTTCGACGCGGTTCGCCAAGCCACCGAAACCGGCATCGACGTGCTCATCGTCGACACCGCCGGCCGGCTCCAGAACAAGACCGAGCTGATGGACGAGCTGGCGAAAGTCCGCCGCGTCCTCGGCCGATTGAACCCCGCCGCCCCGCACGACGTTGTGCTGGTTCTGGACGCCACGACGGGGCAGAATGCGTTGAACCAGATCGAAGTGTTCAAGGAAACGGCGCAGGTGACGGGTCTGGTCATGACGAAGCTCGATGGCACCGCGCGCGGCGGCGTGCTGGTCGCGGCGGCGGAGAAATATCGCCTGCCCATCCACGCCATCGGCGTCGGCGAGAAGATCGAGGATTTGCGTCCCTTCGACCCCGGCGACATGGCGAAGGCGATCGCGGGGACGGCTTATGCGCGGTGACAAGCTGGATGCAGAAACTCTCTTCGTCATCCCCGCGAAGGCGGGGATCCATCTCCCAGCCTCGCATATGGTGATGCGGCTGGAGATGGATTCCCGCCTTCGCGGGAATGACGGGAACTAACCATGGCCACCACCAAATCCCCCCATAACGGCACGCTCAGCCTGGCGCTCGATTTCGGGCCGCTGCTCGTCTTCTTCCTGACCTACAAGGGCGCTGGCTGGATCTGGGGGCCGGGCAATCCGATCACCGCCATGACCTTCGGCACCGCCGCCTTCATGGCTGCGATCGTCGTCGCGGTCATCGTCTCGAAGGTGAAGCTCGGCCGTGTCTCGCCGATGCTCTGGCTCTCGGCGCTGCTGATCCTCTTCTTCGGCGGCCTTACCATCTATTTCCACGATCAGAGCTTCATCCAGATCAAGCCGACCATCATCTACGCCTTCTTCGCGCTGATGCTGTTCGCCGGGCTGCTGCGCGGCAAGCCGTTGCTCAAATATCTGCTCCAGGCCGCCTATGACGGGCTCACCGAAACCGGCTGGATGAAGCTGTCGCGCAATTGGGCGCTGTTCTTCGTCGCCATGGCGATCGCCAATGAGGTCATGCGCCGCAGCATGAGCTTCGACACATGGCTTGCGGTCAAGGTGTGGGGCGTGACGATCGTCTCGATCGTCTTCGCCGCTGCCAACATCCCCATGCTGATGCGCCATGGCCTGACGCTGGGCGACGGGCCGGACAGCGACGAGGTGGGCGAGACCACCCCGCCGCAGGGATGACGATCAACCGCCGTTGAAATTGACCATCGCATAGAGCATCGCCAGCGACAGCAAAGTGTTGGTGCGCGAGACGATCATCGCCGTCGTCGCCGCTTTCGCCTTGGTCGCATCGTCGGCCGGCACAATGCCCAGCGCCCGCTTCTGGTTCGGCCAGATGATGAACCACACATTGGCCGCCATTATCAGCCCCAGCCACATGCCGACCCCGATCAGCGCGAAACCGGGCTTCAGCGTCAGCGCCTCGACCAGATAGGCGCTGCGCCAGGCGATGATGAGGCCGGTCACCACCGTCAGCAGCGCCGCCCAGCGGAAGAAGAAGAGCGCGGAGGGCGCGATGAACTTGGATACGCCCGGCTTCAGTTCGGCGGGCACCTTGGGCATGGTCGGGATCTGCACGAAATTGAAATAATAGAGCAGCCCGATCCAGGTGATGCCGAAGAACAGGTGAAGCCAGCGCAGGATCGCCTGTTCTGGAATCGTGTTCGCGGGAATCGCGAAGACAAGCAGCAGCGCGAGCACGAGCCCCGCCGCCAGCACGAGATGCAGATTGCCGAAAAATTTCGCCATGGCCCTTCCCCCGATATTCCGGCCGCCGCATGAAACGGGCGTCCTGACCTTCAAGTCTATGCCATCGGCGCAGGCCTGTCACATGGATATTTTCTCATCTTCTCGACAAAATATCCTGTTTTCCGCGGCGCAACCGGCCTGCTAGGGCAGCGGAGCCTTACGGTCGCAGCTTCGTTGTGCGGCCATTCCCATAAACGAACCCGAGGAGTTCTTCATGGCTTTCATCCTGCCCGACCTGCCCTACGCCAAGGACGCCTTTGGCGACATTTTGTCCGCCGAAACCTTCGACTATCACCATGGCAAGCACCACAATGCCTATGTCGTGAAGGCGAACGAGCTGGTCGCCGCCGATCCCGCGCTCCAGGGCAAGTCGCTGGTCGAACTCATCAAATCGTCCAAGGGCGGCCTCTTCAACCAGGTCGGCCAGATCTGGAACCACAGTTTCTACTGGCATTCGCTCAGCCCCGAAAAGACCGCGCCGTCGGGCGAGCTGCTCGACAAGATCAACGCGGCGTTCGGATCGGTCGACGCCCTGATCGAGAAACTCAAGGCAGAGGCCGTCGGCCATTTCGCCAGCGGCTGGGCCGCGCTGATCCTCAAGGACGGCAATCTCGAAGTCACCAGCTATCATGACGCCGACACGCCAGTCGCGCATGAAGGCCATACGCCGCTGCTGATCCTCGATGTGTGGGAACATGCCTATTATATCGACTATCGCAACGCGCGGCCCAACTATGCCGACCGCGTGCTGAAGGAAGCGATCAACTGGGACTTCGCGGCTCAGAATCTGGACGGAGAGGGCGTCAGCCGCGCCGACCAGCCGGGCTGATCCGGCCAGGACCGATCAGGCAGGGATCGAACAGACAAGGCCCGCTGCGCCCGTCCGGCGCGGCGGGCCTTGTCCTTTGCGGACAAAGCGCAAGCATTTGTTAAGCGGCCTTCGATAGCTTTCCCTCCGGGTGACGACAGGGGGAATGCCGTGGACCTCGACCTGCTCCATACGCAACATGCGGAGATCACAGTCACCGCGCGCCAATTGGCGGACGCGATCGCGCAGCCGGCCCAGCCGGCGGGCATCGGCCAGCTGCGCTGGCGGCTGGCGCGGATCGTGATGACTCATCTCGCGCTGGAGGACCGCATCGTCTATCCCGCGCTCCAGCGCTCGCCCGACCCCGAACAGCGCGCCCAGGCCGCGCTGCTCCAGCGCCAGATGGGGGGCCTCGCCCAGCAGTTCGCCGATTATACCGCCGGGTGGAGCGATGACCGCATCACGCGCGAATGGCCGCTCTTCTGCGCCCAGACCCGCGTCATACTGGAAGTGCTGGACGCCCGCATCGCGTTGGAGGACCGCTTCTTCACGCCCATCCTGCCCGAGTTGCAAAGGCTCATGCGGGGTTGACCTCACCCCGGCGACGGCAGATCCAGTTCCCGCGCCAGTTCATCCAGATCAGCGCCCGGCCGCACCAGCAGCCAGTCGCGGCTCGCCGCGCCATTGACCACAGTCACCGCGCCCTTGGGGCAGACGCCCAGGCAATCGACCTCGACCACGCCCGCCGCCGCCTTGCGCCCTTTCTTCAGCGCCAGATGCTTGCGCAGCGCTTTGGCCAGCCGCTCCTCGCCCTCCGGCCCGAACCCGCCGCCGACCTTCTTGGAACATTTGCGGCAGACGAGCACCGCGTTCTGCCAGTTGGACCGGACGAGAGGCTTCAATCCGCCGCTCCGCGCGGTTTCCACGTCCGCCGCTCTTCCGCCGCGCGCAGCACCTCATAGGCCGCCTGGATCGCCTGAAACCGCACCGCCGCCTGCGCGTCGCCGGGCTTCACATCGGGGTGATTTTCCTTCGCCAGCCGCCGCCAGCTCTTCTTCACCGTCTCGAAATCGGCGTCGTCCTCCAGTTCGAGCGCTTTGAGCGCATGAAGCTCGTCGCGCGACCGGCTGCCGTCGCCCGGCCCGCCCCAGCTATTATAGGCGCTCGACTGATAGGCGCCCGCGTCCCGCCGCTCGTCGCGCGCGCGCTGCTCGCGCTCCTCGGCGTCCAGCCCCTGAAAATAGTCCCAGTTCCGGTTATATTCGCCCGCATGATCGGCGCAGAAATACCAGCGCTCGGGGCTGTTGGGCGATTTGGGCGCGGGGCAGTCGCCGGGCTTGTCGCAGCCATGCCGGTCGCACAGCCGCACCTTCTGCGCCTCGCGCGCCGCGCCATAGCTGCGCCATCGGGGAAAGCCCCAGTCATTCGATCGACCCTGCCGTGCCATCCCCCCAACCTAGGGAAGCCGCGCGCGCTTTGCCAGTGGCTCTGCGCGGTCGATCATCCCGGCATCTTGAAACTGATACTGAAGTTGCTGCCGCTGCATCCCAATGCCCCATCAGGGCGATAGCTCTGCTGATAGCGCGCATGGCCCACGATCTTCGATGCGTTGGTGCTGAACGCCATCGGCGGATAGGCCGCGACGACCCGGATGTTGGTCGTTCGTCCATCGGCAGCGACATCATGCTCGACCCGCGTCCAGCCCTCGATGCCGACCCGCACCAGGTCTTCGGGATAATCGTCGCTGCCAACGCCGGTCGAGCGCAAGGCGGGCTTCGCATCGACGATCGAGCATTGCTGCGCGTCGAGGCCGGTCTCCAGATAGTCCGCCCGTGCCGCCGCCAGATCCTTGTCCGCCACCCGCGCCGACGCCCGTCGGACGAGGGCGGTGACGCGCATCGGATCATCCTTGGCAAGGCGACTGTCGGTAATGATCGCGTCCAGCGCGGCCCTGTCGCCTCGCCGACCGCGTTGCATCCCGGCACGATCATAGTTGATAAGCCGAGCCAAGGCGTATGTCGGCGCGTCGGCGGCATAGGGCGCTTCGGGCAAGCTGCGCTTCCGCTCCATCCGCAACTCCAGCACGTCGATCCACAGCCGCGCGGCGGGCGGCGCACCGGCGGCCGTCGAAATGGCCTTGAGGTCAGCGACATATTCCTCCCCCGTTCGCCCGGTAACCAGCGGATTGGCGAGCAGGTCTGCCAAGACGGCCGCCCGCGCCAGCGGCGGTGTGCCCGGCGCGGCGCGCAACCGGGCAAGCTCCTGCGCCAGCGCTTCGCGCCGGACCGCCTCCGAATCGCCGGTCGCCTCGAACCGCGTGACCCCTGCCCCCTCGATCCAATCCCGGAATGCCTTGCTCGCGCCCTGCTCCAAACCCGGTCCGCCCTGCGCCGCCGAGCAGCGCAATTCCAGCCGCGTAACCATGCGGAACAGCGCCGGTATCTTGGTGACGTCCTCGGGCCGCCACGACCATTCCCGCACCGCCCGCGCGAACGCCAGCGCCATGCCGCCGGGCCGCGAGCCATAGACGGGGCGGGCATAAGCCACCGCGCCGTTGTCCAAAATGCCGAACTCGATCACCGCAACGTCATCGGGCCGGATGCCCTCCTCCCCGCATTGCGGCGGTCGCATGTCGGCGGCAAAGGTAAAGTCCTGCTTCTCCATCCGGCCCGCGCCGGTATAGACCAGATACTCCCGCCCTTTGTCGCGCTTGCCAGCCAGCATCGCGGCGATCGCAGCATCGGATCGCGCAACCAGATCGTCATAATTGACCTTGAGCGTCAGCCCGCCTTCCGCGCGCACATTTTTGGCAAAAGCCGCCTCCGCCTCGGCGAAGCGTCCGAGATTGAGCAGCGCGCGTCCGCGCATCCCGGCCGCATAACCCAGCAGCGCCTTGTCCGCCTTCAAGTCGGAGGCGGCCAGCCGCTCGGCCTCCTCCGCGTCGGCCAGCGCCTTCGTCGGATCGAGGAAAATGCCGGCCTGCGCTTTCCCCATCAGGGCGGAAACCCGGTCGGCCGGCTCCACCGCCGCCGCCAGCGCCTGAGCATAATAATCATGCGCCGCCTGATAATCGAGGTCGCCCAGTTCCACCTGCCCGAGCGCGATCAGCCCCTGGATGCGATCGAGCCGCAAGCTCTCATCGTCGGCCGGGAGCGCCGCAACCGCCTGCTCCAGCAGCGGGCGCGCCTCGCGCCATCGGCTGAGCTTGCCCAGCGCCATGCCCTTGCGCAGCCGCACGATCGCGACGCTGCGCGGGCTCTTGACCCGCTGCTCCAGTGCCTCCAGCAGCGCCAAAGCCTTGGCATTGTCTCCGGCAAGCGTGGCAGCCGAAGCCGCGTCGAACGTCTGCTGCACGCTCATCGCGGGCTGGGCGACGGGCGCTGCGTCCTGCGCCACAGCGAAGGCCGGCGCGGTCGCCAGCGCCACACCCAGCATCATCCTGTTCATGCCCGCCGATTCCCCCTGCCCCAACCCGTTGCCGGACAAGCCTTAATCGGCGCGCAAGGACATTGCCAGAGGGCCTGTAAGCCGGGTTCTGTCCACCCGTGAACGGGATGGGCGACCATTCCTCTAGGGGACGGATTGCTCCGTCCCTCAAGCAACCAACCCGGGCGGTCTCGGCCGAAACATGCCTAGCCGGATCGCTCCGGCGCGCCGCCCCTATTCGGTCTTGCTCCCGGTGGGGTTTACCGTGCCGCCTTGCGTTGCCGCAGGCGCGGTGCGCTCTTACCGCACCCTTTCAATGTCACTGGGTCGAAACCTGAGCGACCTGCTTTCTGTTGCACTGTCCCTTGGATCACTCCAGCCGGCCGTTAGCCGGCACCGTCATTTCGTGGAGCCCGGACTTTCCTCGCCGTGGAAGTTACCCGCCACGCCGCGGCCGCCCGGCCCTCTGGCGGGTAGCGCCATAGCGCGCCTTGGCGGCTTAGTCATCCCCTTGCGGTTTAGGGAGGAGCAAGGCGAGCAGGATCGCGCGGCATTCCCCGTCGATCACCCCGTCCATCCGCTCGGGGCGGAAGCGCCGCTGGAACGCGACGACCGCCGCCTGCGGATCGGCGATGTCATAGCCGAAGCGCTCCAGCGCCAGCATGAAGCCGCTGTCGGTCCAGTGCGGGTCCATGAGATTCTTGGTCGGACGCGGCAGGGCGAGCCGCAGCCTCGCCAACTGCCCCCACGGAAAAAGCTCGCCCGGATCCTGCTTGCGCGCGGGCGCGACGTCGCTGTGCCCGACGATATTGCCGCGGGTGATCTTGTGCCGGGTCACGATATCGTGGACCAGCGGGATCAGCGATCCCATCTGTGCTTCGGGAAAGGGGCGATATCCCCATTCATGCCCCGGATTGACGATCTCAATGCCGATGCTGGCGGAGTTCACGTCATCGATCCCGCGCCAGTGCGATCGCCCCGCATGCCAGGCGCGCTTGGCCTCATCGACCATGCGGATGATCTGCCCGTCCTCGGTCACGACATAATGGGCCGAAACCTTCGATTCGGGGTTCGCCAGCCAGTTGATCGCGCTCGCCGCGTCGGGCATCCCGGTATAGTGCAGCACGAGGAGGCTGATCGGCAGCGAGCGCTCATCGAAATTGGGCGACGGCGTCTCGATCATGGGGATGTCGGTCATCGGGAAAGGCCAGTCACTTGCTGCGGTTCGATCATCGCGCCCTTCCGGCCGCCTGTCGATACCCGCCGGCCCTTAGCCTGACCATGGCGCAGAGCGCCGCCGCAATCAAGCAGGGTTAATGCCGCGCCAGCCTTCAGGCGGTTCGCCGCATCGGCCCGCCGGCGCAGTCGGGCAGAGCGACCTTGCGCCCATAGCTGCCGCGAAATTCGGGGTGGGGCGCGAAATCGTCCCCCTGCCCGATCACCGTCTCGCCCGCGCCCAGCAGCAATATCGTCTGGGCATGGCTGTGCCGCGCCAGCAGCCCCAGCACCGCCTGCCGCCGCTCGGGCGTGAAATAGAGCAGCACGTTGCGGCAGAGGATGAGGTCATACTGGCCGATCGGCGCGCGCGGATCGAACAGATTGTCGTGGCGGAAATCGATCATCGCGCGCAACTCCGCGCTCGCGCGCCAATCCTCGCCATGCGGCGCGAACCATTTGATGAGGTCGCCGACCGCCAGCCCGCGCTGCACGTCCATCTGCGAAAAGACGCCGGACTTGGCCTGCTCGATCGCGGCGGTCGAAATGTCGGTCGCCAATATTTCGATCCGCCACCCCTGCCAGCGCGCCGCCTCGTTTTGCAGCCGGATCGCCAGCGAATAGGCTTCCTGCCCCGTAGAACAGCCCGCGCTCCACACCCGCAGCGTGCGGTCGGCCCGCTCCTCGCGGATGCGCGGCAATATGTCCTTGTGGATCATGTCGAAAATCTGGAGGTCGCGGAAGAAGCTGCTCTCATTGTTGAGCAGCGCGTTGACGACGTCGCGCTCCAGCCCCGGATTGCGCCCGCGCAGCAGCTCCGCCGCGACATCGTCAATATCCTTGAGGCCATGGGCGCGGATCACCGGGCGCAACGCGGTTTCCATTCGCCATGCCCTGTTTTCCGACAGAAGCTGCCCGGTGCGCGCCTCCAGCAGGCCGGTCAGCACGCGCGCGGCGCCCTGGAGTCCGTCGGGGGCGGAGGGCGGCAAAGCCATCACCCCGCCACCCGGCCGCGCCGCGCGACGAAATCCATGATCGCCACCGGCTCCATTATCGAACATGTCAGTCCCGCTCCCGCCACCGATCCGGGCATTCCCCAGACGACGCTGCTTGCCTCATCCTGCGCGACGATCCAGCCGCCCGCCGCCACGATGTCGCGCGCGCCCATGGTCCCGTCGCGGCCCATCCCGGTCAGCACCACGCCCGCCGCGCCCGCGCCATACATCTCCGCCATGCTCGAAAACATGGGATCGACGCCGGGCAGATTGCCCGCCGGCGTGCGTTCGGGGCTGAGCGCCACTATCACCCGGCCGTGCAGGCCGCGCCGCAGCTGCAAATTGGCGTCGCCCGGCGCCACATAAACGGTATCGGGCATCAGCGCCTCGCCCATCTCGGCGACCTTCACGCGCAGGCTGGTCATGCGCGCCAATTGCTGCGCGAAATAGACGGTGAAGCTCGCCGGCAGATGCTGGGTCAGCAGCAACGGCACGCCCAGCGGCGCGCTCAGCCCCTCGAACAATTGCCCCAGCGCATGAATGCCCCCGGTCGATGCCCCGATGCCGAGGCAGGCGAGCGGCGCGGCGGCGGGCACGGGCGTCGTCGGCACGATCGTGCGCGGCAGCGGCGTCGCCGCCGGCCGGTCGCTGAACAGCCGCATCAGCCGGTCGATCAGCGCGCTCGGGAATTGCTCGCCGAAGCTGCCGCTGCCGGGTTTCGAGAGGATATCGCTCGCGCCCAGCGCCAGCGCCTCGACCGCAGCGGCGCTCCCCTCCTCGCATTTGCCCGAGAGGATCGCGACCTTTACCTGCGGGTTGGCGCTCAATATCTGCGGCAGCGCGGCAAGCCCGCTTTGCCCCGGCAATTCGATATCCAGCAGCACCAGATCGACGGCATTCTCGGCCAGATAGCCGAGCGCATGTTCGGCGCTGTTGGTCTTGTGGACCACGGCGAAGGCGGGATTGGATTCCAGGATGCGGCCGATGACGGTCCGCACCACCACCGAATCGTCGACGACGAGGGTGCGGATCACCGGCGTCGCGCGCCTGTCGCTGGACATGATCGGAACCATGGCGGTCATCGGTGAACGGGCTTTCGTGCGATCAAGAGGCGGAGATAGGCTTGCTCCCAAATGGTGCGGCACGGGGCGCGCTAGATCACCCCGACGATCGCCAGCTTGCTTTCCAACGTCTCGCGATCGAAGGGCTTCATCACATATTCGTCCGCGCCGGCCTCGACCGCCGCCTTGATGTGGCTGATGCCGTTTTCGGTGGTGCAGAAGATGATCTTGGGCCGCGCCGCCATCTTGGCGGACGACAAGGCCTGGAGGAATTCCATCCCGCTCATGACCGGCATGTTCCAGTCGAGCAGCACCACGTCGGGCGGCGAGGCTTCGCACTGGGTCAGCGCGTCCTGTCCGTCCACCGCCTCGCTGACCGTCAGGTCCAGCGACTCGAGGATATGGCGGGCCACCTTGCGGATGACCTTGGAATCGTCGACGACCAGGCAGTTTTTCATGAAGTGTCCTTCAGGTGTTTTTTCGTCCCGTTGAACGGGGTTAGCGACCAAAAGCGAGGATTTGGTAAACGGGAATCTCAGCCTGTCTCATGCCGCCTGCGCCAGAGCGCCGCCCTCGATGAACGCGGCTAGCGACACGAGCAGCCAGGGCTGCCCCTCATTCTCGACGATCGCCCGCGCGTGCGGCGCCCAGGCGCTGTCCAACTGCCCGCGCAACGGCGCCGGCCCTTCGGCTACCCGGCAGATGTCCAGCACGCTGTCGACCAGAAAGCCGTAGCTATGCCCGCTGATATTGGCGATGATCGCCAGCCGCCGCGCCTCGGCCGGCATCGGCTTCCCATGGACCAGCGCCGCGACGTCGATCACCGTCAGCACCCGGCTGCGCAGCGCGGACAGGCCCGCGACATGCGCGCCCATGCCCGGCACCGGCGAAATATCGGACAGGCGCACCACCGCCTCGACCTCGGCGGCGTCCACCGCCACCCGCGTGCCCGCCAGCACCGCGAACAGATAAAGCTCGTCCAGCATCGCGCTTACCCCCTCCCGCCGGCGATCGCCGCCATCAGCGCGGCCTGATCGTAGCGATAGATGCTGCCGTCCTGCGGCCCGACAGGGCGCGGCGATGCGCGCAGCTGCACCACCCGGCATCCCATGATCTCCGCCGCCTGCGCCGCGTCCGCGCCGCCGCACAGCACGATGTCGTCTGGTTCCACCGCGCGGTCGGCGGGCAGGCCCATGACCACGTCATGCCCCGCCTGCCGCAGCAACGGCGCCAATATCTCGCGCGTCCACCCATCCTCGGCATCGGCCAGCACGCATCGGCCCCGCACCCGCGCCATATCCGCCTCGTCGGGCAGACCGGCGAACAGAGCGAAGGGGTTGATGACCTCCAGATGCTCGCCATCGACCACCGCGACGCCGCTCAGCATCCCGTGCATCGCCACCATGTCGGGCACCGCCGGCATCTCGACGATATCCAGCACCGCCGCGACCGGGTAGCAGGCTTCGCGCCGGTCGTCGCGCAGCCGCAGCGCCGCTACGCTCGGACGGTCGAATTGCCACAGCCCGTTGGCGACCGGCACCAGCCGCTCGTCGAGCCGCACGAACGCTTGGCCCCCCGACCGGCCGAACAGCCGCGTGTCCACATCCTCGACCCGCTCGATCAACGAGAGCTTGAGCAGCCGCCGCTCGCCCGACAATTCCTCGAAGCGCAGCGCCGGGACCATCTCCACCCCATCCTCCTGCGCCGCGCTCTCCTGCGTCCGCGAGGCCCGATCATCCTCGACATTGGAGAGGTTGGCGGCGTTGGCGAGGCCGGCGGCGTCCAGCAGCAGCATCGGCTTGCCATTGTCGGGCAATGTCATGCCGGCATAAAGCCCGCTCGCCATCACCAGCGGGGAGGCCGGGCGGATCACCAGCTCCTCATGATTGTCGACCGCCGACACGCCCATCGCAAAGGGCACGCCGGTCGCCGATCGCACCACCATCACCGCACGCGGCCCGGATTGCGCCGGCTTCTCCAGCCCCAGCACATCCTCAAGGTCGATCATCGAATGGCGCACCGACCTGATCGACGCGATCTTCGCGCCGCCCACTTCGCTCACCTGAAGCATGTCGTTGTTATCGTGCAATATCTCGACCACCGCCGCCCGCGGAATCGCGAAATGCTGCCCACCCGCCCGGATGATGAGGCCGGGGATGATCGTCAGCGTCAGCGGCACGCGCAGCGTGATGCAAAGCCCCCTGCCCGGCGCATTGTCGAGCGCGATGACTCCGCCGATCCGCTCGATATTGGCGCGCACCACGTCCATGCCGACGCCGCGCCCGGATATGGCGGTCACCTTGCTCGCGGTCGACACCCCGGCGTGGAAGATGAGGTCGAGCTTCTCCTGCTCGGTCATGCGCGCGGCGGCGTCCGGCGTCAGCCGCCCGGCGGCGATCGCCTTGTCCACCAGCCTTGCCGTGTCGATCCCCGCCCCGTCGTCGGCGATGGCGATGACGATCTGGTTGCCCGACTGGCGCGCCTCCAGCCGCAGGCTTCCCGCTTCGGGCTTGCCGGCGGCGCGGCGCACCTGCGGCGTTTCGATGCCATGGTCGATGCTGTTGCGCACGATATGGGTGAGCGGGTCGACGACCATCTCCACCATCTCGCGGTCCATCTCAACGTCGCCGCCTTCCAGCGTCAGGTCGATACGCTTGCCAAGGTCGCGGCCAAGATCGCGGACCATGCGCGGGATCGCGGAGAACAGGCGATCGACGCGCTGCATCCGCGTCTTGGAGATGATGTCGCGCATGTCCGCGACGCAGGTGGACAGCCGCTCGAACACATTGTCCAACTCGGGATCGGCCGACCGCTCGCGCAGCTTGCGCGACAATTCGTTGCGCGCCAGCACCATGTCCGACACGCCGTTCATCAGCTGGTCGATCAGGGTCAGCGGCAGGCGGATGGTGCGCGGCCCGGACTGGGCGCTGGCCTGGCGCGCGACCGCGACGGGCGCGACATTCTCCGCCTCTGCTGCCGGCGCCTCCTCCTGCGCGGTGAGCGCTGCGATCAGGAAATCGTCATTCTCGCTCGTCAGCGCCGCGCCCACGGCCACCGCTTCGGCCAGTTCGCCGATCCGGTCCATGACGCCCAGCACCGCGCTTACCGTCGCGGGATCGGCCTTGCGTCGGCCGGCGCGAATCTCCGACAGAACATCCTCGGCCGCGTGGCTCAACCGCTCGAAGCGCGGCAGGTTGAGGAAGCCGCAACTGCCCTTGACGGTGTGGAAGAAGCGGAAGATCGCGTCCAGCCGGTCGCTATCGGCCGGATCGGCCTCCCAGGCGACCACCTCTCCGGCAAGCGCCTCCAGCGTCTCCTGCGTTTCGGAGATGAATTCCTGTAATAGCTCGTCCATTCCGCTTCAGGCCCCTGGGATGCGCGCCTGGGCACCATGGGACTGCGTGGTTAAAGGGCGGTTAAAGGCCAGCGAAACGCCCACGAAAAAGGGCGCGGCAACCCTTGTTCGCCGCGCCCTTTGGGGATCGATCGAGAGGCTTACTGCTTCTCTTCGACGGCGTCCTCGGCCTTGTCGCCCGCCTCGCGGGTGGCGTCGGCCTTGTTCTCCAGATTGTCGGCGGCGTTTTCGGCGGCCGCTTCGGCGTTGCCGCTCAGATTGTCGGCCATGGCCTCCATATTGTCCGCCTGGTTGTCGAGTGCGTCGGCCTGATTCTCATACGCGTTCTCGACCTTATTCTCCTGCTTGGAATCGCATGCGCTCAGCGCGACCATGCTGGCAATACCAAGGACAGTGACGAAGGTTTTCACGGCGTTATCTCCTGTTGCGCCCCCTGGGGCTGACGTCGTTCGGCACGGGTTCCGCTCCGCATCCTGCGATAGGCAACCCTGACGCCGATCAACCGGCCGCAGGAAAGATGGTTCCGGCCGTGAACTCGTTTCGTCGCATAAACGATTATTTTTTGAGGCTATCCCGGATTTCGCGCAGCAGGACGATGTCCTCGGGCGTCGGCGCGGGGGCGGCGGGGGCCGGCTCTTCCTTGTGCGTCAGCCGGTTCATGGTCCGCACCAGCAGGAAGATGATGAAGGCCAGGATCAGGAAATTGACCATCACCGTCAGGAACTGGCCCCACCCGAACATGGCGACGCCCGCGGCCTTCAAGTCCGCATAGCTTTGCGGATTGCCCTTGAACCCTTCGGGGATCGCACCCAGCCGGACGAAGTAGCGCGAAAAGTCCACGCCCCCGAATATCCAGCCCACGACCGGCATGATGAGGTCGTCGGTCAGCGATTTGGTGATGGTGGCGAACGCCCCGCCGATGATGACGCCGACCGCCAGGTCCATCACATTCCCCCGGTTGATGAACGTCTTGAACTCGGAAATCAGTCCCATGGATCAAGCCCTTTGCCTGTCGCAATCTAGTCGCTGCTGGATGGCCCGTTGCACGACGCGGGGCAACCTCCTATTTCCCCGTCGAAACAAAGCCGAGGATGTTCCATGCCTGTCCCGCGTCACCTGCGTATCGCCCTGCTGCCCCTGACCGCCGCGTTCGCTTTGTCCGCCTGCGGCATCAACAGCGTGCCCACTGCCGAGGAGGCGGCGAAGGCCAAATGGGCCGACGTGCAGGCGCAATATCAGCGCCGCGCCAACCTCACCGGCAACCTCGTCGCCACGGTGAAGGCGGCGGGCAAGCAGGAACAGGAAACGCTGACCCGCGTCACCGAAGCGCGCGCGAAGGCGACCTCCATCCAGATCAACGCCGAAGACCTGTCCGATCCCGCCAAGGTCGCCCAATATCAGGCGGCGCAGGCGCAGCTGAGCCAGGGCCTTGGCCGCCTGCTCGCCTCGGTCGAAGCCTATCCCGACCTCAAGACCAACGAAAATTTCCTCCAGCTCCAGTCGCAGCTCGAAGGCACGGAGAACCGCATCGCCGTCGCCATCCGCGACTATAATGGCGCGGTCCAGGACTATAACACCCGCATCCGCACCTTCCCCGACGCCATCGGCGCGAAGCTGATCCACGGCGCCAAGCCCATGACCCCGTTCCAGGCAACCACGCCCGGCGCGGAAGAAGCGCCCAAGGTCGACTTCGGCAACTGACCGGGACGCCCCGGATGATCCGTGCTACGTTCCTGGCAAGCCTAATGTTGGTTAGCGGCTGTGGTGTTGGTGCGCAGGCTCCAAAGGCAGCGCTGGAACTGACAGGCCGGGTGGTTGATCGCGCGAATTTGATTGACGAGGGACTGGAAAGCCAACTGACCGCCCGCTTGGCTCGGCTGGCGCGCGAGACAGGTGTGCAAATGGTCGTCGTCACTACCCCTTCGCTCAATGGGCAAGATATCGACACCTACAGCCTACGCCTCGCCAATGCCTGGGGCGTCGGCGACAAGAAACGGAATGACGGGCTGATGCTGCTCGTTGCGCCCAACGAGCACAAGTTGCGCATCGAAGTCGGCATAGGCCTGGAATCCGTGATGACCAATGACCTGTGTTCCGACATTATCAAAAACGCCATTCTGCCGCCATTCAGTGCAGGGGATTTGCCTGGCGGCATCGTCGCGGGAACAGACGCCATCGTTGAAGCGGTGAAAACGCGCACCGTATATCGGAAAGCGGCATGAGATTTGGGCGCAGCCTGCTGTTATTGATCGTACTGCTCGCCCTCGCGCCGTCAGCGCAGGCGCAGAGCTTCCCCAAGTTCAACGACAGCGGCGTAATCGACGCCGCCAACCTCCTCGACCCCGCGCAGGAACAGGCGCTCAGCCAGAAACTCATCGCGCAGAAGCGGGCGAGCGGACGCGCGCTGGTGGTCGCGACCATCCCCGACCTTCAGGGCTATGACATATCCGATTATGGCTATCGCCTCGGCCGCGCCTGGGGCATCGGCGACAAGCAGGACCAGGGCGCGCTCCTGATCGTCGCGCCCGCCGACCGGAAGATCCGCATCGAGGTCGGCTACGGCCTCGAAGGCATCCTCACCGACGCGCTCTCATCCCAGATCATCCGCCGCGACATCACCCCGCGCTTCAAGGCGGGCGACATGGCCGGCGGCATCAACGCCGGCGTCGACTCGCTCTCCAACCTCCTCGCCCTCCCCCCCGACGAAGCCCGCGCCCAGGCCGCGAAGGCGGAAGCGGACGCGCGGCGGCAGGATGATGGCGGCGGCGGCATCATCGCTTTCTGGATCATCCTGTTCGTCGTGTTCTTCGTCGCGCTGCCTTTGCTGTCGCGGATGCGCGGCGGGCGGCGCTATCGCAGCGGTGGCATCGGCGCGCCACCAATCATCATCTGGGGACCGGGCAACGGCTCAGGCTGGGGATCGGGCGGCGACTGGGGCGGCAGCGACGGCGGCGGCTTTTCCGGTGGCGGCTTTTCGGGCGGCGGCAGCTTCGGCGGCGGCGGCGCATCGGGGGACTGGTGATGCAGATACATTTGTCGCAGGCCGACCACAAACTCGTCTCCGCCGCCGTGGCGCAGGCCGAAGCGCAGACCTCGGGCGAGATCGTCACCATCGTCGCCCGCCGCTCCGACGCCTATCATGATGTGGGGTTGAGCTGGGCGGCAGCGGCGGTGTTCGTCGCGCTCGCCTTCGCCGCCGGCTTCCCGGCCCATCTGCGCGCCTTCCTCTCGGCGCTGCTGCTCGACTGGGAGCATGAGCTGGCCGACTGGAAGCTGCTCATGGGCCTTCTCGCCCTCTTGATCGCCAAATTCCTGGTCGTGCGCTACCTGCTCGCGATCATGCCCTTGCGGATGCTGGTCACGCCCAAAGCAACCAAGGCCCGCCGCGTGCGCCGCCGCGCCATCCTCCTCTTCCGCACCGCCGCCGAGGCGCGCACCAAGGGCCGCACCGGCGTCCTCCTCTACCTCAGCCTCGACGAGCATCGCGCCGAACTGGTCGCCGACCGCGCCATCAACGAAAAGGTGGCGCCGGAAGTCTGGGGCGACGCCATGGCCGCGCTGATCGCCGCGATCCGCGACGGCCGCCCCGGCGAAGGGCTCGCCGAAGCCGTGCGCCGCGTCGGCCTCGTCCTCGCCCAGCATTTCCCGCGCGCCGACGACGACGTCAACGAACTTCCCGACAGGCTGATCGAACTATGACCGACCCCGATCGCGACGCGCCCGAAGAGACAATGTGGGCGGGCCGCTTCATCGCCGCCAAGACACGCGGCAAATGGGAATATGTCAGCCGCACGCGCGGCATCCACGCCGCCGTCATCCTCGCGATCGACGAGGATGCGGAGGGGCGCCACGTCCTGCTGGTCGACCAATATCGCGTGCCGCTGGGCCGCCGCTGCATAGAACTCCCCGCCGGGCTAGTAGGCGACGAGGAGGAGGGCGAGGACGCCTCGCTGGCCGCCGCGCGCGAACTGGAGGAGGAAACCGGCTACCGCCCCGACCGGCTGGAAAAGCTCGGCGAGTTCTTCAGCTCCCCCGGCATGGTCTCCGAAGGCTTCACCCTCTTCAGCGCCCACGACCTGACGAGAACCGGCGCAGGCGGCGGCGTCGCGGGCGAAGACATTGTGGTGCATCGCGTGCCTTTGGCGGACCTCCCGGAGCGCCTAGCCGCCTGGCGATCGGAGGGCTATGCGATGGACGTGAAACTGCTGGTCCTTCTGGGCGCGGACATGGTGAGGTAGCGGGCGGGCAGACCGATTGCTCCCACCGTCATCCCAGCGAATGCTGGGATCCCGCTTTTCTTTCAGCCGCCGCGCGCAAGAAAGAGAGATGCCAGCCTACGCTGGCATGACGGAGTTGAGCAGACCTCAAAATTAGCTGTCGCGCAGTCGCTTTGACATGCGATACCTCGATTGGCACATACATCTATCAGCAACGGCGAGATGCAGATGCGAGGCTGGCCTAAAACCTCATTGCCGCTTTCATGCCTTTTGCTGCTTTCTTGTGGTCAATCGACGAGAATATCGGCTTTAGAGCCGAGTGCCCCTAGGTGGGATAGAAGCCTAGATGACGTGTGCGAAATGGTATCACCCGTCAGACAAAAAGGCACGACTATCTCGGGTGAATTTTCGTTGGATGCGGAAGGAGAATTCCCTACCCGGCTGATCGTAGACGGAAAGCGTTACTTGGTTATATTTAGTAACGAATTTTATGACCCATCAACAGCAATGCAGAATTATGAGAATTTAAGCTCTTCGCCCCTTAGAAGCGCCATGAAAGGCATTGTTTACAATGGGAAAATAATCTGCAAAAATTTCGCTCCCTCCGACGGCGCTATCTTTGTTCTGAATATCGGCGAACCGGCCATTCACTGACGACAACAAACGGCAATTTCTGATCGCTTCCCCGTCCTCCCCTGTAAGGGGAGGGGGACCGCCGCGAAGCGGTGGTGGAGGGGTGTCACCCCCTCGATAGCAGGACACCCCTCCGTCTGGCCTGCGGCCAGCCACCTCCCCTGCAAGGGGAGGATGATAGAGCCCCCCTCACGGCACCCGATACCACCCCGCCACCCGATCGAGCGCCAGCGTCAGCACCAGCTTCCCCGCGCGGCTCGGCCAGCCCAGCGCCTTTTCCGCCGCGACCAGCCCCTCGCCCGCGCACACCACGCGCCACAATATGTCGGCCAGGCCCGGCCCCGCCGCCCGCACCGCCCCGTCGAACCGCTCGCGCGCCGCCATCTGCATCAGCGTCGGATCACCGCGCCCGCCCCCGCCGCGCCGCCCGCCCTCGCGCGGGGCCGCGTCCCAGCGCATCGTCACCCGCGCGCCCAGCCCCGCTCTCTCCCAATCCTGCCGCAGCATGTCGCCCGCCGCGCATTGCCGGTCGCTCACATGGCCGCGCGCATGGAGCCAGGACAAAGGCGATTCGCCCGGATTGACCAGCACCGTCTGTGCGCGGCCCATCGGGTCTTCGATCACCTGCTCGATCAGCGTCACACCCATAATTGCGCCTCCATCACCCAACCGGACAGCAATCCCCTTGCCATGCCGGCTAAACTGTAGGAAAGCGGAAAACCAAATAGGTTACACGACCGAGGCAAGAATGATTACCCGTATCCGCGAAGTCCGCAAGGCGAAGGGGCTGACGCTGGAACAAGTCGGCGCCCTCTGCGACCCGCCCACGACGGCGCAGACGATCGGCCGGCTCGAAACCGGCACCCGTACCGTATCGGTCAAATGGCTGAACCGCATCGCGCTCGCGCTAGGCGTCACCAGCGCGGAACTGGTCGCGCTGCCCGGCCAGGCCGATGTGCCGGTCGCGGCGCTGCTCGGCCCCGATGGCGTCCGCGCGCCGACCCGCTCGCTCGCCTTCCCCGCGCCCGTCGGGTCCGATGGCATGGTCGGCGTCCATGTCGCCGCCAGCATCGGCGACTATCGCAGCGGCGACGCGATCTGGTGCCGCCGCATCGCCCCGCCCGAATTCGCCGCCGCGCTCAACCGCGACATCCTTTTCCCCCGCCCCGCCGGCCGCTTCCTCTTCGGCCGGCTGATCGGGCGAGAGGGCGACCGGCTCCAGATGCTCCCGCTGGGCGCGGGCGCGCGGCAGCTCGTCCTCACCGATCCGCCATGGGCCGCCGTCGCGGAGCAACTCGTCCGCCGCCTCTAGCCAAGCGATTTCCGCCGCTTTAACCCTGCGCTAAAGCCCGCCATGCCAGACGAGACGCCATGACGCTCAACATCCTCATGCTCTCCACGCTCTTCCCGGACCTGAGCCGCCCCAATTTCGGCGTGTTCGTGGAGCGGCAGGCGCGCGAACTGGCGAGCCGCCCGGAGGCCGACGTGACCGTCATCGCGCCCGTCGGCCTGCCGCCCTGGCCGCTCAGCCTCGCCGGCCGCTACGCCCCCTTGCGCGCCCTGCCGCGCAAGGAGCGCTGGCGCGAACTCACCGTCTATCGCCCCACCTTCCCGATCATCCCCAAAATCGGCGGCCGCACCAACGTCACCACCATGACCCGCGCGATCCTGCCGCTGGTGAAGCGCCTCCACGCGCAAAAGCCCTTCGACGTCATCGACGCCAGCTTCTTCTTTCCCGACGGCCCGGTGGCGCAGAGCCTGTCGAAAGCGCTCGGCATCCCCTATTCGGTCAAGGCGCGCGGCGCGGACATCCATCATTGGGGCACGCAGCGCGGCACCCGCTCGCTGGTGCGGCGGGCAGCGGACGGCGCGGCCGGGCTGCTCGCCGTGTCGGACGCGATGCGCCGCTCGATGGCGCGCATGGGCATCGACGCCGACAAGATCCGCGTCCATTATACCGGGGTCGATCTCGACACGTTCGAGATCATCGACCGCGACGAAGCGAAGGCCGCGCTCGGCTTTTCCGGCCCGGTGATATTGTGCGTCGGCGCGCTCATCCCGCGCAAGGGGCAGGATCTGCTGGTCCGCGCGCTCGCCGACCTGCCCGACGCAACCCTGCTGCTCGCCGGCCAGGGCGCGTATCGCCGCACGCTCGAACAATTGGCGCAGCAGCTCGGCGTCGAGCGGCGCATCGGCTTTCTCGGCTCGGTCCCGCACCACAAGCTGCCCCGCATCTTCGCCGCCGCCGATGTGATGGCGCTGCCCTCCGAATCGGAAGGTCTGGCGAACGCCTGGGTCGAATCGCTCGCCTGCGGCACCCCGCTCGTCATTTCCGACGTCGGCGGCGCGCGCGAACTGATGGACCGCCCCGAAGCCGGCCTGATCGTCGATCGCACGCCCGAAGCCATAGCCGAGGGGATCCGCACGATCCTCGCCAACCCGCCCGATCGGCAGGCCGTGCGGCGGGCAGCGCTGCGCTTCACCTGGGCCGCCAATGGCGACACGCTGCTGGCCCATCTTCAGGGGATTTCGGCCGCCCGCTGACTGACCATCTTGTTCCCCGGCGAAAGCCGGGGTCCAGGGTTCAAGGCGCCGCGTGTGGGACTCTGGACCCCGGCTTCCGCCGGGGAACGGCAACCTTCAGCCTCAATCCACCCCCACCAGCCGCGCCCTGCCATCCGCCGTCATGAACCGCCCCTCATCGAACGGCACCTCACCCCAGCGCCACGGCGTCAGCTCGTCATAAGCGGGGTTGGAAATCGGCGCATGGCGCTTGAGGTTCAGCAGCCGCGCGCCGTCGTTGCGATAGGCGGTCAGCCGCACATGCTCGCGATACACCTCCGCTGCCCGGTCATAATGGAACGCGTCGCCCCAACCCATCGCCTGCGCCACCTTGCTCATCCCCCACCATGTCGGCCTTGCCTCGCCGGGCAGGTCGAACAGCCGCCTTTGCCGGCTGATGAGCCGATCCGCGCCCGTCACTGTCCCGTCTTTCTCCGCCCAGACGGGCGCTGGCAGCAGTATGCTCCACCCGTCCGCCGCCTCGTCCGCCCAGGGCGTCGACCGCACCGACAGCGCGGCCGCCCCGCGCGCCTCCGCCAGCCACGCCTCGTCGCTCTCGTCCAGATCGCCGATGCTCCACAACGCCTTGACCGCGCCGCCCCGCATCGCGTCGAGCAACGCCGCGCCACTCAAGCCCGGCCCATCCGCCATCGCCCGCGCGCCCCAGAACAGCGCGACATCAGCCAGCGCCTCGGCCGAAAAGCCGCGATGCGCCGCCAGCTGATCGCCCAGACATCCCACCTCGCGCGCGCCCATGGCGTTGGACAGTGCCGGCACCCCGAACGGCGCAGCCCCCGCCCGCCCGATCCGCCCGGTCGCCAGATGCAGGTTGACGACCGCCCCCGCCAGCGCCGCGTCGTCGTCAGGATAGAGCGTCACCGCCCGCGCCCGCCCCGTCCACAAATCGTAAAAGGCGCGTAGTTCCGCAGGATTAACCCCGCACGCCCGCGCCACCGACCAGAGATCATGCCCCGGCCTGAGCGCACCCAGCGCCGTCTCCAATATCTGCACATGCGCCGCATTAGCATATCCCGCTTCCCACGCATGGAGCAAAAGCCCCCCCACCAGCCGCGCCGCCGTCCCCTCGCAAACCGCCAAACAGCTGTCCCACTCGCTGTTCGCTTTAGGCTCCCCGCCCAGCGCGACGACCACCGCGCCCGCCTCCCGCGCCGCCGCCACCCGGTCCATCAGCACCGGATGCCGCGCGGCAATCCGCGAGTCGGCCAGCAGGATGATCTCCGCCCGGTCGATATCCTCGAAGGCGCCGGGCATCACATCCTCGCCGAACGCCGCCCGCTGCACCGCCGCCCCCGCGCCGATCCCCGGCGCATGGATATGGGCCGACCCGAAAAAGCCCTTCATCAGCTTGTTGGCGACGTAGTAATCCTCGGTCAGCAGCCCGCCGCCGACATGCAGCGCCACCGATCCCGGCCCATGCCGCGCCAGCACCGCCGTCAGCCGCTGCGCCAGCTGCGCCGCCGCCCGATCCCAGCGTGTCGCCCGCCCCTGCGCCATCGGCCGCAACAGCCGCCCGTCCAGCGCCGCCTCCCGCTCCAGCCGCTTGACGCGCGGGCACAGCAGCCCGCCATTGGCCGGATGGGTATGATCCCCGGTGATCGACAGCGCCCGCCCCTCGCTGGTCGCGGCGCGAATGCCGCAGCCGATGCTGCACTGGCCGCACAGGCTCCGCACCACCGCCATGTCAGCGCATCCGGGAGGGATGTAGCATCATGCCCTCCCCCTAGCCCAGCCCGTCCCCCTTGCGAAGGGCCGCCGGCCACGCCAAACAGACGCCATGCTCCAGCGCCTCCTCGCGATCTTCGCCCTGTTCGCCTCGCCTGCCATGGCGGCCGAGAATAAAGCGCCGGTCGTCCTCGCCGCCGCCAGCCTTCAGGAGGCGATGACCGCCGCCGCCGACGCCTGGACCGCGCGCCGCCATCCGCGCCCGGTCCTGTCCTTCGCCGCCTCTTCCGCCCTCGCCCGCCAGATCAAGGCCGGCGCCCCCGCCGACCTGTTCGTGTCCGCCGATGAGGAATGGATGGACGATGTCGCGAAGGCCGGCCGCATCGCCCCCGGCTCCCGCGCGACACTGGCCGGCAACCGGCTGGTGCTCGTTACTCCCAGGGCCAAGCCCGTCCGGCTTCGCATCGGCCGCGCCATGCCGATCGCCCGCGCGCTCGGCGACGGTCGGCTCGCCATGGCCGATCCGGACGCGGTTCCCGCCGGCAAATATGGGAAGGCAGCGCTGACCGCGCTCGGCGTCTGGGGCCAGGTGGAGCGCCGGGTGGTGCGCGCCGATAATGTGCGCGGCGCGTTGGCGCTGGTCGAGCGCGGCGAAGTGCCGCTCGGCATCGTCTATGCGACCGACGCCCGCGCCAGTGGGAGCGTGACGGTGGTGGGCACCTTCCCGCCGAACAGCCACCCGCCGATCCGCTACCCCATCGCCCGCATCGCCGGCAGCCGCTCGGCCGATGCGGAGGGCTTCCGTCGCTTCCTGCTGTCCGGCGCGGGCAAGGCGATCCTCGCCCGCTACGGCTTCAGCCCACGCTGATCGCTATTTCTGGCAGGCCACGATCGCGGCGATCACCGCCAGCGTTTCCTGCGGATCGCGCACCCGCACCGTATCCAGCCCCAGTTCCTTGGCCGGATAGTCGTTGCCGCCGGGGAAGATCGCGTCGCCGATGAACATCATCGCATCGAGCGCGATCCCGCTGGCGTCGCGCAGCTTCTTGAGCCCATAGGCCTTGTCCACGCCCTCGCGCGTAATATCGATGGAGGTCGCCCCGCCCATGTTGATCGACAGTCCGGGCAGCCGCTGGCGCAGGTCCGCCTGGATGATCTTGCGCTTGGCGAAATCGGGATCCCAGCCTTCCTTGGCATGGATCGGCGCCTGCTGGCCGAGCGCCGAGAAGGTGATCTGGCTGCCCCGATCCTCGATCCGCTCGCCCCAGGTCTGCTCGGGCACGAAGCCGGTCGCTTCCAGCGACTCGTCGAACGCTTTCAGGATCGCCGCCTTCTGCGCATCATCGAACAGTTCGGCGAATACCGGCGACCAGGCGCCGTCCTTGAAGGTATAGAGCTTGGTGCCCGTGGTCGGCATCAGCCACAGCCTGGAGCGATCGGCGCGCTCGGGCAGGCGGCTCGCCACCTGCTTGTCGAACTGCGGCCAGTCCCCGCCGGAAATCACCGAAACATGGGCGACCGTCAGCAGGTCGGCCAGCGCCTCGGCCATCGGCTCGCCCAGCGGCTGCTTGCTTTCGGCCAATGTGCCGTCCAGGTCGAACGCAACAAGTTCCTTCATTCCATAGGCTCCGATAAGGGGAATTTCGATGCGACCCGGTTTGTCTGCTTTTGGCGCGATGCGGCCTTCTCTACAATCCGTTTGCGTGGCGTTTGTCAAACTGCTTCCCTGTGCGCCATGCCGGGCGCGGCCGCGCTCGCTTAGGAAGATGGTTTGACGATCGCGTGACATGGGGCCTTACCGCCGATGAATGGATCATCATCGGCCTATCCTTGAAGATCGGGCTGGCGGCGATGGCGGCGATGCTGCCCATCGCCTTCGCGCTCGCCTGGCTGCTGGCGCGGGCGCGCTTCCCCGGCAAGCTGCTGCTGGACACGCTCGTCCATCTGCCGCTGGTGGTGCCCCCGGTCGTCACCGGCTGGCTGCTGCTCATCCTGTTCGGCGCGCAGGGGCCGATCGGGCGATGGCTGGCCGACTGGTTCGGCATCACCCTGCTGTTCCGCTGGACCGGCGCGGCGCTCGCTTCCGCGATCATGGCGCTGCCGCTGATGGTGCGCGCGATGCGCCTCTCGATCGCCGCCATCGACCGCCGGCTGGAGCAAGCCGCGCAGACATTGGGTGCATCGCGCGCCCGCATCTTCTTCACCATCTCCCTGCCGCTCGCCTTGCCCGGCATCTTCGCCGGCGCGATGCTGGGCTTCGCCCGCTCGATCGGGGAGTTCGGCGCGACCATCACCTTCGTCTCCGACATACCGGGCGAAACCCGCACCCTGCCGATCGCCATCCATTCCGCCCTGCAACTGCCTGGTGGCGAACCGATGGTGCTGCGCCTCGCCTTGCTGTCGATCGCCCTCTCTTTCGCCGCGCTGCTGCTTTCGGAACTGCTGGCGCGCCGCGCCCAGCCGGCGGAGCGCGCCGATGGCCTTTGACATTGACCTGCGGCTGACGCGCGGCACGCGGACGATCGGCTGCACCGTGCGGTCGGACAGCGGCATCATCGCCCTGTTCGGCCCCTCGGGCGTGGGCAAGACCTCCACCCTGCACATGCTCGCCGGGCTGCTCCGCCCCGAAAGCGGTCATATCCATATCGGCGGCGAGACGCTGTTCGACAGCATGGCCGGCATCGACCTGCCCCCCGCTCGCCGCCGCTGCGGCTATGTGTTCCAGGAGCCGCGCCTCTTCCCGCACATGAAAGTCCGCGCCAACCTCCGCTACGGCCGCTCGGCTGGCGATCGGGAAGGCGGCGTCCATGGCCTGAGCCAACAGGCGCTCATCGACCTGCTCGGCATCGCCCCGCTGCTCGACCGCTGGCCCGCTTCGCTCTCGGGCGGCGAAGCGCAGCGCGTCGCGATCGGCCGCGCTTTATTGTCCGATCCCCGCTTCCTGCTGCTGGACGAGCCCGTCTCCTCGATCGACGACGCGCGCCGGCAGGAGATATTGGCGATGATAGCCCGCCTCCATGCGCTCACCGCCATCCCGATCGTCTATGTCAGCCACGACCGGCGCGAACTCGACTATCTGGGCGGCGAGGTCATCGCTCTCGAATGACGGTTCAGGCTAAAGTGCCTTGATCGCAACCTGTAGTGTCTTGTTCCCCGGCGCCGGCCGGGGTCCAGTTCAGAGGTCGGGACTGGACCCCGGCCTGCGCCGGGGAACAGTGTGATGCCCCGCTACCGGCGTGCTTCTATCAGACCGTAGCGACCAGCACATCGGCGGCGGCATCGACCGTCACCGCGGCCTCGCCCTCGATCAGCCAGCATTGATGCGCTTCCCAAGCCGCGCCGTCGATCGTGCCCGCGCCGCTCAGCGGGATGAACCAGCCCTGCCCCGCGCGCAGCGTCTCGCCCTGCCCCGCATCCCAATGCCGCATGTCGAGCGCAAACGGCGCCTCGCCTCGCTCCAGCATCACCGCGTCGCCGCCGGTCGGGATGACCCGCTCCGCCATCGGATAGGGCCGCGCCTGCGACACCGCGACACCCGCGTCCAGATGCAGTTCGCGCGGCCGGCCATAGTCGAACAAGCGATAGGTCACGTCATTGTTGATCTGCACCTCGACCAGGGTCACGCCCGCCCCGATCGCATGGACTGTGCCCGCCGGGATATAGAAGAAACTGCCCGGCTGCACCGGCTTCCAGTCCATCAGCGCTTCGAGCGACCCGTCCAGCGCCGACGCCCGCAGCGCCTCCCCGTCCAGTTCGCGCGTCGTGCCGATGCCCAAGGTCGCGCCGGGCTCAGCGTCCAATATATACCAGCACTCATTCTTGCCCCCCGGCAGACCGGCGTCATGGGCCTGTTCGTCGGTTGGATGCACCTGGATCGACAGCTTCTCGCTGGTGAAGATATATTTGACCAGCAAAGGCGGCCGCCGCCCCTCCGGCCCATCGAACCAGATTTCCCCGACCTGTTCGCCCGCGGGATTAGGGAAAGCCCCGATGTCGGTCCGCCCCCAGGGCTTCACCACCTGCTTGGTATCGAGCCGCACTGCGCCCACAGCCTGCCTCCTGTCTCTAGTCCGCCGCTTTGGTGCCGCCGCCAGCCGGCTCGCGGTTGAAGGCGATCTGGCTCAAGCCGCCGATGCTCATCGCTTCGATGAAATTGGCCCGCGCAATCAGATCGTCCGCATGGCAGAAATAGAAACCGCCCACGCCGATCGCGATG
Source organism: Sphingobium sp. (assembly GCF_036170395.1). Taxonomy (GTDB): domain Bacteria; phylum Pseudomonadota; class Alphaproteobacteria; order Sphingomonadales; family Sphingomonadaceae; genus Sphingobium. The sequence goes on from NZ_JAVHPD010000007.1 coordinate 49,920, forward strand.
GTGCGCGTATCGTTGCCGTCGGTGATCTTGCCGAGGTCGGCCGGATTGACGCTGCGGAACCGGATATGGAATCCCTCGACCGGTGCGATCTCGGGAATGTCGAGCGCGACCCATTGAAACTCGCCCGCCGCCAGCGTGCCCTCAACGAACAGCCCGGCCGCCGGCGCGGAGATTTCAAAGCGGGTCGGTTCGCCCGGCGGCGCATGAAGGCGCACGAAACCGCGCACCGGCCCCTTCTGATCGACAAAGCGCAGCGCAATGTCGCCACCCTCGCCCTTGGTCCAGCAGCCCCATGGCTCCATCCACCACCAGCCGGTGCCGCTGCGATAGATTTCGGCAGAGCCCGATCCGCGCCAGATACGCTGAGCGACGCTGCGGCCGATCGGATAATAGGCGCCGAACCGAACGGGCGCGATGCGCTCGACCATCTCCCCGTCATTGCCCGGCGTCGGCGCGGGCGTGCGCTTGACGAAGCTCTCGATCTCGCGGCCGATCTGGTCGGCGATATCTTGCCATTTGCGCGGACGGAACTCGGCCCTGATCTTCTCCTCCAGCCGCGCCCGCTCGGCATCGTCGAACATCAGCATCTCGGCCTTCTCGGTCAGCTGTGCGATGGAGCCGGACTTGTAATAGACCGCAAATGGCCCGCCCGCTTCGGGTAGCGATGAATTGTCCGGCAGCAAAGGCACCTTGCCGTAACAGAGCGATTCGGTGACCGGCAGGCCCCAGCCCTCATAATGGCTGGGATAAAGGGTGAAGCGGCATGTGCTGTAGAGCAGGCCCAGTTCCTCGTCGGACAGGCCCGACAGGATGATGACACGCGAGCGCAAATGCGGCGACGCTTCGATCTGCGCATAGACTGCATCGTCCAGCCAGCCACGCTTGCCCACGCACACCAGCTTGGGCACGCGGCCAATGCCATGCTTGTCGATCAGCGCCAGCCATGCCTCAAAGGCGGCTGCGTGATTCTTGCGAACCTCGATCGTGGACACCATCAGCGCGAACTCGCCCGGCGCAAGCTGCCATTCACGCAGCTTGCGTAGCGGGGCAAGCTGCTGATCGGGATCGCGGAACTGTGCGTCGAGCGGGATCACCGCGACATCCTGCGAGTCCATCTCGTGCCCCAATATGCCCGCAACCTTCAGCAGGTCGCGCTTGGTGGCATTGCTGTTGACCAGGAAGAAGTCGGCGTGATGGAACACCCCCAGCACCCATTCGATAAATTCCTGCGTCAGCTCCTTGACGCAATATTGCGGGGTGATGATCGGGATAAGGTCATGTACGAACGGGATGTAGCGCACCCCGTGCGCCCGCTTGGCCTCACGCACAAACAGGAAATAGTCGCGCAGCCACCAGGACGTGCCGAGATTGACCAGGAACGCGCCGGTCTGGAACTTCAGCGGCGGCGCAAGGCTGATATCGACTTTCAGCTCGGTATAGGCGTCAATCCATTCCGGGTCGGTCCGGTCGCCGCTCTCCAACGCAAGCCGGCATAGCGTCATGAAGCCCTCGGTCGACACCTCGGTCCAGCTGCTATCCTGGTCCGAAAAGCAGCTGACCTTGACCGTGCCGGCGGGCCGGTTGCGGATGGAATCGGCGATCGTCGCGATCTGAACGCGCTGAATACCGGTCGGCAGCCGATTATGGGCGAAATATTCGATCAAATCGGATGCGTCGAACACCAGCTCATTGCCGTCCCAGTCGGCCAGCGACGGACCGGGCGAAGCGAGCTTCTCCCGTGCGGCCTGCAATGCCTGGACCTGTTCCGCTCCCAGATCCAGCGCCCGCGCCCGCGCGAGCAGCCCGTCGATCGCCGCCAGATCGCTGTCCGCCGACCGCAGCGCGCGCGAAGACTTGCGTTCGCCTTGCACGATGCCGGCCAGCGCTTGTCTTTCCATTCTGGTTCTCCGTTCGAGCCCGTTCAAAATTTCGGTCAGTGCGTCGGCATTGCCGCGATTGGCGTGATAGGCCCGCATGAAATGCTGCAACGCCTCGCCCTGCTTGTTCTGCAAGCGGGCGACCCGCCCCTGCTCGATCGCGCCTTCGCCCGAAGGATCGAGCGCCTCCGCCCTGGCATAAGCGTCCAGCGCCAGGTCATAATGCTCCAGCTGCTTGTGCATATGTCCCAGCTGAACCCAGATATGCGCCAGATGCGGCGCCTGCGTCACGGCGTCGCCGAAATGGCGGGCGGCATCCTCCCACCGCTTGGCACTACGCGCGGCATTGCCCTTCGAAATCAGCCCATGGACCATTGCCGATACCGGCACGCCCGCGGACTTGTAGCGTCCCCGCGCCCGGTTGACCTTGGCGATCAGCTTGCGGAGCGCAGGCGGCGCTTTCTTCCGGGTCTTGTCACTCACGCGCTCTGTCCCCCGCGCACCGCTCAGGCGCTATGCTCGCGAACACCAGCAAGGAGCAGCCAGCCGATGCCATAGGCGACTGCGAGCGACAGGAACACCGTGAAGATCGACTTCACCGCTTTGGGATAGGTCGCTTTTTGCGGCATATTCGGTTCGACCAGCCGCACCACGAACAGTTGCTGGCGGGTCGCCTGTTCGCGAGCGGATTCCAGCGCCGCAGCTGCGGCGGCATAGCGTTTCGATTCAAACTCGCGCCGAAGCTCCAGATCCTGATAGTTGCCGAGCCGCGCCGCGATCGACCGGCTGTTGCCGACCAGGAAACCTTCCTGCGAACTGAGCTGGCCATTGATCGCCTCGGCACGGCTTTGCAGCGCCTTATATTGCGGGTTGTTGCTGCCGATCTGCGCCGCGATCGCCTCCATTTCGGCGCGCGCCATCGCTTCCTCCTTACGCAGGTCGGTGACGAGCTTCAACTGCGCCTCGGCGCTGCCCTGCGGATCGACATCCCCCTGACCACGGCGGAAGGTGGCAAGCGCCGCCTGCGCCGACTGGAGACCCTTTTCCGCGTCGGCAAGCTGGCGGCGCGCCAGCGTCTGCATCGACTCATAGGACCGCAAGTTAAGCGCATTCACCCGTTCTTCGCCCAGCGCCAGCATGGCATTGATGATGGCATAGGAGTCCGCTGGCCGGAATGCGCGAACCCGCACATTGATGATGCCGGTTTCGGAATCAAGATCGATGTTGGAGCGGCTCTTGAAATATTTCAGCAGATCTTCGTCGGTTGGATCGTCCTTTTGCAGCCGGCTGATGAAATCGGCTTCGGGACGCCTGTAGCGCTCGACCAGCTGGGTATTGCGCCGCAATGATGCGACGACATCGTGCGAGCGCATATAATCGCCAAGGGTCGATGCTTCACGCGAGGAGTCGCTGGTCCCGAAGGATTTAAGCACCGCGTCGAGGCCCCCGCTCGAATCCCGGCCGCCGCTGTTGGATCGTACCACCAGATGCGCTTCGGATTCATATTGGTCGGCGGCGATCAGTCCGAAATAAACCGCGACCAGCGATGTCGGCAGAAGGACGATCGCCAGAAAATAGCGCATGCGCCACAGATAGCGTTTCATGAACTCGGCGGTCGAAACTCTGCCGTCGTCTTCATGCACCCCCCCAGGCAGCAGTCGGGTGTCGGGCTGGGTGCTCAGACGGCCAAAGTCGGTGAGCTTATTCATTTCAATTCAACCTTCCGCCGCACGAGCTTGATCGCCAATAGTCCGACAAGCGTCAAAACCATACATATTGAACAGACATAGAGAGGATAAAAATGCTGGTCAGAAGCCTGTTCGAACCAGCCATAGCGCATTTCCTCGAACACCGACGCCATCGGCCAATAGGCGATCAGGCCATGGAACCTGTCCGGGAACCAATCGACCATGAAGAAAGCGCCGGACAAGGGCATGAGGATGTAGCTGATGGGGTGGATGAACTTCTCCACCGTTGGATTCTCGTAGCTCGCGGCGCAAACGATCATGGACAGCGAGTAGGAAAACCAGAAATACTGCAGGAAGCCGGTCAGAAAATAGATCGGCCGCGCGGGCCAATCCCCCATCTCCAGCATGATGCATAAACCCTGGAGAATGAAAAAAGCCATCAAAGACGCCACGGCTTCCAGTAACGCACGAGACATCAATATGTCGAAAACGCTCACCATCCGATGATACATCAGCGGCAGGTTGGAATCGAGCGCCTTGTCGGACCGGTTCCATATGCCGCGAAACATGATGAAGATCGTGTAGCCCAAAATGATGAAGGCGACGACGCTGATGCCCCGACCATAATGGCGCTCGTGCGAGACAAGTTTGAGCGACACGACCATGACCGCAAGCAGCATGGGTTCAAGAAACAGCCACACATAGCCCAGCCCGCGCTTGCCATAGCGGGTGTGTAACTCACGCATCAGAAGCGCGCCGATCACGCTCCCCTGGACGCGCACGCCTTCTAACAGGCTGACCGCGCTTGGTAGCTTTTTGGTGTAAACGTTGCTCATTCGATCACCGCCTCCGCATCAGCGGATACCCTGCGGCATCATGCCGCAGTGCGGTCGCTTGCACAATGCTTGACCAGATTGGGCCTTCATACGCCGGCCTGGCGCCGCTTCAGATGATCGACGATCTTCTTGACGTCCTGCGAGCGGTCGCGCGGCGCGACGAGCACGCCCTCGGCCGTCGATACGATGACGCAGTCGCGAACACCCAGCGCAGCGACCGGCGGCCCGTCGCTCACATAGATGAGGTTGCCGTCGCCGTCGATGACAAAGCCGTCGCCCCGCACGCCGTTCGCCCGCGCGTCCCGTTCGCAGATCGTCCAGAGCGCGTCCCATGATCCGACATCGGACCAGCCCATGTCGACCGGCACGACAGCGACATTGGTCGCCTTCTCCATCACCGCATGGTCGATCGATATGTCGGGGCCGGCCATGAAGGCGTCCGCATCGGGCCGCACGACCGCGCCGTCGGCGCTCGCCTTGTCCATCGCCTGGGCGCTCGCCTCCGCGACGTCCGGCGCATGGTTGCGCAGCGCCGCCAGATAGTCGCCAGCCGAAAAGAGGAACATGCCGCCGTTCCAATAATGCTGGCCGCCCTCGAAATAGGCGGTGGCGGTTTCCAGCGGCGGCTTTTCGCGAAAGCTCACGACATCATGCACATCGGCGACATCGGCAAGCGCATCTCCGCGCTCGATATAGCCATAGCCTGTCTCTGGATGCGTCGGCTGGATGCCGAACGTCACGAGCCGCCCGCCCTGCGCCGCCTTGGCCGCCGCTTCGATCGCGCGATAGAGGCTCGGCCGATCGTTGATGACATGGTCGGACGGCATCACCATCATCAGCGCATCGGGATCGTTCGCGGCGATCCAGTGCGCCGCGATTCCGACCGCCGCTGCGGTGTTGCGCGCCGCCGGCTCCAGCAGGATGGCGGCGGGTTCGACGCCGATCCCGGCGAGCGCTTCGGTGACGAGATGGCCCTGGCTCTCGCCGGACACGATGATCGGCGCGGCGAATTCCGGCCGCTCCACCACGCGCAGGATGGTTTCCTGGATCATCGACTGGTCGGTGACCACCGGCACGAACTGCTTGGGCTTGTGCGGCTGCGACAGGGGCCAGAGGCGCGTGCCGGAGCCGCCGGACAGAATGACTGGATAGATGCGCATCTTATGGTCGCTCATATATTTCCCTGAATCGGCGATCGGCCGATGCTGTTATTTTCCGCGCAGTGGCCGCCCCATTTGTCATTCCGATGACGACGCCCCTAGCCCTTGGACGGCGCCCCGCTGCGTCACCGCGTCACTGCCCGCGCCTGGATGAAGGGCGAGGTCAGCAGGTTGAAGATTTCCACCACCTTGCGCGTCTGGTTCGCCCGCGCATTGGCGACATAGATCACATCCTTGTCGTGCATCATGAACCGCTGCGAGAGGAAATAGCTCGACGGCCGCGTCATATCGAGCCGATAGACCGACGGCTTTTCCGCGTTGGGCGCGGTCGGATCCTGCTGATAGCGGAAGATGAAGATATTGGCGGGATCGGCCTGCTGCGCGTCCGGCCCGCCGGCGCGGGCCACCGCGTCGCTCAGCGACAGCCGCGCCTTCTCGAACTTGATTTCGGATACTTTGCCCGCCGCGCCGAAGACGGTGTAGCTGCGGTCGTGCTGGAGAATCTCGATCCGGTCGCCGCCCAGCAGCTGAAGGTCGGCGGCCGATCCCGGCACCAGCTGCGCCAGATAGGTCTCGCTCGTCATGCCGCCGCGCGTGAAGCGGAGGATGGCAGTGGCCTGGGTTGCCGGCTCCTTGATCCCGCCGGCCGCCGCGACCGCATCCAATATCCGCTCCCGCGCGAGCGACAGGCGCTGCCGGCCCGGGTCCGCCACCAGCCCGCCAACCGTCACGGTGTTGGTCACATTTTCGTTGACCGTCACCAGCGCCTGGGGCGCTTGCGACTTGCCCCGCAAGCCGGCGATGATGGCGCGCCGAACGTCTTCGGTGGTCCGGCCGGCGGCACGGATGCGACCGATATAGGGCAGAGTGATATAGCCGGCCTCATCGACCGTCACGCCCTGCATCGCCTGGTCCTTCACCCCGACGCTGCTGGACTGCCCGCTGCTGCCGCCGCTGCCGCTGCCGATCGTCGATGCGCTGCCGAAGAGCGACACGCCGACCTCGTAGATGTTGATCGACAGCACGTCGCCCGGCCCCAGAAGATCGACCCGGCCCGGCCGCGCGAGCTGCTCCAGCCCGGACGTCGCGGACAGTTCGGCAAGCTCGGGCGCGGGCAGCGTGTCGCTCGACACGTCGATGATGCTGAAGCCGATCTTGTCGGCCTCCGCCTTCTCGCTCTTGAACAACTGCCCTGCCGAAGGGCCGCTGCTCGGAACGCTCGAACAGGCGGTGACGAGCAGCGCCAGCAGTGATGCTGCACCGCAACGCAATAGCCCGCTCCGCGTCGCCGCGCCCGCCCGATCCATCGCGCCCATCATGTCCCTGACCTTCGCCTTTTGCATTTTCACCCGAGCGTTTTTCCGTAGAATTCCGCCAGCCGCCGCTCAAATTCCGCGCCGGAGAAGCGCTCCGATCGCGCGAGACCTAATGCACTCAGCCGGTTCCGCAAAGCGGAATCTCCATCCAGCGCCCGGATCGCCTCGGCCATGGCATCCACGTCATAAGGATCGACATGGACCGCCGCCTCGCCCGTCACTTCGGGCAGCGAACTGACGCTGGAGGTCAGCACTGGCGTCCCCAGGCACATCGCCTCCAGCACCGGCAGACCGAACCCCTCGTAAAGCGACGGGAAGAGCATAGCGCGCGCGCCGCGCACCAGCCGCAGCAATTGCGCGCGCGGCAGATAGTCGATCCGCCGGATGCGGGTCGCGCCTTTGAGCTGAGCGCCATTGCCGCCATTCAGCAGCCGCAGTTCCGGCTCCGCGCGCCAGCCTTCGCGGCCGACGACGATCAGCGGCGTGTCCACCCCCGATTGCAGATAGGCTTCGATCAGCCGCCCGACATTCTTCTTGGGCTCGATCGCGCCTGCGAACAGCAGATAGCCCTTAAGGTCGAGGTCGAACAGCCGCGAGAGCCACAGCCGCAGATCCTCGTCCGCTTCCAGGACCGGCCTGCTGCCGAGATCGGCGGCCTGGTAGAGGTTGGTGATCCGGTCCTCGGGCAGCGCGAACATGTCGATCATGTCGCGCCGGGACGCTTCGGACACGGTGCACACGCCCGACGCATGGTCGAATATCCATTGGAGCAGGCTCTTATAATAGCTCTTATCTTCCAGGCTCGCATAGGGCATCACCAGGGGCACGATATCGTGCAACGTGTAGATGTTCCGTGCGCCGACCAGCTCGACCGGCACCGGATAGGTCCAGTGCATGATCGCCGGCGGGTTGGGTAGAGCGATCCGCATGGGCCGGCCGAAGCGACGGAAATGGCGGACCGACCCTTCGAACAGCCCGGATCGCGAAAACAGCCGCGCCGCCTGCGGCACGCGTTCGGCCATGTCGGCCTTTATCACCTTGCCGCTTACAGGAATTTCGACCGGCCGCCGCACTGTCGGCATCATCGTCGCGCGGATGAGACGACGCTTGAACGTCATCTTGAGCTTCTGCCCCATCTCGCCCAGGCGGGAATAGAAGAGCGTTTCGCGCATATGCGCCGGCGTGTCGGCACGCATCGTGACGCCGTAGATCAGGTCAATCTCGCCACCCAGCCCGGTTATGGCGCGGCACAAGGCGCGACCATAGCTCGCTACCCCCGTGCCTGTCGGCAAGGCGAGATTATAGCCGTCCACCCCGATCCGCAACGTCATCCCTGTCCCGCCCTGCCTTATCGCAGTCCGGCCCCGACATCGCTGTAGATACGGTGCAGCCGCGCATAATAGTTGGAGGATTGATAGGCGACCGCCTTCGCCGCGCCAAGCCTTGCCAGCCGTCCGCACAGTTCGTCATCGGCGTCCAACGCCCCGATGGCACGGCTCATCGCGTTTTCGTCGAGAGCATCGACGAACAGCGCTGCGTCGCCTGCGACTTCGCGCAGCGCCGGCAGATCGGACGCCATCACCGGCGTCCCCAGCGCCATCGCTTCGGCGACGGGAAGGCCGAACCCTTCGGCCAGGGACGGGAAGAGAAGCGCCCGCGCCTCCCGCATCAACGCCGTCAACGCCTCGCGCGACTGTAGCGCGACGAAGGTGATGCCGCCCCCATCGCCGATCGCGCGGCGCACCTCGTCCGATCGCCAGCCATTCTGTCCGACGATCAGCAAGGGCCGCTGGCTGCCGCTGCGACGATAGGCATCCGCCAGCCGCACGAGATTCTTGCGCGGTTCGATCGACCCGCAAAACAGGAAATGCCCGTCGCGCCGGGGCATGAGCGAGGGGCTGGTTGCGTCGAGATCGACCGCCTGATGGCAGGTCGTGACATGATCGGGGCTGCAACCGAACCGCGCGATCACCTGATCGCGCACCACATCGCTGATGGCGATGATCCGGTCGGCCTGCGGCATGATCTTTCGCAGCAGGCGCGCCATCCGCCGCGCCTTGACGGGCGACAGATCGGGCCGCTCCATCGGGATGAGGTCGTGCACCGTGTAGATATTGCGCCACCCTTCCATGTAGAGCGGCAGCGGGTAGGTCCAGTGCATCACGCCCGCCGGGCCGGCGCAGCGCAACGGCAGTAGCCGCCCGCGAAACTTGAAGTGAAGATAGGCCTCTCGATAAAGGTCGCGCCCGAGCAGGCGACCGGCAAAGGCCCCGCCAGCATATATCAGCGGCGCTACCGGCCGCGCGCCGCCGCGCGCTGCCCTGGCGTAGCGCGCCAGCTTGCCGCCGACATGGGTCGCTCCCGCCGCCGGCAGGCTTGCGTCCAGCCGCAGCGGCGGCGCCCCATGGCGGGCAAGCGTCTGCGCCAGCCGCGCAGCATAATGGCCAACCCCGGTGAAATTCGCGTCAAGCAGACGGCCGTCGACACAGACCGGAAAGGGGAGCGGGCCGTCTGCGCCCGCCGCCATCTCCGAATATGTCGCAAATGATCGATCCGGATCGCCCTGCGCCGTCGCGTCTGTCATGCACCGATGCTCATCTTGCGCGCAAGACTAGGCGCGCGGCGCGCATTTGTCACGACCGGCAAAGCCGAGGATCGGATACATTCATTTCCTATTGCACAGCAGCGAAAACGCAAAATCGCCACCCCGATCAAATGGATTGCGGCATGAATCGAACTAATTTATGCGTTCGCGACTGGCCCGCGCCAAAAAAACAAACAATAGTTGAAAGCGATAATGCCCAATAATCCCGAGACCGACCGCCTTCTCCGCATGAACCGTACGCGACTGCGCGTGCCCCTGTCCTGGGTCGCCACCACCCCCGAACAACCCTATACCAATTTCGGTGACGGGCTGAGCGCGGTGATGGTCAGTTCGCTTGCCGGCATGCCCGTCGTTCGCGCCAATTTCGATGAAGCCAGCGAACGTGTCGTCGCGGTGGGCACCATCGGCCATGGTCAGAAAAACGGCATATTGCACTTTTGGGGCACGGGGGTGGACGCGCTGCGCAACCCGGTCACGGGCGACGCGCCTTATTTCAAGCCGCCCAATACCGAATTCAACGTCTATGCGACGCGCGGCCCCCGAAGCGCGGCGACCTTCCGCAGCGCGGGAATCGAGGCGCCCGATATTTTCGGCGATCCGGTCTGGCTGCTTCCCCGCATCTGGCCCCTCGACGATGTTGAAAAGACGCACGACCTCGGCGTGATCCTGCACATTTCGGAATTGACCGAGCAGCGCCCCGGCGTCAGCTACCGCCCCGACTATGTGCGCTACGACATTCCCGAAGAATGGGCCGGCCGGATCAAGATCATCAACACCTATTCCGAAGCCACGCCCGAGGCGATGCGTGACAAGGTCGCGGAAATATTATCCTGCCGCAGAATCGTCTCGACCAGTCTCCATGGGCTGGTCATTTGCGAGACCTATGGCATCCCCTGCGCATGGTTCGCCACTTACGGCGTCGGCGACGGGGAAGGCGCGCAGCTGGAGATCGATGACCCGGATTCGAAGATCGACCACCGCATCGCCGACTTCTATTCGGGGCTAGGGCGGACGACGATCAATGCTTATTTGCAGGATCGTCTGCTCAAGTCGGACTGGAACAGCATCATTCGCTTCGTCGATCGGCGCTGGCGCCCGGTGGAGGGATATGATGGCGATGCTCTGCTTCGCGCTTTCCCGCTCCCGCTGGCGGTCGATCCGACCGCCTCGCGCTGGGACATTGATCCTGCCATCTGGTCCGCTATAGATTTCTGATTGCCCGATCTGCCAGATGGCCTTTATGTCGCACTGCAGCAGAATCGCGCCGCGGTCAGTTTGACATGTCTCACATGGGGGTGAACAGTGATTGGTAGGAAAAGATTTGGCGGTCGCGATTTCGAGACCCAAACCCCCACATCGGAGACGAACGCCGGCCCGGACGACAGCGTGTCGCCCTATGGCTTCCTCGACCAGGAACCGGGAGAGGAGGAGAATGAAGAGGCATTCTCGTCCGCCGCGCCCGAGCTGAAGAGCGACTTCGGGGAAGAAACCGGCTTTTTCGGGGACGACACCGACCTTTTCGACGATGAAGAAGCGGAGGAGGACGGCGAGATCGGTGCGCCCAATATCGCGCAGGCCGAAGAAGTCGGCAGCCGGGGGGCGCGTGGACGCGCATCGCGCAAGAAGCCCGTCATGGACAAGGCCGGCGCCTATGACCTCGTCATCGAGCCCCGCGACGAGGAAAGCGCGCTTTCCGATATGTTCACCCTCTCGGGCTGGATCATCAATCGCGACATCGAGACATGGGATCAGCCCCATGCGCTGGGTATCCGTAATTTCCGCGACGCCGCCGGCAACATCATCCCCAATTTCGAATTTCGCGGCCACCTCGCCTTCCGCCCGGTGCGGCCCGGCCAGGAAGTGCCCTTCTCCATAGCGATATCGCCGGCGGACATGCCGTACAACGCCGTCAGCTGCGACATCGACATGGTCAATGAGGGCGCCTTCTGGTATCATGAACGCGGCGCCGCTCCGATTACGGTTCCGCTCTCCGGCTTTCGCAACACCGGCTCCCGCAACGACGCGGTGGTCGAACTGCTGCGCCTGTCGGCCACCGCTACGCCCGCCGAACGCCGCAAGATTTCGGTCCTGACGCAGGTTCTGCGCAATTACGACTTTCTCTATTATGAAGGGATCGCGCGGCTCGGTCGGCTGATCCGGATGCGGCAGAGCGGCAAGGCCTACCGGCAACCCACGGTGTCCTCCTCCTCAATCGCCATTCTGCAAGGCCGCAGCGGCGATGGTCGCCAGGCCGCCTATTTCGAGAGCTTCGCCGCCAAATTCGGCAGCTTCCGTGGTCGCCTGCCCACCAACCCGCTCGAATATGTCGAATTGTTCAAACGCTTCGTCAAGGATAGCAACAGCTTCTTCCGCGGCAGCGCGCCGCCGCTGCCGCCCTATCTGACCCAGTGGTTGGGCGCGCGCGCGCTGCCGGCGCAGCTTGCCACGTCGCCCGTGGCGCGGTCGATGGTGGCGACGCTGGGCGAGAGCATCCCGATCCACTTCAACCGCCAGCATGATTTCATCAACCTGATGTGGCGGTACATCACCTCGGTGATGATCGACAATAATCTGCCGATCAGCCTGGTGCCGGATTCGATCGTGCGCGAATTCGCCACCTCGCCCGAGTCATGGGACGAGCAGGATCCCTTCCCCAAACCGACCGGCTTCATGACCCGGCTGCTGAACGACGATGCCGGCTATCAGCGGCGTTATGGTGGCAACAATGCCGCCGCGCGCTGCGCTTACGCATTCGACCTGCTGCTGTTGGGCCTCGAAAATGAAGCGCGGCGGCTGTTCGTCGGCCAGGCGATATTGGACTGGATGACTCAGCCGATCGGCCCGACCATCGCGATCTCGCCCTTTGAAATCCTCGTAATGGCGAATCTGGGCCAGCGCGAAACGACCTATTTCACGGGGGCTGACGAGCCATTGGCGGCCGACATAGCGGCATTGCGCGAGAGCTTCGACTGGCTGCCGGCCCCTCAACCGCGGGAAAGCTATCCGGTTCGCGTGATCGGTCGCGCCCGGTCCACATCGGGCCTCGGCACCAACATGCGGATGACGATGGCTGCGCTCGACAGCATCGGCGTCGATGTGGAAACCGTCGATAGCGACCTTGACCTGGTGATCCCTCCCATCACCGACGCAGGACGGCGGTTCGGCCGCCCCGTCGAAATCTACCATCTCAATTGCGACGAAATCCCCGCGCTCGTTTCGCGCTACAGCACGCACAGCCGGCCCAACAGCTATCGGATCGGCTTTGCCCTGTGGGAATCGTCCGTCATGCCGGAACAGCATCGCGGCGGCGCGGTGCTGATGGACGAACTATGGGTTCCCACCACCTATTTGCAGGGCGTGTATCGCAACGCCGGCTTCGGCAACGTCCATGTCGTCGGCAAGGGCATCGACCTTGGCCCGGTCGAGCATGTCGATCGGTCGATCTACGGCATCCACAAGGATGATTTCATCTTCGTCACGTCGTTCGATCTCGACAGCTGGGTGGAGCGCAAGAATCCGGCGGCGGTCGTCGAGGCGTTCAGCCGCGCCTTCGTCAACGATCCCAATGTCCGGCTAGTGGTCAAGACCACCGGCATCTTCGCCCATCCGGGCGACAGGACTGGCCAGATATCGAAGGTGCTGGCGGCGGCGGACGCCGATCCGCGCATCCTGCTCATCAATGAGCGTATGCCCTTCCCCAAATATCTGGGCACCATCCAGATGGCGGACGCGCTCATCAGCGCGCACCGTTCGGAAGGGTTTGGCTATCTTCCCGCCTACGCAATGCTGCTGTCGCGGCCGGTCATCACGACCAACCACAGCGGAACGGAGGATTTCTGCACCGAGGAGACGAGCTTCCCGGTCGAATCCAAGCTGGTGCCGATCGCGCCGGGCGACTTCGTCTATGATGCCGTCGGCGCGGCCTGGGCGGATATCGATGTCGATGCGCTGGCGCGGACCATGCAGAAGGTGCGGCAGGATCCGGCCGAAGCGGAGCGCCGCGCGAAGGCGGGCTATGATCTGGTGTCGGCGCGCTACTCGATGGAGGCGCTGGCCCAGCGCTACCAGGACAGGCTCGACGCGATCGCTGGCTGAGAGCACAGGAAGACCACGCAAAGGCGGCGCGCCCGATCGGGCGCGCCGCCATCGTCATTTGTGCGCCATGAGTCCGGCGATCCAGCGCTCCACCCGCGCCTCGATCGGGCCGAGTTGCCCCCTGTGCCACGCCACCGCAACAGGCAGCCGCCACGGATCGATCGCGGCGCTGCGCAGGCTCGAATGGCGCGCATAGCAAAGGCGATACCAGCGCGCCGTAATCGCGCCCGCAAGGACGCCCCCGCCACCACCGCCGCCAAACCGAAGCAGCATGTCGGTGCGCGCCACATCGGCGGCGGCTGTTCCGACTGCCGCCTGCGCCCAATCGATGATCGTCGTTCCCGCGTCCGACAGCAGCAGGTTGCCCGGATGGAAGTCCCCATGGACGAGGCAGGAGCCCGTCTCGAGTCCATCAATCCGCTGCAACGCAGCCTCGATCGCCGCCGCCCCTGCCCTCGACCGGACGATCCGATGCCGCAGCACGTCGATCTGCCATGGCAGCGCAGCATTGCCGGGCTTTTCATGCACCTGCGCGTGCAGACGCGCCAGTTGCCCGACCAGCGCCCACATCCGTCCGGGCACGCGCCGGATGACCGACAGCATGTCCGCGCCGCTGGCCCGCTGGAAGACGATGCCTGCCCGGTCATCCACGACGACACGGGCCAGCGGCCTTGGGACAGGGAGGCCCTGATCCGCCGCCCAGTCGCCCGCCTGATATTCCAGGGCGACGGGAACATCGTTCACGCCGGCCCGAAACAGCTTCAAGACCCGCGCCTCGTCGATCGCCCATACCTCGGCGCTGGCGCCCTCCCCCGCCTTTGTCCACGTCTCGCGCGCCGGAAGTTCCGCCATAGGCCGCTGATGCGCGCGCCGCCGCCGGACGGCAAGCGGATTCCCGACCCAGCGACCCGGCAACCGCTCTAGCTTTGCCCATTTTTCTCGCTTATGGCTGGCGCGGGGCGATCCCCGCCGAAGACGTGCAGTATTCGCGAACGTGGCGCATGGCGTCAGCAAGGGCATGGAGACAAGGTTTTGAACGAACTGCAGCAGGTCGTCGATCAGGAAGGCGCTATTCCTTTGTCCTGGGCGGGAGCCACCACCGATATGGACTATCTGAACTGGGGTGACGCGCTCAGCCCCGTGATGGTCGCTCTCATGTCGGGTCTGCCGATCCGGCGCGTGCCCACCAAATCCCGCTCGGTGCGGCTGGGCGCGGTCGGCACGATCGGCCATGGCTTCGACGATGGCACCATCTTCTTCTGGGGCACCGGCAGCTCCAAATGGAAGAATCCCGGCGCGCCCGAGGCAGACCGAGTGCCCTTCCAATTCTCGCCCGGCACGAAGGTCACGGTGACGGCAACGCGCGGCCGCTGGTCCAAGAAGCTTCTGGGCGGAGGGCCGGAGACGGCGTTCGGCGACCCGGTGTGGCTGCTCCCCCGCTTCTACCGGCCCGAAGTCGAGAAAACGCACGAACTGGGCGTCATCCTCCATCTGTCCGAACTCGATGGTCGTACCCTGGACGCAGGCGCCGCCGAGCATGTGGTACGCGCCGGCATCCCCGAAGCGTATCGCGGCAAGATCCGCATCATCAACACCCTGACCCGGATCGACGCGGAAGGATTGAAGGACAAGACCGACGAAATCCTCTCGTGCAAGCGTATCGTCTCGACCAGCCTTCACGGCATGGTGGTCGCCGAAAGCTACGGCATCCCCTGCCTCTATTTCGCCCCTCAGGGGACGGAGCCGGGCAGCGGCTTTCGCGTCGAGCCGCTTGGCGCGGAATGGCTCGATCTGCGCATTCGCGATCTTTACACGGGCATTGGCCGCACGCGCCTGCCCATGTATGTCCAGCCCCGGAACCAAGAAAGCGACTGGGCCGCAGTCATGGCGGCGATCGACCGCCACTGGAAGCCGGTCACCATCGATGAGGAAGCATTGATGAACGCCTTCCCCGTCAAGGGCACGCCAGTCGTCGCCCGGCCGGGCGAGACGATCTGGCAGCATCCGGCGATTACCGGCATCCAGTTCCAGCACGACGTCGCCGCCCTGCGCCGCGAAGACAGCGAGCGGACCAAAGCGAAGGCGGCGTGATGTCTGCCAACAAGATCATAGCGCAGCAATTGCTTGCCCCCAACCGGTCCGGGAGCAAGGTCAAGATAGCGACGCAGCAGCACAGCCGCTCGATCCTGTTCCAGAATGGATCGAGCCTGATCGAATATATCCGTAGTTCTGCCGAGCAGAGTTCGCGCCTGGCAATTACATTTGCGCCGCCATGGCTGTCCGACGTGAACGGGTTCGGCTATCTGGAGCAGCAGCTCACCGTCGCCGGGTTCGACGTGGTGGCGATCAAGCAGGTCGCGAGCATCGGCTATACGGACCTGAATTCGATCACCCTCGCAAAGATCAGTGACGCTTTACCGGCCTATGCCAGCCGGATCGTGTTGGGATCGGAAGACGCAGCTACGGCGGCGCTTCGCCTCTTCGCGCCGTTCGAGCGCATCAGGATCGTCGCTTTGTCCCCCAACATGGCGCTTGACTGCACTTTGTCGGGGCCAGTGCAAGCCGATATCAGCCTGCTATATGATCCTGCCGATGCGGCGGAGGTGGCTAATCATCATGCTGCTTCCGCGAGATTCCCGCGAGCAAGGACGTTCCGCCTGCCTCATGCCGGCATCCCCACCCGCTTTTCGCTCGAAGAAAGCGGCACGATCCTGGCCTTGATGGCGGCGCTCGCAGAGAATCAGGAATTTGATGCCAATCTTCACTATCGGCAGAACCGGAAACAGTCCCCCACGGCGTTGTACACATTGGGAAATGCTGCGCTTCGGGCTCGGCATTTCCGGACTGCTGAGGCGTTGCTGAAGCGGTCCTATGATCTGGAGAATCGCATTCCGACGGGGATCACCTACTGCCAGGCGGTAAGCGAAGGCGGCAATCCCAAGGCAGCCGCGACCTTTATGGCGACCGTCGTCAATCGCGACCACGCCAACCCCCATGGCTGGGCGGCCCAAGCCTGGTTTGAAGAGATTTCCAACCAGCGCGAGGAAGCCCTTCTGTCGATCCGGCGCGCTATCGAACTGCTTCCCAATTTCGACGCCTTCTACGTTTCCGAACGTCGATTGCTGAGCCATCTTTACGAGAATATGAAGCTCAAGCAGCAAATGACCTCGGCCGCGCTGGACAAGGCGCGTGCGGAACTGGCGCTGCAGCACGGCCATGGCAATTCCAGCTTCAGCTGGGAACGGGCTGCATGGCTGGCGGGCGGCGCAGCGTTGATCCTTGCGGTCGTCGCTGCCGCGGCCGTGATGTTCCGCCTCGTCTGAGCCGAACACCGACCGCGCTGCCGGCCCCTGTCAGATCTTCAGAGTCGCCTGATGGTTGGCCGGCGCCATGTCCCAGAACACGTCGCGGTCGGCCGCGCCATAAATTTTATAGCAGCGCCACACAAATTCCTCGCGTGTCATCACATGCGATGCGCGCCAGTAACGCTGGTCGTCCATGAACGCGCAGCGATGCCGCTCGGCGATCTCGCGATATACCGGCCAGATCACATCGCCTGACAGCGCATTATAGCCGAACAGCGGCGTGCCGAAAGTCTTCAGCCCGAAGTGCTCGCACACCGCGAAGGCCAGTTGCGTGAACATCGTCTGACGCGGGTGGTTCATGGTATGGAAGCAGGGCTCCCTGAGCATAGCCGATTCCAGAAAATCGGCGCAGCGTATGTCGGTGTCTACCTCACGCGCGCGCATTTCCGCTAGCGACTTTTCCGCCTGATCCCAGAAGCCGAGTTCGCCAAAGACATCCTCGTTGAATTCTTGAAGGCAGCGTTCGACCGAATAGCCCTTGAAGAAGGACCGCAAGATGATCTTGGAGTGATAATCGCCGAAGGGAGATTGCACACGATCCTGCCGCAACCCCCAATAGGTCATATCGGGGTGCAGGCCGTCAAAATAGAGCAGCGAATAAGTGACGACATCGTTCGGGCGCCGCGCCAGCAACGCCTGCGTGCCGATGCTGCCCCAATCCTCGCCCAGCCGCGGCGCGACGATCAGGTCCGCGCCGTCTATGGCTTCCTCGAAATAATCGGGATCCTGGGGATAGAGCATCACTTCCACGCCGAAAACAGATGCGTCCGTGGTAGCGCTCAAGGCGCGGGCAAGATTCGGGCCTTGGCAGTTGCCCAGCACCAGGATGCGCTTGGCCCCCGGCCGATACATGGTGAACTTGGCGGCCATCGGCGCGGTGATCGGCCATCTGCGGCGCAACGCTTCGCCATAGAAACGGTCGCGCAAATCCTGGGGCGTTTCGCAATCCGCGAGGAGATCCGGCGAGATGTTCGCATCCTTCAACTCATGCCCAAGATAATAGCGCGACGCCCAGATGATATCGTGGATGGTGAAGGACGGCTCGGCAGTTTCGTCTTCCAAGGAATTTTGTTCTTCGTTCATCACATTCATCATCCATCAGCCATATGTACCCATGCGGCGGCACGCCTCCGTATCCGAAGCGGCCAGCACATCGCGTCGCTGGAATTGATCGACCAACCACCCCGCAAACCAATCCGCACGCCTCACCCTGTCATGGTTTTGACACCTTCCTGAGATGCCCATAGTCCATGCCGGATGGTTCGTCATCCGGAAAACGGGGCTTTACGTCGGCAGGAAAGCCGTCAGGCTTGTTCAGAGTCGCTCATGCCAGCGACCGCGCGATCATGCCGTGAGGCATGTTGATAATAGAGGTGGACGTTGATCGCTTCGTCGATGGTGTCGTAAAATGTCAGCGAACCGTTGAAGAGCACGGCGCCATATTCGCAATAAGCGCGCAGGGTTTCAGGCGCATGGCTGGTCATGATGAGCGTGGATTCAGCCCGCCTTTCCTGCAAAGCGCTTTCCGATTTCACCCTGAACCGCTCGTCGCCTGCCGCCGTGATTTCGTCGATCAGATAGCATTCAAACCGGATCGCCAGCGATATGGCGAACGCCAGCCGGGCGACCATGCCCGCCGAATAGGTATTGATCGGCTGCCGGAAATACGGCCCGAGTTCCGCGAAATCCTGAACGAACTCCTGAAGCTCCTTGACATCCTTCCCATAAATCCGGGCGATGAAGCGCGTATTGTCCGCGCCGCTCAGGCTCGATTGGAAGGCGCTGGTATAGCCGAGCGGCCACGAGGTGGACATGGTGCGTGTCACCCGCCCCGTCGTCGGCGATTCCGCGCCAGCCATCAACCGCATCAGCGTGGACTTGCCCGCGCCGTTGGCGCCGCAAATACCAAGGCTGATCCCCTTGGGGATGGTGAAATTCAGGTCGAACAGGACGAGATTGTGCAGCCCGCGTCCCTCATAGACCTTGCTGACATTTTCGAACCGAATCATCGCCGGCAACCTAGAGCAGCGGTGTTCGTTTGCAAGCAGTGGTCAGGCGGCGTCATGATGCGCCCTCAACCGTGAGGGATCAGGCACCAGCGGCACGACCGACGCAATCGGCCGCAAAGCCAGCAACCGATCCGCCGCGTTCCGAACCAGCATCTCCAGCCCCTCGTCGGACAGCAGCCCGCCCCGGATCAGGCATTTGTCCACCAGCACCCGGCGGAACGCGGAATAAAGCGCCATGTCCGGCGGCGTCGGCGCGGACCAGAAGCGGTCGAGGCCGCCCGTGTCCACGATGCCTGCAACCTTGTAGACGGCGTGCCCCAGCACCTGCACCGCCTTGCCGCTGTTGAGCGCCAGCGTGCCGACCGTGCTGTTGACCGTCACGACGCCCAGCGACTTCGCCACCACCTCGGCAATGTCCCAGTCGGCAAGGTAGATGACCCGATCCTCCACCCCATAATGCCGGGCGAGCCGCCGCGTCAGCCTTTCCCAGGCGACCAGCCCCGGATCGAGCGGGTGCCGCTTTACGACCAGAGCGACCTCGCGCGGCGCGTGGCGCGCGAAGCTCTTGATGACGAAGCGCAGCGCAGCGCGCATATTGCCGAAGGGCGAATGGACGCGAATCTGATAGTCGGAATTGAGCTGGAGCGGCAGCGCGAAAAAGGGCCGCCCCGCGAGCCGGTCCCATTCGGCGAGCGCAAAGCGCAAATCCCGCTGCCGCCGCACCAGCTTCCACATCCAGGCAACCGATTCCATGATGAAACTGTGCGGCCGATGGGTGCGATAGAAAGGGAAAAGCGGCCGCATCAGCGCAGAGGCGAGGCCGTTGCGCATCGTGTTGCGGGCGCGGGCGCGAAAGGTGGAGGGCACCGGCGGCAGCGGCTCGTCCTGATCCGGCAGGCCCGCTGCCTGCTCCCAGTAAAATTGCGGGTTCAACGGCAGCGTGGAATTGCCGTTCACGCCGTCATCCTGCAACGTCAGGAAATCGGGCCTGATATAGCCTTCCTCCATCACATGCACATGCAGGTCGCGCAGCCGCGCCATGCCGTGCGCCGACGTGTGGTAGGGCCGGCAGTCGCCATAGAGGATGAGGTCGGTGACGCCATGGTTGACGATGAAATCGTCGAAGAAGAGCGGCCAGTTGCGGAAGCTGCCGCGATAGTCGGTCGCGCCTTCCCCCGGCCAGTCGAGCTTGTCGCCGCCATTGATGTTGATCCGCAGCGCCCGGTGCCCACGCGCCCGCAGGGCATCAGCCAGCATCGCGAAATAGGGACCATGCGGTCCCTGAAGGAACAGGAATGTCTTGGCAGGCGCGTCAGCCATGCAGATACTCGGCGGCCAGGGTCATCAAACGGCGTAGCTTCCCTTGCAGCATCCGCAACCGGATGAGCCATGTCACCGGCGGCGTCGATCCTGCTGCCATGCGGTCCACCATCAGTTCCGGGCCGCAGGGCAGCCGCGTCACCGGATCGATATAGCGAGGATAGAGAATGAGCGCGCCCGCTACAAGCTGATCCAGGGTTAATGCACGGCCACGCCGTCCGGTCGTCGCAGCCAGGTCTCGGGTCAACCCCCAGTCGGCATAGAAAGGCATGCCATGGACGGTCACCGGCCGATCGCGCATCAGCGCCTCGAAGCCGGTGAGCGAGGACAGGACATGCACCTCGTCCACCGCCTGCACCAGCGCCATCAGCGGCGATCCGCTGTCGATCGCGTCGGCATGGGCCAGCACCGTCGCGTCGGGCAGATGCCCCTTGCGGTGGCCCGCCTGCACGTCGGGATGCGGGCGATAGACGATCCAGGCGTCCGGCTCGGCCCGCCGCACGCGCGTCAGGAAATCGAGGTTGCCGGCGACGCCCGCGCCGCCCATCAGCACCGACAGATCATCCTCGACTTGGCCCACTGCAAGCACAGTGCGCCGCCCCTGCGGCAGACCGATCATCCGCCCGGCCTCGCGCCCATATTTGGTGACCCCCGTGGCGCAGAGGCGCGCCCGCAACCGGCGCGCCCGCTCGACCAGTTCCGCCGGGAAGTCCGCTGTCGCGAGCAACGTTTCCAGGTCGCTCGGGCTGCGCGCGTCATAATAGATGCCGCTGCGGTCCACCACCACCGAACCCGGCGGATGGAGCGCTGCCCCCAGCCCCTGGGAGCGGATGAAGCCGTCCTCGACCCGCGTGATCGGCACGCCCCGCTCGGCGGCTTCCTGTGTCAGATCGGCGGGCACGCGCGAGGGCCAGATGGCGAGCGCGCCGGCCGATTGCGCTGCCTGCCGCAGGCCACGCGCCGCTGGACCAAAGGGCGGGCTCCGCCGCCCGTCCCACAGGAAATGGCGCATCGCCTCCCGCTTCCAGAAGGCCATGCCGCTTGCCGCCGCAATGCCGCGATTCCCGTCCAGATGTCGCCGCCACTCGGCCAGCTGCGCCACCGCCTGCGCCGCATCGACCGGCGCGCTAGTGAAGCAATCGCGATAGCGCGCCACCGCGAGCCGTGCGCGCAGCCCGTCGCGCAACAATGCGGGATCGATCGGCGCATCGTCAGGGCCGATGACCGGCACGCCCATGAGCGCCGCCACCCACGCCAGTTCCTCGTCAGCCCCAGCCCGCACGCTTGGCGCGCCGGCCGCAATCGTCCACGGATCGGTCTCAGCCCAGAAAGCGCCCCCCACCCGCTCGCGCGCGATCCGGTCGATCAGCGCGTCGTCGACAGCGGCGGGGTCGGCCCCGTCCTCCAGCGGCAGGCTGATCGCCGCGACCGCCGGGGCGATACCGGGAAAGGGCGGAGACCGCAGGAAAGGCAGCGGGGCCATGGTCAACCCGCCGCCCCGACCTTTTCGCGCTGGACATCACCAGCCATTGTCACGTCCTCCGCTGCCCCTTTTCCCTTGTGGCGATCGTGCAGGCAGGTCAAGGAACAGACGCTGTCACTTCTTCAATCAAATCGGTGACGATATCGAAATAATCGCGCCAAGTCGGCGCGCGCCAGCCGGCGATCCGCCGGATCTGCGCTGCCCGCTCCGGCCCATCGGGCCGGCTATAGGCTTCGATCAGTCGCATCCAGCCAAGCCCGTCGAGCGGATCGAGATAATCGGGCGCATCGCCGCCGACCTCTCGATGGGCGGAAATGTCGCTGCAAATCACCGGCACGCCCGCCGCCAGCGCCTCCACCACGGGCATCCCGAAACCCTCGGCGAAGGAGGGCATCAGCATCGCGCGCGCATGGGCGACCAGCGCCTGCATCCGGTTGTCGGATACTTCGCCTGCCTCAATCACATGGCCGCGCAGCGCCTCCGCCCGGTCGAGCATGTCGATGACATTCTCATTCTCCCAGCCGCGCCGCCCGATCAGCACCAGCACCGGCGCGGCATCGCCCAGCCGCTCGACCAGCCGCCGCCACAGATTGAGCAACAGCAGATGGTTCTTCCGCGGTTCGATGGTCGAAATATAGACGAAATAGGGGCGTTCGGGGATGTCCTCCCCCTTTGTGCCGAAAATGTCGGGCGCGTCCGCTCCGAAATGCGCGACCCGGACCGCCCGGCCCTCCAGCCCGCGCCGCAAATGCGGCGCCAGCGCGTCGATCGTGGTCTGGCTGTTGCCGATGATCCCCTGCGCGAAACTGTCGATCGTCCGCACCCGCTGGCGATGCTCCGCCGCGCCTTGCGGCCGCGCATATTCAGGGTGGCTCAAGGGGATGACGTCGTGCACCAGCGTCACGAACCGCGCGCCCTCCGCCCGCAATATCGCGCCGACCTGCTCATGATTGTCGAGATGGTGGGGCGACACCTGAAGATAGACGCGCGGCCGCGTCGCGCGCGGAACCGGGCGCGGGCGCGTGGCGAACATATGGCGGATCACCGCCGCCTTTCCCTCCCCCGCCTGGGTCGTCTGTGCGCTGCGCCATTTGGCGGCGGTGAAGGCCAGGAACTGGCGGACGGCGGCAGTGCTCAGCCGCCCATAATAGCCGCCTGCCGGATGCACCGCCGCGAAGCAGAGCCGGTCGGGCATCCGCTCCAGCAGTTCGCGGGCATAGATATATTCGACCCGGTCGATCCCGGTCGGAGCGGGATGGAAGCTGCGCGACAGCAGCCTCGACACGTCCAATATGACTTCGCTTTCGCCCCGGTCGCCCTGAAATTGCGGGCTTGCGCGCTTGGTTTTCAGCGCCAGCCGCGCGCCGGGTGCTTGGAAGGGACGCAAAGCCATTTCAACCCCTGTCCCACAGCCCGGCGGCAAAGGAAAGGGGCATCAGAAATGCGCGCGTATCTCGTCGGCCAGCGCCTGGAGCGCGGCGGCATCGGCCATGCCGCCCTGCCCATGCGCGACGAACCCCTTGGGGTCACCCTCCCAGCGCGGAAGGATATGGACATGCAGATGGAAGATCGTCTGCCCGGCCGGTGCGCCATTATACTGCGCGATCTGGATGCCGTCGGGGTTCAGCGCCCGCCGGATCGCGGTGGCGACCTTCCTGGTCGTCGCCATCACCTGCGCCAGCGCCTCGTCCTCGATCTCCAGCAGGTTGCGCGCCTTCGACCATTTGGAAATGACGAGCGCATGCCCCCGCGTCTGCGGCATGATGTCGAGGAAGGAGAGCGTGTGGGCATCCTCATAGAGCCGGGTCGAGGGAATCTTGCCAGCCAGAATGAGGGCGAAGACATTGCCCTCGTCATATGTGCCGTCGAGGCTCATGCACCGCCCTTTTAGCTCAGATAATGGGCGGTCGTCTTAGCAGCCACTTCGTCGGCCGTCACGCCCGGAGCGGTCTCGATCAGCCGGAACGGGCTGGCATGGTCGGGTCGCTGGAACACGGCGATGTCGGTGACGATCATGTCGACCACATTCTTGCCCGTCAGCGGCAGGGTGCAGGCCGGGATGAACTTGGGGCTGCCATCCTTGGCATTATGCTCCATCACGACGATGATCTTCTTGACGCCGGCGACCAGGTCCATCGCGCCGCCCATGCCCTTGATCATCTTGCCGGGGATCATCCAGTTGGCGATGTCGCCATTTTCCGCCACTTCCATCGCGCCCAGCACGGTGAGGTCGATATGCCCGCCGCGGATCATCGCGAAGCTGTCGGCCGAGCTGAAATAGGCCGATTGCGGCAGTTCGCTGATCGTCTGCTTGCCCGCGTTGATAAGGTCGGGGTCTTCCTCCCCCTCATAGGGGAAAGGCCCGATGCCCAGCATCCCGTTCTCCGACTGGAGCGTCACCTCGACCCCAGCGGGGATATGGTTCGCCACCAGCGTCGGGATGCCGATGCCGAGGTTCACATAGAAGCCATCCTGCAATTCCTTCGCCGCCCGCGCGGCCATCTCGTCACGAGTCCAGGGCATGTCACTTCTCTCCTTGCGCGGGCGCCGCCCGGCTTTTGTCCGTCGGAAACAGATCGTTGAAGCCGCGCTTCACGCCGCTTCCCGCTGCCTCACGGTGCGGAACTCGATCTTCTTCTCATAAGGCGCGCCGACGATCATCCGCTGCACATAGACGCCCGGCAGATGGATCGCATCGGGATCGAGCGTGCCCACCGGCACTACTTCCTCCACCTCGACCACGCAGATCTTGCCGCAGGTCGCGGCCGGCACGTTGAAGTTCCGCGCGGTCTTGCGGAAGACGATATTGCCGCTCTCGTCCGCCTTCCACGCCTTGACCAGGCTCAGGTCCGCGAAGATGCCCCGCTCCAATATATAATCCTGCCCGTCGAACGTCTTGACTTCCTTGCCCTCTGCCACCTGCGTGCCGACTCCGGTCTTGGTGTAGAAGCCTGGGATCCCCGCCCCGCCGGCCCGCATCCTCTCGGCCAGCGTCCCTTGCGGACAAAACTCTACTTCCAGCTCGCCCGCCAGATATTGTCGCTCGAACTCTTTGTTTTCGCCGACATAGGAGGAGATCATCTTGCGCACCTGCCGGGTCCGCAGCAGCTTGCCGATGCCTTCATTGTCGATACCGGCATTGTTGGAGGCGAAGGTCAGATCCTTGACCCCGCTGTCGCGCACCGCGTCGAGCAGCCGCTCAGGGATGCCGCACAGGCCAAAGCCGCCTGCCGCGATCAGCATCCCGTCCTTCAATATGCCATCGAGCGCCGCCTGCGCATCGGGGTAGAGCTTGTTCGCCATCCGCGTCTCTCCTTCTTGGCCCCACGCTAAAGCCGAAATAGGATCAGGAATAGCGATTGTTTTTTATCATTTATGATAAGCATCTCCTATGAAACGCATCGCCCTCTATCATTTCGAAACGCTGACCTGGATCGCCCGGCTCGGCACCTTCCAGGCGGCGGCCGAGCGGCTCAACACCACGCAGCCCGCCATTTCCGCCCGCGTCCGCGAAGTCGAGGATCAACTGGGCGTCAGCCTGTTCCGCCGCGAAGGCCGCCGCATGGTGCTGACGGCGCGGGGTCGCCTGCTGATCGAGGCGTGCGAGCCGCTCTGGACCGGCCTTGAGCAGACATTGCTCGAAGTCAGCGACTTTGCAGGCGCGAGCGGCATGATCCGCATCGGATCGGGCGAGATCGCCGCCGCCAGCTGCCTCCCCGCCTTCATCCAGGCGGTCGAGCGCGACCTGCCCGGCGTATCGATGGAGGTGGAGCTGGACCTCACCGCCCGGATGCTCCAGCAATTGCTCGGCGGCGCGCGCGACCTCGTCTTTCTCGCCGGCCCGGTCGCCAGTCCCAATATCCGCACCCAGCCGATCGGTTCGGTCAGCCTCGCGTGGGTCGCGGGGCGGCGAGTGGCGGCGGCCGGCGGCTTCGCGCACCCCCTTCCGGTCTGGTCGTTGCCCGACCCCTCACCCATCCATGCCGCGATGCGCGACGATCTGGCGCGGCAAGGCGTCGCCCCGCGATCGATCAACAGCTGCAACAATGTGCGGACGTTGATCGGCATCGTCGCGGATGGCGGCGGCGCCGCGCTGCTGCCCGAAACCATGGTCCGCGCGGCGATCGCCTCGGGGCGCCTCGTCGAAATCCTGCCCCGCCCGGAACGGGTGCTCCATTTCGAGGCCGCGATCCGCGCCCGCGAGCAGGAGCCGCTGGTGCTCGAACTGTTCCGCCGCACCGCCGACCTCCAGATCGATCCAGGACAGTCACCCGACTGAATTTTGCCCGCCGCGCCTCTCGACTTGCCCCGGCGGCCCCGTTTACAAGGCGCGCCATGATGAAGCTTTTTATCGGCAACAAGGCCTATTCCAGCTGGTCGCTGCGCGGCTGGCTGGCGTGCAAGCTCTCGGGCTTGCCCTTCGAGGAGGTCGTCGTCCCCCTTTATGATGAGGCATGGGAGAAACGGCGCGAGGGCGACGAGTTCGCCCCGTCCTCGGGCAAGGTGCCGATCCTGTGGGATGGCGACGATATCGTCGTGTGGGACAGCCTCGCCATCGTCGAATATCTCCATGAGAAAAGCGGCGGCAGCCTTTTCTGGCCCGCCGATCCGGCAGCGCGCGCCATGGCCCGGTCGATGGCGGCGGAGATGCACAGCAGCTTCGCCGCGCTTCGCCGCGAGCATAGCATGAACATCCGGCAAATCTTCCCGGCCGTCCCGCCGTCCGAAGCGGCGGCGCAGGATATCGGACGGATCATGGTGCTCTGGGCGCAGGCCCGCGCCCGCTACGGCAGCGGCGGCGAATTTCTGTTCGGGGAGTTCGGCGCGGCCGACATCATGTTCGCGCCGGTCGTCACCCGCTTCATCACCTATCAGCTTCCCGTTGCTCGCTTCGCCGAAGCCTATATGCGCGCGATCATCGCCCATCCCTGGATGCAGGAATGGATCGGCGGCGCGCAGGCGGAGGATTGGGTGATCGACCGTTTCGAGGGACCGCCGCAGACGGTCTGAAACGCCGCCGGCTCAGCCAAAATCGTAAAAGGGCCGTATCTCGATCTCGCTTGGCCCCGGCATCGGATTGGGACAGCGCTTCGCCCAGGCGACCGCCTCTGCCATGTCCCTGACCTCCCATATCCAGAAGCCCGCGACCAGCTCGTTCGGGTGGTCGAACGGCCCGTCGATCACGCTGCGCGCCTCACCATCAAACGCGATCCGTTTGCCCGCCGACGATGGCTGGAGCCCGTCCGCCATCACGAAGATGCCGGCGTCCCGCAGGGCGTCATTATAGCGGCCCATCGCCGCCATCATCGCTTCGCTTTCGGGCGACGGCGCAAAGCCGGCTTCGCTGTCTCTCGTCGCCTTCACCAGCACCATCACGCGCATGACCCGGCTCCCTTGCCGCCCTAATCCTCGACGATCCGCAGCAGCTTGCGCTCGACCGGGGCGAGCACTCCCTGCAATTCCTGTCCGCGCTTCAGCACCTGTCCGCTCTCGCCGACCAGCGCCCACATGCCCTGGCGGTGGCGCAGCGCCGGGCGCTTCTCGATCCGATATTCCGGCCGCTCGGCCGACCGGCGGAAGGCGCTGAAAATCGCGGCCTCCCGCCCTATGTCCATCGCATAGTCGCGCCAGTGCCCAGCCGACACCATCCGGCCATAGAGGTCCATGATCTTCTGCAATTCCAGCCGGTCGAAGCCGACCTGGCCGGCGCCAGCCGCCGCCGAATGCGGAAACGGCGTCACATTGGTCATCAGGCCCGGCCGCGCTCCTGAACCAGAGCGAGTTCAGGCTGCGCCGGCATCTGCTCGCGTTCGGCCAGCAGCGCCGCCAGCCGCCGCTGCAATTGCTCGACCTCGGCCTGCAACTGTTCGATCTTGTGCTTTTCGGGATCGAAGCAATCGGTGCATGGCGTGCCATAGGGCATGAAGTCGCGCTGATAGGCGGTCACATCGACCAGCATCGGCCGCGCCGGGATGCCGACCATCGTCGCGCCCTCCGCCACATCCTTGGTCACCACGGCATTCGCGCCGACCCGCGCGCGCGCGCCGACCTCGATCGGCCCCAGCACCTGCGCGCCCGACCCGACGATCACCCCGTCGCGCAGGGTCGGATGCCGCTTGCCCGCAATGCCATTGGCCGGATCGGTCCCGCCCAAAGTCACATTCTGATAAAGCGTCACATCGTCACCGATCTCGGCGGTCTCGCCGATCACGGTAAAACCATGGTCGATGAAGAAGCGCTTGCCGATCTTCGCGCCCGGATGAATGTCGTTGCCGGTCAGGAAGCGCGAGACATGATTGACTGCCCGCGCGAGGAAGAACAACTGCGCGCGATATAGCCGATGCGCCACGCGATGAAAAGCGAGTGACCAGACGCCAGGGTAAAGCAGGACTTCCGCGCGCGACCGCGGCGCCGGATCGCGCGCCTTGATCGAATCCAGATAGGCAATGAGGCTGCGCACCATCCCGACGTCCCTGACCAACGGATATTCTCTTGTGTGCGCCCGCATATAGTGGGAACGCTCCGCATTTTCCAGACGGCGGGCTAATTGCGCTTCGCGGGGCGAAACAGAAACTTGCTTGGCGACCTCAGTTATTCCAATCATGGCGCTAGACAATGCACATGAAGGGTATCGCATGATCGACACGCTCGTCGCCCATTTCGGCGACATCTGGCCCTTCATCCTGATCGGTTTCGGCGCGCAGATGATCGATGGCGCGCTCGGCATGGCCTATGGCGTGATCTCCAGCACGCTGCTGCTGACGATGGGCGTTCCCCCCAGTCGCGCTTCGGCCAGCGTCCATCTGGCCGAAACCTGCACGACCGGCGTCTCGGCCATCAGCCATATCCTGCACCGCAATGTCGACTGGCGGCTGTTCGCCAAGCTCATCATCCCCGGCGTCATCGGCGGCGTCACTGGCGCTTACCTCTTGTCCAACATCGACAGCAGCGTCCTCAAACCCTTCATCCTCACCTATCTCGCGCTGATCGGCATTTACCTCATCTGGCGCGGCTTTCATCTGCCGCCCAAGCAGCGCGATCCCAAATGGGTCGCGCCGCTCGGCCTGGTCGGCGGTTTCATGGACGCGACCGGCGGCGGCGGCTGGGGACCGATCGTCACCTCCAACCTGCTGCTCCAGGGGTCGAGCCCGCGCCACACCATTGGCACGGTCAACACGGTCGAATTCGTGCTGACCAGCGCCGTCAGCCTGACCTTCCTCATTCATCTTGGGTGGCAGAATTTCACCACCTACACGATCGGGCTGCTGATCGGCGGCGTGATCGCCGCGCCGCTCGGGGCGATGCTCGCGCGGCATGTCGCACCGCGCATCCTCTTCTCAGCGGTGGGCGTGATCCTGACCGTGACCTCCGTCTTCGGCGTCGCCAAATATCTTGGATATATTGGCTAAGGCGCTTATATTCGGCTTTCTGATCGAGGAAGCCGATAAATGTCCAGCTATTTGCCGACGCTCAAGCAGCTCCAATATCTGGTGGCGCTAAAGGAGCAGGGCCATTTCGGCAAGGCGGCGGATAGCTGTTTCGTCACACAGTCGACTCTGTCCGCCGGCATCCGCGAACTGGAATCGCTGATCGGCGTCACTCTGGTCGAGCGCACCCGGCGCGTCGTCCGCTTCACCGCTCTCGGCGACCGAATCGTGGAAAAGGCGCATCGCGTCCTGCGCGAGGCGGAGGAACTCGCCGCCATCGCCGAAGCCTCCAACAAGCCGCTGACCGGCGAGTTGCGGATGAGCGTGATCCCGACCATCGCCCCCTTCCTCCTGCCCCGCTTGCTCCCCCGGCTGCGCGCCGAGCGGCCCGAACTCAAACTCTATCTGCGTGAGGAAACCAGCCAGGCCGCCATCGAATCGCTGCGCCACGGCCATGTCGACTGCGTGCTGCTGGCTTTGCCCTTCCCCATGGGCGAACTGGACAGCGAAATCCTGTTCCAGGACCGGCTCTACGTCGCCTTCCCCCGCGACGAACCCAGCAACCCGCCCGACTGGATCGAACCCGGCATGATCGACGAAAGCAAGCTGCTCCTGCTGGAGGACGGCCATTGCCTCAAGGATCATGCGCTCGCCGCCTGCAACCGCCCCGATCTGCGCGCCAGCACGACGATGATGGGCACCTCGCTCCACACGCTCGTGCAGATGGTCGACAATGGCCTTGGGGTCACCATGATCCCCGAAATGGCGATCGCCGGCGGCATATTGGAACATACCAGCATTACCGCCCGCCCGGTCGAATCCGACCGCGCCTCCCGCGAGATCGCCCTCGTCTGGCGCCGCAACAGCCCGCGCGAAAAGGAATTCCGCCTGCTCGCCGGCATCTTGCGCGACGCGGCGGAAACCAGTTGCCGATTGCCCGAAGCGGCCTAACTGCCCTTCCCCTTGATGGGAGAGGGATGCGCAGACTTGGCAGCGCGCTGCCTAGTCGAAGCTGGGTGAGGGTGAAAGCGACCTCGCGAAAATCAGCAAACGTCGCCCCAGCCCCGCGCCCTCGCCTCATCCTCGGCCCGCGCCTCGACCCAGGCTGTCGCGCCGTCCCCGAAATATTCCTTCTTCCAGAAGGGCGCTTGCGATTTCAGCCAGTCGATCAGGAAAGCGCAGCTTTCCAGCGCCGCCGTGCGATGGCGCGACGCTGTGCCGACGAACACGATCCGCGCGCCCGGCTCCAGCCGTCCGAAGCGGTGGATCACGCTGACACCCAGCAGCGGCCAGCGACCCCACGCCTCCTCGACGATCCGCTCGACCTGCGCCTGCGTCATCGCCGGATATTGCTCCAGCTCCAGCGCGATGAGCCCGCCTTCGCCCCTCACCACGCCGGTGAAGCTCGCCACCCCGCCGCCGCCCAGCGCCTCCAGCGCCGCCAGTTCGGCCGCGACATCGAAATCCTCCGCCTGGATCGAAACCCGCCTCATCCGCCCGTCACCGGCGGAAAGATCGCGACTTCGCGCGCGTTGCCGATCGCCGTGTCGAGCGGCACGAAATGCTGGTCGATCGCCGCGCGCAGCCGCGCCGGATCGCCCAGCGCTTCGGCATAGCCCCCGCCCCGCGCCGCCAGCATGGCGATCAAGTCCGCGACTGTCGCGCCCGCCGCCGGTCGCTCGACCTGCTCCTCGTCGCGGCCAACGCCTTCGCGGACCCAGGCGAAATAGACGACCGTCAGCCCCATCCCGTTCAAACCCCGTCAGTCCATATGCTTGATGCCGACGCGCAGATAATCCCAGCCGGTCACCAGCGTCAGGATCGCTGCCGCCCAGAGCGTCACAATCCCTACCATCTGCACGAAGGGAAATTGCGGCACCGCGCCGGCCAGGATCAGCGCGCCGAGCGCGATCAGCTGGAACGTCGTCTTCCACTTGGCCAGCCGCGACACCGGCACCGACACCTGCAATCCGGCCAGAAACTCGCGCAGCCCCGATACCGCGATCTCGCGCAGCAGGATAATCATCGCAGCGATCACATGCGGCCCGGCAATGTCGCGCGTCGCCGCCAGCATCAGGATCACCGCGCCGACCATTATCTTGTCGGCAATGGGATCAAGGAACACGCCGAGCTTCGACACCGTCCCCTGCGCCCGCGCCAGATAGCCGTCGAAATAATCGGTCACGCCCATCAGGCAGTAGAGGCCGAACGCCAGCGCATAGCCGGTGGTCCAGCGCGCCCCCTGCCCCCCGCTCGCCATCTCCTCTGGCCACAGCAACGCGACCAACAGCGGCACCGTCAGGATGCGCGAAAGCGTCAGCACATTGGGCAGCGTCAGCATGGCCGGCAAGTGCCACAGTCGGGCACGCGGCACAAGCAAGCCCTGCATGCGGTGCGCTTGGCATTGGACAGCAACCGCCCCAGGCGCTAGACCGCGCCACGATCGGCAACGGGAAAGAAGATCCCCCTTCACATGCAAGCCTCTCTCAGGCTCTTGAACAAGCGCCGTTTTCTGCCCTTGTTCATCACCCAGCTGCTGGGCGCGTTCAACGACAATCTGTTCAAGAATGCGATGGTCCTGTTCGTCGTCTATCAGGTCTATAATGACGAAAAGTCGGAAACCTGGTTCTCGGCGCTGGCGACCGGCCTCTTCATCCTGCCCTTCTTCCTGCTATCCGCTCTGTCGGGGCAGCTGGCAGACCAGCGCGACAAAGCGGTCATCATCCGCTGGGTGAAAGCCGCCGAAATCGCGATCATGGCCGTGGGCGCGCTCGGCCTTGCCCTCATCTGGAGCGGTATCGCCGTCCACACGCTGGCGATCCCGCTGCTGCTTGCCGCGCTGTTCGCCATGGGCATCCATTCCACCTTCTTCGGCCCGATCAAATATGCGATCCTGCCCCAGCATCTGCATGACGATGAAGTGCTGGGCGGCACCGGCCTCGTGGAAGCCGGCACCTATATCGCGATCCTCGCCGGCACCATCCTCGCCGGGTTGATCCCGATAGAGGCGGCGGCGGTCTGCATCATCGTCACCGCGTTGATCGGCTATGCCGCCGGGCGAAAAGTGCCGCCCGCCCCTTCGCTGCTGGAAGCCCAGCCGATCGACTTCCACATCATCCGCTCCTCGATCGCGCTGGTGCGCGGCACGATGCACATCCGCCGGCTGTTCCTCGCGATCATGTCGATCAGCCTGTTCTGGGCGGTCGGCTCGATCCTCTTCATCCAGTTTCCGCCCTTGGTGAAAAATGTGCTGACCGCCGACAAGCCAGTCGCGAGCCTTTTCCTTGCCATCTTCTCGATCGGCATCGCCATCGGGTCGATCGCGATCAATCGCCTGCTTCAGGGGCATGTCTCGGCCAAATATGCGCCCGCCTCGGTGATCGGCATGGGCCTGTGCATCGTCGCCTTCCACATCGTCTGCGATCTCTGGACCCCGGCGCCCAATGGGCAGATGCTCTCGCTCGCCGGCTTCCTCGCGCATCCGCTCGCCTGGCCGCTCTCGCTCTGCCTGCTCGGCGTCGCGACCTTCGGCGGCATGTTCGTCGTGCCGCTCTACGCCTTCCTCACCACCACGGTCGAGAAATGCGAGGCGGCGCGCACCGTCGCCGCCAACAATATCGTGAATTCCGGCGCGATGGTGGCAGGATCGCTTTGCGCGATCGGGCTCAGCCTCGCGGGCATGTCGGTGGTGATGCAGTTACTGCTGGTCGCTTTCCTGTCGCTCCCCTGCGCGGCGCTCGCGTGGAAGCTGCACAAGGCGTGCGACTGAGCCGTGACGGCGCGCCGATCAGAAGATGAAGCTGTAGAAGGCCGTGAAGAAAGCGCAGAAGCTCAGCGCAAACAGCTTCCAGTCGCTGTCGTCGTCGCGCACCCGGCGCGTCCGCTCCGCCTTCTCGTCGGCAATACGCAGCACATGCGCGGGCAGCCGCTGCCGGAAAGGATGGCGGGCCGATTCGGTCGTAAGGACGAGGGGACGGGTTCGCATAGCAATGCGTTAACGCAAAATTTACCATGCGGACCACTGCCGAAACTGGTTAAAATTCCGCTGTCCCGCACCGGGACAGGCTTGACTGTATCATATGAATAATACAGCATGATCGAACCGATGAGCGACTCCGCCCCCGCCGATCCCGCCGCCCTGCCGCCGCGCGACTTCGGCGCAGGCCCGCCCAGCGCCTTCGCCCCGCCCACCCCCTGGCGCAGGCGCATGCAGATTTTCGGCTGGATCGTCGCTGCGGGTCTCGCCCTGCTGATGATCCTCATCGCCTGGCTGGCGGTGACGGCCCCGCTCTCCCGGTCCTTGAAGCCCATCGCGCCGCCCAGCATCAGCCTCATGTCAGCGGACGGGCATCTGATCGCCCGGCGCGGGGCTGTGATCGACCGGCCCGTCACCATGGCCGAACTGCCCGCCCATGTTCCGCAAGCCTTCATGGCGATCGAGGATCGCCGCTTCCCGAGCCACTGGGGCGTCGATCCGCGCGGCATCGCGCGCGCCATGTGGCACAATCTCTGGTCCGATGGCGCGTCGCAGGGCGGCAGCACCATCACCCAGCAGCTGGCGAAAGGCGTGTTCCTCTCCAGCGACCGCACCTTCGGCCGCAAGGCGCGCGAGGCGCTGATCGCGGTCTGGCTGGAGGTCTGGCTGACCAAGGACCAGATCATGGAGCGCTACCTCTCCAACGTCTATTTCGGCGACAATGTCTACGGCCTGCGCGCCGCCGCTCGCCATTATTTCAACCGCTCGCCCGATCGCCTCACCATTCCGCAGGCGGCGATGCTGGCGGGGCTGCTCAAAGCGCCCTCCCGCCTTGCGCCCACCACCAACCTCAAGGGCGCGCGCGCCCGCGCCGCCTTGGTCACCCAGGCGATGGTGGATTCAGGCTATATCAGCCAGGCGGAGCGCAACGCTCTGCCGCCAGCTCGGCTCAACGTGCATGAGGAGGCTGATCCCACCAGCGGCACCTATTTCGC
Source organism: Sphingobium sp. (assembly GCF_036170395.1). Classification (GTDB taxonomy): domain Bacteria; phylum Pseudomonadota; class Alphaproteobacteria; order Sphingomonadales; family Sphingomonadaceae; genus Sphingobium. The sequence goes on from NZ_JAVHPD010000007.1 coordinate 84,072, forward strand.
CGACTGGGTGCTGCCCCAAGCGCGCGACCGGGCCGGCGCGGTCTATGGCGAGCAGAATATCGATACCACGCTCGACTGGCGCATCCAGCGCCTGGCCGAAGCCGCGATCCGCCGCGCACCACTCGGGAGCGCGCAGGCCGCGCTGGTGGCGATGAAGCCCGACGGCAGCATCGTTGCCATGGTCGGCGGCAAGAGTTACGCGAAGAGCAGCTTCAACCGCGCAGTCCAGGCCAAGCGCCAGCCTGGCTCCACCTTCAAACTGTTCGTCTATCTCGCCGCCTTCCGCGCCGGCATGACCCCCGACGACATGGTGGACGACACGCCGATCACGACCGTCACCTATCGGCCCGCCAACCATGGCGGCAAATATCGCGGCCGCATCACCCTGCGCCAGGCGTTCGCCGCGTCGAGCAACGTCGCCGCCGTGCGCCTGACCCAGAAGGTCGGGGTCGACGCTGTCATCAAGGTCGCCCGCGACCTCGGCGTCACCGCGCCGCTGACCGAGGATCTCAGCCTCGCGCTCGGCACGTCGGAAATCCCGCTCATTGAACTGGCCGAAGCCTATGCGGCGGTCGCGGCGGGCGCTTATCCCGTCGTCGCCCATGGCCTGCCGCCCGAGGAACAGGGCTGGTTCGAGCGGCTGATGCAGCGGCAGCGCCGCTTTGGCGAGGACCAGTTGGAAATGATCCGCGATCTCCTCTCCTCCGCCGCCAATCGCGGCACCGGCAGCGCGGCGGCGCTGCGCACCAGCACTTTCGGCAAGACCGGCACGACGCAGGACAGCCGAGACGCGATCTTCGTCGGCTATGCCGGCGGCCTCGTCACCGCCGTGTGGATCGGCAATGACGACAATGCCCCGCTGCCCGGCGGCGCGGCCGGCGGCGGCGTGCCCGCGCGCATCTGGCGCAATTTCATGAGCGGCGCGATCAACGAGCCGGTCGAGGATACGTCCGATGCCGAGCAGGATCCCGATCTGGTCAACGCCATCGCCAATGTCGCGGTCGAAACCGGCATCGGCAATGTCGGCGTCGATGTCGATGAGGACGGGCTGACCGTCAATATCGGCCCCAACCAGATTCGCGTTCCCGTCGATGGGGCACCGGCCTCAGACGCGCCGCCGCCGCGAGTCGCGCCGACCCTGCCCGAGGAAGAAGAGTCCGAACCCTGACCTCCCGATATGGTTAACGACGTCTCGTCCGCGCCGCCGGCAACTGCCGCAATGGGCGCATCGACAAGGTTAACGGCGGCCATCCGGGCTAATCTGGATCAATTTCTCAGTCCCGGCGATCAAGCCGTTGGCTGGAAAGGATTTTACCTGGCTTGCCGATCGATGATATGGATAGCGCAGTTCCCATAGGGCAGGGCCGCGCCATGGATGATCGATCGGACACTGAAACGCGCTCCGAGAAGGCGCTCGCCGCCCGCTGGAGCCTGACCGCAGAAGCCATGGAGGCGCTCGCCGGCGCGCGCTCGCTCGACGCTGTCACCTCGGTCCTGCGCGCCTTCGCCCGCCGCGCCGTGGGGGCGGACGGCATCGCGATCGTCCTGCGCGACGAGGACAAATGCCATTATGTCGCCGAGGATGCGATGGCCCCGCTGTGGGCCGGGCAGCGCTTCCCGATGCAGCGCTGCGTGTCCGGCTGGGCGATGCAGAACCAGCAGACCGCCGTTATCCCAGACGTGTTCCTCGACCCGCGCGTGCCGGTGGACGCCTACCGCGAAACCTTCGTCCGCAGCATGATAATGGTGCCGATCGGCCGAACCGACCCGATCGCGGCGGTCGGGGCCTATTGGTCCGAAACCGGCGCACCGACCGACAACCAGATCGCGCTACTGGAAGCGCTGGCCCGCGCCGCCTCCACCGCGCTCGAAAATGGCCGCCTCTTCGCCGCGCTGGAGGGGTTGAACGCTGAGCTGGAGCAGCGCGTGCGCGACCGGACCCGCGATCTCGAACGCTCGCAGGACACGCTGCGCCAGGTCCAGAAGATGGAGATGCTGGGCCAGCTGACCGGCCATGTCGCGCATGATTTCAACAATCTGCTCACCCCCATCATGGGCGGCCTCGACCGCATATTGTCGGGGCAGCTTTCGCCCGACCAGCTCGCCCGCACCGCCGGCGTGGGGATGCAGGCGGCCGAAACCGCGCAAACGCTGGTGCAGCGCCTGCTCGCTTTCGCCCGCCGCCAGCCGCTGGTGCCCACTGCCGTTCACCTGCCCGATCTGCTGGCGGGCATGACGGCGCTGCTCGAAAGCACGCTCGGACCGCGTATCACGATCGGCATGGACGTGCCGGCGCATCTTCCGCCGGTCCATGCCGACGGGCATCAGCTTGAGCTCGCGATCCTCAACCTCGTCGTCAACAGCCGCGACGCCATGCCCGACGGTGGCAGCCTCCACATCCACGCCGACCTGCACGAGGACGGCCTGCCCGCCCCGCTTGGCCCCCGCCCCTATGTCTGCCTGACGATCGCCGACACCGGCATCGGCATGAGCCCGTCGGTCAAGGCGTCGGCGATGGAGCCCTTCTTCACCACCAAACCGACCGGCCATGGCACCGGCCTTGGCCTCTCCATGGCGCATGGCCTTGCCGCCCAGCTCGGCGGCGCGCTGGAGATCGACAGCGACGTGGGCATGGGCACGCGGGTCCAGTTCTGGCTGCCGGTCGAGCGCGCGAAACCGCGCGCGGAGGAGGCCGACCCGCTTCATCTGCCCCCCGGCCGCTCGAAAGGCAGCATCCTGCTGGTCGACGACAATGCGCTGGTGCGCGCCAGCACGCGCGGGATGCTGGAGGATATGGGCTATGACGTGGTCGATATCGACCAGGCAGAACTCGCCATCGGCATGATCGAGGCGGGGCACCGGCCCGACATCGTCATCACCGATCATGTCATGCCCGGCATGACCGGCGCGGAGCTGGCGCTGCGGCTGCGGTCGGAACATCCCGCCATCGCCCTGCTCATCATCTCGGGCTATCAGGGCATAGACCTGATCGCGCCCGACGTGGTCCGCCTCTCCAAACCCTTCCGCCGCGCCCATCTCCAGGCGAGCATCGGCGCCGCCCGCGCCCAGGTGGCGTAAAGCCCGCTTGGCGGGAGTGCACAGGGCCGCTACGAACCCGGCGTGACATATCCCACCGACATCGTCCTCGTCCTCGCACGCGCCGATAATGGCGTGATCGGCAAGGATGGCGACCTGCCTTGGCGCTTGCCCGCCGACCTCAAACATTTCAAGGCGCTGACCGCCGGCCATCCGATGCTGATGGGGCGGCGGACCTTCGACAGCCTGCCCGGCCTGCTGCCCGGCCGCCGCCATATCGTGCTGACCCGCGATCCCGACTGGGCCGCGCCGGGGGCGGAAGCCGTGCATGATATCGATCAGGCGCTCGCCCTTGCCGCCGCGCCGACGCTGATGGTGATCGGCGGCGCGGAAATCTACCGCCTGTTCCTGCCGCTCGCTACCCGCATCGAACTCACCGAAGTCCATATCGAGGCCGATGGCGACGCCGCCATCGCCTACCCTGATCCCGCGCTATGGCGCGAGACCGCGCGCGCCGATTATCCCGCCACGGACGGCCGCCCTGCCTACAGCTTCGTCACCTTTGGGCGAGCGGATTGCCACACCCCTGACCTCCCCCTATAGGCGCGCGCATGGAGCGGCTTTCCAGCAGCGCCCCCGTCCCCGCCGCTCTGCGCGGGAGCGTCATGGCGCTCGGCAATTTCGACGGCTTTCACGCCGGCCACCAGGCGGTGGTCGGCCGCGCCATTGAGCGCGCGCGGGCCGAGGGCCGTCCCGCGATCGTCGCCACTTTCGATCCGCACCCGATGCGGCTGTTCCGGCCCGACACCCCGCCCTTCCGCCTCACCACGCTCGACCAGCGCGAAGCCCTGTTCGCGCGCGCCGGTGCGGACGCGATGCTGGTGTTCGATTTCACCGCCGCTCTCGCCGCCCTCTCGCCGCGGGCCTATGTCGATCTGCTGACCAGCCAACTCGGCGTCGCGGCGGTGGTCACAGGGGAGGATTTCACCTTCGGCAAGGACCGCAGCGGCACGGTGGAGAGCTTCGCCGCGCTCGGCCTGCCTGCGCAAGCCGTCGCGCCCGTGTCCGACGAAGCGGGCATCATCTCCTCCAGCCGCATCCGCACAGCGCTGAAGGCCGGCGATTGCGACACCGCCGCCCGCCTGCTCACCCGCCCCTTTGCGATCCGCGGCATGGTGCAGCATGGCGACAAGCTCGGCCGCACCATCGGCTTCCCCACCGCCAATATCGACATGGGCGCCTATCTCCGCCCCGCCTACGGCATCTATGCGGTGCGCGGGCTGCTCGCTGATGGCCGGGTGCTGGACGGCGCGGCCAACCTTGGCATCCGCCCCAGCTTCGATCCGCCCAAGGAATTGCTGGAGCCGCATTTCTTCGATTTCGCCGAGAGCCTCTACGACCAGAGCATCGAGGTCCAACTCATCCGTTACCTCCACGCCGAGCGCAAATATGACGGCCTCGACGCGCTGATCGCCGGCATCGCGCAGGACTGCGCCGACGCACGGCAAATCCTTGCGGGAACGCCCACGCTCGCGTAGGGCGACGCTTCACCATTTCCCGTTCGTGTCGAGCGAAGTCGAGACACACGGCCGAGCGAAGTCGAGGCTTCGCACAGCCCTCCTTCGTCGGGCCGGCCCTTCGACTTCGCTCAGGGCGAACGGCGTTTCGACTGACCGGACCCGCATGACCGACGCACCCGACTATAAAACCACCGTCTTCCTGCCCCAGACCGACTTCCCGATGAAGGCTGGCCTTGCGCAAAAGGAACCGGCCATCGCGGCGAAGTGGGAGGCGATGGACCTCTACGGGCGTCTGCGCGAAAGGCGCGCCGGCCGCGACCGCTTCATCCTCCATGACGGCCCGCCTTACGCCAACGGCGACATCCATATGGGCCATGCGATGAACAAGGTGCTCAAGGACATCATCGTCCGCTCGCAATCCCTGCTCGGCAAGGATGCGCCCTATGTACCCGGCTGGGACTGCCACGGCCTCCCCATCGAATGGAAGATCGAGGAGGAATATCGCAAGAAGAAGCTGAACAAGGATGAGGTGCCCCCGTCCGAATTCCGTGCCCAGTGCCGCGCCTATGCCGACAAATGGGTCGGCGTGCAGCGCGAGCAGTTCAAGCGGCTCGGCATCATGGGCGATTGGGAAGACCCCTATCTCACCATGAAGTTCGACGCCGAGGCGACGATCGTCGGCGAACTGCTGAAATTTGCCGAGAGCGGCCAGCTCTACCGCGGCGCGAAGCCGGTGATGTGGTCGCCGGTGGAAAAGACCGCGCTGGCCGAGGCCGAGGTGGAGTATGAGGACATCACCTCGACCCAGATCGACGTGGCGTTCGAGATCGTGGAAGCGCCGAACGCGCCCGAACTGGTCGGCGCCCATGCGGTCATCTGGACGACGACGCCCTGGACGATCCCGGTGAACCAGGCGCTCGCTTATGGGCCGGAGATTGAGTATGTTTTGCTTGAGACGTACCGAGGCGATGCCTCGTGGTATGTGCCTGGCAAGCCAATACCGCAGGTCCAAAGCTACAAGTATGTGATCGCTAAAGAACTGGTGGAGCAATTCCACAAGCGCGTAGAATTTGGGCTTCCGTCTTTTCCGCCTGGCGAAATCCTTAAGGTGTTTAAAGGCTCCCAACTCGCCGGAGCCATAGCCCGCCACCCAATCTACAACCTCCTCCGTCATCCCGGCGAAAGCCGGGATCCCGCTTCTTCTTTCAACGCCACCCAAGGCAGCGAGACCCCGCATCAAGTCCGGGGTGACGATTGGGAGCGGCAGCTCGCCTTCTTCGCCAAGCCCCGCCCCTTCCTCCCCGGCGATTTCGTCACGACCGACGCGGGCACCGGCCTCGTCCACATGGCCCCCGACCATGGCGAGGACGACTTTGCGCTGTGCAAGGCGCACGGCATCAACCCCGTCTTCGCGGTCGAGGGCGACGGCAAATATCGCGCCGACTGGGTCTGGCTCGGCGGCCAGGGCAGCGTCATCAATCCCAAATTCGTCAGCAAAGACGGCCCGATCTGCTCGGACCTCCGCGCCGCCGGCGCATTGCTCGCCGCGTCGGACGACTTCCGCCACAGCTACCCACATAGCTGGCGCTCCAAGGCGAAGATCATCTTCCGCGCCACCCCGCAATGGTTCATTCCGATGGACCAGCCCCAGCAGGGCGAAGTCGCGGATAGCGACGGCGGCGTCCTGCCGACGCCGATCATCGCTACCAACGGCCCCACCCTGCGCGAGATCGCCCTCGACGCCATCGCCCACACACGCTGGGTGCCCGAGCGCTCGACCAACCGCATCCGTTCGATGGTGGAGGGCCGCCCCGACTGGGTCATCTCCCGCCAGCGCGCCTGGGGCGTGCCGATCGCCCTCTATGTCCATCGCAAGAGCGGCAACTATCTAGTTGATCCGGCGGTCAACGCCCGCATCGTCGAGGCGTTCGAGGCCGGCGGCGCGGACGCCTGGTTCGGCGCGGACCATCAGGCGCTGCTCGGCCCAGATTACGACCTTGCCGACTATGAAGTCGTCAACGACATCCTCGACGTCTGGTTCGACAGCGGCTCGACCCACAGCTTCGTGGTCGAAGGGCGCTATGGCGAAGGCGTGCGCGCCGACCTCTATATCGAGGGGTCGGACCAGCATCGCGGCTGGTTCCAGTCATCGCTGCTCGAAAGCTGCGGCACGCGCGGCCAGGCACCCTACAAGGCCGTCCTCACCCACGGCTTCGCGCTCGACGGATCGGGCAAGAAAATGTCCAAGAGCCTCGGCAACGTCGTCGATCCGCTCAAGATCATGGCCGAAAGCGGCGCAGACATCTTGCGCGTCTGGGTCGCCAGCACCGACTATTTCGATGACGTCCGCATCGGCAAGGAAGTGCTGGCCGGCGCGTCCGACGCTTACCGCAAATTGCGCAACACATTCCGCTACATGCTCGGCGCTCTGTCCGACTATGATGAAGAGGTGGAAGCCGTCGCCTACGCCGACATGCCCGAGCTGGAGCGCTACATGCTTCACCGCCTCGCCCAACTCGACGCGGAACTGCGCGCCGTGGTGGACAAGAGCGCCGACAGCGAAAGCTGGCTCGAATTTTCCCGCTACACCCGCGCCATCTTCGACTTCGCCAACAGCGACCTCAGCGCCTTCTTCTTCGACATCCGCAAGGATTGCCTCTATTGCGACGCGAAGTCGGACCCCAAGCGCCGCGCCTATCGCACCCTTCTCGACACGCTCTTCCACGCGCTCGTCCGCTATGTCGCGCCGATCATCCCCTTCACCGCCGAGGAAATCTGGCAAAGCCGCTTCCCAAGCGACGAGGACAGCGTCCATTTCCTCGAATGGCCGGAGGTCGACGCGCGCTGGATCGACAATCATCTCGCCGACAAATGGACCGAACTGCGTTACCAGCGCGATCAAGTGAACGAGGCGATCGAGCCCTTCCGCCGCGAAAAGCTGATCCGCTCCAGCCTGGAGGCCGACGTCACCATGGGCGAAGTTTTGCCCAGCGACGGTGTGAACTTCGCCGAAATCGCTATCGTCGCCCGGGTCGAAATGGGCGTCGGCGACGGCATCGTCGTGAAACCGAGCGACTGGCATAAATGCGGCCGCTGCTGGCGCTTGCTCCCCGAAGTCGAGGAAGACGGCGCTCTCTGTAACCGCTGCGACGCGGTGCTGGCGCAATGATCCTGCGTCTCATAGCGCAGTGCTCCGGCGAAAGCCGGAGCCCAGGGTCGGCGGGCGCGACCTTCACCCTAGGCTCCGGCTTTCGCCGGAGCACATCGCACTTCCCCTTCAGGTCGCACCCATAACATGCCCAACCTCAACCACCGCCCGCTCGGCCTCACCGTCGCGATCACTACCCTCGCGCTCGATCAGCTCGTCAAATATAGCGTCACCTACCCGCTCGCGCTCAAAAGCCGGGCGGAGGAAGGGATCGACATCCTCCCCATCTTCCGCCTGCGCTGGCTGGAGAATAGGGGCGTGTCGATGGGCTTCTTCCATGCCGATACCGATGCGATGCGCTGGGCGCTGGTGGGCATGACCTTCTTGATCGCCGGCTTCGTCGCGGTGTGGATGTGGCGGGAAAAGGCGCGGCAGGATGTCGCGGCATTGGGTCTGGTGCTGGGCGGCGCGATCGGCAACATAGTCGACCGGGTGCGGCTCGGCTATGTCGTTGATTATGCGGACCTGCATTTTGGCGAATGGCGGCCCTTCCTGATTTTCAACCTGGCGGACGCGGCCATCACCATCGGCGTGCTGATCCTGCTTGCACGGGCGCTACTGCTGCGCGACAAGGGCGCAAAGACGGAGACTTCTCACTGATGCGTAAACTGATCCTCGCCACCGGCCTGATCGCCTCCCTGTCCGCCTGTGGCGGCGGCGGTGGCCTGTTCAACCGTGACCGGCCCGACGAGTTCGCCGTCTCGCGCGCCGCGCCTTTGGTGATCCCGCCCGATTTCGCGCTCGTCCCCCCCGCCCCCGGCACACCATCGGCGGCGGCGGTCGATTCGCGCGCCGAAGCGATGCAGGCGATGTTCGGCGGCCCGGCCCAGCGCAGCGCGGGCGAGAGCGCCGCGCTGAACGCAGCCGGCCGCGCCAATGCAGCGCCCGGCATCCGCTCCGCGGTCGGCGATCCCGGCACCGAGGTGGTCGACAAGGGGGCCACCACCCGCGACGTCATCGCCGCGCCCGAAGGCGACGGGCAGGAAGCCCGCGCCGCCGTCCCGCAATAAGGGGGCAGCGCCCCGGGGCTCCCCGCACCCGGTCAGCATCTCGTCGCACAAGATAGAGTTAAGGGAATTTTAGGGTTTAATTTCAGGAACTTGACTGGAATGCTCGAATTTCTTCCTGGTGCGGGGTGACCTGACCCAAGGAGGGAATAGAAGATGTACGGTTCTACCAAGATCCTTATTGCCGCCGGTCTGCTGACGGGCCTCGCCGCTGCGCCCGCGCAAGCGCAACTGCTGGGCTCGAGCCCGGTTCGCGTTCAGGTGGGCAACGGCCCCGCGCTCATCGGGTCGAACAGCCCGACCGGCGCGGTCGGCCTGTCGGTGCTGTCCAATCAGGTCGGCACCGACGACGGCACCAGCATCCGCCTGCTCGGCGATGACAAGACCGCCGGAATCTACACCCGGCTCATCAAGTCGAACGGCAGCAACGGCACTCGGCTACTCTATCTGCGGACGCCGCTGGAGCAGGCAACCGCGCCGATCACCAAATAAGAAGGATGGAGCCGGAGGGGTCGAACGATCCCCCGGCTCCGCTCATGACCCGCTGGATGCTTCTCCTCGGGGCGGCCCTCGCCGTTCCAGACGCGCTCGCTCAATCGGCCGCTGATCCCGCCGCTCCGATCGACAGGATCATGATAGTGGGCAGTTCCATGGCCCTTCGGGTCGAAGCCGCCGCCGCCCCCTATCGCGGCCGCCCGACATCCGAGGCGGTGCTGCGCGATCTCGCCGAGCGCCTCGCCTCGATATACGCGCGCAGCGACATCGCTATCTACACCATCTCCGCCGAAAGCGCCGGTCCGGGCATGGTTGAAATCGCCGTGGCGGAGGGGCGGATCGAACGGCTCCAGCTGGAGGGCGACGCTCCCCCTCTCGCCCATGCGCGCGCCCGCCGCATCGCCGCGCCGCTCCTGGCGCAGCAACCGTTGCGCAAAACCGCACTCCGCCGGGCGGTGCGCTTGATCGGCGATCTGACAGGCGTGGCGGCGCAGGCGGATCTGATCGCCGGCGCGGCCCCAGATGCACTGGTGCTGCGGCTACGCTTGACGCGCCGCCCCACCCAGTTCGTCGCGCGCATCGACAATGGTGGCGCATCCGCTTTGGGCCGCACCCATGGCCAGCTCTCCGCCCGCTTCGCCAATCTGCTGACCGGCGGCGATCAGGCGGAACTGCTCTACGATCATGCGCTCGACGGCGATTCGTCCGCTGCGGGGATCAGCTATGCCCTACCCGTCGGGACGAAAGGCCTGGCGCTCGCTCTTTCCGCCAGCAAGGCGCAAGGCAGCTTCTACCAGGCTCTGTTCCGCGTCAGGACGCAGGCGCTGTCGCTCGGCATGAGCTACCCGCTGGTCGCGGGCGAGCAGAGCCTGCTCGTCGCCAGCGCCAGCCTCGACGCGCAGCAGAGCGACACCTTCCTGCTCGATTATCCGCTCATCATCGAGCGCACCCGCATCGCCCGCGCCGGGCTTGGCTGGTCACGCGCGACGGCGCGCACCAGCGCCTTCGCCTCGGCGGCGCTGGCCGTTGCGCTCGACCTGCCCGGCGCGCGCGTCACCGGGGAAATCGCCGATACGCGCTTTGCCAAGCTGCGGGTCAATCTCGGCTATGACCGGATGATCGCCCGCGATGCGGCGCTGCGTGCCCGGCTTGTCGCGCAACTCAGCCGCGACCGACTGACCAGCGCCGAAATGCTGCAGCTGGGCGGGGCGGACTTTGGCCGGGCGTTCGAACCGGGCTGGGTCGGGGGCGACAGCGGCGCGGCCGCCAGCGTCGAACTGGGCTGGGCGCCGCAGCGGCTTCAGGGCCGCCGGCAGGTCGAACTGATCGGCTATCTGGACGGCGGGCAGGTCCATTATCGGGACCGCACGCTCTTCCCCGCGCGCACCTATCGCTTGGCGTCGGCGGGCGCGGGCGCCCGGATCAGCGAAGGGGGGCTCCAGTGCGACCTCATGATGAGCCGCGCTTTGCACGATCCGTTCGCCCAAACCAATCGCCCCTGGCGGCTGACCGTTCGGGTAAGCCTGCGCTTCCCCTGAAGATCAGGCCCGCGTGCGCTCCCCGCCTATCAGCGGCATCCCGGCAATCAGCGGATGGTCGAAGATGGTGCCGCCTTCGGGCGCACTGATCGGGTTGGCGGGCACCGGGCAGGCGTCGATCATCGGCTGCGCGTCGAAGCTGACCGGCTCCCAGCCGGTATCGACCGCGCGCATCACATCGGCCCAGTCGGTCGGCTTCTTGCGGTCCTGCACATAGATGGGCAGGTCCGGCTTGCCGAGGCCGAGATACAGATCGGTGAAGCGCGTATCGATCTGCTTCACATCGTCCACGTCCAGATGGACAGTCGCAAGCCCCGGCTTCGGCCCCCGCACGCCGAAATAGAGGCAGGGTATGCCATAGCTTTCAGCAAAGACCATGCCGTGCAGGCTGGTCGACACGATCCGGCGACAGGAGAGGATATCGTCCAGCCGCTGCTTCAACCCCTCGACCGACTTGGGCGTCACCGTGTTCAGCAGCTTGACCGATCCGGCAAACTCCTCCGGCACGACATAGCGCGCATAATCCTTGGGATGCGCCTCATAATCGCGGTCGGCGAGATCGACGAGGTGGATGAGGACGCCTAGATCCCATTTCTTCTCGACCGGCCCCGGATAGTAATCGGGCAGTATCCAGACCGGATCGCCATAGACCGAGTCCGCCGCGACCGGCGCGCCGTCATTCAGCACCTTGCGCGAAAACGGCCCGCGCGTGGCGCAGATATGGACATCGGTGCCGGGCGGGCGGGTATAGAGTTGCTTGCCGCCGCCCGTTCCCGCCGCATAATGGGAGGAACCGGTGCCCCAAAACCAGACTTCGCCGCCTGAATAGCCCTGTCCGATCGATCCCACCGCCGCCATCCGCAGCCGGTCGGACGCCATCGGCTCATGCTGGATCGGCACGCCGGTCAGCATCGAGACCATGGCGGGGCTGAGCGCGTCGCCCAGGTTCAGATAGTCCGCCCCGCCCGTCCCGGCGGCCCAGCTCAGGGGAATGGCTCCATGTTCTTCGACATGGCGCAGGATGCTGTTGGTCACTCGGCCCCCTTTTGGCAGTCTCAGGCGCGTGCTTCCGCCCCGATGGTTGCGCTATTATGACGCAGCGCCGTCAGAACCGTAGCAACGATCGCGTCGGCGTCCAGCCCTGCAACCGCATATTGTTTTTCGGGCTTGTCCTGGTCCTGAAAAATGTCGGGCAGGCGCATCGTCCGGAGCTTCAGGCCATTGTCGATCAGGCCAAGGTCGCTCGCCAGCGTCAGCACATGCGCGCCCAGACCGCCGACCGCGCCTTCCTCGATCGTGACGGCGACCTCATGCGTGGTCAGCAGCCTGCGGATCAGCGCCTCGTCCAATGGCTTGGCGAAGCGCAGGTCGGCGACGGTGGTCGAAAGCCCCCTCGCCTCCAGCGCCTCGGCCGCCTTCAGCGCCTCTTCCAGCCGGGTGCCAAGCGAGAGAATGGCGACCTGCCGCCCCTCCCGCACGATCCGCCCCTTGCCGATCTCAAGCCGCTCGGGCACATCCGGCATGCCGACGCCGGTGCCGTTGCCGCGCGGGTAGCGCACCGCGATCGGCCCGCTGTCATGCACGGCGCAGGTATGGACCATATGGACCAGCTCCGCCTCGTCCGCCGCCGCCATCACTACCATGTTGGGCAGGGTAGCGAGGTAGGTGACATCGAAGCTGCCGGCATGGGTGGAGCCATCCGCGCCCACCAGCCCCGCGCGGTCGATCGCGAAGCGCACCGGCAGATTCTGGATCGCCACATCATGCACCACCTGGTCATAGGCGCGCTGGAGGAATGTCGAATAAATGGCGCAGAAGGGCCGCATCCCTTGCGCTGCAAGACCTGCCGCAAAGGTGACGGCATGCTGCTCGGCAATCCCCACGTCGAAGGTCCGCTCAGGAAAAGCCTGCTGGAACTTGTCGAGCCCCGTGCCCGAAGGCATGGCGGCGGTGATCGCGCACACCGTGGAATCGCGCCGCGCCTCGGCGATCAGCGCCTGCGCGAAGACATTGGTGTAGCTGGGCGGCCCCGGCGGCGCCTTGTCCTGCGTGCCGGTGATGACATCGAATTTCTGCACGCCATGATATTTGTCCGCCGCCGCTTCGGCGGGGCCATAGCCCTTGCCCTTCTGCGTCACGACATGGACAAGGCACGGCCCTTCGGCGGCGTCGCGCACATTCTCCAGCACGGGGATCAGCTGGTCGAGATTATGCCCGTCGACCGGCCCGACATAATAAAAGCCCAGCTCCTCGAACAGGGTGCCGCCCATCGCCATGCCGCGCGCATATTCGTCGGTCTTCTTCGCCGCCTTGTGCAACGGCCGGGGCAGCTTGCGCGCCAGCCGCTTGGCAAGATCGCGCAGGCCGAGGAATTCGCGGCTCGACACGAGGCGAGCGAGATAGGCGGAAAGTCCGCCCACCGGCGGCGCGATCGACATGTCATTGTCGTTCAGGATCACGATCAGACGGTTGCCCGCGTCGCGCGCGTTGTTCATCGCCTCATAGGCCATGCCGGCCGACATCGCCCCGTCGCCGATCACGGCGATCGCCTTGCCCGGCCTGTCCTGCATCTTGTTGGCGATGGCAAAGCCCAGCGCCGCGCTGATCGAAGTCGAGCTATGCGCCGCGCCGAACGGATCATAGTCGCTCTCGGCCCGCTTGGTGAAGCCGCTGAGCCCACCGCCCTGCCGCAGCGTGCGGATGCGGTCGCGCCGGCCGGTCAATATCTTGTGCGGATAGCATTGGTGGCCGACGTCCCAGATCAGCTTGTCGGCCGGCGTGTCGAACACATAATGGATCGCCGTGGTCAGCTCGACCACGCCGAGGCCCGATCCCAGATGCCCGCCGGTCACGCCCACCGCCGCGATGGTTTCGGCGCGCAGCTCGTCGGCCAGCTGCCGCAGCTGCTCGGGGTCCAGCTTGCGCAGGTCTGACGGCCAGACCACCTGGTCGAGCAGCGGCGTTTCGGGGCGATCATTCATCTGGGTCATAGGCTCCGCAGGGCGCTAGGCTGTTCCGGGGCGCGGCGCAACGCCGGCGTCACGCCGCGCACTTCGCGCAGGTGCCCAATATCTCGATCACCGGCCGCTCGGCATGGAAGCCTTCATGGCTCGCGACCGCGCGCACGTCGCCCGTCACCTTGTCGTCATCGACATGGGTCGCCTGCTTGCAGTTGCGGCACACCAGGAAGATGCAGTCATGGTGGCAGCCGGGATGCGCATTGGCGATATAGGCGTTGGCGCTCTCCACCCGCATCGCGATATTGTTGGTCACGAACAGGTCGAGGATGCGATAGACGCTGTTGGGCGCGACCCGTTTGCCGCGCGCCTTCGACACCGTATCTGCGATATCATAGGCGGACGCGGGCCTCTCCTCGGCCGCCAGCGCGTCGAAGATGGCGGCGCGCATCGGCGTCCATTGCTCGCTCTGCGCTTCCAGCGTGCGGCGCGCGGCGTCGGCGAGCTTCTCGCCGGTCGGCTCCAGATGATCGTGATGATGGTCGGCCATGATCCTAATCTATGCTGCCCCGCACCGGGGGGCAAGGGCAGCGCATCGGCGCTGCCCGAAGAGTCATCGGCGGGCTTCAGCGCTGCCCAAACAGCCACGCCGCCCATAGCCAGCCCACGATCATCAGCGTGCCGCCCACCGGCGTCACCGCGCCCAGCCATTTGGGACCGCCCAGCGCCATGACATAGAGCGATCCGGCAAAGATCGCCGCGCCGGCCAGCAGCAGCGCCGCGGCCCCGCGCGCCACCCCCATCACCGCCAGCGCGGCGACGGCATGGATCAGCTGATAGAGGCCGCCGGTCCGCAGCCATTCCGCCGCCTTGGCGTCAGCAGCACCATGCGCGCCAAACGCCCCCGCGCTGATGGCGAGCGCCGCCGACAGGCAAGCGAGGACAGCGATCACGCCCCCTCTCCGTCGCCCCGGCTGACGAGGCGCATCGCGCGCCCCGGCCGATACATGAGATCCTTCGCCGCAAGCAGCGTGCCATGCTCGATCTGCACGGCCATGCGCTGCTCGTCATTGGCGCGATATTGCCGCTCCACCTCGTCAATCTCCTCGTCCGGCACGCCCAGCGCCTGCATCGCCTTCACTCCCATGCAGATCGCCGATTCATAAACTTCGCGCACCACGCCGGCCAGATCCACGCCTTCCAGCGCCAGCACCTGCCGCCGGTCGAAGGCGCGAACCATCAGCGCCGCCTGCGGAAAGGCTTCCCCCACCGGCTCCAGCACCCGCCGATCGAGCGAGGGATCATCGATGCAGAAGGCGATCAGCCTTGCCTCCTCCCCGCCCGCCCGGCGCAGCAGGTCGATGCGGGTGCCGTCGCCATAATAGACCTTCATATCGAACCGGCTCGACACCTCGATCTGCGCGGGCTTCTTGTCGATCAGCACGACGCCGAAGCCATGCCCCATCAGCATCTGCGCGACGGTCTGGCCGAAGCGGCCATAGCCCACGATGATCGCGGTGCCGCGCGGCGCTTCGTCAGGCGTGCTCAGGTCGGGCCGGTCCTTGGGCGATGCGAACTCGAACCGGCGGGCGAACAGCATCAGGAAGGGCGTGGTCGCCATCGAGAAGGTGACGATCGCGCTGAACAGGCTCGCTGCTTCCGGCGCGATCAGATAGGCGCCCTGCGCCTGCGCGAACAGCACGAAACCGAACTCGCCGCCCTGGCTCAGCAGCAGCCCCGCACCCAGCGCCTGTTTCCAGTCCATGCCGAACAGCCGGGCAAGCCCCGTGATGATCGCGGTCTTGGTCGCGACCAGGATGGCCGCCATGGCGACAACGAACACCGGATTGGCCGCCACCGCGCGCAGGTCCAGCACCATGCCGACCGCCAGGAAGAACAGGCCGAGCAGGATCGAGCGGAACGGCTCGACATCGGCCTCGATTTCGTGGCGATAGGGCGAATCGGCCAGCATCACGCCCGCCACGAACGCGCCCAATGCAGTCGACAGATGGAGCATATGCATCAGCGCCGCCGCCGCCAGCACGGTGAACAGCCCCACCGCGACGAACAACTCCCGCTCGCCCAGCCGCCCCACCAGTCCCAGCAGCGGCCGCAGCACGAACCGCCCGGCAAGCACCAGCCCCATGATCGCTGCGACGGTATAGCCGGCAAGCACCCATCCGGGCGGTCCGGCGGCGTCGGCGGGGTTGCGCGACAAGGCAGCGATGATGGTGATGAGCGGGACGATCGAGAGATCCTGGAACAGCAGGATCGAAAACACCTTTTCCCCGAAGGGCGAGTTGATCCGGCCGCTCGACTTGAGGCTCGGCAACACCTGCGCGGTCGAGGAGAGCGCGAGCGGCATCCCGAGCGCGATCGCCGCGCCCCAGCTGAACCCTGTCGTGAAGAAGATGATCGCGATCAGCACGCAGCCGCAGGTGACCACTTGCGCCAGACCAAGCGCGAAAATGTCGCGCTTCAGCCGCCATAGGCGCGCGGGGTGAAGTTCGAGACCGACGAGGAACAGCAGCAGGACGATGCCGATCTCGGCGATGGCGAGCTTCGATTCGGCCCCGCCGACCAGCTTCAGCCCCTGCGGCCCGACCAGCGCGCCCGCGACGAGGTAGCCGAGCACCGCGCCAAGGCCGAAGCGGCGGAACAGCATGACGAACGCCACCGCCGCGCCCAGCAGGACGACGCCTTCGCTCAGCAATATGTCGGTTGCGCCGGTGGGTGCAGGCGCGGACATCAGGCGTCGGCCATGCGGGCGGCTTCGGCGATCGCCTCGAACCCAAGCCGGATCGACGCATGGCGGGCGGGGTAACCCCGCGCCGGCGCGAGCACGGAAAGCCCCGGCCAGAAATCCAGATCCTCGCTTGTCCCCGCCAGATAGGCAGTCAGCCGGTCGCGCGCGTCGGCCAGTTCCTGCGCGCTCATGCCGATCGCGTGGCCCGCCATCAGCGACGCCGACGCCTGCCCCAGCGCGCACGCTTTCACGTCCAGCCCCATGTCCGCCACGCGGCCATTGGCCATCCTGACATCCACCGTCACCCGCGATCCGCAGGTCGGCGATCGCTTCTCGACGCTCGCCTGCGGATCGGTCAGGCGCTGATGATGCGGGATGCTGGCGGCGAGCCGCAATATATCTTTGTTATACAGGGGAGCGCTCATGCCGTCCCATGTAGGGCAGGAAGGGCACGGGGAGAAGGCGGCAAGCGAATTTAGCCTGCCCCTCACCTCCTTGCACCGTCATCCCCGCGTAGGCGGGGATCCATCTCCCGCCCCATCCCCTGACGCAACGTCAGGAGATGGATTCCCGCCTACGCGGGAATGACACAAGGGAAGCACCCCACCCATCCGCCATTGTCTCCACCCCCATCCCCCCCTATCGCCGCACCATGAAGATACTCGTCGATGCCGACGCCTGCCCGGTGAAGGAGGAAGTCTACAAGGTCGCCTGGCGGCATGGCGTTCCCGTCACGATCGTCAGCAACAGCCCGATCCGCGTGCCCGCCCATCCGCTGGTCGACCGCGTCGTGGTGAGCGACGGGTTCGACGCCGCCGACGACTGGATCGCCGAGCGGGCGGACGCCGCCAGCATTTGCGTCACCGCGGACATATTGCTCGCCGACCGCTGCCTCAAGGCCGGCGCGGTCGTGATCGCCCCCAACGGCAAGCCCTTCACCGCCAGCTCGATCGGCGCGGCGGTCGCGACCCGTGCGATCATGGCCGACCTGCGGGCCGGCGCGATGGGCGATCCCGTCGGCGGCCCGGCGCCCTTCGCGAAAACCGACCGCTCCCGCTTCCTCTCGGCGCTGGACGAAGCGCTGGTGCGCCTGAAGCGCGGCCGCTGACATGGCCGATTATGACGCGATTGTGCTTGGTGCCGGCGCGGCGGGCATGATGTGCGCGGCCGTCGCCGGACAGCGCGGCCGGCGCGTCCTGCTGGTCGACCATGCCGACGCGCCGGGCAAGAAGATCCTGATCTCGGGCGGCGGACGGTGCAACTTCACCAACATCCACACGGCCGCCGACCGATATCTCTCCGCCAACCCGCACTTCGCCAAATCGGCGCTCGGCCGCTACACGCCCGCCGATTTCATTTCGTTGGTGGAACGATATGGCATCGCCTGGCATGAAAAGACGCTGGGCCAGCTTTTCTGCGACGGGTCCGCCCACCAGATCGTCGCCATGCTGGAGCAGGAATGCGCCACGGGCGGCGTCACCATGGCGCTCGGCCAGCCGGTCTCAGGCATCGATCATGGCGACGGCCTGTTCCGTGTGGGCGTCGGCGACCAGGAGCATCGCGCCCCCGCGCTGGTGCTGGCGACCGGCGGCCCCTCCATCCCGAAACTGGGCGCGACCGGCTTTGCCTATGACGTCGCCCGGCGCTTTGGCCTGTCGGTCGTCCAGCCCCGCCCCGCCCTTGTTCCGCTCACCCTCGGAACCGCTGAACAGCTGTTCCACTCGCTGTCCGGTTTGTCGGCGCAAGTCGTTGTCCGCTCGGGAAAAATCCGCTTCCGCGAGGCCGCTCTCTTCACCCATCGCGGCTTGTCCGGCCCGGCCATGCTCCAGATCAGCAGCTATTGGCAGCATCGCACCCCGATCCATGTCGATTTCCTGCCCGATCGCCCGGCCGACTGGCTCCTTGCCGAAAAGCGCGAACGCCCCCGCCTCCCCATCCGTCGCCTGCTGGCGCAGGCGCTGCCCGAACGGCTGGCCGACGCTCTGCTGGAACGTATTGGTGTTGAGGGCGAACTCGGTTCGCTGTCCGACAAGGCGCTGCGGCAGACGGCCGCGCGGCTCTCCGACTGGGCTTTCCTGCCCAACGGCACGGAAGGCTATGCCAAGGCCGAAGTGACCGCCGGCGGCATCGCCACGGCGGGCCTATCCTCCCGCACCATGGAAGCGACCAAGGTGCCGGGCCTCTACGCCATCGGCGAGGCGGTGGACGTAACCGGATGGCTCGGCGGCTATAATTTCCAATGGGCCTGGGCCAGCGGCTGGGCGGCGGGCCAGGCGCTCTGATCGATCAGAAGGTCAGCCGCGTGACATGCCCCATCTTGCGGCCCGGCCGCGCCTCATGCTTGCCATAGAGGTGAAGATGATTGGCCGGATCGCTCAAGATCGCCGGCCAGTCATGCCCCTCGTTCCCGATCAGGTTGCGCATCGCGACATGCGGCGCGGCAAGGCCGGTATCCCCCAAAGGCAGGCCGCAGATCGCGCGGACATGATTCTCGAACTGGCTCGTCACCGCGCCTTCGATGGTCCAGTGGCCGCTATTGTGAACGCGCGGCGCCATCTCGTTGAACACCGGCCCGTCGGCGCTGGCGAAAAACTCCAGCGTCAGCACCCCGACATAGTCGAGCGCGTCAGCCACCTGCTTGGCGAGGCGGCGCGCCTGTTCCACCTGCCCGCCGATCAGCGGCCCGGCCGGCAGGGTGGAGGTCGAAAGGATGCCATCGACATGCACGTTCGCGGGTGCATCCCAAAAGCGGACTTCCCCATCCGCGCCGCGCACCAAGAGGATCGAAAACTCCTCGGCAAAGGTGACGAACCCCTCCAGAATCGCGCTCTGCCGCCCGATGGCGTTCCATGCGCCCACCGCATCGCCCGGCTCCGACAGCCGCGCCTGCCCCTTGCCGTCATAGCCCATGCGGTTGGTCTTGAGGACCGCGCGGCTCCCGATTTCGTCTATCGCCTCTTCCAGATCGTCGAGGCTCTCGACCGCAGCGAAAGGCGCGGTCAGCCCACCCAGGTCGCACACGAAGCGCTTTTCGGCCAGCCGGTCCTGCGCCACCTTCAGCGCCTGCGCGCCGGGGCGCACGAGGCCGTGATGGCTAAGCGTCTCGACCGCCGCCGGGTCGATATTCTCAAACTCATAGGTAACGACATCCACGTCCTCGGCAAAGGCGGCGAGCGCGGCGGCATCGACATATTCGCCCCGCGTCCAGCGCGGCGACACGTCGGCCGCCGGGCCGCTCTCCTCCGGCGCGAAGATATGGGTGCGGTATCCAAGCTGCGCCGCTGCGATGGCGATCATGCGGCCAAGCTGGCCGCCGCCCAGGATGCCGATGGTCGCGCCGGGAGCAATGAGGGTCATGGGCAGCTCAGTCCTCGACCGTCTCGGCTACGCTGTCGGTCTGCTTGGCCCGCCAGGCGTCCAGCCGTTCGGCGAGCGCCGGATCGGCGGTGGCGAGGATCGCGGCGGCCAGCAGCCCCGCATTGATCGCGCCCGCCTTGCCGATCGCCAGCGTGCCTACCGGAATGCCGCCCGGCATCTGGACGATGGACAGCAGCGAATCCATGCCCTTCAACGCCTTCGATTCCACCGGCACCCCCAGCACCGGCAGCCGCGTCATCGACGCCGCCATGCCCGGCAGATGCGCCGCGCCGCCAGCGCCCGCGATGATGACCTTCAGGCCCCGCCCCGCCGCGCCGGTGGCATAATCGTAGAGGCGCTGCGGCGTGCGGTGGGCCGATACGACCTTGCATTCATGCGGCACGCCCAGCGCGTCGAGCGTTTCGGCGGCATGGCGCATCGTCTCCCAATCGGATCGCGACCCCATGATGATGCCGACTGCCACCGCCCCGCTCATTGCCCGCTTCCCCTGCCTTCACGGCGATCACGCCGCCCGGAAAGCAAAGCCCCTTAACGCCCGCGACGACAATGGGCAAATCGCAAAAATGGGGTGGCGGATTTGGAAGTGAAGTCCTCATCCTCCCCTGTAAGGGGAGGGGGACCGTTTGCGAAGCAAATGGTGGAGGGGTGTCGCCCCCTCGATAGCGGGACACCCCTCCGTCAACCCTGCGGGTTGCCACCTCCCCTGCGAGGGGAGGATTAGAAAGCAAAAAGGGCCGGCGGGCTATCCGCCCCCAGCCCTTCACACTATCCTGGTCGTCCCCGATCAGCCGACAATCTCGTCCGGCTTGAAGAAATAGGCGATCTCGATCGCGGCATTTTCCTCGCTGTCGGAGCCATGGACCGAATTTGCCTCGATCGATTCCGCATATTCCTTGCGGATCGTGCCTTCGTCGGCATTGGCGGGGTTGGTCGCGCCCATGATGTCGCGGTTGCGCTTCACCGCATCCTCGCCTTCCAGCACCTGGACGACGACCGGTCCGGAAATCATGAAAGCGACGAGGTCGGCGAAGAAGGGGCGCTCCTTGTGGACGGCGTAAAAGCCCTCGGCCTGCTCGCGGCTCATGCGGATGCGCTTGGAGGCGACGACGCGCAAGCCCGCTTCCTCCAGCTTCTTGGTGACAGCGCCGGTGAGGTTGCGACGGGTGGCGTCGGGCTTGATGATCGAAAAGGTGCGCGTGACGGCCATGGCCCTCGTTACTCCGAATTGTTGGGAATGCTGGGCGCGCCTTTAGACGCGGGATGCGCGGGCTGCAAGGGGCAGAGCCCGATAGGCGGCAATTGCGCCGCCTGACATGAAGAGGGCGCCCCGTTCCCGGCGCGCCCTTTCCTCATCAACCCTTAAACGGCCGATTACTTCTTCAGCGTGAGGCCGCCGAAGCGCTTGTTGAAGCGCGCCACCTGACCGCCGGTGTCGAGCTGGCGGTTGCCGCCGGTCCAGGCCGGGTGCGACTTGGGATCGATGTCGAGCGCCAGCGTGTCGCCTTCCTTGCCCCAGGTCGATCGGGTCTGGAAGGTGGTGCCGTCGGTCATCTGGACCGTAATCAGGTGGTAATCGGGGTGGGTATCGGCCTTCATGGCGGGGATGCTCCTCATGTGGCCGGTTTCCGACCGGCCGGATGCGAAAAAATGCGAAGGCGCGCCGTTAGCGGTTCGCGCGGCGGTTGGCAAGGAATAAGAAAGTCTGACCTAACGCCTTCCTCCCCTGCAAGGGGAGGGGGACCACGAAGTGGTGGAGGGGTGTCACCCTATCGATAGCGGGACACCCCTCCGTCAGGGCTTCGCCCTGCCACCTCCCCTTACAGCGGAGGATGACAGGCTTTTCCCGTCTACCCTTCAATCCTTGGGCGGATCGGTGATCATCGCGACGAACTGCGCTTCCGACGCGAGCTTGTCCCCCATCATCGCCTTGCCGCTGAACTTGCAGATCGCGCCGCGATTCTGCGTCACCTCGACATACAGGTCGAGCAGGCAGCCCGGCTCGACCGGCGCGCGGAACTTCGCGCCGTCGATGCTCATGAAATAGACGAGCTTGCCCGAATCGGCGAGGTTCATGGATTCGACCGCCAGCACGCCCGCCGCCTGCGCCATCGCTTCCACGATCAGCACGCCGGGCATGATCGGACGGGTCGGGAAATGCCCCTGAAAGAACGGCTCGTTCACCGACACCGCCTTGATCGCGTGGATCGACTGGCTCGGCACCAGCGACACCACGCGGTCGATCAGCAGCATCGGATAGCGATGCGGCAGCGCCGCCATGACCCGACGGACATCCATCGGGCCAAGCGCGGCGGTTTCCCCCTCTCCACTCATATTATTTCAGCGCGACTTGGGCGCCTGCGCCGGCGCGGCGGGAGCCGGCGCAGCGGCGGCGCCCTGCTGGCGACCCGGCTGCCATCCGGCGGGCGGCGTGATGCCGACGCTGGGAACCAGCGTGTTCAGTTCGGTCACGACCGCGGCGGTGATATCGGCGCCCGCGCCGAAGCTCTCGGTTGCCGCCTTCTTGAAGACGATCTCCGCCTTGGTCTTGGCGGTCGCGGCCTTGACGGCATCGTCCAGCTTGTCGACGATCTGCTGCTCGACATAGGCGCGGGCGAGCTGCACCGGCTGGCTGAGGCGCTGCAATTCGGCCTGGCCGTTCTGCTGCGCCTGCTGAAGCGCCTGGAACTGGGTTTCGATCGCCGGAGTCGACTTGTTGCCGGCGGCCTTGTAGGCGGCCTGGAGCGCGTCGTTCTTGGTCTTGAGGTCGGCTTCGATCGCGGTGCGGCGCGTGTTGATCTGGTCGAGCTGCGGCTTGTAGGTCGTCTGCATCTGCGTCATCGCGGTGGTGAAGGCCGCGCTTTTAACGACAGCCTCCTCCAGATCGACCACTGCGATGCCCGACTTGGTCTGGGCGACGGCGGGCGCGGCAGTGATCGCGATGGCAGTCATGGACGTCAGCGCAAGCGCGGTCGCCTGAAAAATCGTCTTCATCAGAATTGAGTCCCTACGTTGAAGGTGATGAGTTTGGTGTCGTCGCCCGGCTCTTTCAGCAGGGCACGGGCAATGTCGATGCGGAACGGGCCGAATGGCGAGTTCCAGTTGACGCCGAAGCCCACCGACAAACGGGGTTTCAGCGTATCGCCGAGATATTCTTCCTCGAAATTGCCGCCCGCGAAGCTGTAGTTCGTGCCGCACATCGGCGAACGCGCAGTCCCCGTCGCCCGCACCCGCGTCGATCCGGTCGGTGCGGCATCGGTGGGATCGCAATAACCGGCAAAGCTTCCCGTGCCATTCGTCAGCACCGGATCCTTGATTCCAGCGACCGCGCCTGCATCCACGAATACCGAAGGCCGCAACCCCATTTCGCGCGCCCCCGACCCCAGCGGGATTTCAACCTCAGCGCGCGACATATAATAGATGCGACCGCCCAGTGCGTCGTCGGAGACGTTGTTCCGCCCGGTCACGCGCTCATAGGTGGTAGTCCCATTCTCGGTCGTGCCTTCAAGGAAATAGCGCTTCACGCGCGGGCCGACGCCGCGGATGTTGAAGCCGCGGAACTGCGGTTCGCCGAGGAAGAAGCGATCGACCAGCCGGATCTTCTCGGTCGGGAAGCCGTCGGGATCGAGCCGCTGGCTTTCGAGCGAGTGGATATAGCCCGCCTCGGCCGTCAGCGAGAAGATGAAGCCGGCGCCCAGCGGCACATATTGCGCGGCGTTGAGGCGGGTGCGAATATATTTGACGCTGCCGCCCAGGCCCGCAAAATCCTGGCTCAGGGTCGCGCTGCGCCCGCGCGTCGCCCGGATGCGGTTGTCGCGCGTGTCGTAGATCAATGAATAGCCGAGCGAGGAGGTCGTGCGCTTGCCGATGGCGTCGCAGAGGTAACGGCCGGCGAGCAGCGGGTCGCAGCGCTCGACCAGCGGGCCAGTGCCGTCCGGGTCCGAATAATAAGTGTCGCGGTCGAGCGTCACATCGTCGAAGTTCAGGCTGTAGCGCAGCGCCAGCGAGATATATTCGGTGATCGGCACGCCCGCGCGAATCTGGAAGCCGGTCGTGGTCTGCTCATAAGTGGTATCGCGGTTGTTGGTGCCGCTGCCGAGGAACCGGAAGCTGTTGAGGTCGCGCCGATAGATGTCACCGCCCAGCGCGATATTCTTGTCCATGAAATAGGGCTCGGTAAAGCCCACTTCCACCGACTTGCTATAGGCCGAATAGTTGACCGAGGTGCGCAGTTCCTGGCCCTTGCCGCGGAAATTGCGCTGCGTGATCGACGCCGCGATGATGAAGCGCTCCAGCGAGGAATAGCCCGCCGAGAGCGACAATTCGCCGGTCGATTTTTCCTGGACGTTGGTTTCCAGAACGATGCGATCGGGCGCGGAGCCGGGCTTCTGCTCGACGTCCAGCTTCTCCTGGAAGAAGCCGAGCGAATTGATCCGGTCCTTCGACCGCTTGACGAGGAAGCTGTTGAAGGCGTCGCCTTCGGCCAGGCGGAACTCGCGGCGGACCACCTTGTCCTGGGTCAGCGTGTTGCCGTTGATGTCGACCCGCTCGACATAGACGCGCGGCGCATTGGCGATGCGGAAGTTGATCCCCATCGTCAGGTCTTCCTTCGACCGGTTGAAGTCCGGCGACACGTCGGCAAAGGCATAGCCGAACAGGCCGGCGGTCTCGCTCAGCGTGTCGACCGTGTCCTCGACCTGCTTGGCGTTGTACCAGTCGCCCTTCTTCATCGGCAGCCGGCGGGTCAGCAGGTCGCCGGACAGGTCGCGAATGTCCGATTCGACCTTCACGTCGCCGAACTTGTAGCGGTCCCCTTCCTCCACCACATAGGTGATGATGAAGTCCTGCTTGTCGGGCGTCAGTTCCGCCACGGCGGAGATCACGCGGAAGTCGGCATAGCCTTCGGTCAGATAGAATTGGCGCAGCTTCTGCTGGTCATAGGCGAGGCGATCGGGATCGTAGCTGGTGCCTGACGAGAAGATACGGAACCAGCGCGACTGCTTGGTGACCATCTGGCTGCGCAGTTCGCCGTCCTTGAACTTCTCATTGCCGATGATGTTGATCTGGCGGACCTTGGACTTGGGGCCTTCGCTGATCTCGAACACGATATCGACGCGGTTCTGGTCGAGCTGCACCAATTTCGGCTCGATCGTTGCGGCGAAGCGACCCTGCCGGCGATAGAGTTCGACGATGCGGGCCACATCGGCACGGACTTTGGAGCGCGTATAGATCTGGCGCGGGGCGAGCTTGATCTCGGGCCGAATCTTGTCTTCCTTCAACCGCTTATTGCCTTCCAGCACGATGCGGTTGATGACCGGATTTTCCTTCACCTCGATCGTCAGCGCGCCATTGTCGTTGCGTATCTGGACGTCGGCGAACAGCTCGGTCTCATAAAGGTCGCGCAGACCCTGGTCGAGGCTTTCCTGGGTAAAGGACTGACCGATGCGGAGCTTGGTGTAGGAGAGGACGGTGTCGGGCTCCAGCCGCTGCGTGCCGGTGACCGCGATCGAGCGGATCGTGCCGAGCGTCGCTACGGTCGAGACCGGGGCGGCGACGGTGGATGCAGGCGCGTCCTGCGCCATCGCGGGAAGCACCGGCAGGCCCGCGATCATGGTCGTGGCCAACAGGACCGCGACGATCGGGCGCTGCTTCATGCTGCTGTTCATCGCTGTCACCCGTTCCACCTTAGAAAATCGCAAAAAACTGTTTCTGCCGCAACAGACGCCGCCGACCGGCGCTTCCCTGCCCGAAGCGCGTCAGCCGATCAAGCCGGACAGGCTCTTCCACAGCCCGAAAGACGACAAATCGTTGAACGTCACCAGCAGCATCATCGCCATCAACAGCGCCAGGCCGGACCTGTAGGCCCATTCCTGCGCCTGTGGACTGACGGGGCGCCGCTGCACTGCCTCGATCCCGTAAAAAAGCAGATGCCCACCATCCAGCATCGGGATTGGCAACAGGTTGATGAACCCCAAGTTAATCGAGATGAGCGCGGCGAAGAAGATGAAGCTTTCGAGGCCCAGCGTGGCGGCCTGACCCGAAACCTGCGCGATCTTCAAAGGCCCGCCCAGTTCCTTGACCGATCGCGATCCGCTGACGATCTGGCCCAGCGTTTCGACCATGGTGCGGACGATCTGCCCGGTCCGCTCGATCGCTACCACCGGCGCGCGGGCAAGGCTGACCGGCACCACCACCGGATCGCCCGGCGCTATGCCCAGCCGTCCGATGTTGAATGTGTTGCCCAGACCATCATCCTCGGCAACGCTGCCGATCCGCCCCTGCTTGACGATGCGCGCGCCGTTCCGCTCGATCACCATCTCGACCGGCTCGCCGGGACGGATTTGCGCATAGAGGCGGATGTCGTCGAACGTCTCCATCGCCCGCCCGCCCAGCGACACGATGCGGTCTCCCGGAACGATACCCGCAGCAGCAGCCGCGCTGCCCGGCTGCACTTGCCCAGCAACGGCCGGGGTGCGGCTCTCACCATGGAGGAATGCGAAAGCAGCGAGGATCAGAATGGCGAAGAGGAAATTGATCGCCGGCCCCGCCGCCACGATCGCCGCGCGCTGCCACAACGGCTTGGCGGGGAAGCTCTCCGCGCGGTCCTTGGCCGACATTTCCAGCCAGGCGGGATCGGTCATGCTCGCCGCGTTCATGTCGCCCTTGAAGCGGACATAGCCGCCGAGCGGCAGCGCCGCGACGCGCCAGCGGGTGCCGCGCTTGTCCACCCAGGCGAACAACTCCGGCCCGAAGCCGATGGAGAACGCCTCCGCCTTCACCCCGCACCAGCGGCCGACGAGATAATGGCCGAGTTCATGCACGAAGACGAGCGGCCCAATCACCGCCACGAAGGCGAGCACGGTCATCAGGAAACCGGGATTGTGGATCAAGCCGTCAATCTTTCCATCACTTGGCCCGCCTGCCGCCGCGCGCCGGCGTCCGCCGCCAGCACATCGTCCAGGCCCGTCGGCGCCGCTGCGCTATAGCGACCCAGAACATCCTCCACAATCATGGCGATATCAAGGAAGCCGATCCGCCCGGCCAGGAAAGCGGCGACCGCCACCTCATTGGCGGCGTTAAGGATGGCGGGGGCAGTGCCCCCTTCCTGCGCCGCCGCGCGGGTGATGCGTAGCGCCGGAAAGCGTTGCTCATCAGGCGCTTCGAAGTCGAGCCTGCCGATCGCTGCGAGGTCCAGCGGCTTGCAGGGCGTAGCTATGCGCCGCGG
Organism: Sphingobium sp.; assembly: GCF_036170395.1. Lineage (GTDB taxonomy): Bacteria > Pseudomonadota > Alphaproteobacteria > Sphingomonadales > Sphingomonadaceae > Sphingobium. The sequence goes on from NZ_JAVHPD010000007.1 coordinate 111,179, forward strand.
CCAGGCCAGCGCATGGGCGATGGGAATCCGCATGTCGGGCGAGCCAAGCTGCGCCAAAGTCGAACAGTCGCGATATTCGACCATCGAATGGATGACCGATTGGGGATGGACCAATATCTCGATCCGGTCGAGACCCACCGGGAAAAGGTGCGCCGCCTCGATCAGTTCCAGCCCCTTGTTCATCATCGTCGCGCTGTCGACGCTGATCTTCGCGCCCATCGACCAGTTGGGATGGGCGACCGCCTGAGCGGGGGTGATGCCCACCATCTCGGCGCGGCTGCGGGTGCGAAACGGCCCACCGCTGGCGGTCAGGATGATCCGTGCGACATCCTCCAAATCGCTGCCGGCAAGGCACTGGAAAATCGCATTATGTTCGCTGTCCACCGGCAGCAGGGTCGCGCCGGACTGGCGCGCCATGTCCATCATCAGCGCTCCGGCCGACACCAGCGACTCCTTGTTGGCGAGCGCCACCGTGCCGCCGGCCTCCAGCGCCGCCATGGTGGGGCGCAGCCCCGCGCAGCCGACGATCGCGGCCATGGTCCAGTCCGCGTCGAGCCTTGCCGCATCGACCAGCGCCTGCGCGCCCGCGGCGGCCTCCACGCCCGATCCGGCGAGCGCATCTTTCAGCGCGCCATAATGCCGCTCTTCCGCGACCACCGCCACCTGCGCGCCGGTCTCTCGCGCCTGCGCCGCCAGGCTGTCCACATGGCTGTTCGCGGTCAGCGCGACGACCCGGTAAGCGTCGGGATCGCGCCGCACCAGGTCCAGCGTCGACAGGCCAACCGATCCGGTCGCACCGAAGATCGAGACCCGCTTCATGCGCCCAGCGCCAGCACGATGTAGAGCAGAGCAGCCAGCGGCGCGGCGGCGACCACGCCGTCCAGCCGGTCCATCACCCCGCCATGGCCGGGCAACAGGGTGCCGCTGTCCTTGACGCCCGCGCGCCGCTTCATCCAGCTTTCAAACAAGTCACCCAACTGAGCAGCCACCGCCAGCAGCCCGCTCGCCGCCGCAAGCTGGATCGGCAGGCCGGCAAAGCGGTGCAGCAGGAAGCCCAGCACCAGCGCCGCCAGCACTCCGCCGGCAAGCCCAGACCAGGTCTTGGACGGGCTGACACGCGGCGCAAGCTTCGGTCCGCCGATCGACCGGCCGGCGAAATAGGCGCCGATGTCGGTCGCCCACACCAGCGACAAGGCCCAGAAGGCGAGCAGCAACCCATAAGTATAGGGCGCCTGCCCGCGCAGGAAGAGCAAGGCGGTGATCGGAATGCAGATATAGGGGATGCCAAGCGCCAGCGCCGGATTGCGGCTGGTGAACAGCACGAAGAAGAAGGCTGCCGCGCCCGCGACCAGCACCGGCCAGTCGATCCCCGCCGCCAGCGGGCAGAGCAAGGCTAGCGGAATCGAGACAGCGAACATCGCCGCCTTGCGCTGCTCGGGGTGCGCTCCGGTCAGGTCGCCCCATTCGCCCTGCATCAGGACGCCCGCCACCACCAGCAGCATCCAGAAGAGCAGCCCGCCCGCCAGTAAACAGCCGAGCGCCAGCGCGATCAGCGCGACGCCGACGATGGTTCGGGTCCGCAATTCGCCGGTCATGCAATCACAATCCGCCGAACCGGCGGTCCCTCATGCGGAAGGCGTCGAGCGCGGCGGCCAGCGCCCGCCCGTCGAAGTCCGGCCATAAAATGTCGGTGAAATAGAGTTCGGCATAGGCCGCCTGCCACAGCATGAAATTGCTGAGCCGCTGCTCGCCCGATGTGCGGATGAGGAGGTCCAGCGGCGGCAGGTCGGCGGTGTAGAGCGCGGCGTCGATCTCCGCCGGGCCGATCGTGTCGGGCATAATCTCGCCGCAGGCCGCGCGCTGCGCGATGCGCTGCACGGCGCGCACCATCTCGTCCTGCGCGCCATAGTTGAGCGCGATCGCGATCATCGGCCCGCTGTTGCCGGACGTCCGCGCCACCGCGTTCTCGATCATCGCCACTAGCGAAGGTTCGAGCGCATGATAGTCGCCGATCACCTTCAACCGCACGCCATTGGCGTGAAATTCGTCCAGATCGGCCTCGATGAAGCGCCGCAGCAGCCCCATGAGATCAGCGACCTCGCTCGCCGGCCGCTTCCAGTTTTCGGACGAAAAGGCATAGAGGGTCAGGCATTCCAGCCCCAGATCCTGCGCCGCCCGCGCGACCCGCCGCACCGCTTCAACCCCGGCGCGGTGGCCTGCGGCGCGCGGCAGCAGCCTTTTCTTCGCCCAGCGGCCATTGCCGTCCATGATGATGGCGACGTGGCGCGCGCCATGGGGCGGCGCGGCGCTGGACAGATCGGGCTTGGCTTGGGTGGCCATCAGGAGGACATGCGTGTTTTGGCCGCGAAAGAAAAGCCCCGGCTTACTGGCCGAGAATTTCTTTCTCCTTTGCGGCGGTTGCCGCGTCGATATCGGCGATGCTGCTGTCGGTCAGCTTCTGGATTTCGGTTTCCAACCGCTTGCGCTCATCCTCGCTGATCTCGCCCTTCTTCTCGTCGGCCTTCAGGCTGTCCATGCCGTCGCGGCGGACGTTGCGGACGGCGACGCGCGCGCCTTCGGCATATTTGCTGGCGAGCTTCGCCAGTTCCTTGCGGCGTTCCTCGGTCAGGTCGGGAATCGGCAGGCGTAGCGTCTGCCCGTCGACGATCGGGTTGAGGCCAAGGCCCGCCGACCGGATCGCCTTGTCGACCGGGGCGACATTGCTCTTGTCCCACACCTGCACCGACAACATGCGCGGTTCGGGCGCGGAGACGGTCGCCACCTGGTTGAGCGGCATGTTGGCGCCATAGACGGTCACCGTCACTGGATCGAGCAACTGCACGTTCGCGCGCCCGGTCCGCAGGCCGGTCAGATCGCCCTTCAGCGATTCGAGCGCGCCCGCCATGCGGCGTTCCAGATCGGCTTTGTTATATTGCGGCATGACTAATCAACGCTCCTGGTTCTGCACGATCGTCGCGACGCCCTGCCCGGCGAGCACGGTAGCAAGGTTGCCGGTCTCGCGGATGTTGAACACGACGATGGGGATATCATTCTCGCGGCACAGCGCGATCGCGCTGGCGTCCATGACCTTCAGATTGTCGTTCAGCACCTGGTCGAAGCTGATGCTGTCATAGCGGACGGCATCCGCTACCTTCTTGGGATCGGCATTATAGACGCCATCCACGCTGGTGCCCTTGAACAGCGCATCGCAATTCATCTCGGCGGCCCGCAGCGCAGCGGTGGTGTCGGTGGTGAAGAATGGGCTGCCCGTGCCGGCGGCGAAGATGACGATGCGGCCCTTCTCCATGTGCCGCACCGCCTTGCGCCGGATATAAGGCTCGCACACGCTGGCCATCGGGATCGCCGACTGGACGCGGGTGTCATACCCCAGCTTCTCCAGCGCATTCTGCACGGCGAGCGCGTTCATGACGGTGGCGAGCATCCCCATATAATCGGCGCTCGCCCGGTCGAACCCCGCCGCCGCGCCGGCCAGACCCCGGAAGATATTGCCGCCACCCACGACGACGCACAGCTCGAATCCGGCATCCTTCGCCGCCGCGATCTCGCCGGCGACTCGGTTCACCGTCTCCGGCTCGATCCCGAACTGCCCCTGCCCCATCAGCACCTCGCCGGACAGCTTCAGAAGGATGCGCTTGAAGGCAGGCCGGGTCATGGGCGGGCGAGAATCCGTGAGAGGGGCAGGAAAGCGGCGCGGACCTTAGGCGGGGGAGCGCGCGATGGGAAGGGCGATTGTTGCCGATATGCAGCTTAGCCATCGACTGCATAGAGCGATGTCATTCAATCATCGCCTCTACCGTTTCGCGCGGATAGAGCATGAATTCCCGGTAGAGCCGAAAGTGCGATGTCTCTTCCAGCGCCACCGGACGAACGCTGTAACTGTCCACCTGCCACAGGTCGGCGTCAGGCAACGCCATCAGGATCGGCGAGTGCGTAGCCATAATCACCTGGGCGTTGCGGGCATATTGAATCCGGCGCAGCAGTTTCAGAAAATCGAACTGACGGTGAGGCGATAGGGCGGATTCCGGCTCGTCCAATATGTAGAGGCCTTGCCTGTCCATACGTTCGCCGAAGAAGTCGAAAAATCCTTCTCCATGCGATGCAGACAGATATTGGGGGCCGACTGCCCCTACTTCGAACGCCGCTTGATCCAGATAGCGAGCAACCGAAAAGAACGTCTCTGCTCTAAAGAACCAACCCTGCTTGACTTGCGGCAACCATGCGCCGCGCAGATATGCCGCCAAAGCGCCTGCGTCGCTTGCCGATGCCGGAGCTTTATCCACTGCCCGCATTCCCTGCGCGCCACCGGAGTCGCTGAAACCCGCAAGCTGGGCGATCGCTTCCAGCAGTGTTGATTTGCCTGTCCCGTTTTCGCCGACGATGATCGTCACAGCTTTGGAAAAATGGAAGTCCAGCCCGCCGTTGCGGATTAGGGAAAGATTGAAGGGATAGCGCGTCCAGTCAGGCGCGGGATCGACATCGTCACCCTTCAACCAAACTCTTTTGAGATATGGCGGCGGCAGCGATGTGGTGCGTTGCTTGTATCCCATGGTCGATGACGATAGCGATCAATGGTCGTCTCGCAAGCCTGGCAAACGGAAGCACCCGTACAGGCGCTTTATCGCTTTTCTGCGGCGCCCGTCTTGGGCGACGGTTGGGGCAGCCGCTTTGCGACCGGGCGGTTCAGCACGCCATGCCCGGCGGGCAGCCGGGCGGCGCGCTTTCGGGCCGAGGTCCGCGCTTGGGCATCGTGGCGCGCATCTCCTCCATCGTCAGCCAGCCATCATGGTTGGCGTCCGCCGCCTCGAACCGCTTGCCTTCATTAGCGATCAACTCCGCCAGGGACACGCCCGCATCATAATTGCCGTTCGCCTGGGTGAGCAGGGTGACGCTGAGCGGCTCCACCAGCGCGGCAATCGCGCGATCCTGCGGATCGTCACCCAATTCCGGCCTGACGACCTCCGCCACCGGGCCTTCGCGCTCGACCAGCCCGCCTTTGTCCGAAGCGGCAAGCGACCCCATCTGCCTCTGCCAGCCGAAAAACTCCTCCTGGCTGATCGCCCTGTCATTATTGCTGTCGATCTTGGCGAAGCGCGCGCGGATGATCGCGTCGCGCCGCGCCTCGACGATGCCGCGCAGTTCCTCGATCGTCACCATGCCATCGCGGCTCACATCGGCGTCGCGGAACATGGCGGTCACGGCCTTGTCGAACCGGTCACGGCTCAGCGGCTTGGGCGGGCTGGGTGGACGCATGAGGCCGCCTGGACCAGGCCCGCCGCCCGGCGGCCCCGCCCCGCCCATGCCGCCCCCGCCCATGCCGCCCATGCCCCCTCCGCCCATGCCTCCCCCGCCCATCTGGGCCGCCACGGGGCTGGTGGAGAGGAGAAAGGTGGAGAGGAAAAGGCAGAAGGCTCTGGTCATTGGTCGGTCAACCTCCGATGGCGCGCTGGACGGCGCTGCAATCCGGCGCCTTCCCGCCCGTGACGCCGCCACGCCGCCGGTTCCGTCCACCCGTCCCCGTCAGTCCCACGAAAAAGGGAGCGCCCTTGCGGACGCTCCCTTCAATGCCTGTCCCTTTCAGGATCGATCAGACGCCCGCAGCCGCAGCAACCTCAGCCGCGAAGTCGCTGACTTCCTTCTCGATGCCTTCGCCGAGCTGGAAGCGGACATAGCTCTTCAGCGTGATCGACGCGCCCGCATCCTTCGCCGCCTTGGCGACGACGTCGGCGACCGGGGTCTTGTTGTCCATGACGAACAACTGGCTCAGTAGCGCCTGCTCCTTGGCGAACTTGGCGACCGCGCCGTCGACCATCTTCGCGACGATCTCGGCGGGCTTGCCGCTTTCGGCGGCCTTTTCCGCCGCGATGGCGCGCTCGCGCTCCAGCAGCGCTGGGTCGATGTCGGCGGCCGACAGCGCCAGCGGGAAGGCGGCGGCGATGTGCATCGCGATCTGCTTGCCCAGCGGCTCCAGCACGTCGGCGGGCGCGTCACCCTCCAGAGCGACCAGAACGCCGATCTTGCCCAGGCCCGGCGCGGCGGCGTTGTGGACGTAGGGGACGACGACGCCCTGCGACACTTCGACATGGCCGACGCGGCGCAGCGTCTGATTCTCGCCGATGGTGGCGATGTTGGCGACCAGCTTTTCAGCGACGGTCCCGCCCGACGGATAAGCGGCGGAGCCCAGCGCAGCAGCATCGGCGGCGCCCGTGTCCAGCGCGATCTGCGCGACGGTACGAACGAAATCCTGGAACTGGTCGTTCTTGGCGACGAAGTCGGTTTCGCTGTTCACTTCGACAGCGACGCCCTTGGTCCCGGCGACGGCCACGCCGACCAGCCCCTCGGCAGCGGTCCGGCTCGACTTCTTCTGCGCGGCGGCCAGGCCCTTGGCGCGCAGCCAGTCGGTCGCCGCTTCGATGTCGCCGCCCGCTTCGGTCAGCGCCTTCTTGCAATCCATCATGCCCGCGCCCGAACGGTCGCGCAGTTCCTTGACGGCGGCAGCGGTAATCTCGGCCATGTTTCGGCTCCTAATGTTGAACGTTTCAAATGTGCGGCAGGGCGCGATCCGATGGAGCGCGCCCTTTATGGATTGCGTTCCCCGGCGCAGGCCGGGGTCCAGTTGGACGGTCTGAACTGGACCCCGGCCTTCGCCGGGGCACAGCTGGTTTCAGATCAATCGCAACCCTCTAATCCGCCAATCTTGCAGTCGTGCGACGCCCTTAAGCCTCGGCGACAACCTCTTCCACTTCCGGCTCGTCCAGCGCACCGAGATCGACGCCCGACGCCTGCTGCGCGCCGCGGTTGCCCTTGGTCGCGGCGGCGGCGATGGCCTCGCAATAGAGGCGGATGGCGCGGCTGGCGTCGTCGTTCGCGGGAACCGGGAAAGCGATGCCGTCAGGCGAGACGTTCGAATCGAGGATCGCCACGACCGGGATGCCGAGAGTGTTGGCTTCCTTGATCGCCAGCTCTTCCTTGTTCGCGTCGATCACGAACATCACGTCGGGAATGCCGTTCATGTCGCGAATGCCGCCCAGCGACAGTTCCAGCTTCTCGCGCTCGCGCGTCATCTGAAGGACTTCCTTCTTGGTGAAGCCATGGGTGTCGCCCGACAGCTTCTCCTCGAGGGTCTTCAGGCGCTTGATCGAACCCGAAATGGTCTTCCAGTTGGTGAGCATGCCGCCAAGCCAGCGATGATTGACGAAATGCTGGCCCGACTTGCGGGCGGCTTCGGCGATGGGATCCTGCGCCTGGCGCTTGGTGCCGACGAACAGCACCTTGCCGCCCGCAGCGACGGTCGCCGACACGAAGTCGAGCGCGCGGCCGAACAGCGGCACGGTCTGGCTGAGGTCAAGAATGTGGATGCCGTTGCGCTCGCCGAAGATGTACGGCTTCATGCGCGGGTTCCAGCGGTGGGTCTGGTGGCCGAAATGGGCGCCAGCCTCGATCAATTGGTGCATGGTGACGACAGGTGCCGCCATGGTCTTTCTCCTTCCGGTTGCTACCTCTGGGAATCAGGAACCGGGGTGGGAGCCTCAAAGGCTCCGGCCGGCACCGGATATGGCGATTCCCATGTGGAATGGTCGCGCCCTTAGACGCGAAAAAAAGCGGTGGCAAGGGTTGACGTCGCTCCCAAAAGAGAACATAAAGGGAACAGACGGAACAAACACGGTTAACGGCCGTTTATATCGTCATAGTGCGCCATACTGTGCAAATGGCAAGACAGAAAGCGTTCGCCATGTTCACCTTTGTAGCTGCGACCCTCTTTTCCGCCGCCTTCCTGTTCGCAATCGGGACGATTATCTGGATGTTCGCCCATTATCATGACAAGATGGTGGCAGCGCTCCAGTTTGAGCCGATTCCGCAGGAACCTCAGGTCTACCATATCCACATCCGCCGGCCGCGGGTGCTTCGGATGGAACGGCGCGCGGCGCTGCCTCTGCCTACGGGCGTTCTCGCCGCCTGATCGTCAGGAGGCCGCCGCTGCGCGCTGCCGCTTCACCTTCGCATAGGACATGATCCCGAAGGGAATGAGCGCCAGGTAGAAGGCGCACAGGATCGACAAAGTCAGCCAGGGATCGGTGACAAGGAGTGCGGCCAGCAGGCCCGCAACCGCGATCGCTTCCAGTCGGATATGCCGGCGCAGCCGCAGCGCCGACCAGCTATAGGTGGCGATGTTGGAGATCATGAGGAACGCGGTGAACGCGATCCAGGGCGCGACCACATACCAGGCGCGGAATATATCCTCGCCCGTCACTAGCCAGAGATAGAGCGGCACGAAGGCGAGCCCCGCGCCCGCTGGCGCCGGAACCCCAGTGAGAAAGCCGGCAGACTTATGCGGCTGCTCGTCGGCATCGATGTTGGCGTTGAACCGCGCCAGCCGCAGCGCGCAGGACAAAGCGTGCGCCAGCGCGAATATCCAGCCGAATTTGGGCATCGCATGAAGCGACCAAAGATAGATGATAAGCGCCGGCGCGACGCCGAACGCGATCGAATCGGATAGCGAATCCAGTTCCGCCCCGAACCGGCTGTCCCCGCGCAGCAGCCGCGCGATCCGGCCGTCGAGCCCGTCGAGAACCCCGGCGAACAGGATCGACAGCACCGCCCGCTCCCACTCGCCCGATATGCCGTAGCGGACGCCGGTGAGGCCGAAGCACAGCGCCATCGCGGTCACCGCATTGGGCACCAGCATTCGCAGCGTAATCCCCCGCCGCAACCCGCGCGGCACGGTGCGGCGCTGCCGGCTCATGCCAAAGAGCCTTTTTGCACAACAGCCGTTCGTGCTGAGCCTGTCGAAGCACGCACATGCCCTTCGACAGGCTCAGGGCGAACGGAAGTAGGAAGCGGGACAACCATCACTGCTGAATCCCCGCGACCACGCGCGCGTCGCCGATCTGTCCCAGGATCGTCTCCCCCGCGACCGCGCGCTGGCCCAGGATCACGCGCGGCGCGGTGCCGGCGGGCAGATACACGTCCACGCGGCTGCCGAACCGGATCAACCCTATCCGCTGCCCCGCCGCGACCATGTCACCGGGCTTCACGAAGGGCACGATCCGCCGCGCCACCAGCCCCGCAATCTGGGTAAAGCCGATCCGCACGCCATCGTGCCGCTCGACCAATATGTGCTGCCGCTCATTATCCTCGCTCGCCTTGTCGAGATCGGCGTTGAGGAACTTGCCTGAGATATAGACGACGGCCTTCACCGTCCCGCCGATCGGCGTGCGGTTGATGTGGACGTCGAACACGCTCATGAAGATCGACACGCGGATGAGCGGCTGGTCGCCAAGGCCATTCGCGCCGGCCATCTCGCGCGGCGGCGGCACGCGCTGGATCAGCGTGACCAGCCCATCGGCCGGCGCTATTATCGCTCCCTCGTCCTGCGGCACCGCGCGCACCGGATCGCGGAAGAAGGCGAACACCCAGATGGTGACGATTAGCATCAGCCAGCCGACCACCTCCCAGCCGACAAGGAAAAGCAGCGCGGTGATCGCGACGGCGATCAGGCCGAATTTCATGCCTTCCGGGTGAACCGACGGCCAGCGCCATTTGACGTTGCCCCCGGCGGCGATGGTGATCTCGTTATTGTCCATGGGCACCGTCTTTAGGCAGAGACCAGTCCGCTGACAACGACCGATCCCGCCAATGGCTCCGGCCGCTGCGACCCGGCGCGTCTCGACGGTTGAACATTGCCGTCGCTTTGCCTAGGGCGGGCGCATATTCCACCCGAAGAGCAGAAGGCGACAAGGCGCATGGCGAAGATCAAGGTGAAGAACCCCGTCGTGGAGATCGACGGCGACGAAATGACCCGGATCATTTGGGAATGGATCCGTGAACGCCTGATCCTCCCCTATCTCGACATCGACCTCAAATATTACGACCTCTCGGTCGAGAAGCGCGACGAAACCAACGACCAGATCACGATCGATTCCGCCAATGCGATCAAGGAATATGGCGTCGGCGTGAAGTGCGCCACCATCACCCCCGATGAGGCGCGCGTCGAGGAATTCAACCTCAAGCAGATGTGGAAATCGCCCAACGGCACCATCCGCAACATCCTGGGCGGCGTTGTCTTCCGCGAGCCGATCGTCATTTCCAACGTGCCGCGCCTCATCCCCGGCTGGACCAAGCCGATTGTCGTCGGCCGTCACGCCTTTGGCGACCAATATCGCGCGACCGATTTCCGTGTCCCCGGCGCCGGCAAGCTGCGGCTGGTGTTCGACGGGGACAATGGCGAAACGATCGACCGCGAAGTGTTCCAGTTCCCCAGCTCGGGCGTGGCGCTGGCGATGTACAATCTCGATGATTCGATCCGCGATTTCGCTCGCGCCTCGTTCAATTATGGCCTGAACCTCAAATGGCCGGTCTATCTCTCGACCAAGAACACCATCCTCAAAGCCTATGACGGCCGCTTCAAGGATCTGTTCCAGGAGGTGTTCGACACCGAAGGCTTCGCGCAGAAGTTCAAGGACACCGGCATCGTTTACGAGCATCGCCTGATCGACGACATGGTCGCCTCCGCGCTCAAGTGGAGCGGCGAGTTCGTGTGGGCGTGCAAAAATTATGACGGCGACGTGCAGTCGGACCAGGTGGCGCAGGGCTTCGGCAGCTTGGGCCTCATGACCTCGGTCCTGCTTTCGCCCGACGGCAAGACGGTCGAGGCCGAAGCTGCGCACGGCACCGTCACCCGTCACTATCGCCAGCACCAGCAGGGCAAGGCGACCTCGACCAACCCGATCGCCTCGATCTTCGCCTGGACCGGCGGCCTCAAATTCCGCGGCAAGTTCGACGAGACGCCCGACGTCGTGCGCTTCGCCGAAACGCTGGAGAAGGTCTGCATCCAGACCGTCGAGAGCGGCGCGATGACTAAGGATCTGGCGCTGCTGATCGGCCCCGAACAGGCGTGGATGACGACCGAACAATTTTTCGAGGCGATTCGCGCGAACCTCGAAACCGAAATGGGCAAATGGAACTGAACCCATCCTGCATCGGTCTGTAATGAATGATCCTCCCCCTTAGGGGGAGGTGGCGCGCGCGAAGCGCGTGACGGAGGGGTGTCAGCCTCCCGATAGCTTGACACCCCACCGGCTGGCCTGCGGCCATCCACCTCCCCTTCCAGGGGAGGACGATGCGAAGGGTAGAACCGGAAGCTGCGGAGCGGTAGCCGGGATAACGGAGGTTACTGTGACCACCACCGCCAAGAAGCGCCTCGAAACCCGCGCCGCAATCCCGACCGATGCGCGCGGCATCCAGCGACTCATCGCCCGCGCTTATCCCGGAATGCCCAACTATTCGCTCGCGACAATCCGAGGCCAGATCAACAATTTCCCAGGCGGCTGCTTCGTCGCCCTCTATGACGGCCGCGTGGTCGGCTATTGCGCGACCATGCGGGTCAGCAAGAGCATGGCCTTTTCCTGGCATGACTGGGAGGAGATCACCGCCAACGGTTTCGGCACCCGGCACAGCGCGGCGGGCGAGTGGCTCTATGGCTATGAGATGGCCGTCGATCCCAAGCTGCGCGGCCTGCGCATCGGCCAGCGCCTCTATGACGAGCGCAAGGAACTGGCCGAGGAGCTGGACCTGCACGGCATCGTCATCGCCGGCCGGATGCCGGGCTATGCCCGCGCCAAGCGCCGCGCCGGCAGTCCGCAGGATTATCTGGAGAAAGTGATCCAGGGCAAGCTGCGCGATCAGGTCATCAGTTTTCAGCTCAAGAACCAGTTCGAGCCGCTGGGCGTGCTCGAAAACTACCTGCCCGAAGACAAGCAGTCGGACGGCCACGCCGCCCATCTCGTCTGGCGAAACCCCTATGTCGATCCCGACGAAGCGCCCGAAATGCGCGTGCCGCGCGGCGTGGAGAGCGTCCGCCTCGCCACCTGCCAGCTACAGGCGCGCGCGGTGCAGGATTTCGACGAGTTCATCCGCAACATCGAATATTTCGTCGATGTGGCGGCGGATTATCGCTCGGACTTCATCGTCTTCCCCGAGCTTTTCACCCTGCCCCTGCTGTCCTACGAGCAGAAGAAGCTCTCGCCCATAGAGGCGATCGACAAGCTCACCGGCTACACCCCGCGCCTGACCAAGGAACTGACCCGGATGGCGCTGGAATATAATATCAACATCATCGGCGGCTCGCACCCGACCCGCGCCGACGATGGCGACATCCAGAATATCGCCTATGTTGCGCTCCGCGACGGATCGGTCCATACGCAGGAGAAGATCCACCCCACGCCAAACGAAGCCTTCTGGTGGAACATCAAGGGCGGCGATTCGCTCGACGTGATCCAGACCGACTGCGGCCCGATCGGCGTCCTCATCTGCTACGACAGCGAATTTCCCGAACTCGCCCGCCGGCTGGTGGACCAGGGCGCGCGCATCATCTTCGTCCCCTTCTGCACCGACTCGCGCCTCGGCTACATGCGCGTACGCTACTGCGCGCAGGCCCGCGCGATCGAGAACCAATGCTATGTGGTCATGTCGGGCAATGTCGGCAACCTGCCCAATGTCGACAATATGGACATTCAATATGCCCAGAGCGCGATCCTGACCCCCTGCGACCTCCCCTTCGCGCGAGACGGGATCGCGGCGGAATCGACCGAGAATGTCGAAACGCTCACCATGGCGGACGTGAACCTCGCCGACCTTAGCTGGGCGCGGGCGGAGGGAACGGTGCGCAACCTGCGCGATCGCCGCTTCGACCTCTACCATATCGACTGGGACAGCAACCCGGACCACGGCCATGCGCCGAGCGGCGGGCCGGTGCCGGCCGGCGGGCATAATTCGCCGGGCGGTGGCTGACATTTCCTCCCCTCTCCCTTAAGGGAGAGGGATGCGAAGACTTGGCAGCTTGCTGCCTAGTCGAAGCTGGGTGAGGGTGATCAGAACTCACCGGATCGCGCAAAGGTCGCGCCATTCCCCCTCATCCAACTCCGCCTAGCCGCTGCGCGGGAAGGCTTCGTATCCTTCTCCCCCCGAGGGAGAAGGGAGGCCTGCCCCCTCACTCCACCGTCACCGACTTCGCCAGATTCCGCGGCTGATCCACATCGGTCCCCTTCGCCACCGCGACATGGTAAGCCAGCAGTTGCACCGGCACGGCATAGACGAGCGGCGCGATCAGCGGGTGGACCTCCGGCATCTCGATCGTCGCCATGCAGCCCTCGCCGGCCAGCGCGATCCCCTCCGCGTCGGAAATCAGCACCACCTTGCCGCCGCGCGCCTGCACTTCCTGCATGTTGCTGACGGTCTTTTCGAACAAAGGCCCGCTCGGCGCGATCACGATCACTGGCACGGCATCGTCGATCAGCGCGATCGGGCCGTGCTTCATCTCGCCCGCGGCATAGCCTTCGGCGTGGATATAGCTGATTTCCTTGAGTTTCAGCGCGCCTTCCAGCGCCATCGGATAGTCCGGCCCGCGCCCCAGATACAGCACGTCGCGCGCCGGCGCGATCAGGTGGGCCATCGCCTCGATATGGCCGTCGCGGTTCAGCGCCTCGTTCAACGCGGCGGGCGCTTCGGACAGGTGCCAGACGATCTCCGACTCCTCCTCCGCCGTCAGCTTGCCCTTGGCCCGCGCCAGGTTCGCCGCCAGCGCCGCCAGCACCGCCAGCTGGCAGGTGAACGCCTTGGTCGATGCGACGCCGATCTCCGGCCCGGCATGGGTGGGGAGCAGCAGGTCCGCCTCGCGCGCCATGGAACTGGTCGGCACGTTCACGACGACCGCGATGATCTGCCCCTCCGCCTTCGCGTGGCGCAGCGCCGCCAGCGTATCGGCGGTCTCGCCCGACTGGCTGATGAACAGCGCCAGGCCGCCCGGCTCCAGCACTGGCTCGCGATAGCGGAACTCGCTCGCCACGTCGATGTCCACGGGCACGCGCGCGAATTTCTCGAACCAATATTTAGCGACAAGACCCGCATAGTAACTGGTGCCGCAGGCGACGATGGTGATGCGCTTGACCATCCCCAGGTCGAAATCCATGTTCGGCATGGCGATCTCATTCTCCATGCGGCGGAGGTAGGAGCGCAGCGTCTGGGCGACCACGACCGGCTGCTCGTAAATCTCCTTCTGCATGAAGTGGCGATGATTGCCCTTGTCGATCATCGCGCCGCTGACGCCGCTGATCGTCACCGGCCGCTCGACGGGATTGTTGTCCTTGTCGAAAATCTCCGCCCCTTGCGCCGTAATGACGACCCAGTCGCCCTCGTCCAAATAGGCGATGCGCTGCGTCAGCGGGGCGAGCGCCAGGGCGTCGGAGCCAAGATAGGTCTCCCCGTCCCCATAGCCCACCACCAGGGGCGACCCCAGCCGCGCGCCGATCAACAGGTCGGGATGACTGCGAAACGCGATGGCGAGCGCGAAAGCGCCATGCAGGCGCGGCAGCACGTCGCGCACCGCCTCGACAGGCGTCGCGCCCTGCTCGACCCGTTCGCTCACCAGATGCGCGACCACCTCGGTGTCGGTCTGACTATCGAACACCCGCCCGCGCGCGATCAGTTCGGCCCGCAGCGGTTTGAAATTCTCGATGATGCCATTGTGGACCAGCGCCACTTCGCCGGTGGCATGGGGATGCGCGTTGCTGGTCGTCGGCGCGCCGTGCGTCGCCCAGCGCGTATGCGCGATCCCGGTCGTGCCGGGCAGCGGCGACAGGGCCAGTTCGCCGACCAGATTGCTCAGCTTCCCCTCGGCCCGCCGCCGGTCGATCGCGCCGCCATGGACAGTGGCGACGCCCGCACTGTCATAGCCGCGATATTCGAGGCGCTTGAGCCCGTCGACCAGCCGCTCCGCCACGTCGTCCTTGCCGATGATACCGATGATGCCGCACATGCCGGAAAGCCCCGTCGAACCCGATAATGATGACGCGCCCTATAAGCGGTCTTTCTCGCCATGCCCTTAATGAAGCCGCGTCAGGAGCGCCATGGGGCAACCACAAATTTCACTCCGGCCGGATCGTCACCAGCCAGATGTCGGGCGGCGCGAGCATTCGGAACGGCAGCCCGCTCGTCCCCACCCCACCCGCGACGATCATCGTCTTGTTCCCCTCGCGATAGAGGCCGCAGGCGTAGCGCGTGCCATATTTCGACGGGACATAAGTGATGCCCACGAAGGGCAAAGCCATCTGCCCGCAATGGGTATGGCCGACCAGCACCAAAGCTGGCGCATCGGGCAGCAGCGGAAACACGTCCGGCCCATGCGAGAGCAGCACCGGCGCGCCGCCAACCCAGCGCATGGCCGCGAGCGTGCCGGGCAAGTCGATGCGACGAGTGTAGATGTCCTTGATCCCGCCCACGGCAATCGGCCCGCGCCGCACTGCGCCGTTCTGAAGCAGGGTGATGCCCATGCGCGCGAAGGCGATCTGCCAGTCCGGCGCGCTCAGTGCTACCTGGTTCTGGCGGCTACGGCTGTCATGATTGCCCAGCACCGCCACCACCCCTAGCGGCGCGCGCAGCCCGGCGAAGGCGGCGATGCTCACCCGCCCGTCATAGCTGCCCAACCCCTTGTTATCGCCGATATAATCGCCGCCGAGCAGGATGAGGTCGGGTTTCAGCGCGTTGATCTGCGCCACGATCCGCGCCATCCGCGCCGGGCTGTTGTCCGGCCCCGACAGATGCGTATCGGTCAGCAGCGCGACCGTCACCGGCTTGCGCGGCGCATCGGCCGGAAATGGCAACACCACCTCCGCCCGCCGCACCACCGGCATGGCGCTGGCGTTGAAGATCAGCCAGGCGGCGAAGCCAAGTGCCAGCAGCAGGAGCGCTAAGAGGGTTAGCCAGACTTTGCGACCAACCCGCATCAGCCACCGTGCTCCTGCGAAAGCAGGAGCCTAGGGTCGAACACACCGCCTTGCGCTCTGGGCTCCTGCTTTCGCAGGAGCACGAGGGAAAGGCTCACTTTCCCGCCTTCCTCGCCAGCATCCGCTCGCGGAATCGCGCGGCCCAGCCGGGCTTGCTCACCTGCTCGGGCCGCACCAGGCACAGCGCATCCGCCTCGACCGGCTTCGTCACCACGCTCCCTGCCGCGACGATCGCGCCCGCCCCGATCGACGCCGGCGCGACCAGCGCGCTGTTCGACCCGATAAAGGCCCCCGCGCCGATCTCCGTCCGATATTTGAAATAGCCGTCATAATTGCAGGTGATCGTCCCCGCCCCAATATTCGCGCCCGCCCCCACGCTGGCGTCGCCGATATAGGACAGGTGATTGGCCTTCGCGCCCTCGCCCAGCGTCGATTTCTTGATCTCGACAAAATTGCCGACCTTGGCCTTGCGCCCGATCTCAGCGCCGGGCCGCAGCCGCGCATAGGGGCCGATCTCCGCCCCACTCTCGATGGTCGCGCCCTCCAGATGCGAGAAGCTGTGGATCGTCACGCCTTCGGCCACAGTGACCCCCGGCCCAAACACGACATGCGGCTCCACCATCACGTCGCGCCCCAGCACCGTGTCATGCGCGAAGAACACAGTCTCCGGCGCGACCAGCGTCACGCCCTCGCGCATTGCCTCGATCCGGCGGTGTGCCTGCCACATCGCCTCTACGCCAGCCAGTTCCACACGGCTGTTGACCCCGGCGACCTCCCACGCCTCGGTCTCGATCACCGCGCTCTGGCCGCCGGGCAGCATGACGATGTCGGGCAGATAATATTCGCCCGCCGCATTGTCGTTGCCGACCTGGTCGAGCAGCACGAACAGGTCGGTCGACCGCACCGCCATCAGCCCGCTGTTGCAGAGCGTCACCGCCCGCTCCGCCTCGCTCGCATCCTTATATTCGACCATCTTCTCGATGATGCCCTGCCCATCGGCGATGATCCGGCCATAGGCTGCGGCGTCCTCGGGCCGGGAGCCGAGCACCACCGCGCGCGGCTCGTCGCCGCGATTGAGGCGATCGAGCATTGCCCGCATCGTCTCCGCCCGCACCAGCGGCACGTCGCCATAGAGGATCAGCACGTCGCCCGCGAAGCCCGCCAGCGCGTCATGCGCCTGCGCGACCGCGTGCCCGGTGCCAAGCTGCTGATCCTGCACCGCGATCACCGCCCCGGTGCCGGCGACCGCCTTCTTCACCTGCTCGCGCCCCGCGCCTACCACCACCACCTGCCGCTCGGGCGCGAGGTCCGCCACGCTCGCCAGCAGATGCAGCAGCATCGGCCGCCCCGCGACCGGATGCAGCACCTTGTGCAGCGACGATTTCATGCGGGTTCCCTGCCCCGCGGCAAGGATGACGACGGCAAGCGGACGAGCAAGAGTCACGGCAGGATATCCCGATGAGATCAGCGTTCGCGGGGCTCTCTGCCATGTTTGCCTTGCCTTTGCCACCGCGCTCGCGGCATGGCGCGCGGCATGACGGACATTCCCTTCAACATTGTCGGCTTCGACCTCGACGGCACGCTGATCGACACCAGCGGCGACCTTGCCGCCGCAGTCAACTACGCTATAGGCACGATCGATCGGCCGCCCTTCCCGGTCGCCGCGATCCACCCCTTCGTCGGCAAGGGCGCGAAGGTGATGCTGGAGCGGGCGCTCGACGCCTCGGGCGGCTGTGACGAGGCGCTGCTCGCACACCTGTTGCCGATCCTGCTCGATTATTATGAGCAGAATCTCGCCATCCACTCGCGTCCCTATCCCGGCCTGATCGCAGCGATGGACGCGTTGACCGCGCGCGGCGTCCGCCTTGCCATCTGCACCAACAAGGCGGAGCGCTTCACCATTCCGCTCATGCACCAGCTCGGCCTCTCGGATCGCTTCGCCGCGATCATCGGCGGCGACACGGTCGGCGTCGCCAAGCCCGATCCCGCCCCCATCCGCGCCATGATCGATCGCGCGGGCGGCGGCCGCACCATCTTCATCGGCGACACGATCAACGACATCGCCGGCGCGAAGAACGCCGGCATCGCCAATGTCGCGGTCGGCTTCGGCTTCCTGGATGGTCCGGTCGAAAATCTTAAGGCTGATGCGATCATCCACCATTTCGATGAACTGGTGCCGCTGCTGGAAAATTGGCCCCGTTAGAGCCGCCTCAAACCGTCAGCACGATCTTCCCGAAATGTTCGCCCGCGTCCATGCGGGCGTGGGCCTTGGCCGCATCCGCCAGCGCGAACCGCTGGTCCATCGCCGGCCGCAGCTTCCCCTCGCCAACGAAGCTCCAGACATTGCGCATCAACTCGTCGGCGACCAGGCTCTTGAAGCCCACCGAGCGCGCCCGCAGCGTCGATCCGGTCAAAGTCAGGCGGCGCTGCATGACGGCCGGAATGAAGATCGTCGCCTTCGCCCCGCCCAGCACCGCGATCGACACATGCCGCCCATCCTCGGCCAGGCATTCGAGATTACGCGGCACATAATCGCCGCCCACCATGTCGAGCACCGCCTGGCAACCCTGCCCGTCGGTGATGCGCTTCATCTCCTCGACATAATCTTGGCGCTTATAGTTGATCGCGTGATCCGCGCCCCAGTCGCGCGCCTGCGCGCATTTCTCGTCCGACCCGCAGGTGACGATCACGGTCACGCCGAAGAGATTGCATAGCTTGGTCGCCATCGTGCCGATGCCGCTCGTTCCGCCATGCACCAGCACCGTGTCGCCCGCGACGACATAGGCGCGCTCGAACAAATTGGTCCATACGGTGAAGAGTGTCTCGGGTAGCGCGGCCGCTTCCGCCAGATCATAACCCTCCGGCACCGGCAGGCACTGGCCGGCGGGCGCGACCGCATATTGCGCATAGCCGCCCCCGGCGATCAGCGCGCACACGCTCTGCCCGACCAGCATGTCCGCGCCGCCGCCGGCTGCAACGATCGTGCCGGCAACCTCCAGCCCCGGAATGTCGGACGCGCCCGGCGGCGGCGGATATTTGCCCTGCCGTTGCAGCACGTCGGGACGATTGACGCCAGCGGCCGCGACCCGGATCAGCACCTCGCCCTCGCCCGGCACCGGCACCGGCCGCTGTTGCGGCACCAGCACCTCCGGCCCGCCCGGCGCGGCGATGCCGATCGCCATCATCTCCGCAGGCACCGTAAATCCGTCCGCCATGTTCGAGCCGCCCCCTCGCCGCCATGCGTTCTGCCCGGAAATCCGCAGCATGTCGCGCGCCCTTATTGACAGAGTGCGACGCAGGGTCAACATTGGCAGCTATGGACTTGGATGACGATCTGCCGCGCAAGGGAGATGATCCGCTGGCCCGCCTGCTCAGGCAGGATCTGGGGCCGCTGTCCATGAGCGAACTGGAAGCCCGCGTCGCCGCCTTGGAAGCGGAAATCGCACGAACCAGACGCAAAATGGAGAGCGCCGTTAACCATAAGGCAAGTGCCGAGGCGCTATTCAAGCGATGAACCAAGGCCCCGCCCTCGTCGCCCTTCAGGGCTTCTTCGGGCTAGGGCAGTCTGGCAATTCCGGCGGTCAGGGCACCGGCCTTGATCCGGCGTCGAGCAATGCCGACATGGGGTTCTGTACCGCCCCTCTTTGGGGCCAGGAGTAGAACGACAATGCCTTCTTTCGCATCCGCCCTCGAAACCACGCTGCACAATGCGCTGACCCATGCGTCGGAGCGCAAGCATGAATATGCGACGCTGGAGCATCTGCTGCTCGCGCTGATCGATGACGATCATGCGTCGAAGGTGATGCAGGCGTGCGGCGTGGAACTGGGCGAACTGGGCGACGCGGTCACCCATTATCTCGACACCGAACTCGATAGTTTGAAGGTCGAGGGCGCGTCCGACCCCTCCCCCACCAGCGGCTTCCAGCGAGTCGTGCAGCGCGCAATCCTGCACGTCCAATCCTCCGGCAAGGATGAGGTGACGGGCGCCAATGTGCTGGTCGCGCTGTTCTCCGAGCGCGAATCCTACGCCGTCTATTTCCTGCAACAGCAGGATATGAGCCGTCTCGATGCCGTCAGCTATATCAGCCACGGCGTCGGCAAGGGCACGCCCCAGCCCGAGCGTCAGGAGACCAAGGGCGCCGCCGAGGAGGAAAAGAAGGTGCAGGACGGCAAGGGCAAGAAGGACAGCGCGCTGGAGCAGTTCACCGTCAACCTCAATGAGAAGGCGGGGCGCGGCAAGGTCGATCCGCTGATCGGCCGCTCCGCCGAGGTCGATCGCACCATCCAGATCCTCTGCCGCCGCAGCAAGAATAACCCGCTCTATGTCGGCGATCCGGGCGTGGGCAAGACCGCGATCGCGGAAGGCCTCGCCCGCAAGATCGTCGAGGGCGAAGTGCCCGACGTGCTGAAGGAAGCCGTCATCTACTCGCTCGACATGGGCGCGCTGCTGGCCGGCACCCGCTATCGCGGCGATTTCGAGGAGCGGCTGAAGGCGGTCGTCACCGAGCTGGAGAAGATGCCCCATGCGGTGCTCTTCATCGACGAAATCCACACCGTCATCGGCGCGGGCGCGACCAGCGGCGGCGCAATGGATGCCTCGAACCTGCTGAAACCGGCCCTCTCCGGCGGCACGATCCGCTGCATCGGCTCGACCACCTACAAGGAGTTCCGCAACCATTTCGAGAAGGATCGCGCGCTGCTGCGCCGGTTCCAGAAGATCGACGTGAACGAGCCCACGATCGAGGACACGATCAAGATCCTCGCCGGATTGCGCTCCGCGTTCGAGGAGCATCACCACGTCAAATATACGCCCGACGCGATCAAGGCGGCGGTCGAACTCAGCGCGCGGTACATCAACGACCGCAAGCTGCCCGACAAAGCGATCGACGTGATCGATGAAGTCGGCGCGATGCAGATGCTGGTGATCCCGTCGAAGCGCAAGAAGACGATCACGCCCAAGGAGATCGAAGCGGTGATCGCGACCATGGCGCGCATCCCGCCCAAGACGGTGTCGTCGGACGACAAGAGCGTGCTCGAATCGCTGACCACGGACCTCAAGCGCGTGGTGTTCGGCCAAGACAAGGCGATCGAGGTGCTGTCCAGCGCGATCAAGCTGTCGCGCGCCGGCCTGCGCGATCCCGACAAGCCGATCGGCAACTATCTCTTCTCCGGCCCCACCGGCGTCGGTAAGACGGAAGTCGCGCGCCAGCTCGCCAGCCTGCTCGGCATCCCACTCCAGCGCTTCGACATGTCGGAATATATGGAACGCCACTCGGTCAGCCGCCTGATCGGCGCGCCTCCGGGCTATGTCGGCTATGACCAGGGCGGCCTCTTGACCGACGCCGTCGACCAGCAACCGCACAGCGTCCTGCTGCTGGACGAGATCGAAAAGGCGCACCCGGACCTGTTCAACATCCTGCTCCAGGTGATGGACAATGGCCGCCTGACCGATCACCACGGCAAAACCGTCGATTTCCGCAACACCATCCTCATCATGACAACCAACGCCGGCGCGTCGGACATGGCGAAGGAATCGATCGGCTTTGGCGAGTTGACGCGCGAGGATGTGCAGGAGGATGCGGTGAAGAAGCTCTTCACCCCGGAATTCCGCAACCGCCTCGATGCGATCGTGCCGTTCGGTTATCTGCCGCCGGAGATCGTGGCGCGTGTCATCGACAAGTTCGTGCTCCAGCTGGAACTGCAACTGGCCGACCGCGACGTCCACATCACGCTGGACGATAAGGCCAAGGAATGGCTGACCGCCAAGGGCTATGACAAGCTCTACGGCGCCCGCCCGATGGGCCGGCTGATGCAGGAGAAGATCAAACAGCCGCTCGCCGAAGAACTGCTCTTCGGCAAGCTGGTCCACGGCGGCGAGGTCCATGTCCATATGAAGGACGATGCGCTCGCCTTCGAAATCACCCCCGCCGCTCCGAAAAAGGGCAAGAAGGGCGGCAAGGCCAAAACGACCGAAGGCACGAAGTAGGCTGCCCTGATATCCTTCTCCCCCACGGGGGAGAAGGATATGAAGCCTTAGTCCGACGGGCTTAGGCGAAGTTGGATGAGGGGGCAGAGGTGACATGCCGCTGACGAGCCCCGCCCCTACCAGCCGCCAATCCATCATCCTCCTGCACGGCTTCGGCGGCCACCCGCTCCAGACCGCCCTGCTCGCCCGCCGCCTGCGCGCGTCGGGCTATGATGTCGCCAATCTCGGCTACCCGAGCTGGCGCTGGCCAGTCGCCCGGATCCTCGACCATCTCCACCAGCGCATCATCGCCAGCACGGCGCAGGAAGCGCGCGCCATCCATTTCGTCGGCCACTCCATGGCCGGCCTGCTGCTGCGCGCCTATCTCGCCCGCCATCACCCGCCCCGCCTCGGCCGCGTCGTCATGCTCGGCACGCCCAACGGCGGCAGCGAGCTGGCCGACCTTTGCTACCGCCTGCGCCTCGACCGCCCGATCCTGAACCAGGCCGGAGCGCTTCTCCGCACGCAGCGTGATCCTGTCACCCAGGCGCTGTTCGGCAAGATCGATTACCCCCTCGGCATCATCGCCGGCGACCGCCCGATGATCGGCGCGCTCCCCGACCTTCTGTTCCGCGCGCCCAATGACGGCAAGGTCAGCGTCGCTGCAACCCACTGCCCCGGCCAGAGCGACCATCTGGTCATGCCCGTCGCCCACACCGCGATGATCTACAGCCGCCTTGTCGCGGATCAGGTCGCGCATTTCCTGCGCGATGGCCGCTTTCGCCGCGCCTGACCTTCCCCCTCCCCTGCGACGGCAATCTCTGCTACACGCCGTCATGGCATAAAAAGGGTCGCATCTCTTCCGCAACGTTCAAGGAACAGATGTCGTGTATCAGCTTCTCCGCCCGCGCCGCGCCCGCGTCGCTCTCTGCCTCACCGCCCTTGGCCTTCTCGCCGCCCCCGGCTCAAGCCAGCAGGCGTCCGGCCCCGTCGCTCGCTACACGATCGACGCCGGCACCATGTCCGGCATGGCCGCCATGGCCGGCGGCGGAGGCGGCATGGGCGCGGCCATGGGCATGATGATGGGCGGCCGTCCACAGGCGATGCACGAGTTGGTGCTGCGCCTCGGCTCCACCCGCACGCCCGCGAGCGGCCAACCCGCCGCCGATCACTTCCTCCCCGCCGGCGCCGGCCTTGGCGCGTCGGTCCCGCTCGTCACCCCCCGCGTCGCCCCCAGTGAGGACCAAGCCATCCCCGGCGAGCGCCCGAAGGGCCGCCTGCTCATCTATTGGGGCTGCGGCGCGACGCCCGGCGCGGGCCAGCCAGTGGTCGTTGATTTTGCCAAGATCGCCAAGGGCCAGATTCCGCCTGGCCTCTACATGACCGGTGCCGCCATCCCCCAGGAATGGCAGGTTCGCGCGTCGAACAGCCGCACCTATGGCGAGTGGCCCAACGGCCAGACCCGCAAGATGGTGCCGGCCAACGCCTCGCTGCTCGGCGACCACCGCATCGCGGGCAATTACAGCCCCGACATCGCCTTCAACCTGAAGCAGGACTTCATGCCCGCCATCACCGGCCGGTCGAAGCCGCTGGCCGGCGGCGCGACCGAACTCAGCTGGAACGCCCTGCCCCAGGCGACCGGCTATTATGCCTGGGCGTTCGGCGCGAAGGAGAATGGCGACATGGTCTGGTGGGCCTCCTCCGCCACGCAGGCGTTCGGCGGCCCGGTGTGGGACTGGATTTCCCCCGCGTCCGTCCAGAGACTGATCGCGCAGAAGATCGTCCTGCCCCCCAGCCAGACCAGTTGCACCGTGCCTGCCGCTGTCGGCCAGGCGGCGGGCGAGATGCTGATGGGCAGCCTCTATGCCTATGGCCCGGAAGCGAACTTCGCCTATCCGCCGCGCCCGGCCGATCCCAAGATCGCCTGGAAACCCGAATGGATCGCGCGCGTGCGCTATCGCTCCCACAGCATGTGGATGCTGAACGGACCGGACATAAGCGCCATGATGGGCGAGGCAGGCGACGCGGGCGACGCCGACGAACCGGCCGAGCAGCCGAGGCCAAGGAAGAAACGCTGCGGCGGCCTCGGCGGCATGCTCGGCGGCGCGATGGGCGTGGGCTGCTGATATCACGGGGGTGGCGCAGCGCCGGCTCTTGCGCCACTCTCACCCTCTCGATTCAGGAGAGATGCCGATGCCCGCCGACCTCACCCTCTACACCAATCCCATGTCGCGCGGGCAGATCGCCCGCTGGATGCTGGAGGAGATCGGCGCGCCCTATGAGGCCGTCATTCTCGACTATGGCACGACGATGAAGGCGGACGAGTATCGCGCGATCAACCCGATGGGCAAGGTGCCGAGCATCGTCCATGATGGCAAGGTCGTGACCGAATGCGCGGCCATCTGCGCCTATCTCGCCGACGCCTTCCCGGAAGCCGGCCTCGCCCCACCGCTGCCCGAGCGCCATGATTATTATCGCTGGCTCTTCTTCGCCGCCGGACCGGTCGAGGCTGCCGTCACCAATCGCGCGCTGGGCTTCGTGGTGCCGGAAGGACGCGAACGCATGGCTGGCTATGGCAGCTTCGACGAAGCGATTGACGCACTCGAACGCGCGGTGACCGGCCGCACCTGGATTTGCGGCGACCGCTTCACCGCCGCTGACGTCTATGTCGGCGCGCAGATCGATTGGGGCCTCAGCTTCAAGTCGATCCCCACCCGTCCCGCCTTCGAGGATTATGCCGCCCGCCTGCGCGAGCGGCCGGCCTATCAGCGGCAAAAGGAAATCGACAACGCCCTCATCGCCGAAATGCAGAAGCAGGGCTGATAATCCGCAACATAACTCAGCGCTTCCCCGGCGAAGGCCGGGGTCAAGTCCCGCCCTCACCCACACGCGCTAACGTCCAAAGGGCGCAACAAAGGCCCGGCGGATCGCTCCGCCGGGCCTCCCAATGTCTATCCCATCTTCCGCCTCAGCGACGATCGCCGAACAGCCGCAGCAGGAACAGGAACATGTTGATGAAGTCGAGATAGAGGTTCAGCGCCCCCATCACCACCGACTTGCCCATCATGTCGGTGCCCGCGACATGCGCGTAGATGCTCTTGATCTTCTGCGTGTCATAGGCCGTCAGCCCCGCGAAGAGCAGGACGCCGACGCCGCTGATGACCAGGCTCATCGCGTTCGATCGCAGGAACAGGTTGATGAGGCTCGCAACCAGCAGGCCCACCACGCCCATGATGAGGAAGGTGCCGAAGCCCGACAAATCCTTCTTCGTCGTATAGCCCCAGAGGCTCAAGCCCGCGAAAGCCGCGGCTGTCGCAAAGAAGGTCTGCGCGATCGACGTGCCGGTATAGGCCAGGAAGATGTAGGAGAGCGACATGCCCATCACCGCCGCATAGGCCCAGAACAGGCCCTGCGCCGCCACGGTGGACAGGCGGTTGATGCCGAAGCTCAGCACCATCACGAATATCAGCGGCGCGAACATCACGATATATTTCATGATGCCGGGACCGTAGAACACGGCCTCCGCCATGCCGCTGTTCGCGAACAGCAGCGCGACGATGCCCGTCAGCAGCACGCCGCTCGCCATATAATTATAGACCGACAGCATGTAACGGCGCAGCCCGGCGTCGAACGCCTCGCCGCGCGCAGCGGTGGCGCCGCCAAAGCCCGCAATGTCGGATCGGGGGTCGGACCAGTTGGCCATGAAATCATCTCCTTCGCCGGCCATCCGTGCCGGCGCTCTCATTATCGGCGCTTGGACGATCAAGTTCAAGCCAAACCCGCATGGCGCGCCTGCATCTCTGTCCTATATGGAGCGCTTATGCACCGCCTGTTCGTCGCCATCCGCCCGCCCGCCGACCAGCGCGCCTTCCTGCTCGGTCATATGGGCGGGGTGGATAATGCCCGCTGGCAGGACGATACCCAGTTGCACCTGACGCTGCGTTTCGTCGGTGAAGTGGAGCGCCGCCGCGCCGAAGATCTGGCCGATGCGCTGACGACGATCCGTTTCGCGCCTTTCGCCATCCATCTGTCGGGCGTCGGCCGGTTCGAGCGCAGGCATGTCGTCGATACGCTTTGGGCCGGCGTTCAGCCGCGCGACGGGCTGGAAGCGCTTCACAAGAAGATCGACCGGCTCTGCGTCTCGATCGGCCTGCCGCCGGAAAGCCGCGCTTATCTGCCGCACGTCACCCTGGCCCGTTTCGGCCGGTTCGGCGGCGCGGTCGAACCCTTCCTGGCGCGCCATGCCGGGCTTGCCGGCACGCCCTTTCTGGTCGACCGCTTCACCCTGTATGAAAGCCGCACCGGCCATGCCGGCGCGACCTATCATGCGGTGGAGGATTATCCGGCCGACGGTACGCCGCGCTAGCGCGCCGATGGAAGAAACGGCTACCCCGCCGCCAGCACCCCGCACGCCACTCGCCCGCCGGCATTGCCGGTCGGGTCGGTGACATTGTCGTCGGCCTGCGCGTGGATCACGATCGCCGCGCCGTCCGCGTCGAGCAACGGCGTCGCGCCGCCGCTGATCGCGCCATCGGGCAAATGATATTCGATCGCGCCGGTCCCGTCGGACGCGACGGTCATATTGGGCATGTCGCCCATATGCATCCCCGCCGGATTATCCTTGCCATGCTTGCGGTTCATCGGGTTCCAGTGCCCGCCCGCGCTGGTGAAGTCAGGCCCGACGCACTGACCCGTGGTGTGAATATGCACCGCATGAACGCCGGGGCTTACCCCCTGCGCCTTCACGACGACATGCAATCCGTCGCCTGCCTCCGTCACCGTCGCAGTGCCGCGCGGCGATCCGTCCCCCGCAGCCAGCGCGGCCGTAGCGGTTGGCGCGGCGGGAGCAGACCCGGCGGTGGCGCAGCCGGCCATGCCGATCGCGAGAGGAAGGACGGCGAGCGGCAATATCTTCATGGCAGGCTCCAGCAGAAAATGGGGTCAGGCAGCGAACGCTGCGCCCGCGATTTTGTTGCTTATCCGCACCGAATTGTCACGCTGCGGCGGCCCGGCACGCCCACGAAAAAGGCGATGATGTGCCTTGCAAACTGAGTGTCGTGTGCTGAGCAGGGCATCCTCCCCTGGAAGGGGAGGATTTTCGTTCTGGTTCTTTAAAGTACATAATCACCCACGAAAAAGGGGCCGGTCCTGCGACCGGCCCCTCTCTTGTTTCCGTCCCGAAGGCGGAAGCCAGCTTACATGCCCGCGCCGGGGCCGTAGCTGATTTCCACGCGACGGTTCTGCACTTCGCGAACGCCGTCGGCAGTATCAACGCGGGGCTTCGATTCACCGAAGGCCTGGGTCGTGATGACGCCGTCAGGAATACCCTTCGAGGTGAGGTAAGCCTTGACCGCATCGGCGCGACGCTGGGACAGGCCGACGTTGTACGAGGCCGAACCCGAACGGTCCGCGTGACCCGCCAGCATGACCTGAGCGCTGCCGCAGCTGCTGTAGGCCGAAACCGCATTGTCCAGGATGGTGGCGGCGTCAGGCGTGATGTCCGACTTGTCCCATTCGAAGAAGACGATGTACGGCCCGGGGTTGCACGCTTCGGCCGGGGGCGGCGGGGGCGGCGGCGGGGGC
Source organism: Sphingobium sp. (assembly GCF_036170395.1). Taxonomy (GTDB): domain Bacteria; phylum Pseudomonadota; class Alphaproteobacteria; order Sphingomonadales; family Sphingomonadaceae; genus Sphingobium. The sequence goes on from NZ_JAVHPD010000007.1 coordinate 138,524, forward strand.
GGCGGGGGCGGCGGCGGGGGAGGCGGCGGCGTCGGAGCCGCTTCAGCCGGAGCGCCGAAATTGTAGGTCAGGCCGAGCAGCAGGCTGTGGGTCCGCAGCTTGGTTTCCACCGTCGAGCCGGCAGGGCCGCCCGCGCCGGTGAAGGCCGACACCAGCTTGATATCGTCCTGGTTGAAGAAGCGATATTTCAGCGAGACGTCGAGGTTGGTGGTCAGCGGGTAACGGACGCCCGCAATCGCCTGCCAGGCGAAGCCGGTGTCGCTGTCATTGACCAGATCGGTCGCGACCTTGGCGCGCGATACGCCGACACCGCCGCCGACGAAGCCCTGCAGGCCGTCATCGGGACCGAAGTCGAGCAGGCCGTTCAGCATGAACGACAAAGCCGAGGTAGCCCCGCCGAAGCCGCTCCGGTCGAGATCGACCTCGGCGCGCTTGTAGGCCGCTTCGGCCTCCAGACGGAAGCCGCCGAAATCATAACCGATATTGGCGTCGAAATCATAACCCTTATGATAATCGACGTCGGCAAAATCACGGATCGCACCAGGACCAGAGAAATCAAAGTCCTGATCTTCGACCAGCAGTACGCCGGCATCAGCGCCGATGTACCAGCTATCGTCACGCGCCAAGGCCGGACCGGCCAAGGCACTCGTCGCAAGCGCAGCCGCGAGGGCAAGCTTCCGCATTTGGATTCCCCTTTCATTCCGCATTTGGATTCCCCTTTCAAAAGTGTCACGAAGGACTGCTGAAACCCTGTATCGGGAAGAAGGTTTCATGGCAAGTCCACATTTAGTGAAACCGTTGCAAAAATAACGCACTTAAGCATCCAAATCGGCGAACTCAGGCTAATCCCAATAGCACCGCAAATAATGATAGTGAAAAACGTCGATGTTGTTCGTTTTGTTCAGTATCAGGTCGCGATTAACCCATGTTGCCGCAAAGCCTCCAGAATGAGCCCTATGGTCGAGCGGGCCTCCGCGTCAATCACCGCGCCACCCGAAACGTCCGCTATCGCGCTGCGGCGGGTCGTGACGATCCGTTCATCATCCAGATACAGGCCGTCCGCGCGCAATGCTGCATCGCGCCATTGAACGCCATCATGGAAAAGCGCGTGTCCCCGGTCGGCCACATCCACCTGCAACCCGGCCCTGGGCGGCAGAAAACGCCATCCTCCGCCGCTCCAGCAGGCGATCGCGCCCGCCTGCCCGGCCCATGCCCCGCTCGCACCTGCCGCAACGATCCAGCATTGCCCAGCGTCCGGCGCACCGGGCGGGCTCGCTATATCCGCGCTTTCCACCCGGCCGTGCAGCAGCGCGTCGATCAGGATCAGCGCCTCATTGTGAAAAATCTCCTTCTTCGCCTGCCCGGCAAACAGCATCGGCAGCGCCCAGCGCGGGGTCATATCCATATTTCGTCCTTTCCCTGATCGTCAGATGCTGATCGTCCGGCGCGCCGCCCGCCCCTGCGCCAGCGTGCCGATCTGCGCCACCTCGGCCGTCAGCGTCAGCCCCGACGCGCCGTCCGCCGCGATCATCGCCGCCGTATAGCTCCATTCGGGCGCAGCGGTCTCCGCGCTCCGCAGCACCGTCTCGCCATTCAGCAACCGCACCCGGTACCGCTCGCTCTCCTCGGCCAGCGGCACATCCGCGCCATTGCTCCAGCGCCACCCGGCCCGGCTGCGCCGGACCCAGCGCAGCGTCACGTCGCCATCCTGCGCCCGCGCCGTCAGGTGCACCGGCGCGGGCGGGATCAGCGTTTCGCCGCTGATCGGCGCCGCCGCCTCGACCGCCTCCGCGTCTCCCAGCCCCAGCGCCGCCACCCGCACGGTGCCGCCGACCTCGCCCGCCAGTCCCAGCGCGGCGAGCGGTTCGGCCAGCCGCTCCTCCTCGATCAGCAGGAAGGGCTCGCCGTCCTCATGCGCCGCCATCGCCCATTCGGTCCCGCGCAGCCCGCGCCGCAACCCGCTCAATCGCCATCCAGCCCCTCCCGTCGGCGCGGCCGATGCGAACTGCACCAGCTCCCGCCCGACCAGGCACAGATTGGCGCCTTGTCCGAGCGCGACCTCATCCGCATCGCTCAAGTCCATATCATCCGCTAGCAATGTGACCGTCAGCGCATGGTCGCGATCCTCCAGCACCCAGCTTCCGGGCGGCAGCACACCCTCGACCGTTCCCATCACCGCCCGCCCCGCGCTCCGCCCCGCCGGCACCGCCTCGCCGCCATCGCGCATCACGAACAGCGCCGCGCTGCGCCAGCCCGCGCCCCCGCTGGCCGCAGCCGCCAGCAGCGGCGCGTTCGCCACACCATCGCGCAGCGGCGGCAGGTCCGCGAGCATCAGACGCGTCACGCCATGCGGCGCATCCGCCTGCCGCACGATCGCGCCCGAAGACGCACCCGCCGGCAAAGTCCCGCCTGCGCCCGGCACGCGCCGCAGCGACAGCTGCACCGCCATCGCCTCCCATTCGCGCTCCTCCACGCGCCACAGCCCGGCCGCGCCGGCTATGGTCACGATCATTCCCGGCGCGATCGTCAGCGCCTCCCAGCCGCAGCGCAGAGTCATCGTCTCCCGCCCGGTCCAGGCCGCGCCCAACCGCGCCGCCGCCAGCCGCCGCGCCGCATCGGGATTCAGCACCGCGGGCAGTTCGATCCCCCGCTCCTGCCGCCCGGCGCCCGGCCGCATCACTTTCTGCACGCCCGCCTGATAGTCGCGCGCGGCGTCATAATGGCGCAGGCTGAGCGCCACCGGCACCATGTCCGCCGCCCTGCCCGATCGCTCGACCGGGTCGACCGCCCGCCCGTTCACCCGCGCCACCCGCGCACCAATCTCCCCGGTCGCCTCGCCGCCCGCCGCGATCAGCCGCAGCCCATCGAGCGCCAGCCCATAGGCGTCGACCAGCGGCGCGATCGCCTCGCGCACATCGGCCCCGCTCGCCGCGAAGCCGTCCACGCTGCCCAGCGCCTCGCCGCTCAGCCGCCCGTCGCTCAGCTCCGCCGCGATTCCCCCGATCGCCACCACCCCGTCATCCGCCGCCACCTCGAAAGTGAGCGAAGGAATGCGATTGCCATAATCGGCCAGCGCCAGATCCTCGAACACCACATAGGCCATGTCGCGGTGGGCCGGCGTCTCGCTTATCCCCTGCGCCGACGCGATCAGCGGGTCGACCGGCTGGTCGCCGCCGCCCGGATGCACGCGAAACGCACCAATCTCCGTCTTGAAGTCCCCCGCCGTCCCGCGCAGCAGATTGCCGTCGGCCCAAATGCGCCGCACCTGCCCGATCGCCCGCGCCGACAGCGCCACCGCGAAACTCGCCGAGTAGCTGTAGCTGGTGACGCTCGGCCGTCCCTTGCCGCCGCCGCTCCGGCTCCTGGTCTCCTTAAGGTCGCTCGCCCAGATCACCGTGCCCGCCACCCGCATCGTCCCGAACAGCCTCGGCACCTGTGCGCCATAGGTCGATGTCTGCACCTGCAAGTCGGACAGGCGCGGCCCCTCGCGTCCCTTGGGCTTGAACAGCACCTCGCTGTCGATCACCCCGCCGATCACCGCCCCGATCGCCGCGCCGATCGGCCCGCCCAGCACGCTGCCTACTGCCGTCAGCACCACCGTCGCCATCATCTTTCCCCTGTTCGCAGGCGCGCCACCAGCCGACTATCGGCCAGGGCGAAGCGCCCGGCATCTCCACCACGCGGCCCAGCCCCGCATGGGCATGGATGAAGCCCGCCCCGGTCGCGATCATGAGATGCAGCTGCAACGGCCCCGGCCGCACCAAAGCCAGATCGCCCGCTCCACCCTCATCCACGCGGCGCATCCCCGCCGCGCTCAGCCAGCGCGCCGCCCAACCCTCGCCCCCGCTCCGCAACCCATAGGGGCATGGCGCGTCCCGCCCGAAGGCCAGCACCGCCAGGCCCACGCAATCCACCCCCGCCGCGCTGCGCCCATGCAGCCGGAACGGCGCGCCGAGCAGAGCGCGCGCCCGCGCCACCACCGCGCTCATGCGCCGGGATAGCGAGTCAAAAGGTCCATGCCCGGCAGATAGGGTTCACCCCGGAAATTGACCGCGTTGCCGAAACGCTCGGCGCACGTCCCGATCTGCCGGTCACACCCTTCCGTCAGCAGCGCCAGCGTCCCCGCCGCCACCGCGAAGGCGGGCGCATCCGCCAGCGTCACGCTGCCCGCGCCATTGTCCACCACCGCCTGGGTCAGCCCGGCGTTCGGCCCGCCCAGCCAGCGCAGCGTCCCGAAGGCATAGTCCCCCGCCGCCAGCCCGCTCGCCGCCGCCACATTGTCCGCCACCGAGGCGACCGCCACGATCCGCCGCCGCCCCGCCATGTCGACCCGACACGCCCGATCGCCCAGCCGCGCCCTGCAATCGGGCGAGGTCGATGGCGCGACCGGCGCGCCCAGCACCGCCGCCGCCCCGATCAGCTCGGCGGTGAAGCCCGCCCCCTTGCGCGCCACCGCGCCGATCTCGCCCACCGCCAGCAGCAGCCACAACTCCCCTGGCGTCTCCCATTCGGTCAGCCGCAGCTCCAGCGCCGCCCCGTCCCAGCGCCCGACCATCAGGTCGGCCTCGCTGATCGCCGCACTCGACAGCGCGCCGGCGGCATCGCTGTCATCGCCCTCCAGCCCGATCCCGCTGCGCACCGCCGACGGGATCATCCCCGGCGTCGCCCGATAGAGCAGCCCGCCAATCTCCAGGTCGCGATCATGGCTGGTGAGGCCAATCGTCACCCCATCGCGCCGCGCCACCCGCCAGCAGAAGGCCAGGGTGCAGAGCGGCTTGCCCAAAATATCGGCATCGCTCATTCGCGTATCTCCACCAGCGGCACCGACGGCGCTTCCCCGGCGGCGAAGGTCGCGCGGTTGATCTCCAGCCGATCCTCGGCAAAGCGCACCGGCACGTCGAAGCGATAGCCGGCGGTCAGCACCACCCCGCTCGCGGGCGCGACATCGAAGGCGACGACGCCCAGCCCCGCATGGCTCCACCCGCTCGTCAGCTCGACCCCATTTGCCGCCACGCGGATGCTCCCCGCGACCGGCCGGGTGATGATCCGCGCCTGCGCCTCCTCGCCCTCGCCATAATGGCGCGTCAGCTGAAAGCTCGCCCGCACCCCGTCGCCCGTCCCCAGCCGCTGGTCGATCGGCGAAGGCGCCCCCCCCGGCGCGCCGCTGCGATCGTCATAAGGATCGGTGAAGCGGAACCCGCGCGCCGCCCCGCGTCGCGCCCGGAAAAATTCCACCAGCCGCGCCATGTCCGCTTCGGACCTTACCCCCGGCCCCGCGTCGTAGCTCAGCCGCGCATCGGCCCAGTCGCTGCTCCGCCGCTCATGCCCGCTTACGCTCTCGACGATCTGCGTCGAAAAGGCCGGGCTGACGCTCGCCTCGCGCCCGATGGCGAGCGGAAACAGCACATCGTCAAAGGCTTGCACATCATCCTCCCCATCGATCCTGAAACAGGTAAAGCCGTCGCGGCACACCTGGGGCAGCGCCCAGATAAAGGTCGCCGCCGTCCCGCGCGCGACCGACGCTTGCGCCGCCGCCATGATCGCGCGCCACTGCCCGGCCTGTTCGGGCAGCAGCACGAAGCCCGAGAAATAATGCTGCTCCTCGACCGGATAGCCCAGCCGCTCGGTCGCCAGGTCAATCCCCCGCGCCGTCAGATTGGGCCGCCCCTCTGTCACCCAGTCATAATCCTCCAATTGCAGCACGTCGAAAGCGGGCGAGGCCCAACCGACCGGCATATTGGCTCGCTTGGCCTCCGGCGCGCGCGGATCGAGGATGGTCGGCAGATAGGCCAGCAGATGCGTCACTGCCCCCGGCGCGACATCCTTCACATGCGCGCACAGCGAAGCCGTCGATCCCGCCAGCAACGCCCCCGCTGCATCCAGCAGCGCCGTCTGCCCGGTGTCCAGACTTGCCCACACACTCGGGATCGACACCGGACTGCCACCGAGCGCCGCCCGCGCCGCATCGTCATACAGGCATATCCGCCCGTCCCCCGGCATCACCCACCACCAGGGTTCGCCGACCTGAAACAGGATCGGCATGTCCGCCGCCAACCCAATGGAAACGAACGCCCCCGCCACCTGACGCAGATACCCCATCGCGCCTTCATGAGCGGGCGACAGCAAAGTGGACGGCGGCACCCACCCGGTCAGCGCCGGGTCGCCATTCTCCGCCCGCTGCTTCCAGTCGTTCCAGCAATGCGCGTCGAACAATTCGTAGGACAGCGACCAGATGACATCGAACCCCAGCGCCTTCGCCCGTTCGGCGAAATCCCGGTGCCACGCCGCGCAGGGCGCATTGAGCGCCCCGCCCGTCAGGCTGACATACAGCCCGCCCCCGACCCGTTCGAGCCGGAAATAATGGCTCATCCCGACATAATGGTTGATCGCCCCGCGATAGCCGAGCGCGTGAATCGCCTCCACCACCCGCACGGGCGTCTGGTTGAAACAATCGTCATAGCCGGTCGCCATGCTGAAGCCATGTTCGGGCAGCATCGCGTCGCCAACCTCCAGCACTGACCCCGCCCCGTCGCAGGCGATCCCACTCAGTTCCGCCCACCCCTCCGGCGCCGTGGCGAAGGGCGTCGATCCCGCGTCATAATCGGGCGGCACCAGCGATATGAACATCCGGTCGACATCGCCCGCCCACACCGGATCGGCCTCGTCGGGCAGCAGGAAGCCGCCCTCCAGCGCCGAAAAATCCAGCGAGATGACAGCATCTTCCGGCGTGCCGCTCGCATAGTTCCACAACCGCACATACCAGGCGCGCGGGCTTCCCTCCGCGTCTCGCCCCTCGATCGTCAGCGTCGGCCCATGCGTCTCATTGAGCTTGCGCAGCCCCCCGCTCCGCCACCGGAAGGCCAAGGTGCAGGCGCGAAAATCCCGGCTCGTCTCATAGGCGAGCAGCGGATGGCTCCATTTGTCCTCCGCCTCCCAGATCAGCCCCGCCAGATCGCCCGATCCGTAGAACACCGCATCCACCCGCAGAGCATCGGGCGCAGAAGTCACCACGCTCGCCATCATCGGCCGGGGAAAGTTCACGGTCCAATGGCTCGCGGCGAACCGCTTGATGAAGCGCGTCTCCTGCCCGCCGCGCGCGTCGGCCAGCCAATATCCCATGCTCATCGCTAAGTCCCTTTCACATTAGGGCTCCCCTGACCGCCCGCGCCACCTGCCGCGCGCTGCGCGCCAGCAATCGCGGCTCGCTCTCGCCGCCCTGCCCGCGCACGGCGATGCTGACCCGCACGTCGCGCGCGCCCATGCCGCCTGCCACCACCTGCCCGCTGCTCGTCGGCACGAAGACTTCCGGCCCGCGCTCCCCGACGATATAGCCGCGCCCCGGCGCCACCGGCCCGCCCGTCGCCCTGCCCGGCAGCCCCAGCACCGACGTCAGCAGCGACGCGCCCAGGCTCGCCAGGCCGCCGCCACCGCTGCCGCTTCCCATGGCCCCTCGCAACGCACCCGCCGCAATCTCGTCCAACACGGAGAGTGCGATGCGCCGCAGATCCTCGAACCCGAACTTGCCGGTCCGCACCGCGCGCAGCAGCCCCTGCTCGATCCGCCGGCCGGCCCGCTCCGCCCCGTCGCCCAGCGGCCCCTCGATCCCCGCCCGCATCGCCTCCACATCCCGCGCAAGCCCCTGCGTATCCGCCCGCACCCGCACCACCAGCGTCTCGATCTCGTCATCCATGGAAGCCCTCCCGCCTCAAATTCCTCCCCTGCAAGGGGAGGTGGCTGGCCAAAGGCCAGACGGAGGGGTGTCACCCTCTCGTGAAGGCGACACCCCTCCGTCACGCGCTCCGCGCGCGACAACTCCCCTTGCAGGGGAGGATGCCCGTCCCCTCAATCCGGCATCACCCCCATCAACCGCCGCAACTCCGCCCCATCGACCCCAGCCCCAGCCTCGGCCTCGCCCTCACCACCAGCCGCGCCCAACACCGCCGCCAGTTCCGCCGGCGTCGCGCGCCAGAATTCCTCCGGCCGCCAGCCGAGCAGCCATCCGGCGACCCCCGCCAGCCGCACCGCCGCGTCCGCAAAGCCCGTCACTTCCCCGCCAATATCTGCTGCAACATGGCTTTGAGCGCCGGCGTCACCTTGGCGAGCCCCACCGCGATCACCGCCTCGCCCAGCGCCTCGCGCGTCATCGCCTCGCGGTCGACCAGGCAATGCCAGAACAAGGCCACCAGATCGCCCAGCGACAGCTTCCCGTCCGCCGCCCGCTCGACCAGCTCGAACAGCGGCCCCAGTTCCTGCTCCGCCGCCACCAGAGCGGCGAAACTCGGCCGCAGCAGCAGCGTCTCGCCGCCAATCTCCAGCGCCGCTTCCCCGCGCATCGGGTTAGCCGCCCCGCTCATTCGCTCACCACCGGCCCGGAGCTTTCCAGGCTCAGCGCATAATTGCGCTCGCCATTATAGTCGCCGGCATAGTCGAGCCGCGTCACCAGGAAGCGCCCGCGCATCCGTTCGCCGCTCTCGAAGCTCAGCTCATACTGGTCGATCGTGCCCGACAGCGCATGGTTGCGGATGCGCACCTCGGCTGCCGATCCGGTGAACAGCCCCGCCGCCGATACACTCACCGACCGCACCCCCGCGCCCGACAGCAATTCGCGCCAGCCGCCCGAATCCTTGCTGGTGATGTTCACCGCCTCGCCATTCACCGACAGCTGCGTCGTGCGCATCCCGGCCACGGTGGAATATGTTGCGGGAATGTTGCCATCCCCGACTTTCAGCAAAAATGCACTTCCCTTTTCAACGCCCATGGCGCATCCTTTCTTCAGATAAACCGTGCCAAATGCCGGATATGGAGAGGTTCAGATGATGATTGCCGCTTCGCTCGCGCTGATGTTCGGCGCGGCATCCACGCCCAATCTCGCCGACGCCGTGGGCGCCGGGCGCAAGGAATTTTCCAAATGCCTGAGCGCGCAGATCCAGCCCGCGCTCGACGCCAAGCTCAGCCTCGGCGATTTCTCGGCCGCGATGAAGAAAGCGTGCGCTGACAAGGAAGCCGCCTTCCGCGCCGCCATCATCGCGCAGGACAAGGCCGATAAAATGTCCGACGCGGCCGCCAATGCCGACGCCGACGAACAGATTTCCGACTATGTGACCAACATCACCGAAAGCTACGAAGAAAGCAGCCGCCCAAGCTGACCGCCATCAATCTCCTCTCCCATCGGGAGAGGAAGGGGCCCGCTCGGCGCAGCCGAGTGGGAAGGTGAGGGCGATGCCATCTCACTCCCGCACCACCCGCTCTGGACCGACAGCGTTTTGGTTCCCCGGCGCAGGCCGGGGAACGCGATAAAGGGTCTCGAACTACTCCCGCACCACCCGCAACCGATAGTCCACGCTCGCGCGCCACCCGCCCGCGCCATTCCGCGCCACCCGCGACCGCAGCAGCCGCGCGCTGACGATCCGCCAGCCGTCCGCCACAGCCGCAGCACCGATCGCCGGCTCGATCCGCGCGATCATTCCGCCCAGCCGCGCCGGCGTCTCGTCCGCCACCACCAGCGCCACAGTCAGCCGCAGTTCGCGCCCCTCGACATCCTTGCCGCCCCAGTCCGCGCCCAGGCACTCGCCCACCACGCCATAGGGCGCCGCTGCCCGCGCCGGCTCGCCGTCATAGAGGCCGTTCATCTGGTCCATCAGCGCCAGGTCATTCCGCAACGCCGCGATCACCGCGCCCCGCACCGCCACTTCCGCGCTCATCGCCCTCTCCCCGCCTCGCGCAACGCGAGATCGCGCGCCCACCGCCCCAGCAGCCCGGCCCCTTGCGCCCGCACCGCCTCGCCCTCGATCACCGCCTCGACGCCCTCATCCGCCAGCGCCGCCACGATCCGATCCCGCACCCGCGCCACCCTCGCCTCCGCCAGCCGCGCCAGCGCCGCCCTCATGCCAGCCGCATCCGCCGAAACGGCCGCCACAGCGCGCTCACCACGGCGGGCGGCGCGGCGCTCTCGCTGCCCCGCGCCAGGAAATGCTCCGCCGCCAGCCGCACGATCCCCTGCCGCAGCGCCTCGGGCACGCCGTTCAGCTCGCCCGCCATCCCGGCGCGATAAGTGACCGCCAGCCGCCGCGTCTCGCCCGCGCGGGTCGATCGCACCCAGCCATCCCCCGCCGCATCGATGTCGATCGCATAGGCTTCGACCGGCAAGGTTTCGCGCCCCCCCTCATCATCCACCGCCTCGACCGCCTCGATGCTCAGCACCGGCCGCGCCGCCAGCCTTTGCCAGCCGCCCGTCGCCGCCACCGTCTCGCGCGCCGTCCGCGCGATCAGCCACTGGCCCACAAACTGCTCGCACAGCGCCGCCGCGCTCCGCAGCAGCCCCGCCAGCACGGCGTCTTCCGCCCCGCTCTCGATCCGCAGATAGGCTTTCAGCTCGGCCATCGGCGCCGCCAGCGCCCCGCTTTCCTGTTCCTCCAGCATCAGCGTTCCTCCACCCGGATCGTCACCGATCGCTCGTCCAGCTGCCCGTCGGACAGCGTCACCCGATTGGTCAGCCGATAGACATGGCCGACGACGCCGCCCGAAAGCCGCGCGCTGCTGCGCTGCGGCTCGTAGGCGCTCGCCTCGACCGCCAGCCCGCCCGCCTCCACCGGCGCGACCTCCCACAGGCTGGCGATCAGGCTCTGCCCCGACAGATAGGCGGACCAGTCGATGGCATGGTCGATCCGCGCCCCCGGATCCTTGATATGCAGGCTCATCGCACCCTGTCCCCCTTCTCCTGGGCCGGTCGTCCGACCCGCGCCTCGCCACGCGGCCGCATCGCCGCGCCCGGCCGCACCCCCGGCCCCCACGGCCCTTCCCAGCCTGTCATGCCCACGCGCAGTTCGCCCAGCGCCACCGCGCCCAGCGGATCACCCTGCATCGCGCGCCTCCAGCAGTGCCTCGATCCGGTCGATCCGCCGCCGCTGCCACGCCGCCTCCAGCGCGAATATCTCCTCGTAGCGCAGCCCCCAGCGATCCCCCGCCGGCCGCGCATCCTCGCCATCGCCGGCCGCGTCCCATGCGTCATGACAGAGCAGCCCCAGCCGCACCGCCGCGCCCGTCCCCAGCCGCGCGTCGATCGCATGGCGCACCTCCTGCGCGATAAGGCCCACATGCCACCGCGCCGCCTCGCCCTTGGCGTCCCAGGCATCGACGAAGCGAAACACGCGCCACCCCACATCGCCCCAGGCGTCGAGCAAAGCCTCATCCACGCCGCCAATATCGCGCTTCGCCCGCGCGTCGGACGTATTGATCGTCCCCGTCGCGGCATAGACCACCGACCATCGCTGCCCCGCCGTCCCCAGCGTGCGCGCATTGTCGGTCAGCGGCGCAACGATTCCGTCGAACTGGCTCATGCCGGTCGCCCGGCTGATCTGGAGCGCGGCGCCGAGCGCCGTCCCGCTGTCGTCATGCCGGTGCAGCACAAAGTCCGATCCCGCCGCTGACCCGCTCTCCGCCCCATTGGACTTGCGCAATGTCCAGCGCAGCGACGTGCCGCTGCGCAGGCTCACCCCCGCAAACTGCCCGGCATTGCTGTCGATCGTCACGCTCGCCGCCGCCGCGCCCTGCGTCACCCCCAGCGCGCTCAGCCCGGTGACGCTCCCGCCCGTCAGCTGCGCGTTCGCGCTCGTCACGCCCGGCGCGCTGATCCCGGTCGACGCCACTGTCAGCCAGTTGCCCGACGAGAGGTTGGAACTGGCGCTGATCCCGAAGGACGCGCCATCCTTGTTGCCGACAAAGACCGATCCCGCCGTGGTCTTGAACTCCATCGTCGAATTGAGACTGCTGCTCGTCCGGTCGGCGATGAAGGAGACGACCCCGCTCCCCTGCCGCGTCACCGCGCCCGTGGATGTAAGCGAGGCAAGCCCGCTGATCGTCCCGCCGCTGATCGCGATGCTGCTCGCCGCCTGCGTCGCGATGCTGCCCAGCCCGATCGCGCTCCGCGCCGCCGCCGCATCCGCCTGTCCCACCAGGCTGCGGCCGAAGGCGCTGATCGGCGTCACATCCGCGCTCGCCGCCCCGGTCCAGTAGGGCAGCATATCCGCCGCCGCACTCACCCCGGAAAGCGCATCCAGCCGCCCGTCGCGCGGCTGCAACCCCGCCAGCGCGCCGGTCAGGCCCGCAATCTCGCCGATCCCATGCCCATGCGCCTCGACCGCCTGCGCCCAGCCGGCGTGCAGCGCCAGCGCGATCCGCTTCTCCCCGCTCAGGAAATCCACCGCCGCGCCCCCGGCCGACGAAGCGGCCGGCGTCCGCACGATCCGCCCCAGCCCGTCCAGCGCCCCGCTGCCCGCCTCCCACTGCTCGGGATGCGCCACCCCGACGATGACGTAGGGAAACGCCTCGCCTTCCCCGACCGCATCGGCAAAGGCGCGAAACCCCGCCATCGCCCCGCCCGGCACCAGCGGCCCGGTCCCCACATCATAACAGACCTCCCGCACCAGGTCCGCCATCTCCAGCCCCGTAATCCCCACGCCCCGCTCCCAACAAAAAACCTTCTCCCCATGGGGGAGAAGGATACGAAGCCTTGCCAGCGTGCTGGCTAGGCGAAGTTGGATGAGGGGGAAGGCGCACACCTTCCCCCGTGCCTCACCTTACGAAGCCGCAAACTTCATCAACTTAATCGCCTCGCTGTTCGCCACGCCGCCGCCGATCCGCTTGACCGCGTAGAAATGCACGAACGGCTTGTTGCTGAACGGATCGCGCAGGATGCTCGTCTCGCTGCGCTCCGCGATGACATAGCCCATCTGGAAATTGCCGAAGGCGATCGACAGGCTGTTCGCCGCGATGTCGGGCATGTCCTCCGCCTCGACCACCGGATAGCCGAGCAAGGTCGCGGGCTGCGCCGCACTCAGCCCCGGCTGCCAGATGAACGCGCCATCGGTCGTCTTCATCTTGCGGATCACCGCCAGCGTCGCGCTGTTCATCACGAACACCGCCCCCTGGCGATAGGGCGCGCGCAGGGTCTGGACCAGGTCGATGAGCTTGTCCTGCGGATTGCTGGCCGGGAATGCCCCCGCTGCCCCCGACGCGACATATTGCAACGATCCGAAAGCGCGCGCGCTGTCGGCCTCGTTGGTGGTGGTATAGGCCAGGAAGCCCTTGGGCTTGTTGGTCCCGTTACCGCTCACGAAGGCCGATCCTTCCGCCACCGCGAACTCGCGGGCGATCTCGTTCGCCAGCCAGCCCTCGACATCGAACTGCGCGTCGTCCAGCATCGCCTGGGACGCGGCCGGATTGGCGAACAGCTCGCCCGCCGGCGGCACGATCTCGTTGAAGGTCGGCGTCCCCGTCTCGGCCCGCGCCCCGGTCTCGCTCGCCCAGCCCGACACGATCCCGCCCGCCGTCACCAGCTTGCGATAGCCCGCCGTTCCGGTGCGCACGACATTGGCGATCGAGCGAATGGGCGAAATCGCCTTCAGCGTCGTGCCGATGAGCTGGTCGATCTCGCGCGGCACGGCAAAGCCGCCCGTCGCATTGGTCGCCCCCGACACGCTCTTGAGTTCGACGCCCGCATCCAGCCCCTGCCGCAGATAGCGCTCGACGAACGCCGCGCGCGCCGGATCGACCGCCCCGCCCTTCACCCCATCGAGCGCCGGCCGCTGCGCGCTCAGCAACGCGCCCTTCAGCGCCGCCACCTCACTCTCCAACCCCTCGATCCGCTCCCCCTGCGCCACCATGTCGAGGCGCGCTTCCAACATATCCGTCATGCCCATCTCCCGCTTGAAAACAAAAAAGGCGGCCCACTCGGACCGCCCAAACACGCCTTCTCCCACAAGGGGGAGAAGGATACGAAGCCTTGGCCCGAACGGCTTAGGCGAAGTTGGATGAGGGCAATGCTTGCCTCATGCCTCGCACCTGCCCTACATCATGAGTGTTCGGAGCAAGGGGGCGTCCATGGCGATCGATCAAGCCGCTCAGGAGGCCGCGCTGCTCAAGCGGGCAATCACCGGCATCAGCGACTATTCCAGCCGTTCGCGCCGCACAGAATATTTCCTCTACTGGATCATGGCGAAGCTCGCCGGCGTCTGCGCCACGATGCTCGCAACGCTCGCGCTGCGTGGATCTTCCCTCACGATCCTGATGGGCCTGCTTTTCATCCTGCTGGGCTTGCCGCAGCTCGCGTTGTTCGCACGCCGCCTGAACGATCAGGACCGTTCGCCACTCTGGAACATCCTGTCCTTCCTGGCCTTTTTGACCGGGCTTTGGACCACCGTCACACCATCACCCTATGTCAGCCTCGACAAACTGGTCGCCGCCCTTCTTGCCGCCGCGACACTGATCGTCGCGGCGCTGCCTGGCACCAAAGGCCCTAACCGCCATGGCCCCGATCCACGCACGTCCGACGCCTGATGGAACCTCCGACTGACCTCGGCGCCTATGGCGCACAGCATATCCCCGCCGCTCTCGACGCGCCCACCCTTGCCCTCATCGAAACCGCCCTCGCAACGCTCCCCGCCGACCAGCCCGGCCTCCGCCTCGCCAGCCTGCCCGCGCTCGCCGCCATGCTAGGCGCCACCGGCACGATCGGCCGCCACGCCGCCGCCCATCTCGGCCTGGAGGCGAAACCCGTCCGCGCCATCCTGTTCGACAAGAATCCGGCGACCAATTGGGCGCTCGGCTGGCATCAGGACCGGACCATCGCCGTCACGGCGCGCATCGACACGCCCGGCTACGGCCCGTGGACGATCAAGTCCGGCATCTGCCATGTCGCCCCGCCGCAAGCATTGCTCGACCGGATGGTAACGCTGCGCGTCCACCTCGACCCGGTAGACGCCGGCAATGGCCCGCTACTGATCGCTCCCGGATCGCACCGCCACGGCCGCGTGCCCGAAGGCGAGGTCTCCGCATTCGTCGGGCGATGCGGCACCCATGCCTGCCTCGCCGAACGCGGCGACATCTGGCTCTACGCCACCCCCATCCTCCACGCCTCCGACGCCGCGACCAACCCGCGCCGCCGCCGCGTCCTGCACCTTGACTATAGCGCCGACACCCTGCCCGGCGCACTGGAATGGGTAGAATTGTGATGGATGGCGCCGAACCCCGCCGCCTGCGGCTTTGGTTGATCCTCGGCGTCCAAATCCTGCCTATTCTTTTCTTCTGGTTTCTGCTGCGTCCGGGCTATTCGCATCACGTCCGGCTCGGCGGTCTATTGCTGATGCTCTACAATCTTATTGTCGCAGCCGTGCGCCTCTCGCATTAACATCCTCCACCCCAACCACCCGCGCCCCATCCTGCATCGGGTGCGTCACCAAACTCACCTCCACCAGCTCCAGCCCCAGCAACTCGCGCGGCCGCGCGCCCCGCGCCGCCTTCACCCGATATCCGAAGCTCAGCCCATCGACCGCGCCCGCCGCCAGCGCCGCCGCCGCCGCGCGCCCGGCCGCTGTCCGGCGCGACACCCGCGCAATCACGCGCAGCCCGCGCGCATCCTCGCGCGCGCTCTCGACCGTGCCGATGACGCTCCCCGGCCCATGCTGCCACAGCAAAGGCACGCGGCCCACGTCGACCGCGCCGAACGCGCCCGCCCGCACCACGTCGCCGCCCCGGTCCACCCGGTCGAAGATCGCCGCATAGCCCGCAAAACGCAGGTCGCCGCCGCTCATGCTCTGACCAATCCGACCAGCCCGACCTTCACCGCCACCCCCAGCAGCACCAGCGCCAGCCCGATCCGCACCGCCCAGCCGATCACCGCCCCGCGCGCCGCCTTCTTCGCGTCGCGCCAGGCCGACAGCAGCTCGCGCAACTCCCGCACATCGCCCTCCGCACGCCGGTCGGCCAGCCCCAGCCGCTCCAGCGCCCGCCCGGCGCCCAGCTCGCTCGCCTCCTCGATCAGCGCGCGGATCGTCACCATGTCGGCCACCTGCCCCTGCGCCTGCGCGACCAGCCGCGCCAGCATCTCGTCCTTCATGCGCCCCTCCTCTCGCCCCGGCCCCGCAAACCGCCTTGCAGACCAGTAAGTTCGCGCAGAGCCCGCAAAGATCGCAGAGATCAAAAAAGGCGGCCAAAGGCCGCACTCCTCAAATAATCTCCGCGTCCCCGCGCCGCCGCGTGATCCAAAAATCTCAGCGCCCTCTGCGCCTCCGCGCGAACAAAATCACACCCCCAGCATCGCCTTCTTCTCCTCGGCCGACAGAAAATCCGCCGCCGCCACCCGATCCCACAGCGCCGCCCGCTCGTCCGACAGCGCCGGCACGGCGTCCAGGTCCGGCTCCACCACGACGCCCGGCCACCAGCCGCTCAATCCCTGCGAAAGTCCCGCGCAAATCTTCGCCACCAAAGGCAAGATCGCCTGCCGCCACAGCGCCTTGTTCGCCTCGCGATAATTGGCGTAGGCGTTGTCGCCCGGCAGCCCCATCAGCATCGGCGGCACCCCGAACGCCAAAGCGATCTCCCGCGCCGCCGCGCTCTTCAGCGCCACGAAGTCCATCTCGGCCGGCGTCAAACTCATCGCCTTCCAGCTGAGTCCCCCTTCCAGCAGCATCGGCCGCCCGGCGTTCGCAGCGCCCTGAAACGCCGCCTCCATCTCGCGCTTCACCCGCTCGAACTGCTCAGGGCTCAGCACCGATCCGTCGCCCGGATCATAGACCATCGCCCCCGACGGCCGCGCCGCATTGTCGAGCAGCGCCTTGTTCCAGACGCTCGCTGCATTGTGGATCGCCACCGCGCCCGCAGCGGCCCCTGCGCAGCCCAGCCCATAATGATCGTCCAGCGGATGCAGCGATTTCAGGTGCAGCACGCTCGTCCGTCCCGCCGCATCCTCGGGGTGCAGCCGCGTCACGCTCTCCCCTACGCGATAGAGATAGGCCGCCGGCCACCCCCGCGCATCGGCCTCGACCGAAACCCGTTCGGGCCGCAGCGCGAACAGCTCGGCCGGCTTGCCGTCGGCACCGGCGATCAGCTGGACATAGCCATTGCCGTGCAGCAGCAGATGGCAGGCAAGCGTCTCGATCAGCCCCTGCCCCGCCGAAGCCCGCCGCACCAGCGCCAGCACCCGCGCATCCTCGTCGCTCCCCCGCACCTTGATCGCGCAAGCCCCCGCCCCTTCGGACACCAGCCGCATCGCCCGCTGCGCCACCGCATTGCCCATCACCCCGGCACGCAGCTGCGCTTCATAGGAGGCAGGCCATTCGCCGAGCGCCACCGCCCCGGAACCCCAAGCCCGCGCCAACACCGGCCGCGCGTCGCCGGCGGCCGCCTTCGTGAACCATTTCATGGCTTGCTCCCAACGCACCGATACAAACAAAAAACCCCTCCCGTTCACGGGAGGGGCAGCGAGACTTGGCGGCTCTGCCGCCTAGTCGCAGCGGGGTGGGCGCGACCCTTACCCGCCGCCCCAAGCCCCTTCTCCCCGCAGGGGAGAAGGATACGAAGCCTTGCCGCACAGCGGCTAGGCGAAGTTGGATGAGGGGGACGGCACAACGCCTGCCCCACCTAACACCCACCGTCATCTCGGCCCTGAGCCGGGATCCCGCTTACTTCAAGCGCTCGAAGGAAAGTGGGATGCCGGGTCAAGCCCGGCATGACGACAGAGCGGCTCTTATCCATGGCAGACGTTCTGAAAACTCGTCATATGATGTCTGCAATGTCTCGCGCACCATGCATCCTGCTCTGCTTGCCGCTTCTCCTATCTGGATGCGAACCAGAGCGCGGGATGGGGTCAAGCAGAGATTTCACTTCGCCAGTCGATGTCGCTTGCGTGGATAAAGCTTTGCGCCAGACCTTTGGGATGGTCGAACGATGGGATTACGTTAGCGATGGAGGCACGTTCCCGGATGGCACCCCCTTTGCATATTATAAGTGGAACGATGGGGTTGCATGGACAACGCTTCACATCGGTGCCGTAGGCGAAGCGACCCGCATCTCGCACCAATTCACCGGGATAGGTGCTGCGTTGCCTCAGACCTCATTTCCGCCCGCAATGAAGGCCATGGCAAAGGCCAGTTCAACTCTTCAAACTGCCTGCGGGATGAACCTGTCGGGCATGGAATGGCGAGAGATAGGGCAGCGAGTAGAGGCGTTGGATTGATCTTCTGCCACATCCGAACCTCGCCTAACCCCTCACATCCCCCGCACCCGCGCCTCGCCCCTCACCCCCAGCATCAGCTCACTCATCGCCCAAACCAAAGCGTCCGCGCGATCCGGCGACCGCCCCGGCCCCACATAGCCGCCCCCCGCCAGCAGCCCGCACATCTGGTCCTCCAGCGCCGGAAACGCCCCGCGATGCGCCACCCGCCCGGCCTCGTATAAAGCCGCCACCGGCTCCGCCCGCGCCGCCTTCCCCCGGCTCGCATGGACCAGCCGCACCGGCATCGTCTCCTCGGCCGCGCGCAGCACGCTCGCGACCATCGCGCCGCCATTATTCGCCTCGGCCACCACCCGGTCCGCGCCATGCACCATCGCCGCCGCCGCGACCGCGCGCGCCCAGCCTTCGGGCCGCTGCCGCTCGACGCTGGCGTCGGCGATCACATAGGCGCGCCCGTCGCCGCCCAGCCCCGCCACCACGATGCCGCAGGCGTCGCCCTCGGCCGACGCGGGCGGATCGACCGCCACCACCACCCGGCGCAGCACGCCCGGCACATGCGCCACCCGGCACCGCTCAATGAGGTCGCGGGTCCACAAGGCGCCCTCCACCTCCGCGATCAACTCGCCGTCCAGCTCCTGCCGCCCCAGCCGCGTGCCGCCATAGGCCGCCGCCATCGCCGCGACGAAGCCGGGGGCGAGGTTCGCGGCGTTATCCGCCGTCCGCCCGCCGGTCACGACCACGCCGTCCGCCGCCACCAGCCGCCGCACCAGCGGCACCGGCCGCGGCGTCGTCGTCGCCAGCACGCGCGGCGCATCCCCGATCCGCAACCCCATCATGAGGTTATCCCACGCCGCTGCCCCGCTCGCCCATTTGGCGATCTCGTCGGCCCAGCCATGGCTGAACTGCGGCCCGCGCAAGCTCTCCGGCTCGGCCGCGCCGAACAGCATCGCCACAGCGCCATTGGGCCAGGTCAGCCGCCGCAGCGCCGGCGCGTAATCGGGCCGCGCCCACCAGGGCGCAACGCTCAGCACGCCCGAAACCCCTTCCACCATCACGGCACGCGCCTCGCCCAGCGTCGCGCCGACGAGAGCGATCCGCGCCGCCGGATCCGCCTCGGCGATGCCGCGCACCCATTCCGCCCCGGCCCGCGTCTTGCCGAAGCCGCGCCCCGCCATCATCAGCCACACCCGCCAGTCCCCCGGCGGCGGCAGCTGCGTGGGCCGCGCCTGGAACCGCCAATCCCATCCCAGCCGCGCCGCGCCATCCGCGTCCAGCCGCGCCAGCAGCGCCGCCCGCTCGGTCGCCTCCAGCCGCGCCAGCCACTCCCGATCCGAACCCCGCATCGCCCTCCCCCAAACACGCCACTCAAGGACGATTGCACCCATATGGTTCACCAAGCCGCGCGCCACCCGTTCCCCGGCGAAAGCCGGGGCCCAGGGCGTCCAGGCGCAAAGCCCGATCTGACGCGGCAAGACATGTCTCACGCGAAGCCGCGAAGGCGTCCGCACATTTCACAAGAAAATTCGCGCAGAGCCCGCAAAGACCGCAGAGAACAAAAAAGCCGCCAAAGGCGGCCAATACACTCATCTTGTCCGCACCCCCGCGCCTCCGCCTGAACAAATCTCAGCGCCCTCTGCGCCTCTGCGCGAACATCAAAAAGCGACCACCCCGCGACAGCAACAATACTTAACAGATGACGTGGGAACGCCCGCCCGCCCCGCGACATTTTCGCAATCGCACAACAGCTATGTAGAAGGACCGCCATGCAGAAGGACCGCTCGTTCCGTACCCGCAACCTCCTCACCATCATCGGCGCGGCGTTGGTGATCGGCGGCGGCGCGCTCGCCGCCAGCGTGCTGGCCGATCGCCCCGCCGTCGTCAAACCCGCCACCGGCACCGCGCAGGCGATGGCGCTCGCCGCCGACAAGCCGACCACCCGCTGACCGCGAAAAGGGGGCGCGGCTCCCCCGCGCGCCTATCGTCGCGGCGCCATGCCGCCGAAGGTCACGAGGCTCTCCGCCCCATCTTTCGCCACGGCCGCGACGCCGATGAAATGGTCGTCGACCACCACATCCTTGAGCAGAGTCTCGGTCGCGCCCGTCACCGTGCGCGCCTCGCTCCAGTCCTGCGCGTCGGCCCGCCGCCAATAGACTTTGTAGGCCGCAGCCCCCGGCACAGCGTCCCAGAGCACCCGCGTGTCCATCGACAATGCCCCGTCCAGCGACACGCTGGCAGGCGCTGCGGGCGCTGAAGCCAGCGCCCGCAGCGCCGCGACATTGAGCGCCGTCACTTTCGCCAGATAGGCAAAATCCATCCCCTCGACCGTGTCGCCATAGACGCGGCCATTCTCGGTCCGCAGATCCTGATGCTGCCGGTCGTAATTCTCGATTCCCACCGAAAAGCGCACCGCCGGATAGCCCGCCTCGAGCAACGGCGTATGGTCGCCCCCGCGCCCGAACCGGTCCGGCCGCCGCACCGCAAACACGTCCAGCCCGATGCCGGGATCGGCCTTCGCGATCCCGTCGATCTTCTTGGCGAGCGCCCGGGACGGCCCGTCATCCTCGCCGCCGATCCCGCGCCGCGCCAACCCCGCCTTCCCGTCCTCGGACGACCGTATCCCTTCGGAAAACACACGCACCCGGTCGGCCACGCGACGCCCGTTCTGGCCCACCGTGTTGCCGACGATATCGTTGTTCAGCATCGCCCGCACCTGCCAGCCCCGCGCCTTCGCGGTGTCCGCCAGCAGCTTGCCGCCCCACAATCCCTGCTCCTCGCCCGACAGCAGCGCATAGACGATCGTCCCGTCGAACGTTTCGCCCGCCAGCACCCGCGCCGCCTCGATCACCAGCGCGCTGCCCGACGCATTGTCGTTCGCGCCCGGCGCGTCGCTGGTCGCGTCCATGACGTCGGTCACCCGGCTGTCGATATGCCCCGCGACGATCACCACCTGGGATGGATCGCCCGTCCCCTTCTGGATCGCGAGCACATCGACCACCTCGACCCCGTCCGGCGCGCGCGGCCCGCTGAACCGCTGCGCCACCGTCTCGACCGTCAGGCACCCGCCGCAGCTCTTGCCAATCGTCTCAAACTGCGCCGCCCCCCAGCGCCGCGCCGCGCCGATGCCGCGTTTCGGATCGGTCGCCGAAGACAGCGTATGCCGCGTCCCGAACCCCACCAGCGCCTCGACGCTCGCCTTCAACCGCCCCGCCTCCGGCGCGCGCCCCTGCGCCGGCAAGGCCGTGGTGGAAGACAGCCCGCCCAGCGCGACAACAAGCATCGGCAATCTCTTCATCCCACCAAACTGACCGCCAACCCCACCAAAGTAAACCTCCCCCTTCTCCCACAGGGGGAGAAGGATACGAAGCCTTGCCGCAAAGCGGCTAGGCGAAGTTGGATGAGGGGGACCGGCGCAGGGCTCGCGCGCTTCGCTGAGTGAGAAGGGCACGCAGAACCGCGAAGACGCGGAGACTCTCGCCTTCCCAAAAATTTCGCGCAGAGCCCGCAAAGATCGCAGAGAACAAACCACCAAAGACGGCCTCCCCCATCCCCACCGCGCCCCCGCGCGAACCAAAAATCCTCCCCGCCCTCTGCGCCTCTGCGCGAACAATTTGACGATCGCACCGCAATCTCAGCCCCACCCCTTCTCCCCCAGGGGGAGAAGGATACGCAGCCTTGCCGCAAAGCGGCTAGGCGAAGTTGGATGAGGGGGACCGGCGCACCCTGCGTTCCCTCACCTCCGCGCGAAAAAACAAGGTCGCTGCCGCGCCTCACCCCTTCAAGACTGCACCCCTGCAAAGCAAAACAGAGGCTTGATCCCCCTTGACGATCGATCCAGCCAGTAGCACCAGAGGAATTCCGCCGACAAAGCGGGACTGAACCTTGGGGGTTAACACATGTTGAGGATGACTATCGCGGCGGTAGCGCTGGCTATCGCTGCGCCTGCTTTGGCGGAAACATTGACGGTCGACAATATCGTGGCGCTGGTCAGCGCCGGCATCAGCGACGACGCGGTCATCGCGAAGATCAAAAGTTCCGGCACCCGTTTCGACCTGACGACAGACCAGATGATCCTGCTCAAGAGCAAGGGCGTCTCCGGCGCGGTCATTTCGGCCATGCTGGCGGACAATGGCGCGCCGGCCGCCGCACGGGCGCCGGCCATGTCGATGGACTCGCCCGATCCCATGGTGCCGCATCCCGCCGGCGTCTATCTGCTCTCCAGCACCGGAGCCGGTCGCCGGATGCAGCGGATCGATCCGACCGTCACCAATCAGGCGAAGACCGGCGGCATTTTCGGCTATGCGTTGACCGGCGGCATCGCCTCCATGAGCATCAAGGCAGCGATTCAGAACGAAACCGCCCGCGTTCACGCCCAGGAGAACAAACCCAGCTTCTACTTCTTCTTCGATGAATCCAACCCCGACACCGCGCGCATGGCGACCGCCTGGGCGGCTGGCACCGCTGCCACCGTTTCGTCGCCGTCCGAATTCACCCTCATCAAACTGATGAAGAAGGACGGTCGGCGTGAAGCGCGGGTCGGCAGCGCCAATATCGGCGGCGCCAAGACGGGCGTCATGGACAAGGACCGGATCGCCTTCGACTATGAAATGGTTCGGCCGGGCGTGTATCGGGTTACCCCGCTTCAGGAACTGCCCACCGGCGAATATGGCTTTATCTATGCCATTGCCGGCGGCGGCGCGGCCGGTGCGATGACCGCGCGCATCTTCGACTTTTCGATCTGACAAGGGCGGAGGGCAGGTCCGTCTCCCAGGACAGACCTGCCACCCCTCAATCCCGCCGGCTCGTCACCTTCGCCGTCCCATCGGGCAATATCTCGATCAGATGCGCGGTGCCGTTGTCGCACTGCGCCTTCCATCCCTTGACGCCGTGGGCCAGCGTCGCGCGCTCCGATCCGCTCACGACGGGACACGGCGCCCCGCTCGCGCGTATCGCCTTCTCGTGCACGGTGTTGCGAGTCGCCTCATCCAGCCCGGCCACCTGCGCCGCCGCGCCGGTCTCTGGCGCGGTCGCATTGGCGCTCGCCGCCGGCTGCTCCGCCTCGCCGCACGCCGCCAGCGTCATCGCCCACCCCAGCACCACCCACCGCATCGTCCGTCCTTCCGCGCTCATTCCAGCCCTTTAGGTGCCCGCTCGCGCCGCCGCGATCAACTCCCTTCCGCCGCGCGCCTGCGCCGTATCTGGTCGAACAGCGCATCCACCTGCGCGATCGCCGCCGGCCCGCCCGGCCCCTCCTGCGCCGCCTGTTCGGCCCGCCGCCGCTCCATCCGGTCCCGGTAGAAGGTCAGCAGCCGCAGCGCCACTGCCGGATTGCCCTGGCGCTTGACCTTGCGCGTCTTCACCGCGCCCTCGCCGTCGGTGACGATCTCTTCGGTCTCGCTGCCGAACAGCACGGCGCGCATCAGCATCAGCTCGATCTCGCCATAGCCCATTTCGATCGCCTCTTCCCAGGCGCGGGCAAAGCCCGGATCGGCCTTTTTCCGTCGATAGGCGCTGGTGCGGCCCTTGCCGATCTGCCGCGCCGCCTCGCTGGCGTTGCAGGTTTCGGCCAGCACCGCCAGGAACGTCGCCTCGTCCGCCTTGCTCCAGCCGTCCTTGCGGCGCTGACGCATCTGCGCGCTGCTGGTCCCGCCCGCCTCCTGCCGCTGCGGCACCAGCGCCTTGTCCCTCGCCATCGCGCCCCTCCCGAACCCCGGCCGATCGCCGACACGAAAAGGGCCGGCCCCCGTCAGAGGACCAGCCCTTCACCCCGCCGCGTCGGCGACTCACATTTTCCCAATGTCCACATCCCTGCCATAACAGCGTGACGCTGTCAAGCAGAATGTTCCATATAGGTTATTTGTCGAGCATTCCCTTGACCGCCTGCCATTCCGCTTCCAGCGCCGCCGCGACGCTCGGCCGCGCCTTCACCGCCGCCAGCCACGCCGATGTCCTGGGCCAGCGCGCCGGCTCCAGCCCGTCGGAGGCATAGGCGACATTGATGATCGGACATGCCACGGCCAGATCGGCCAGGGTGAAGCGATCCTCGATCAGCCAGCCGCTTTCGGGCAGTACGCTCTCCAGATAATCATAGAGTTTCGGCATTTCCTCCGCCTCGGCCTTGTCCGCCGCGGCCAGATCGGGCGTCATCTTGACGAACCGCGCCACCACCCGGTTGAAGAAGATCTTCGAGCCCGCCGCCTGCACGATCGTGTCGCCAAACTCCTCATACCAAATGGTGCGCGCCCGCGCCTTGGGTTCGACCGGGATCATCTCCTCGCCGGGCTTCAGGGCATCCATATAGGTTATGATCGCGGTCGAATCGCACAGCAGGAAATCGCCATCCTCCAGCGCCGGTATCTTGCCGAAGGGCGATCCTTTCAAAAAACCCTCGCCGCCCCGGCCGAAGCCGGCCGGCTGCACCTCCGCCGCAATCCCCTTTTCCGCAGCAAAAACAATCACCTTGCGGACGAAGGGCGACGGTCGCGCACCATGGATAATCATGAGCATCCTCCTCTCTCGTGGTCGGATCGGCACAATGGCAGTTCAGTATCAAACCGCAACGATTCTCTCAATTCATTTCGACATCGAAACAATTTGCAAAGGCCGAATCAGCTGTCCCACTCGCTGTTCGCTTAAGCCCCGCGCCGGCGCTATTCCCCTGCCCCCGCCGGTGCCATGGTCCGGGTATAATCGATCCGTATCCGCACCCAGCTGCCCACCATGACCTTGCCGTTGACGCGCGGCGGCAGCACCAGAAACTGCCAGGCGGCCAGCCGCACCGCCTTGGCAAAGCCCGATCCCAGGGGAGATTCCCCCAGCGTCTGGCAATTCTCGACATGATAATGGTCGACCGTCTTGCAGGCGACCAGCCCCCAGCCATTGGGCGGCGCGTCGCCGGGAATATAGGGCGACAGCTCGGCATGGCTCGGCCGCCTGTACCATTCCGCCTCGAACAGCTGAACCCCGCCCGGCCCTTCGCCCGGCCCGACCACCGCCGCGCTGTCACCCTTGCCCGCGCCGGCGCCGACCGCCCCCTTGGGCAGATTGCCGATGTCGGCCGCCGCCATCTGCTCGCGGCTCATCGTCAGAAAGGGGAAGGGCGATGGCGGCTGCTCGGCCGGTTTCTCGACTGGCACCGGCGGCCGGATCACCGGCGCTGCCGCCTTTTCCGGGCGCGCCTCGTCCTGCTCGCGCCGCCGCGTCCGCTCGGCCTTGGCCTGGCTGTCATCGGTCTTCTGCCCGGTCTCGACATCAAAGGTGACGGGCAGCCGATCCTCCTGCCGCTCCGGCGCGATCTGCGGCGACAAAGTGAACAGCGCCAGCAGCAGGAGCAGATTGAGCACCAGCGCGAACGCCACCCCGCCCGCGCGCTGCCGCACTTTGTCCCAGGGGATGGAGAGGCTGTTCAAATGGGGCGACCGGGCTAAGCTACTGGCATGGCGTCATGCCCAGACGACGAGGGAAGGTCAACGCCGTCGCCATCGCACCATCCTGTCAGGGCGAAGGCGGACAAAGACCTCCGACGCCGCCGTCCCGCACGCAACGCCCAGCGGTTAGCACACATCCTCTTCGCGCACCACCGGCCGGCTTTCCCGCGTCGCCCGCATCCGGCTCGCCTTGTCCTCCGGGTCGCTGGTCAGCACGACATGGTCGTCATGGACCTCCAGCAGCGTGCCGGCGAAGGGAAATCCCTCTAGGCTGCCCGTCACCCGATAGCTCACCATGTCGCCCACCTTGAAGGTCGCGGGATCGGTGTTGAAGGTGAAGGGGCAACTGCCCTCGCCCATGCCTTGCATCTGTGTCTCCTCGTCGCGCCTGTTCTAGGCCGGCCGCAGCACCGATCAAGTGCCTCTGGCGCTTCGCCCACCGGAAAGCTCTGGCGAGCCGGAACGATCTCGGCTAGGTCGCCGCCATGCTCACCAGGCTCTACCAATGGACACTGGCGAAGGCCGCGCACCGCCATGCCGAACGCTGGCTGTTCCTCATCAGCTTCCTGGAATCCAGCTTCTTCCCCATCCCGCCGCACCCGCTGCTCGGCCTCATGTGCCTCGCCCGGCCGGACCGGGCGCTGCGCTTCGGCTTCCTGTGCACCCTCGCCTCGGTGCTGGGCGGGCTGCTCGGCTATGCGATCGGACATTTCTTTTATCAGGCGGTGGGGCAGCAAATCCTGGACGCGCTGGGCCTCACCGCCAAATTCCCGGTCGCCGCCTGCTATCTGCGCGATTATGGGGCGGAAATCATCCTCATCAAGGGCGCGACGCCGATCCCCTTCAAGCTCATCACCATCACGGCGGGCTTCATCGGCCTCTCACTCTTCACCTTCCTCTGGGCCAGCATCGTGAGCCGCGCGTTCCAGTTCATGCTGGTGGGCTTCCTCTTCTGGAAATTCGGCCGCCCGATCAAGGCGTTCATCGAGAAATATCTGACGCTCCTCTCGGGCCTGTTCCTCGTGCTGGTCGTCGGCGGCTTCCTCGCCGCCTCGATGCTGTCGGGCGGCGGCGGCAAGGATGACAAGTGCAGCCACGCCACTATGGCGACGCTCGGCGCGGGCGGCCGCTGACCGCCGCGATGCAGGCGATCCTCTCCCGCCCGAAGCTCGCCGCCCTCATCGCCGGCTTTCTGTCGGCGACCGGGTTCGAGCCGCTCAAGCTCTGGCCCGTCACCCTCGCCTGCCTCGCCCTCCTCATCCTGCTGATCGAACGCGCCCCTGATCGCCGCGCCGCTTTCCTGCGCGGCTGGCTGTTTGGGGTCGGCCATTTCACCCTCGGCCTCAACTGGATCGCCCACGCCTTCACCTTCCAGGCAACCATGCCGCACTGGTTCGGCTATGGCGCGGTGATCCTGCTCTCGCTCTATCTCGCAATCTATCCGGGATTAGCGACCCTGACGGCATGGTGGCTCAACCAATCCTCCCCTGTAAGGGGAGGGGGACCACGAAGTGGTGGAGGGGTGTCCCCCTATCGAGAGGGGAACACCCCTCCGTCTGGCCTGCGGCCAGCCACCTCCCCTGCAAGGGGAGGATTGTCGCCTCTCCCCCTCCCCCTCTTCCTCGCCGCCACCTGGCTCATCAACGAATATCTCCGCGCCACCCTCTTCACCGGCTTCGCCTGGAACCCGCTCGGCGTCACCCTGCTGCCGACCGGGGCCGCGATCGCCGCCACCCTCATCGGCACGTATGGGCTGTCGGCAACAACCGTCGTCATTGCTGGTGCACTGCTGCATCACGTCCGCCACTGGATGAACGCAACGCCGGGGTGGCATGGTTGGAAGGTCGGTCTGAATTCGGCCTGGAAGGATGGCACTTGGCCCTCCTACGCAATCCTGTCGCCACTAGGCGTAATCCTCCCGCTCCTGCCGCTTCTGATCCTGTCCGCGCCGCCTCGCCCCGGCCCACCGCCTCCCCCCGGCGCGCCCCGCATCCGCATCGTCCAGCCCAATATCGGTCAGGGCGAGAAATACTCGCCCGAAGCCGAAGTCCGCCACTTCCGCACTCTCGCCGCCCTCTCCGGCCGGCCCCGCCCCGCCCCGCGCCTCATCTTCTGGCCCGAAGCCGCCATCCCCGCCTATCTCGACCTCGAACCCGACTGGCGCGCCCGCCTGGCCGCCCTCCTCGGCCCCGGAGACCTTCTGATGACCGGCGCGGACAAGGTCTATTTCAGGCCGGTCACCGAAAACGGCGTCACCACGCAAAAGCTCGCCGGCGCGAACAACAGCCTCTGGATCGTGACGCCGCAGGCGACCATCGCCGGCCGCTATTCCAAGGCGCATCTGGTGCCCTATGGCGAATATCTGCCGATGCGGAACATCCTTGAGCCGATCGGCCTCTCCCGCCTCGTCCCCGGCGACGCCGACTTCTGGCCCGGCCCCGGCCCGCAGAGTCTCGCCCTCTCTCCCGCCACCGGCCGCCCGCCGCTCAAGATGGGCGTGCAGATTTGCTATGAGATCATCTTCTCAGGGCACGTCATCGACCGCGCCAACCGCCCCGCGTTCCTCTTCAACCCCTCGAACGACGCCTGGTTCGGCAGCTGGGGTCCGGTCCAGCATCTCGCGCAAGCTCGCCTCCGCGCGCTGGAGGAGGGCATCCCCATCCTCCGCTCCACCCCCACCGGGGTCTCCGCCGTCATCGACGCACGCGGCCAGGTGCTGCGCTCGCTCGGCCTCAACCGCGCCGGCTATCTCGACTCCGCCCTGCCCCCGGCGCTCCCGCCGACCCTCTTCGCGCGCTTCGGCAACCTCCTCCCCCTCCTCTTCGCCGCGCTGCTGCTGGGCCTCGCCATTGCCAGCCGCCGCGCCAGCCGCTAAGGCGTCCGCTGCACATAAAGTTTTCTTTATACGCAGACACAGCATCAGACTGGAGCAACCATGCGTTCGACCTACCTCTTCACCTCCGAATCCGTGTCCGAAGGCCATCCCGACAAGGTCGCCGACCAGATCAGCGACGCCATCGTCGACCTGTTCCTCTCCAAAGACCCCGAAGCCCGCATCGCCTGCGAAACGCTGACCACCACCCAGCTCGTCGTCCTCGCCGGAGAAATCCGCTGCAAGGGCGTCTATGAAAATGGCGAGTGGGCGCCCGGCGCGAAGGAAGAGATCGAAGCCACGGTCCGCAACACCGTCCGCGAAATCGGTTACGAGCAGGACGGCTTCCACTGGAAGAGCTTCCGCTTCGAAAACAACCTGCACGGCCAGTCGGCCCATATCGCCCAGGGCGTCGACGCCAGCGGCAACAAGGATGAAGGCGCGGGCGACCAGGGCATCATGTTCGGCTACGCCGCCGACGACACGCCCGACCTCATGCCCGCCACCCTCTATTACAGCCACAAGATCCTGGAGACTATGGCGGCCGACCGCCATTCGGGCGCGGCTCCCTTCCTCGAACCCGACGCCAAGAGCCAGGTGACGCTCCGCTACGAAGGCAGCAAGCCCGTCGCCTGCACCGCGATCGTCGTCTCGACCCAGCACGCGCCGGGCTATGACCAGGGCGAGAAGGAAGCCGAGCTTCACGCCTATGTGAAGTCGGTGGTGGCCAAGGTCATTCCCGCCGCGCTGCTGAGCGACGAGACCGTCTATCACATCAACCCGACCGGCAGCTTCGAGATTGGCGGGCCGGACGGCGACGCCGGCCTCACCGGCCGCAAGATCATCGTCGACACCTATGGCGGCGCTTCGCCCCATGGCGGCGGCGCATTCTCGGGCAAAGACCCGACCAAGGTCGACCGCTCGGCCGCCTATATCACCCGCTACCTCGCCAAGAACATCGTCGCCGCCGGCCTCGCCCAGCGCTGCACGATCCAACTCGCCTACGCCATCGGCGTCGCCAAGCCGCTGTCGCTCTATGTCGACACCCATGGCACCGGGACGGTCGGCGACGACAAGATCGAGGAAGCGATCGGCAAGATCGAGAAACTGGGCGGCATGACCCCGCGAGGCATCCGCACCCATCTCGGCCTCAACAAGCCGATCTACCGCAAGACCGCCGCCTACGGCCATTTCGGCCGCACGCCGGAAGGCGACTATTTCCCCTGGGAACGGCTCGACCTGATCGACGACCTCAAGGCCGCGCTGTAACGAGCGCCACGCCGTCGAAAGCAAAAGGGCGCCGGCATCATCCGGCGCCCTTTTTGCACGTCAGACGATCAGGAAGTCGGCCGCGCTCAGCGCCAGCCCCGGCGTCAGCGTGGCGAACTGCACCGCCCCCCCGCTCCCCGATCCATCCTCGTCGAAGAACAGCGCGCCGCTTGTGCTGTCATAGATGATGCGGTCGCTGGCATCCACCGCCGCGCTGCCGACGACGAAGGCATCGGCCGGCAGCGCGCCCTTTGTCCCGCGGAACACGGTGCGGGCAAGCCAGATGCTATCCTCCCCCACGACAAAATCTGTAATCCGGTCAACGTTGTAATAGGAAGACCATGTATCGAACACGAAACGATCACTTCCGGCCCCACCGGTCAGAACATCGTTGCCGTCGCGCCCTCGGATGATGTTGTCTCCGGCATTGCCGCTTAACTCGTTGTCCAACGCGCTGCCCGTCAAACTCAAGTCCCTGCTGCCCACCAGCCGCACATTCTCGATCTCGGACAGCACCGCGAGCTTGATGGAGATGGAACTAATCATCAGGTCGATGCCGCCCTTGGCACCTTCGACCACCTGATCGCCCTTGCTGTTGACGTGGTAGATGTCGTCGCCCGCCCCACCGATCATCACGTCCTCGCCACCGCGCCCGATAAAGCGATTGTCGCCGCTATTGCCGGTCAGCACATTGTCGCTGTTATTGCCGGTCGCATCGATATTGCCGCGCCCCAGCAGCGTCAGCGCTTCGACATTGTCTGCGAGTGTATAATCGACCTTGGCGAACACCCGGTCATAGCCGCCGCCCGCCGCTTCGACGATGGTGTCGCCGACATTGTCGATCCAATAATCGTCGTTGCCGCCCAAACCGATCAACGCATCCGCGCCGCCCAGCCCCGTCAGCACATTGGCGCCATTGTCGCCGGTCAGCACATCGTCGAACGCCGATCCCCGGATATTCTCGAACCCCGACAGCAGATCATTGCCAGCCCCGCCGCTCGCCACCCCGGTCGCAAGCGACACCACAACCCCGGCGCCTGCGAGTTCATAATTGACGACGTCGAAACCGTCACCGCCGTCGAGTTGGTCATCACCTGGGCCACCGTCGATCAGATCGTCGCCGGCCAATCCGCGTATCACATCCGCACCGCTGAGCCCCGTCAGCACGTTGGCGCCATCGTCGCCGGTCAGCACATCGTCAAACGCTGACCCACGCACATTCTCGAAACCTGTCAGCAGGTCGCGGCCCGCCGCGCCGCTGGCCGTCCCGGCTTGGAGCGAGACCACCACCCCGGCGACCGCATGTTCGTAAATGACGCTGTCGACACCGTGCCCCCCGTCGAGCATGTCGTTGCCCAGGCCGCCGTCGATGGTGTCGTCGCCAGACCGACCATATAGCCTATCGTCTCCGGCTCCGCCCCGAATGACGTTGCGCCCGATACTGCCGGTCAGCGTCTGCCCCGCATCGGACGTGCCAGTCAGTATCTCAATATCGCCCCACAAAGGTAGCTCATAGCTGGTCAGGCTGGTCCGAACTTCGTCGATGCCTGCATCATCTTCGAATTCGATCCAGAAGTCTTCTCCAGCCTCTCCCTCGACGATGAAGACATCGTCTCCGGCCCCGCCGGACACGGTCAACAAGTAGTTCGCGCCCTGCGTAATATGGAGCACATCATTTCCGGCGCCCCCAAACATTGTCCCGCCCGAACCGCCATACAGAATGTCGTCGCCATCTTCGCCATAAAGATTGCTGCCGCGCAATATGTCGTTACCGCCGCCACCGTAGAATGTCGCTCCACCGCGACTTTCAGGATCATCAGAAAAAACGTCGTTTCCTGAACCTCCCCTTAAGCTCAGGCCGCCTGTGTTATAAAAAGTCACGTTCCCGATTTTATTTATGCCATCGCGATCATATGTAAAAATCCGACCTGCTGTTTCGTCGGAAACATTTAGCAAAACTGATGCTCGTCCACTACCATCGACTGTGGCGTTGATAAGGATCGAACTGACACTGACGCCACCCCAGTAATGCTTGATGTTTATATGCTCGATATTGGAGAAATATGAAGTGAAGACATTGTACTTCGTATTAAACGTGATCTGATCCGGCTTCAAAGCGACACCGATTGGATACAGCGCCGGATAAGCGGAATAATCGACATTCAATATGTCGAACCCGGCGCCACCGTCTATATCGGAAGCGCCATCCCTGTGGGTGATGTGGAACACATTATCCTCAGGCCCGCCGACATAGTCCGTCATCATCCACTCTCCACCCAGTCCGCACTGCCGGCAAGGCAATGGGCATCAACACAGTGCGACCTGCTACCATCCTACCGCTTTTACATGACAATTCAGCGCATGGCGAGCGGCCCGGGTGCCGCCGCGCTTCAAATCACCAAGAAATCGGCAGCGCTCAGCGCAAGTCCCTGCGTCAGCGTGGCGAACTGCACCGCCGCACCGCCGCCCGACCCATCCGCATCGAAGAACAGCGCACCGCTCGCGTTGTCATAGATGATCCGGCCGCCGGCATCTGCCGCCGATGATGAAGGCAGCCCGAGAATTTCTACTTTGTCGCGGGTCGGTACTGCAGGCGTTGCGCGCCTTTACAGGTCTTCTTCGATTAATTGGTCGCATTCCACCGCTGTCAGCCCGATGACTTGCTTTCTTTACCAAGCTCGCTACCGTTGGTCTTGCACAAGAGTTAAGGGAGGGAGAAGCCGATATGATGCGCATCGTACAGCTGGCTGCCGCTCTCTTCCTCGCTACAGCGCCGGCCTTCAGCCAGCCGCCGAAGATCAAGGATGTCGCTGTCAGGCTCGACCGGAGCTGGACGCATAAAGCCAGCCGGATCGGCTTTCCGCCCGCCATAGCGGGATTTGCCCGAAGCGCCGTGCAGGATCTGAGCGGCGGCCCGCAACTCGACATGTCGATCGCCTATGACGATCCGCTCAGCCGCGCGCATGTGAACATCTATGTCTATCATGCGGCGATGCCGACCACGGCGCTCTGGTTCGATGTCGCCGCGACGATGATCGCCACCAATGAGGGTTTCGGCACGGTTACGCCCGCAGGCGTGCCGGCGACTTTCGCCTTGCCCGGCCACCCGGTGGCGGCAGGGCTGCGCCAGTCCTTCACCATTACGAAGATCGGCCGGTCGAGCGGGGTCGCGCTGATCGGGGTCGGCGAATGGGTGGTGAAGCTGCGCCTGACCTCGCCGACACATGATGCCGCGCAGACGGACGCGCTGATCGCCCGGATCATGGACGGGATCGCATGGCCTGCCAAGCTGCCGCCGCTCGCGCTCGCCGAACCGCTGACGCCCTGTGCTGCGCCGCTGCAGTTCGGTCCGCTGGCCGAGAAAGCACCCCAAGATGGCGCGACGCTGCTGCTGGCGGCGATACGCGGCAGGGTGGCCCGGGATGACGCCGAGAAGGCAGCGAAGGAGAAGCGGGCGCCGGCTCCGCCCACCTTGTGCATCCACCCTGATCGCATCATGGGCCGCCTGCCCCTGTATCAGCATATGGGTGAAGACGGGGGGTATATCATCCCGCTGGGCGACTCCGGCGTGCTGATCGATATCACTCGCGATCCGGTGGTCGGCCTGCTGGCTAAGGAAGCCGGCGCGGGCAAGCCGACCCCGTTCGGGGTCACGGTCATGAAGCATGACCGCTGGGAGCAATATCCCAATTACGCCACCATGCCGGCCCCAATGCAGGCGGTGCAGATCGTGCAAAGCGAAACCCCGCTTTCCACCACCAGCATGCTGGGCAAGGGCAGCCAGATCACCATCGCCTCCGACGCCCTTAAATAGACGCTATCGGATGAGCGCCGCGGCTTGCCCACCCCGCCCTCGCCCGCTAGGTCGCCCAGCCATGACTGCGCATAAATCCGGCGACCCAACCACGCTCAACCGCCTCTATGGCCGCCAGTCTGGGGCGAAGCTGCGCAAGGGGCAGCAGGAACTGGTCGATACGCTTCTCCCCGCCATTTCGGTGCCCGAGGAGGGCGAGGTCACCGCCGCCGGACTGTTCGGTTATGATCGCCCGCTCCATTTCGAGATCGGCTTCGGCGGCGGCGAGCATCTCGCCTCGCGCGCCGACCTGCTGCCCGACCATGGCTTCATCGGCGCGGAGCCGTTCCTGAACGGCGTCGTCCAGGCGCTGGGCCATGTCCGCGACCGGCATCTGGGCAATGTGCGGCTGCATATGGGCGACGCGCTACAGGTGCTCACCCGCATCCCCGACGGGGCGCTGAGCTTCGTCTATCTGCTCCACCCCGACCCCTGGCCTAAGGCCCGCCATGCCAAGCGGCGGATGATGAACCCCGGCCCGGTGGCGATGATCGCACGGAAGCTGAAGCCCGGTGGCGAGTTCCGGTTCGGCACCGACCATCCGGTCTATCTGCGCTGGGCGCTGATGGTGATGAATGGTCATCCCGATTTTGAGTGGCTGGCGAACGAACCCAGCGACTTCCAGAACCGTCCCGGCGGCTGGCCCGAAACCCGTTACGAGGCCAAGGCCCGCCGGCTGGGGCATGAGGTGTGGTACTTCCGATACCGGCGGATTTAGGTCAACGACTTAGCCTGTCGTTCTAAGTGTTATCAGTAGCTTAAGCCGAAACGCACCGCCGCCTGCCGCCGCCCGTTTCCGTTTCGGTGATTGCTGGGTGATTACTTTTTTGGTACATGAGGTTCGTCATGGCCACCGGAAAAATCACCAAGCGAACCCTTGATGCTCTCCAGGCGGGGGCTGTTACCGGCTTCCTTTGGGATGACGAACTGAAGGGGTTCGGACTCAAGATTACTGCAGGCGGCTCTGCGTCCTATGTCGTCCAG
Organism: Sphingobium sp.; assembly: GCF_036170395.1. GTDB lineage: Bacteria > Pseudomonadota > Alphaproteobacteria > Sphingomonadales > Sphingomonadaceae > Sphingobium. The sequence continues at coordinate 172,933 of NZ_JAVHPD010000007.1, forward strand.
TATCGGATGGGTGGCCGCGAGGCGAAGACGCGTCGCTTCACCATCGGCGGTCATGGCTCGCCATGGACGCCCTTCACCGCTCGCGAGGAGGCGACGAGACTCCTCCGCCTCGTCGCCCAAGGGATCGACCCCGTCGAATCGGACAAGCAGCGACGGCGCGAAGCTGTCGACCTTGCCTTTTCCAACTACGCCGACCGCTTTGCGGCCGACTGCAAAGGGAAAGGTTGGTCGACACTCGTAACACGATCACTTCGGCGACACGTCAAACCCGTCTTGCGGGACAAGGCGCTTCCCGCAATCACGCGCATTGATGTGGTGGCCGTGTTCGATAGCATGCCGCAAAATCAGGCCGCCAATCGTCGCAACGTGTTCGCGGTCCTGAGGCGCCTATTTCGATGGGCTGTGAGCCGTGGCGACATCGACAGAAGCCCAATGGAAGGCATGGAAACGCCGAAAGCCGTTAAACCTCGCGAGCGCTGGCTGAGCGACAGCGAGTTGGCGAGGGTCTGGATTCATGCCCCGGAATGCCATCGGTGCTTTGGGTCGATCGTGCGACTCCTGATTGCTACCGGCCAGCGTCGTGAAGAGATCGGCGGGCTTCACTGGCAGGAGTTGGATCGCGCTGAACGTGAGATGCGGCTGTCCGGCGATCGGACGAAGAACGGCGAGCCGACCACCATCCCGCTCAATGACCTCGCGGTGTCCGAACTCGACAAAGTGGCGGGGAGCGAAAAGTGGCCAGTTCGTGGAAGGGTGTTTCCAACAGCGACCGGTGCCGCGTTCACGGCTTATCACAAGGGCAAGACGAAGCTCGATAAGCTGATTTCGAAGGACGGCGGCAGCTCGATGCCGCCGTGGCGCCTCCATGACCTTAGGCGAACACTGGCGACCGGGTTTCAACGGCTCGGCGTGCGCTTCGAGGTAACCGAAGCCGTCCTCAATCACGTTGGAGGCTCGCGTTCCGGCGTTGCGGGCATCTATCAACGTCACGATTGGAAGCCTGAAAAGCGCGAGGCGCTGGCAATGTGGAACGATCACCTCACCAGCGCCATCGCAGAAGTCCAGAAATAGCGCTGCAGCCTATTACGCTACCTCAGTAGCTGGCTTTTCATGGTTCTGCGAAGGCGACGTTCGAATCCTTCCGGGCGCGCCGCCCCGCGCAGGATAAACCTGACGAATATGAGTCGCCGTTTATACTACTATAGGACTGCCGCCAGATGCCGGCTATCGCCCTACGCCGTACTGCGAAGCCATTAGTCCTACTGCGCAATAATTGGTCTCGAATTCAGACAGGCGCAAAGTGCGACCTTCTCGGATTTAGGAAGAATCGCACCGGCGGCGCGAAATCGTCGCGCGATTGCGAATGATCTGGATCATAGCGAAGGACGTCGTTCGCGAAGTGCATCGCGTCCGCCTCGACGAGCGGATCGGCCGCGCTGCGGATGTTTCGGCGGCGCGCATCGAAGACCACAAGATAGCCGCGCGTTGCGGTGCTGGCGGTGTGCCGCACTTCGCGGTCGAGGTAGTCGGCCAACTGGTCGGCCCCTTCCTGGGCGCGGGGCGGCCCATAGTCGGTATAAGTGGGCTCCGGCGCAGGGTTGCGGGACCGCGCGGTGGACCGTCCGAGCCATTTGACCTCGATCAGCGCGGCGGCGCCGGAGGCGAACCATTCGACGCGGACATCGACCGGCTTGGTCTCGTCGGTGTTGTGCTCGGGCCGTGCATTGGCGTCGCGCAGGACCAGTTGCAGTGCCTGGATAAGCGAGTCCCGCATGATCGATTCGGGCCGGTTAACCAGGACCAGCCGCGGACCATCGACGCCGCCTTCCCAGACATCCGCCAGGATGCGGCATTTCGTTTCCCGAGCGAATTCGCTGTAGCGCGAAAGCGCCTCCTCAAGGCTGTTCAGCGTCGCATTGGCGAAATTGCTGGCGAGGATCGGTGAGACCTTCTGGACATAGTCGTCGTGGTGTTTGGCGAGAATCCGGTCGACGCCACTGTCGTAGCGATAGACTAGCGCGTCGGCGGCGGCCGCCTTGAGGTCGATATCCGATCCGAGCTGAAGGAAACGGAAAGTGCCATCCGGCACCAGTTCGATCAGGCAGTGCGCGCCGTCATCCGCGCCGGCGAGCGCGGTGCCGAGTTCCTCATAAGTCTGAAACGCTGACGGTGCGCCCCAGGCGGCGACCATAGGCGCCGCCGGCGTCGCGCTCATGCCGATCATGACCGTCAGCGTCCCGCCCAGACTTTCGGGCGGATAGCGCTGATAGATCAGCTTGACGGCATCGAGGAGCGCGGTGATCGCGCGCGCGCCCGGCTCGCCGAACGCCTCGCTCGCGTGCGGGAGATAGGCCATGCGCACCAGCGCCTGGACGTTTTCGAGGTTAATCAACGGGCGCGTCCTCCGTCCGCAGGATCCGCGCGGACAGCCAGATGACTGCGGGCGAGAGCAGATCCTTCACGTCGGCACCGAGCACCGAACTGACGATGCCATATTCCTCGTAGAGCAGCTCGATGTCGTCGGCCTGGAGCAGGAGGCGCCGCTGGCCTAGCCGGACCGAGGCGGCTAAGCCCGGCGTCTGGCCGATCGCATGGCGGATCGAGCCGACCGGAAGCGCGAGAGCGCATTGCGTCGCCGCGCGCAGCCACTGGCGCCGGTCGACCCAGGAACCCAGGGTCAGAAGGCTGCCGATCTCCGCCGCCAGCTCGTCGTGGCGCGCGCTCATCAAGCCCGCTCCATCCTCGTCGACTAAGCCGCGCGCGACGACCATCGACCGTGCCGTCTCAAACTGGACGCTGAACGGGAATCCTTCGGACGTGACCGCGAACGGATAGCCCCAATCGCCAACCGCCTGGCCTTTGAAGAGGCCGAGGATGCAGCCGAGATAGGCATAGAGATGGGCTTCGATGACCGTCATCGGCATGACCGACGCCGGCGCATCGGCGGCGATCGCCACGGCGTCGAAATACGCTTCGGGAATGATGTCGGCCGCGCTGGTCAAGTGAGCGCCGCGTCGATCGCGTCATAGGCTTGGGTGAACAACACTTCCTCGGTCTGCTGCACCTCGCTCAGGTCGGTCCAGTCGGTCATGCGCACGATCTGCATCCCCGCGCTTTTCTGAAGCCCGGCGAGACGCAGCACGAGCTGCGAGCTGCGCAAGTTGGCGGTCATCAGCACGCGATTGCCTTCGGCGACGAACTTCGAGAACATCGAGCCCGCGCGCGCCTCATAGGCGATGTCGAGCGAGCCTTCGGGCGTGTCGACCAGGAGCGTGGCGGCGCCGTCCGCCATATATTCCGACAGCGCCATGCGCAGCGCGATGTCGATGAAGAAGCGCTGGCTTTCCGACACGGTATCGGGCTGCGCGCGCAACTGGTCGTCCATGCGCATCCGCAGGCCGAAGCCGGAATCGTTGGCACCCTGACGATGCTCCAACTCGACGTCGATCGGCAGTCCGATGAAGTCCTCGGCGAGCTCGCGGAACCTGGGGACGAAGCGCTCGGAACCCGCCTCATACTGCGCCTTGAGCGCCTTTTCGTGGACGCGAAGCTGATCGCGCAGCTCGTCGCGCTTTTTGTAGTGCGCCTCGCTCTGAGCAAGAAATTCCTGGCGTTCCTTCTCGAGCTTGTCGATTTCCTGCTGGATCGCGGAGAAGCTGGAGCCGCTCTGCACCTTGGCGAGGCCCGCCGCCTCCTTCTCCTCGAACTGCCTAAGCTCCTCGGCTGCCGCCTCCTCGCTCGCCTGGGCGGCGGCGAATTCGTCGCTGATGCGCGCGCGGCTGTTCAGGATCGTGGCGAGGTCGTCGCGGATTTGGGCGATCTCGCGATCGAGACGCTGCAGTTGGGCGATGGCGTCCGCATCGGCGCCTGATCGGTCGAGAACGCTGTCGCACAAGGGGCAATCGCCCTTGTCGAGGGCGGCCTGAATCTTCGCGGCGACATGGACGGTGCCGCAAAGCGCACAGCGATCCTCCGACAGAGTAGCGCGGACGATCGGATGATGGTCGACCGAGGAGGATTGCTGCAGCCGGCTCGAGAACAGGCGGCGATATTCGAGCTGGGTTTCGGTGAGCGAGGCGCTGAGGTCGGTCCATTTGAGGTCGGCGTCGCGCAACTCGGCTTGCTTGCGGCGCATGCGCTGCTCGGCCTCGGCCTGCCGGCTGACAAGCGCGTCGTGCTGGGCCTGAAGCTCGGCGCCGGTCGTATGGTCGTCGGTTTCGGTGCCCTTGAGCAGATCGGCGAGCTGCTTGATGCGATCGGCGACGTGCCGCGCGGAAAAGCGGACGTTGCGGCCGCGCGAGCTTTCCCGGTCCATGTCGCGCTGGAGCTTATCCGCGGCCTTTGCCGCGACGGGATCGGCACCGAACGCAAGATACAGCGCATTGGTGAGCGCCGCGTCGTCCCACATCAAGAGATGCCGGCCTTCGTCGAAGGTGGCTACAAAATGCATGAGGAAGACGAACTGTGCGAAATCCTCGAGGCCGGCCAGCGCGAGAACCTTGGCCTGATAGAGGCCAGTCAGGTCGCTGCCGTCATCGTCGCTCGATTGGTGAACGTCGGTAGCGCCGGAGGCCAGGTCGGCGATTGCCAGGCGCGTGACTCCAGCGGTGCCGAACAGGTCGCGGGTGACGCTCACGGTGGTCGTCGGCCAGGCAAGGTCGACGGTGACGCTTGCGATCGGGCGGGCATGCTCGCTGATGCGGCCGCTGAAATAGTCGTCGGCGCGGTCGGCGCGCCCGGCGTTGCGGAGATAGTCGTGGGCCGACTGGAACTTGCGGCTGGGATCGGGGATCGCGCCGGTGATCGCGAAATTGATGGTGTTCAGGAAGGTGGACTTGCCGAGGCCATTGGCGCCGATGAGGCAGAAGACCGGACGTTCGATCTCGGCACGGGCATTCGGCTCGTTGGAATAGAGGTCGAAGTTCGCAAGCGCGACCCGCGCGATCGTCGGCAGGGAGATCTTTCGATCGGCAATGTCAGGCACCTGGCGTCTCCCCCCAACTCCGCGTCACACGCGCTCGAATACCAGGCAGTGTTCGGACAACTCGAATCCCCCTCCGTGCTGCGAGCTGTTGCGCATTGATCGGATAGCGCCGCTCTCGGTCAGGCGAAAGCCCAGAGGCTGCACGCATTCGACGAGAATGGAGGCGACATCGACGTGGATGCCGCCATATTGGCTGTCGCCGATCGCGACGACGGCGTGCCGGCCGGGCGCAAGAATTCTACGGAGCTGCGCGAAGATCATGGCGAGATCGTCGAAATAGAAGCCGATCATCTCGGGAATGTGGGGATTCCAGAGGTCGCGCCTGGCGCGGCGCAGCGCGCCGAGCGTATCCTCAAGCGCGGCCGAGGCGGCTACGCGCTGCGTCTCGCGCCATTTCATCTGCACGTGCGAGCGCAGGGTCTGATGGCGCAACGTGCGATTATCGGGGCCGGACTTCAGATAGCCGAGCATCCACAATTCGAGATTATAGACGTCAGTATAGTCGAAGGAGTTGGGGTAAGGCGGCGAGAAGACCGCGACGTCCGCCTTGTCGACGTTCGCCAGCGTGCTCCGGGCATCGCCGCGATGGACCACATGGCGGCCTCGGCGCGGTCCGGCATAGGAGGTGAGGTCGGCGGCGGCCATGTCGACCGCATCGTCGAGGCTGGCGATGAGGTCGGCGGCCGAGCGAGGCCGCGTTTCCCAGCCGCGGCGGTAGCGCCGGCCTTTGCCATTGATGGTCACGTTGCTGTTGGGGACGAGCACGGACCCCAGCAGCACCCTGAGCAGTCGTGCCTCGTCGGGCGGCAGGGCGGCCGATGCCCGAACGATCGCGCGGACTGTCGCATAGACGTCGGCGGCGAAGACGAAGCGTCCTTTGACGCCGGGTTCGGCCATCGTCGGCGGCATGCCCTCGATGGGAAGGCAGTCGCCGGGCTCGCTCTCCAGGTCCGACAGCAGGCGATCATAGGAAGCGCAGAAGCTGGCGGCCGGCACGGGCGTAAGCTTGGCTTCGATGAGATCCGCCAGGAACGGATTGACCTCGATGACGTCCGACGAGATGCCGAGCATGCGGCAGGTCACGGCGGTCGTGCCGCTGCCTCCGAACGGATCGAGGCATCGATCGACCTTGTAGGGCAGCGCGCCCAGGGTGTCGGCGACGAACTTGGGGGAAAAGGCTTCCTTGAAGTGGAACCACCGTTGGAAGGGAATGTTGGCCGCGCCCTGGTTCGATGAGGTCGGCGCGGCTTCGGCATAGCATTCGAGCCAGTTGCCGACATCGCTCAGTGCGACTCGGCGGCGCGCCAGGCGCTGCGAGGTCCGAACCGTCTCCGCCAGGGGCGCGCGCCAGAATTCCGTCATGCCGCGCGTCCTCGGCTCCGGCCGGTAAGCAGGCGCTCGGCGAAGCCAGGCTCGATGTCTGACGACTGGATCAGCGCGGCGAGCACCGCGCGGCGCTCGAGGTCGGGCAGCCGGGCGAGCTTGTGCACCCATCGGCTGGTCTTGCGGCGAATGCGTTCCCGCTCGCGGAAGCTGCCCCCGATCGGCGCATAGTCGTGGAGGTCGGGCGAGAATTCGAAGTTCGCCCATAGCCGTTCGTGGCGCGGCCCGGCATGGCTGACGTTGACGAGTTCCTTGACCTCCCATCCCTGAAGCGCCTGCTCGTAGAGCGCCGAGGGATAGCCGGAGATCATGACCCGGCAGTCGAGCTTCAGGAGGGCGTCGAGGAGCCTGCAATGATCCTCGTCGGTATATTCGTGCCGGTAGTAGCGGCGGTTCTTCTTGGTGGCCGCGACATAGGGCGGGTCGACGTAGAGCAGTTCGCCGCCGTCGAAGGCGTAGCCGGCGAGAAATGCGAGTGCGTCGCCGGTATGCAGCACGAGTCCCGGCACGTTCCAGGCGCTCGCCGCGCGGACGACCTGCGGGTCGATATCCACGCCGATGCTGACCCGCGCCGGGCGCTTGTTGCGCATGACCGCGCCGCCGCCTAGGTGCGTTTCGATATAAGTGTCGTGCGGCGGCATCAGGGACACGATGTCCTGCCAGAGCCGCCCTTTTCCGCCCGCATATCCCATGCGCGCACTCATCGCCATTTTTGACGATGCAGTCAAGCGCGATGAAGAGAGCTGGCGGATGGCCGGACCAGAATGATGCCCGCTTCAGGATTTTGAGAAAGTCTGTCCGCCGACGGATGTGAAATCAGAATCCGCTACTTCACCCGGAGCGATTCGAACGAAATTACCGAAGCGCTCCGCCGCCCCTACTACTTTGAACGCCCAGCGGTTTGATTGGTCGTAGCCGCTGCGGTCCCTGCGTAGAAGACGGCGACAATCGGCGGCATTTGGCGCCCCGCGCAGGATAAAGGTAACGAATACGTATCGCCGTTAACGCTACGCTAGAAGCGCCAATCTGCGCAACGTGCCGCCCTTCCCCGATATAGCCAGCCACTAATACTACTCCGCCGAGCCTGCAGGATGGTTGTATTGACGGACGAAAAGCGGGGGGAAGTAGCCCGCTTCCTAAGTTGAACCATCGTAGCGGGTCCATTGATCTCGCACGCAGCGGACCCGTCCCTGACCGACTGCCCTTTCGAGACGGGCGCGCCGTCCAACCGCCAGCCTTGCCATTTTTGAACCGATTGCGCGCCGGCGGCTTATCTCCGCTTGGAACTGAGATATATGTGTTTCATTTTAACATTCTTGGTGATACGCATGTGCTATGGAATCCTCGCCCGACCCGGAACATTGGTTAGCACTGCTGCACCAACTACCCGCGAAGCCACCCTACATGCGCGTGAAGATTTGGCGTCGCTTACAAGCGATTGGCGCGGTGCCGCTCAAAAACGCGGTTCATGTGCTCCCCCGTCGCGAGGAAAACGAAGCCGCATTCCGCGACCTGCTGGGAGAGATCACGAACAGCGGCGGCGAGGCGGTGCTGATCAACGCGCAGATGATCGAAGGCCAAAGCGACGCGGAGCTACGAGGGCTTTTCGACGCTGCGCGTGACGCCGACTATGACGAGGTGGCCCTGGCCGCACACAGGCTGCTCGACACCGGGCCGACGTCGGGGGCCGAGATTGCGAAACTCCAGAGACGGCTTTCCGAGATTGTCCGGCTAGACTTCTTTGGCGCTCACGGCCGTCAAGGTGCGGAGGCGGCGCTGCGGGAGTTGGGCGAAAAGCGCTATGCCCATCCCGATGTCGGCCGCACGGGCGAAGCGGCTGCGTTTTCGCCCGCCGACCTCAAGAATCGTGTCTGGGTGACGCGGCGCGGCGTCCATGTCGATCGCATCGCCTGCGCTTGGCTGATCCGACGATTCGTCGACCCCCACGCCAGCTTCAAGTTCGTCGATGGCAGGAGCTACACGCCCGATGCGGGCGAGCTGCGCTTCGACATGGCCGATGCCGAGTTCACCCACGAACAAGACCGGTGCAGCTTCGAGACGATCGTGAGGCGCGCTAGGCTCGAAGATGATCCCGCACTCGTCGCGATCGGCGAGATTATCCATGACCTGGACATAGCGGACGGCAAGTTCGGGCGCTCCGAGACGCCAGGCCTTGGTGCCATGCTTGCAGGCGTATGCGCGTCCACAGATGACGATCTCAAGCGGATCGCCAACGCAAGCGACGCGCTGGACGGCTTCTACACGCATTTCACTCTGGGCAGTCCACTCGATCGGCAGTCAGCGCAGCGCGTTCGACCATCGGTCGAGGGATGACGATCATGATCTGAGGAACGTAGCGAATGAGCACAAAGGTGGCGGGTGGGGCATTGGATCCTGAGAACGGAGGCACATTGCCCGACCTTTCTTATGCGCAGATTTTCGCGAAGTTCCTGCGGTTCGGCTTCCTGGCCTGGGGTGGCCCGATCGCCCAGATCGCGATGATCCGCCGTGAGCTGGTCGATGAGGAACACTGGGTCTCCAGCGCCAGGTTCAACCGCATCCTCGCCGTCTATCAGGTGCTCCCTGGTCCGGAGGCGCACGAGCTGTGCGTCTTCTTCGGCACGCTTCCCAAGGGAAAGCTCGGCGGCCTTCTTGCGGGTCTGGGATTCATGATGCCGGGCTTCGTCCTAATGTTCGCGCTGTCGTGGCTGTATCTCTCCACCGGGATCATGCAGACTGCCGCCGCGACCGCAGCATTTCTCGGAGTGCAACCCGCCGTCATCGCCCTGATCGTGCGCGCCGTGCACCGGATTGGCGGTCACATCCTGCTCGACCGCTGGCTTTGGGGTATCGCGGGCGTCGCCGGCCTGGCGGCCCTCGTCGGCACTCCGTTCTGGCTCACCCTGCCGATCGCGGGCCTCGTCTATATGTTCGCGGCGCGCCATCAGCGGGTGATGGCCGGCCTGCTCATGGCCGTGCTCGTCGGGGTCGGCCTCTACTTCGCCTGGGTCACTTTCGGCAGTACGGTCGGTGGGGATGCGGTCTCGGCGCAAGCCATCGCAAACCAAAAGCCGTCGCTGCTGGAGCTTTTCATCTCGGGCCTCAAGGCCGGGCTCCTCACCTTTGGCGGGGCCTACACAGTCATCCCGTTCCTGCGTGCAGATGCGGTCGGCAATGGATGGATGACGGATGCGCAGTTCCTCGACGGGCTCGCCTTATCGGGAATTCTGCCGGCGCCCCTGATCATCTTCTCGACGTTCATCGGATATTTCGGCGGCGGCCCACTCGGAGCGATCGTCATGACGATCGGCATCTTCCTGCCGGCATTCAGCTTTTCTCTGTTCTTTCATGACCAGCTTGAACGGTTGGTAGACAACGAAAAGATCAAGACCTTCCTAGAGGGAATATCCGCAGCGGTCGTCGGGCTGATCGCCGCCACGACGCTGGAACTAGGGCAAAAGACTCTCGTGAACGTGCCCGGCGTGGTGATCCCGCTCGCAATCTTCGCCGTCGCCCTCGCGCTCCTTTATGTGTTCAAGGCCAAAACGACGATCCTGTGGGTTGTTCTCGCCGCGGCGGGGACGGGCCTTGCCCTGTTCGGATGATCGCGACGCACCATCACTCTTACGCAGCCTAATCAATCATGTTGGAAAGGACCGAACGTGGCGATCGACAATCTCTCCCGACGCAGTGCAATCGCAACCATAGGCATAGGAGCCGCCGCCATGACGATCAACGAAGCCTCCGCCCAGACGCCGGCCGCCGCGCCGCCGACTGTACCCGCCTTTGCCAGCAACCATCAGATCAAGCCGCTCAAGTTCGATCCGGCCAAGCTCGAGGGCCTGTCCGAGCGATTGATCACGTCGCATCACGAGAACAACTATGCCGGCTCGGTCAGGACGCTGAACGCATTGCGGCCACGGCTGGCCGCCGCGCTCGCCGATACCGAAGCGCCGCCTGCCATCTACGGCGGCCTCAAGCGCGAGGAACTGCACCGTACCGGCTCGGTGGTGCTGCATGAAATCTACTTCGACGGGTTGGGCGGCGACGGTCAGGCGGCCGGTTCGGTCCGCGACGCGATCGACGCCGCCTTCGGCTCGTTCGCGAACTGGGAGGCCGAGTTCCGGCGCACCGGCATGAGCCTGGCGGGAGGGTCGGGCTGGACGATCCTGGGTTACAACCTCCACACCCGCTCGCTCAACAATCACTGGGCTTGGGACCATATGCACGGCGCGGCGGCTGGCGTGCCGGTGCTCGTCCTCGATATGTACGAGCACAGCTTCCACATGGACTATGGCACCCAGGCAGCCAGATATATCGATGCCTGGTTCAAGAACCTCGACTGGGAAGCAGTCGACCGCCGCTATGCGCATGCGATCGCCGCGGCCAGCGCCTGAGTTGGAAAGCGGCGATGAACGGGAAGCGAGCGAAGTCAGCCTTGGCCGCTTGCCCCAAGATCGGCCTGCTGTGGCGAACCGACGTCCCTACCAGCCCCGCGGACGCGCACAGCGCGCGCCAGTGGCCGATCATGGCAGCCCTGCGTGAGCTGGGCGGCGAGGTCGAGGCGATTGGATATGCCGACGAGACGGCTGGTACAGCGCGCGACCGTCTGCTGACTTGCGACGGCGTGATGGTCTGGGCCGACCCGATCAGCGACGCCGGTGACCGCTCAAGGATCGATCCGATTTTGCACGAGGCGGCGGGGGCGGGCGTCTCGATCAGTGCGCATCCCGATGTCATCGCGAAGATGGGCGTGAAAAACGTGCTTCATTCCACGCGCGCGCTAGGCTGGGGCACGGACACCCACCGCTACGCCGATCTAGAGGAACTGCGCGCGCTGCTCCCCGAACGCCTCGCTTCCGGGGCGCGTGTGCTCAAGGAAAACCGGAGCAATGGCGGCCGGGGCGTGTGGCGGGTCGAAGTTGTTGACCGGGGGCGCGGCGCCCAACCCAACGTTTCGGTCCTTCACGCCGCGCGGGGCAGCGTTCCGCTTGAGATGCCCCTCGATGCCCTGATCGATCGGTTCGCACCCTATTTCGAGCGGGGCGAATGCCTTATCGACCAACCCTTCCAGCCGCGGCTCGGAGACGGCATGATTCGCTGCTATGTCAGCGCGGACAAGGTCGTCGGTTTCGGGCATCAACTGATCCGCGCGCTGTTGCCGCCACCCTCCGAAGGGATCGACTCGCCGGAGGCGCAGCCAGGTCCACGGGTCATGCACCCCGCCGATGCGGGCGCTTTTCAGTCGCTCAGAGACAATATGGAACAGTCGTGGATACCTGGTTTGCAGCACATCCTCGCCGTCGAGCGTGACGAGCTCCCGCTGCTCTGGGATGCTGACTTCCTCTACGGGCCAAAGGATGATCGCGGCTCGGACAGCTATGTCTTGTGCGAGATCAACGTCAGCTCGGTAGCGCCGTTTCCGCCCAGCGCCGTGCGGACGGTAGCCGAGGCCGCGTATCGGCGCGCGGTTGCCGCGCGGGAGCGCCGTGTCGCCGGCCGAGGAACCGCCGCTTCGCCGGCATAAGCGTTCGCGCGTTCCGGGACACGCTAGTCGGTCTCTGGACTAGCGGAGCGTTTTCGGTCGCGCTTAGTCAGCGATGCGCGTTCAAGGCGGCCGTCTCCGCCAATTCCCGCGGTAGTCTGATTTCGACGGCCAGGCCCGGCTGGAGCCGTGCAAAGGTCAGTGTTCCGCGGTGCAGCCGAGCCACGGCGTCGGCGATCGCGAGGCCGAGACCGTTGCCGGATTTACGCCGCGCTCGGTCCAAGCGCCCGAACGGGCGCAACATCTCCTCGACCTCGCCATCGGTTACGCCAGGACCGTCGTCCACGACCGCCATCGTCACCGTGCCCGCGTGCTCGGTGACCGAAACATCGATCCGAGCGTGCTCACGGGAGTATTTGAGCGCGTTCTCGATCAGGTTGGCGAGCGCGCGCGCCAGCAAGTCGGCGTCACCGGCGACCGCCGTGCGAACCGAGCGGACCGAGATGTGGCGGCCGGAAGCCTCAATCTCCGCACGGTAGGCATCCACCACCCGGTCCACGATCTCCGCCAGATCGATCGGCTCAAATCGCGCGCGAGCATTACCGGCATCGATCTCCGCCAGCTCCAGCACCGCGCTGAACAGACGGAGCGCCTCGTCGAGCCCCGCCATCGCCCGTCCCAGCGCCGCGGTCCGTTTCTCGCCATCGGGCTGCGCGAGCGCCGTTTCGACCGCGTGCCTCACGCGTGTCAGCGGCGTGCGCAGGTCATGCGCGACCTCCGCCGACACGCGGCGGATCGTGGCGACGAGCGTGTCGATTTGGTCGAGCATTCGATCGATCGCCAACGCGAGTTGATCAAGATCGGTGCGCGCGTGAACTGGAGCTCCAGTCCGCGCAGAGAGATCTCCGCCCTCGACCGCGCGGACAGTGACGTTGATCCGCTTCATCTGGCGGAGCGTTTGCCGTGTGGCAAAGAGGCCTGCGACGATGCCAAAGACCAACGCGATTCCGCCGGCGATCAGAGTGGCCCCGAAAACAGCGTCGCGGATCGCTTCGCTTCGCTCCATGTCCTCCCCGACGATTAGAAGGGAGCCATCGGGAAGGCGTTGCGTCAGCGCCAGTAAATGAACGCCCTCGATGCCAGGTCGCGGCGAAGGCTGATCGGCGAAATGCCAACCGGTCTCTCGCGGCACCACCTGAAGGTCGCCGATCAACGTGCGTCCATCTGGACCAATGAGATAATACTCAGGCGAACCCGGCCGTTCGGCCTTCGTCCGGATCATGGCCAGTGCGCGATCAAGCCCTCCCCGGTCCGCCTCGACGGCGATGACATGCGACTCCAGCTCGATGCGGTTTCGAGCCTCGCGTTCAACGACCCCACGCGTTGCGATCCAGCCGCCGAGCGCGCCGGCGACCATGCTGATGACGAGCAGAAGCGCGTTGAGGGCAACAAGACGCGACACCGTCGAGCGCAACAGCCGGCTAATCACTCCAAGCGGCATAGCCTTCCCCACGCACGGTATGGATCAGGGGGGGATCGTCACCGCGATCGATCTTGGCCCGCAGCCGACTGATATGGCTTTCGACGAGGTTCCTGCCAGGATCGAAACGGAACTTCCACACGGTCTCCAGCAGCATCAACCGCGTGAGCACGGCCGGCGAGTTCAGCATCAGTAGTTCGAGAAGCTGGAACTCGCGCGGTATTAGTTCGATCGGCGTGTCGCCTCTCCGCACCGTCCGAGCGAGGCGGTCGAGCGTCAAGTCGCCCAGCGAGAGGATGCTGGGCGGGCCGGCTGCGCGGCGCTGCAGCGCTTCAACGCGCGCGACGAGTTCGGCGATTGCGAACGGTTTGACAAGATAGTCGTCGGCGCCACCTTCAAGACCTTCGACTCGTTGGCCCACTGAGCCTAGCGCCGTAAGCATCAGCACGGGTGCTACGACTTGCCGACGGCGCAGCTCGGTGACGACCGATAGCCCATCCATCTCTGGCAGCATTCGGTCAACGATCAGCAACGCGTGGGCGCCGCTCGCGGCGCGATCAAGTCCGCTTTTCCCATCCTCCTCCCAATCCACGGCGTGACCACGAGCACGCAGCGCTTCAACGACAGCGCTCCCCGTATCCTCGTCATCCTCGATCAGTAGCAGGCGCATAGTGCGGAGGCATCTCCTCTGCGTTGTTGGAGAACCATAGCCTTGTGCGAGCAGCATCGACAATGCACGCCAGTGTCGTTTGCCGCCGGCCGCTTTCGCACAAGGGTATGTTTGCGCGTTGTAGTGCAAAATGCCGCCAGCGGACCTTGTGAATCTACAAGGTGCCTTGCGGTCCGCGCCGATGCATGAGTCTCGCAGCCTTGGCGTGCCCGAAGAAGCATCGACCAGCATGTCATTATGCATCAGGAGTTGAAGCAAAACTATGCGAACGGTGTTGTTATCGGGGTTGGCCACGCTGCTGCTAGCCGCGCCTGCTTGGGCGGCACCGGAATGGACGAAGGTTGACGCCGCGCTGGGGCGCGTCGGCGTCGAGCAGGCCGACGGAGTTCGTCGCTACGGATTTCCTCGCTCCGACCTGCGCGTTGTCTTGGATGGCGTCTCGATAGAGCCTTCGCTGGCGCTCGGCTCCTGGGCCGCGTTTCAGCCGATGGGCGACGACGTGATGGTAATGGGCGATCTTGTGCTCACGCACGAGGAAGTGAACCCCGTGATGACCCGCCTTTTGCAAGGCGGATTCACCATCACCGCGCTCCACAACCACCTGCTGCGGTCTGCGCCCGGCACCATGTACATGCACATAGCTGCGCATGGCGATCCGGTAAGGCTGGCGGCGGCGCTGCGCCAAGCCATTGCCGCAAGCCGCACCCCAATGTCTCCACCGTCTCCTGGCGCGGGAGCACCCTCCCGCCTCGATCTCAACTCCGATGCTTTGGACGAGCTGATGGGAGCCGAAGGCAGGGTCAATGGCGGCGTTCTGCAATACAGTATTCCCCGTGCGGAGCGGCTCATGGATGGCGGCATGGTGACGCCTCAATCAATGGGAACCGCGACCGCAATCAATTTTCAGCCTACCGGCGGCGGCAAGGCGGCGATCACGGGCGATTTCGTCCTCATCGCGAGCGAAGTAGACCCCGTCCTTCGAGCGCTTCGAGCGAACGGGATCGAAGTCACCGCGCTTCACAATCATATGTTGAACGACGAGCCGCGCCTGTTCTTCCTGCACTTCTGGGCCAATGACGACGCGGCAAAGCTCGCACGCGGTCTCCGCTCGGCACTCGACACAATGAACAATCGACAAAATTAAGATCGGACGACGGCCAGTCGGGCCGCGACCGCCGCCCGTTCATCCCCCGGCCCCGAAGGAAGTGGAACGGAACATGGCTAGCAAACGAACTCTCGTCATCGGAGCCAGCGCTGCTGTGTTGGCGGTGGCAGGCGTGGCGCTCGCGGCGCAGCAGAACCATGAGGCGAACGAAAACCGCATTATCGGCGAGCATAGCGAGGAAGAAGTCGCACTCGACCAGGTGCCGGCGGCCGCGATGAACGCCGCACGCACACGACTCGCGTCCGTCCGCGAAGCCGAGCTGGTGACCAGAAAGGCGGACGGCAGCACGCTCTACGAGATCGAAGGCAAGGACCAAACTGGCAAGAACGTGGAGCTGTTCGTAACGCCGACAGGCCAAATCCTCGGGAATGAAAACGACAGCGATGAGGATGGCGACTGAACTCTCACTCGCCTGAATGGGCCTGAATGAGGGTAAGGCCCATTCCTTGACAACAACATCCGAGGATCAAGTATGTTTAGGACTATCGGTTATAGCATCGGAGCGTGTCTATCATCCGTCGTGCTCGCTGCTTCTAGTTATGCGCAGGAACAACCGACTCACACGAACGGCTCTGAACTTGTTGCAAGTTGCCGCGCCAACAACCCAGCGTGCGGCGCGTACCTTCAAGGCGTGCTGGACATGATGATAGTGGCGCGGGGTAGCGAGTGTGGGGCGCCGCGTTACGATCGGAATAGATTGCGTTCAGCCTATCTGCGCTGGGCAGAAGACAATACCTACTTCATGGACGTTCACATGGTCGCTGGCGCCGAACAAGCATTGGCTGAAGCTTGGCCTTGCTCGCCACGACGATAGGAGGAAGTTGCGTCATTCCCAATCGCTCCGCAGCGGCGCTCAGATAGGGTTGTTTCTGGCAGGTATCTGATATCACTGAACGGAGTAAGGAGTTCCGCTTGCCCTTTGAAATCCGCCAGCTTCGTTATGCTATCGCCGCTGCGGATCATGGTAGTTTTTACAGAGCCGCGCGGGCACTTGATATTGAACAATCGACCCTCAGTCGCTCCATTTCGAAATTGGAGCGCTCGATAGGAATGTCTATCTTCGAGCGGTCGCGGGCTGGGGTCAAAACGACGCTCGCCGGAGCCGCGTTTATTCGTGGCGCGCGACCAATGGTGGCAACGGCAGATAAGCTAGTCACCATGATGCTTGCAGCCGGCCAGGGCCGCGCTGGCGGTTTACTGCTCGGGTATAATAGTTCGGTCTCCGCCGGCAATCTCCGAGCGACCCTCATTAGCTGGCGCGAAGCGCATCCTGACGTCGAACTGGAATGCGTCGAGGCGGATCGCAGCGTTCTGCTCGCTGGGCTCGACACGGGCGAAATCGACATAGCGATCCTGGTGGGGACGCCCAGCCACAACGGGTTTCGCTGCGAGCCGCTATGGAGCGAGCGGATGCTAGCCGCGTTGCCCGCCTCACATCCGTTGGCTCAACGTGACATCATTCACTGGACGGATCTTCGGGGCGAGCACTTCCTTCTACCTGCGGCCGATCCCGGCCCGGAAATCCGCGACATGCTGCTTGGCAGACTTCCGATCTCAGGCGGTAAGCCTGACATTCGGATGTCGCGGGCGAGCCGTGAGACCGTGCTGAGCATCCTCGGCGCCAACTCGGGCGTCACCATTGTCTGCGAGGGATCGACCGGAGCGATCTATCCTAGTGTCGTCTATCGGCCGATTCATGGCGAACAAGGGCCGGCACTGACAGGATATTCGGGTTGCTGGCGAGACGACAATCGCAATCCAGCGTTGCGGCGCTTTCTTGGATTCATCAAGACCCGCTATGCTCTGTCTTTTGATTTCTCGAGAAGATTTCGGTAAACTAGACATCCAGTTGGTGGAGTTAGTTTCGATGTCACAAGGCAGGACCATAATCATCGTTCTTGTTACTTTAGTCATCGGCTTCACAGGCGGTTTTTTCTTGCGGCCGGTCCTCGCCCCCCTTCGTCAAACAGCGGTCGCCGTCAGTCCGGCTGCCGCCGCGCCTCAGCCGACCGCAGCGCGCGGCACTCAGTATTTTGCGGCCAATCTCGACGAGGCTCGGCAGATCGTAGCAGGGTGTCGTGACGGCTCGGTGCGCGGTGATGAATGCGCCAATGCCGAGCAGGCAGTTATCGAGGCCGATAGCCGGGATCGCTTCAAGCGTTTCACCGGTAACTGAAGGCCGGGAATCCCTTAACTGCCTTGCGCGCGGTTGCGACGAAAGCCGCGGTCGGTGTCCATGAAGCGTGCAAGCATAGGCGCGATCAGCTTTTCCGGCGGCATAGGTTGCTGGCCGGTCTCCGCCGCGAGCGCGGCGGCGTAGGCGACAAGATCGCGGTGGACCCCGGCGGGCAGCTCCACAGCTAGTTTGACAGGCCGATCGTCCACCAATGGCCCCAGCTTCAATTTTGTCATCGTGTCGCTCCCAAAGGTTCGAGCACTAGGTCGCGGGTGATGACCACGCGCAGCGGATGGCCCGGCCGGATGGTAAGGGTCGGCTGCACGTTGAGCTGCCGCCGAACGATCTGCTGGCCGGTCTGATTGATCGTGTCCTGCGAGCCGCGCCGAAGCGCGCGGGTCAAATCATCCTCGCTGTCGGCTCCCAGCTCGGCGCCGACGCCGAGCAGCGTCGAGACGGCCGCGGCCCTGAGCAGATTGCCCCAATGCTGATTCACGCGGTCCTGTAGGCCCGCGAACCCAGCGCCGTCCGCGCCGGGCTGGCGCTCGAGAACGATCGAGCGCCCGTCCGGCATGATGAGCCGGTCCCAGGCGAGGAGAACACGGGTCTGCCCGGCGGTGATCTCGCTGTCGTATTCGCCGATCAGCCGGGCACCTTGCGGGATGAGCAAGATGCGGCCTGTCGGGCTATCATAGACGTTCTGCGTCACCTGCGCCGTTATCTGGCCGGGCAGATCGGACCTGATCCCGGTGATGAGCGCCGCCGGGATGATGCTTCCGGCCTGCACGATGTTGGGCGACGGGGGTGCGGTCAGCCGCTCCGCGCTCACCGTTCGCTGGTTCGAGGCTTGCGCCATGAAAGCGCGCCGGCCAGCTTGATCGCCCTGCGCTGCGCTCGCCTGCTGCGATGGCTGAGCGGCTTGGTCGGGCAAGATCAGCGATGGGGCCGGCGCCGTTCCAGCGTTGCCCGCGTTGCCGCCGAGGAATACGCCACTCATGCGGGCAGCGTCGCGTTCCTGCTGGGCGCGCTGACGCGCAGCCTCCTCGGCCTGCACGCGCGGATCAGGTTGCGCCGGCTGCGTGCCGATCGGCGGCACGGGCACGTTCTCGCCGCGCTGCTGGGCGGACACGATCGGGCTGCCGAGGTCGCCGGGAAGTGGCGGCCCAAGGCGCGGCGCTTGAGCATAGTCCCTCGGTCCCGAGGTGATGGTCTCGGCCGTGGCGCGGCTCTCGGTGTTGTAGAGTTCTTCCGCCTGCCGTTCACCAGCCGGTTTGAGCGCGTAGATCAGCGAGCCGCCGATACCGAGGCCGGCGGCCACGCCTATGACTGTCAGCGCCTTTCGGGACAGACGCATGACGCGGGGCGGATCGCCTCGAAGCTGGAATGGCTTTGGATCGGCGGGAAGCGGCTGCGGCGCGGCCGGCTCGGTGGAGGGAATGTCGGTGCGATCGTTCACGGCCGCCGCTCCCGTCCATCGTCGCGCACGATGCGGACGCGCTGTTCATTGCGCCGATCGCCCAGGCGCAGCTCGGCGGCGGCGAACAGCCGGTCCACCACCATGTAGCGGCCCTGCACGCGATAATTGACTAGCTCGGCGTCCCCGGCCGCGCCGGTAACGAACAGCGGCGGCATCTCGCCCTGCGAGATCCCCGCCGGAAACTCGATGAACACCTGCCCGGAGTCGTCGAACGCACGAACGGGACGCCACGGGGCGCGGTCGCCCTCGATGCGATAACGGAAATTGAGCGAAGTCACATCCACGCCGGTCGCGGCCGGCGCGACCGCCGCAGCGGCGATGTTGCCGCCGCGTAGCGCGATGAGCTGATCTTGCGGGTAGGTCCACGACACTGAGGCCATGTAGGTCGCGGGCGTCGCACGCAGCTCCAGATGATAGGTGCGCCGATCGGTGTTGATGACGAGGTTGGTGGCGAGGTCCGCCCGTGTCGGCTTGACGAGGATGTGGACGCGCGCGGTCGCGCCCGCGCCGCTGATCGTGTCGCCGATGATCCAACGAACGGTGTCACCGGCCGCGACTGGCCCGGGTCCAACGAGCTGCTCGCCCTCCTGCAAGGCGATGTCCGTCACTTGGCCGGGGGCAGTATAGACCTGATAGAGCGCACCATCCGCCCAGGGATATTGCTGGATGGCATTGAGGAAGCCGTCACGCGCCGGCTGCACCCGCGCGGCGGCGTTTGCGTCGCCGACGCGCCTACGGGGATCGGTAGGCTCCGACCCGCGAGGCGCATCCGGCATTGGCTTGAGCTGACCGGGAAGCGGGAGCGGTTCGGGAATAGTAACGATCTCCACCGGGCGCGGCGGCTCCGCGGCCGGCGTCGCGGCCACTTCGCGCGGCGGATCGTCGTATGCGATGGCGGGCGGCCGGGCGGATGTAGTGGCGCAGCCGGCGAGTGTGGAGGTGGAAACGAGCAGCGCGGCTGTGACGGCGCGCCGGAAGGGAATGCCGGTCATTGCGACAGCTCCTTTGACCAGTTGAGGGCATTGACGAATACGCCGAGCGGATTCTTGCGAAGTGCGTCTGGCGTGCGAGGCGGCTGCACGACGATGGTGAGGATCGCCGACCAGCGTTCGGTGGTGGTGAGGCTGCCGTCCTGATAGCGGCGCTCCGTCCAGGCGACGCGGAAGCTATCCGGTGACGCGCGGATGACGCTGGACACGTCCACCGCCACCTGCACCCGCCCGACGTTGGCGAACGGGTCGTTGGCGCGAGCGTAATCGTTGAGCGCGACCGCGCCCCGATCGGTGGTGAAGTCATACGCGCGAAGCCAGTTCTGACGAACGATGACCGGATCGGCCGGCACGCTCCTGACTTGCTCGATGAAGCGGGCGAGATGGAACGCGATCTGCGGGTCGCTCGGGCGATAGCCGGCCTCGACCGGCGCGACCGCCTGCGCCTCACCGAGCCGATCGACCTGCACCACCCAAGGGACGATATGGCCACGGGCCGATTGCCAGACGAGGCCACCAGCCAGGCCGCCCGAAAGGGCGAGCGTGCCGAAAAATGCGAGACGCCAGTTCTTGGCCTGCACGCGCGCCGAACCGATCCTGTCGTCCCAGGCTTGGGCGGCCCGCTGATAGGGCGTGGTCGGTTCGGGGGTCTGGCCGTAGCGGATGGTCGGTCGTCGGAACATGGCAGCTAGTCCTTCTGATGGAGATCGACGGACGAGCCGCTTCCCCCGCCGTCGCCGGAACGCAGGGTGTGGGCGGCGATCGTCGCGCCGTGGGTCATGGTCTGGCGGCGCTTCATGGCCGATGCCCAAGCGGGCCTGTCGTCGGAGACTGGTGCCGATGGCGAAGCGCCGCCTGAAATCGTGCCTCCCGTCGCCGTGACTGCGGCGCGACCGCCGGAGCGATAGCTGTCTTTCAGGGACGCGGCGGCTTTCCGAAGCGGGGACATCGCCGCACCCGCCGCTGCTTGACCGACGCCGACCGCGCCACCCGCGACGGCGGATGCGCCGGTCTTGCCTGCCGAGCCGAGCGCATAGGCGCTGCTGGCGGCGCCGGACGCAAAGGCGCTCCCTCGTGCCGCGCCGCCGATCGCGCCTGCGGCCGCACCGGTACCGAGGCGTGCGGCGGCTGCACCACCGACCAGCGCGCCGCCTGCGGCAAGCGCGGTCCCGGCGGCTGCGCCCGCGCCCAGGGCCGGCCCGCCTGAAACGATGCCGTTCGCTACGCCGGGGCCGAAGATCGCCAGGCCAAGCAGCGACAGCGCGCCGAGCGCGATCGACATCGCTTGCTCCAGCGTGGGCTCAGGGCCAGCGGCGGCGGTGAATTGACTGAACAACGTCGTGCCGATGCCGGTGATGACGGCGAGCACGAGAACTTTGATGCCGGTGGAGACGACATGGCCTAACACCTTCTCGGCCATGAAGGCGGTCTTGTTGAAGAAGGCGAACGGCAACAGCACGAAGCCGGCGAGCGTCACCAGCTTGAACTCGATCAGCGTCACGAAAATCTGGATCGCCAGAATGAAGAAGGCGATGACGACAAGCGCCCAAGCGAGCAGCAACACGACGATCTGCACGAAGTTGGTGAAGAATGAGATTGGACCGACCAGCTCGCCCGCGGCAACGACCAGCGGCTCACCCGCATCCAAGCCGGTCGCGGCGATGAAACCGGGCCGCATGAAGTCGGCGATGCTCATGGCATCGCCCGTCGCCTTCAAGCCCAGCCCTGCGAAAGACTGGAACACGATCGTCGCCAGCGTCGAGAAATTACCGATGATGAAGGCAAAGACGCCGATGTAGAGCGTCTTTTTGATAAGGCGTTGAAGCACGTCCTCATCGGCGCCCCACGCCCAGAACAGGCCGGCAATCGTCAGGTCGATGGCGATCAGCGTGGTTGAGAGGAACGCGATCTCGCCGCCGAGCAGCCCGAACCCGCTGTCGATGTATGTCGTGAAAACCTCTAGGAAGTTGTCAATGACGCCGGTGTCGTTCACGGCTGAGTGCCTTCTTTTCCGAAGAACCGGCGCTGGTGCGCCGCCCATGCCGCCTCGCAGCCTGAGTCCGGCATGGTGAGCGCGCGGCAACGCGCCAACTCCGCCGCCAACGGGTCGCGCTCGGCGCGTGTCGCTGCGGCGTTGACCGCCTCCGGCACGCGCGGCTCGGTGACGGCGGCGATGACCGCCACCGTCATCATGAACCCGGCCAGCGTGGCGACGCCGGCAATCTTGGCGGCAGCCGACATCGGCTCAGTTGCCGAGGAAGCGGCGGAGGCGCTCGCGCCCCTCGGCTTCGGCCGCTGCGTTTCGCGCCGCCTCCAGCGACTGCGCCCGGCCTTGGGCCGCCAGCAGCGCCGCGATGTCGGCGAGCTGCTGCGATTGGAGCGCGAGAAGCTGGTTGCCGGCCTGAGCCGCTTGGAGCGCGCCTTGAGATGATTGGCTCGCCGACACGAGGCGGTCCATCGTCGCGCGCGAGCCGTCGATATTCCCGACCACTCCGGCTTGAACGCGGAGCGCGTCCTGAAACGCGCCTACGCTGGTCTCCCACCGCTCGCGCGCATTTGCGACGAGCTGCCGTTGCGGGACCGACATGGCGCCGGCGGTGTATCGGCTGGTGAAAGCCTGGTCGATCTGGCCCACGTCATAGGCGATGCGCTGCGCCTGACCGAGCAACTGCTGGGTCTGGCGCACTTGACCCTGCAACTCGGCGAGCGAGGATTGCGGGAGGCTCGCCAGATTGCGGGCCTCGTTGAGCAGGGAAGTCGCCTGATTCTGAATCTGGCGAATCTGATTGTTGATCTGCTCCAGCGTGCGCGCCGCGGTCAGCACGTTCTGCGCGTAGTTGGTCGGGTCATAGACGATCCCGCCGAGCTGCGCGTAGGCCGGCACGGGCGCCGCGATCGGCGCGATGGTCGCTGTGGCGAGGACGCCGGCCAGAATGGCACGGCGCAGGGGAAGTCGGGTCATAGCGGTACCTCCTGCTGGCTGGGGGGAAGAAGCTCGATCGCCCACGCGCAGCCGCGATGGCGCAGCCATTCGGCCGCGAAAGCAGCTTGGCCGTGGGTTTCGATGATGTCGGCGATGCGGAGCTGATCGGCCTTGGCCGACGCGGCTGAGAAGGCCAGCGCGACCTCGCCCAGCCCCAGCTCGAACAGCCGGTTGCCGCGCCGGGACTGGCAATAATAGTCGCGCTTGGGTGTCGCCCGGCTGAGGATTTCGACCTGGCGGGCGTTAAGCCCGAACCGCTCGTAGATGGCGGCGATCTGCGGCTCGGCGGCGCGCTCGTTCGGCAGGAGGATGCGCGTCGGGCAGCTTTCGATGATGGCCGGGGCGATGCTCGACGTTTCGATGTCCGCGAGACTCTGCGTGGCAAAGACGACGCTGGCGTTCTTCTTGCGAAGGGTCTTCAGCCACTCGCGGAGCTGCGCTGCGAAGTCCGGGCTGTCGAGAACCAGCCAGCCCTCGTCGATGATGATGAGTGTCGGCGAGCCGTCCAGCCGCCCGCCGATCCGGTGGAACAGGTAGGACAAAACGGCGGCGGCGGAGCCGGCGCCGACCAGTCCTTCGGTCTCGAACGCCTGCACGGCGGCTTCGCCCAGGCGCTCGTCCTCGGCGTCGAGAAGCCGGCCCCACGGCCCGCCGATGCAATACGAGGCGAGCGCTTGTTTGAGCTGCTGGTTCTGCAACAGCACGGCAAGGCCGGTCAGCGT
The DNA here is from genome assembly GCF_036170395.1 of Sphingobium sp. GTDB lineage: Bacteria > Pseudomonadota > Alphaproteobacteria > Sphingomonadales > Sphingomonadaceae > Sphingobium. Next base: position 196,447 of record NZ_JAVHPD010000007.1, read on the forward strand.
GCGTTCGCTGACCGGCGCCGACGCCAGTGAATTGAGCGCCGACCAGATATGCTCCTTGGCCTGCGGATCGACCGCGACGCCTTCGGACGCGAGGATCGCCGCCAGCCATTCCGCCGCCCACGCTCGTTCGGCCGGATGGTCGATGCGGGCGAGCGGTTGGAGCTGCACCCCGTCGCCGGTTTCGTCGGCAAGCATTCCGCCGAGATCTTGCCAGTCGCCGCCCATGCCGATCGCGGCGGCACGGATGCTGCCGCCGAAGTCGAAGGCAAAGACCTGGCTGTTCTCGTAGCGGCGGAACTGCATCGCCATCAGCGCGAGCAGCACCGATTTGCCGGCGCCGGTCGGGCCGACGATCAGCGTGTGGCCGACATCGCCGACGTGAAGGGAAAACCGGAACGGGGTCGAGCCTTCGGTCCTTGCGTAGAGCAAGGGGGCTGCACCGAAATGCTCGTCCCGTTCCGGCCCCGCCCATACTGCTGACAGGGGGATCAGGTGGGCGAGATTGATAGTGGAAATCGGGGGCTGGCGAACATTGGCGTAGGTGTGCCCCGGAAGGCTGCCCAGCCACGCCTCGATCGCGTTCATGCCCTCGGGAATGACGGTGAAGTCGCGGCCCTGAACGACCTTCTCGACGAGCCTGAGCTTCTCGGCCGCGATGGCGGGATCGCGGTCCCATACCGTCACCGTGGCGGTGACGTAGGCCATGCCGGCATAGTCGGCGCCCAGCTCCTGCAAGGCGGTGTCGGCGTCGGCGGCCTTGTTCGAGGCGTCGCTGTCGAGCAGCGTGCTCGCCTCGTTGGTCATCACCTCCTTCAAGATGGCGGCGACGGACTTGCGCTTGGCGAACCACTGGCGACGGATGCGGGTAAGCAACTTGGTCGCGTCGGTCTTGTCGAGCATGATCGCGCGCGTGGACCAGCGATAGCCGAACGCCAGCCGGTTCAGCTCGTCGAGCAGCCCCGGAAACGTCGAGCTGGGAAAGCCGGTAATGGTGAGCGTGCGGAGATGATGGTCGCCCAGGCAAGGCTCCAGGCCGCCGGTCAACGGCTCATCGGCGAGCAGCGCGTCAAGGTGCATCGGGGTTTCCGGCACGCTCACACGCTGTCGCCGCGTCGAAATCGTCGAATGGAGGTAGGTCAGCGTCTCGCCGTCATCGAGCCAGCGGACCTCGGGCACGAAACCCTCGACCAAATTGAGCACGCGGTCGCTGCGATCGGTGAAGCCTTTGAGCAGCTCCCACGGATCGACGCCGGTGGTGGACCGGCCCTCGTAAAGCCAGCCTTCGGCCCGCGCGGCTTCCTCGGCCGGCGGCATCCACAGCAACGTCAGGAAATAGGCGCTCTCGAAATGCGCGCCTTCCTCACGGAACTGTTCGCGGCGCTCCATGTCGACCAGCGCAGAAACGGGGTCGGGAAACTCGGACTCGGGGTAATCGAGCGCGGGACTGCGCTGCGCCTCCACGAAGATCGCCCAACCGGAGCCCAAGCGCCGGAGCGAACTGTTCAAGCGCGCCGTGGTGGCGACCAGCTCGGCCGGCGTCGCACTGTCCAGATCAGGGCCACGGAAGCGTGCGGTGCGCTGGAACGACCCGTCCTTGTTGAGCACGACGCCTTCGCCGACCAACGCGGCCCAGGGCAGGAAGTCCGCAAGGTGTGCGGCTTTGCTGCGATATTCGCGCAAGCTCATCATGGCTGCATCCATGTCGGGAAGCGGAGATGGCGCCGGGCCACGTCCACGAACTGCGGATCGCGCCGTGCAACCCATACGGAAAGCGCGTGGCCGATCGCCCAAATGACGAGGCCGGCGATCCAGAGACGCAGGCCGAGCCCGATCGCGCCGGCCAGCGTCCCGTTGACGATGGCGAGCGACCGGGGCGCGCCGCCGAGCAAAATCGGCTCGGTCAGCGCCCGGTGGACGGGGGCATAGAAACCCGCGATCGGCTCGGCTGCGTCCTGCATCAGACCAGCGCCCCGCCGCCGAACGAGAAGAACGACAGGAAGAAGCTCGACGCGGCGAAGGCGATGCTGAGGCCGAACACGATCTGGATCAGCCGGCGGAAGCCGCCGGAAGTATCGCCGAAAGCCAGCGTTAGGCCGGTCACGATGATGATGATGACCGCCACGATTTTGGCCACCGGCCCCTCGATGCTTTCGAGGATGCTTTGCAGCGGCGCTTCCCACGGCATCGACGATCCGCCCGCGTGGGCCGGAACGGCAAAGGTCAGCGCGAGGACGCTGGCGGTGGTGGCGAGCATGGCGCGACGCGCGCTATGCCGAATGGCATGGATCATGGCAGGTCTCCGGGCTGGGGTTTGGGAAGCGGGGTAAGGCGGTAGTCGCCGGTCGCGGCGTCGAGTCCTTCGACGCGGGCCAGCTCGGCGAGATGCCGGCCGTGCGCGTCACGGACCAGCACGGCGATCAGGTCGATGGTCTCGGCGATCAGCGCGCGGGGGACCGTCACGACCGCCTCTTGAACGAGCTGCTCCATGCGGCGGAGCGCGCCAAGTGCGGTGCCGGCGTGAATGGTGCCGATGCCGCCCGGATGACCGGTGCCCCAGGCTTTGATGAGGTCGAGCGCTTCGGCGCCGCGCACCTCTCCGATCGGGATGCGATCCGGCCTGAGCCGCAGCGACGAGCGGACCAGCTCGGACAGCGACACAACCCCGTCCTTGGTCCGCATGGCGACGAGGTTGGGCGCGGCGCATTGCAGCTCGCGCGTGTCCTCGATCAGAACAATGCGGTCGGTGGTCTTGGCGACTTCGGCAAGAAGCGCGTTGACCAGCGTGGTCTTGCCGCTGCCGGTGCCGCCTGCGACGAGAATGTTCGCGCGGGCCGCTACGCCATCGCGCAGCGCCGCAGCCTCGGCCGGCGACATGATCCCGGCCGTCGCATAGTCGTCGAGCGTGAACACCGCGACGGCGGGCTTGCGGATGGCGAAGGCGGGAGCCGCAACGACGGGCGGCAGCAAGCCTTCGAATCGTTCGCCACCCTCCGGTAGCTCGGCCGACACGCGGGGGCTGCGAGCGTGAACCTCGACGCCGACATGATGCGCGACCAGGCGCACGATGCGTTCGCCATCGGCGGCGGTCAGCGTCTCGCCGGTATCGCTGACTCCTTCACCGAGCCGATCAAGCCACAACCGCCCGTCCGGGTTCAGCATCACTTCGATCACGGCCGGGTCGTCCAGCCATGCCGCGATCGATGGCCCGAGCGCGGTGCGCAGCATCCGCGCGCCGCGCGTCTTGGCCTCGGATCGGGTCGGGTGAACGGTCAAGGAACTGGCTCCTGCGAAGGGCCGGGCGAACCGCCGCCCGGCTGTCGGGGCACAGCAAGAGACGCATAAATACATCTGCCGCAACAGCTACTTGCGGGCGTAGTAGAGGGGGCGGCAGATACGTTGCCGGCGGCGGAATCGCCTTTCGACTACACGGTGGTTGGTGCGTCTATTCAGTCCGACTCGGATGAGGCGGAGCGCGGCCAGACATCTTCCGGTATCTCATCCCTCAAGCTCTTGCCGCTGGCGAAGCGCCGGCCGAGCGTCTCGACGAAACCCTCGTAGCGCTTGCGCCCCTTTACCTGCGCGGCCGCTTGATCCTCGTCCGGCAACGGCGGTGTGACCGTCAGCCAGAACCGCACAAATAATGTCAGCGCCTCGGTCGTGAGTCCGGTGTCGCGCTCAAGCCGCTGGACCTGACGCGACAAGCGATCGAGCCGTCGAGCGAACGCCGCCTCCATGCGGTCGGCGCCGTCCGGCGAGAGGTAGGAGGCGACCGCCGCCTCCACGATCGCCGAGCGAGAGATGCGGCGACGGATCGCCAGCTCGTCCACCTGCTTGGCGAGCGCTGGCGGGAAATAGACATTGAGGCGGGTCCGCATAATCCCTCCTACAGCTCGATGCCGTCGCCGGGGTCGAGCGACGCTTGACGCGCGAGACCCTGCATCCGGCGCCGGACGGCAGCTTGCCGAGCCGCGTCATCCTGTTCGTCATCGACAATCGCAAACTCCTGCGCCGGGGGCGGCGATGTCTCCGGCGCGATGGCGACGTGCTCGGGCAATTCGGGCTCACGGCGCAGCCCGCCGTTGGCGGCATCCTCCTGCGCCCGGACGATCCGCGCCACGTCGGCCGGATCGGCGGCGGCCGAGCGCCCGGTCCAGTCGTCCGGCTGCGTTGTGCTTACGGCCGGCTTGGGGGCATCCGTAATTCGCTCTGCAAGCCGATGGTCCTGAAAATAGCGGGCCTTCTTCGCGCGGATCGGGTGAACGCCCGCGACCATGACGATCTCGTCGTCGGGCGGAAGCTGCATCACCTCGCCGGGCGTTAGAAGCTGGCGAGCGGTCTCGGACCGCGACACCATCAGGTGCCCGAGCCACGGCGACAGGCGATGCCCGGCATAGTTCTTCATCGCCCGCATCTCGGTGGCGGTGCCGAGCGCGTCCGACACGCGCTTCGCCGTGCGCTCGTCGTTGGTGGCGAAGCTCACGCGGACATGGCAGTTGTCCAGGATCGCGTTGTTCGGCCCGTAAGCCTTCTCGATCTGATTGAGGCTCTGCGCGATCAGGAATGCCTTGAGCCCGTAGCCGGCCATGAACGCCAAAGCGGACTCGAAGAAGTCGAGCCGGCCTAATGCGGGAAACTCGTCGAGCATCAGCAACACGCGGTGGCGGTTGCCCTTCGGGATCAGCTCCTCGGTCAAACGGCGCCCGATCTGGTTGAGGATGAGGCGGATGAGCGGCTTGGTGCGCGATATGTCGCTGGGCGGCACGACCAGATAGAGCGTCGCCGGCCGTTCGCCCTCCACCAGATCCGATATGCGCCACTGGCAGGCCCGCGTGACCTGCGCCACGACAGGATCGCGGTAGAGACCGAGGAACGACATGGCCGTGCTGAGCACGCCCGAACGCTCGTTGTCCGACTTGTTCAGCAGCTCCCGCGCCGCGCTGGCAACGACGGGATGCACGCCGGACTCGCCAAGGTGCGGCGTCGCCATCATCGCTGCCAGCGTCTGCTCGATCGTGCGAGCTGGATCGGAGAGGAAGGACGCGACGCCGGCCAACGTCTTGTCCGGCTCGGCATAGAGGACGTGAAGGATCGCACCGACCAGCAGCGAGTGCGACGTTTTTTCCCAATGGTTCCGGCGCTCCAGGCTGCCTTCGGGATCGACCAGCACGTCCGCGACGTTCTGCACGTCGCGCACCTCCCATTGGCCGCGCCGCACCTCCAGCAGCGGATTGTAGGCGGCCGACGCGGCGTTGGTCGGATCGAACAGCAGCACCCGGCCGTGGCGGGATCGAAAGCCGGCGGTCAGCGTCCAGTTCTCGCCCTTTATATCGTGGACGATCGCCGAGGCCGGCCAGGTCAATAGCGACGGCACAACCAGGCCGACGCCCTTGCCGCTCCGGGTGGGTGCGAAGCACAACACATGCTCGGGACCGTCGTGACGCAAATAGTCAGCAGCGAGCTTGCCGAGCACGACACCGTTCGCGCCAAGCAGCCCGGCCGCCCGAACCTCCCGCGTCGTCGCCCAGCGTGCCGAGCCATAGGTCTCGGCGTTCTTCAATTCGCGCGCACGCCACACAGACATTCCAATGGCGACGGCGATTGACACGAACCCGCCCGACGCGGCGATGAAAGCGCCGGTCTTGAAGATGGCTGGCGCGTATGCGTCAAACGAGAACCACCACCAAAAGAAGGCTGGCGGCGGATAGACACGCCAGCCGCCGACGATGAACCAAGGTGGCCCCAGCTCGGGTTGATAGGCCAAGGCCGCGGCGGTCCATTGCGTCGCGCCCCACACACCTGCGAGCACGATCAGAAAGACTGTGATGATCTGGCCCCACAGGATTTTCGTCGCGGACATAGCTGTCTCCTTCAGAGGCCGAGGCCGCGCTTGCGGCCCAAGACTAGGTCGATCCCGCCACCAGCGCGGACGACGCCGGACACTTGGCGGCCGAGCTTCTGTTCGAGCGCGCTGGCCCAGGGCACGAGACGGAAGCCAAGCCCGTCGTCGATCATGGCGAAGCGACCGGAGGCGAGTGCGAGGCGCTGGCGGACTATGCCGGCAATCTTCTCGCCGGAGGTGGTCGGGCGATACGCAAGGCCCGTTTCGCCCGCGATCTTCGCGCCAACTGAGTCCAGCTCACGTTTGCGCAGCGTGTCCAGCAAGCCGCGCTCGAACACCGTGCGTTCGCCATAGCGTCGCGCAAGCCCCTCGCGGACAAGTTGATCGGTGCGCGCGTCCATCGCCCGGCGCACCTCCGCGCCGAAGCCGCCGTCCGCGACACCCGTGCCACGCTCGATCAGCCGATGGTCAAGCCAGGTCGCGCCGGGCGCCTTCACCTGCGCGGCGATGTCGAGGTCCGATCGCGTGGCGAGGATCAGGGTGTGCTTCGGCTCGCCCGGCTTGCCTATAGCGCGCAGCTCGACGATCCCGCCGAGCGTCGGGCTTTGCTCCAGCGATTCAATGCCGGGCAGCCGCACATGATGGGTGCGGCCGTCCGTGCCGTCGATCACGGCATAGGCTGCGCCATACAGCTCGTCGTGCAACCCCTTGTCGATCAGCCGGCCGACGATCGGCTTGTCCGGCGCGCCGCTCACAACCGCGTAACTGTCCAGCGGCCGGTCCTGCCCGTGATCTTTCAAAGCCTGTCCGATGGTGCGGATAATGTCGCGGCGCGCGGCCAGCTCACGCAGCTTGGCTTGCGCGCCCTCGGCGACCGCCCACTGTCCAGGCTCGCCTTCAGCGGCCAGCCCCATCGTCTCCAGATGCTGCAAGCGGCCGACCATCAACCGGCGGAGGCGCGGATCGTCCGGGCCGGGCCGCTCGGTTCGCAGGTCGATGACGCCCAGCTCGTCGGCCGCGCGGCCGATCTCGGTATCGAGCCGCGTCCAGCGCTCGGCAGCCACTTCGCGGTCGAGCGCGCGCTGCACTTCATGCTCAGGCTTCGGCCCAAGTTCGGCCTGCGCCAGCTCCTCGGCATGGGAACGCAGGTTGTGGCTGATATAGTCCCGCGCCATGACAAGATCGGTGCCGGTGTCGGTGACACCGCGCACGAGCATATGAACGTGCGGGTTGTCGGTGTTCCAATGATCGACTGCGACCCAATCGAGCCGCGTCCCCAGGTCCGTTTCCATCTGTCGCACGAGATCGCGGGTGTATTCGCGCAAGTCGGTCAGCTCGGCCGCGTCCTCTGGCGAGACGATGATGCGAAAATGATGCCGGTCATCCTTGCACCGCTCGGTGAAACCGCGATCGTCGGCATTGTCTCCGGCCGCGTCGAACATGCGCGTCGGCGAACCGTCGCGGGTGACGCCTTCGCGCTTCAAATAGGCGACGTGCGCGGACAGCGGCGCCATACGCCGGCCGCCGCGACTGCGATGGCTCACGGGTAGCGCCTTCACCATCACTCGGCGACCCGAACCGAATAGCCGGCTGCGGGCAAACGCGGTGCGTCCCCGGCCAAAACTGGATTGGCCACCTCGGCGCGGGCCGCCCCCGGTGCGCCGGCCGCCGCTGTGGATCGCCGCGACGCGCAGCACCTCGGCCACCAGGCCACGGGCGTTCCGGCCTTGCGCCTTGCCGCGCTTGGCCTTGCCGGGCCGGATGCGAAACTCGTTGTCTTCGCTCACGGCCGGACCGCTTTCGGCCGTGAATGGCCCGTGGTGCCATTCGAGACGTTGATTTTGCTCGCTTTTCCCTTCCGCGCGGCACGCGCGCCGACCGACGCCCCCGCGTGAAGCCACGGAAAAGCCTTGGCTTTTCGGCGAAACGGGGTGCGGCTTATATCTTGCCCTCGTCTGTCCCTGCCGTTTTCTCCCTCCCCAGCCACTTTCCTGCTCGGGACGGATGATGGGGATGACGCGCGGATCATTGCGGTCGGCCCGCGCTGGCGCGGGGGACGAACAGCGTGTCCGCCGGCTCGCTGGCAGGCAGAGCAACGGCGCGAACGTCGCTCGATCTCGGCCGATCGGTCGGCAGTTCGGACGCGGGTTCTTCGTCGTCCGACTGCACTGAGGTGGCTTCGGGCGCAGCGCTCGCGGTGCGGACGAACAGCGCGGCGCGGCGCCAGGCGAACGGATCAGGCGGCGCGCTCACCGCCACCTCCGCAGCGCCCGATGTGCTGGAGATCGGTGCGAGCTGGGCGAGGTAGCCAATCGTCTCAGGCGGCAACGGACGCCCGCGCGACAGATAGTCGCCGTAGCGGCCCGGCCCGGCGTTGTAGGCCGCCAGCATCGCGCTCGCGTTGCCGTAGCGGTCGTGCATTTCGCGCAAGTAAGCCGCACCCGCCATGATGTTGTCGCGCACATCGAATGGGTCAGTGCCGAGCCCATGGCGCGCACGAAGTTGCGCCCAGGTTCCGGGCATGATCTGCATCAGGCCCATCGCCCCCGCGCGCGAAACGGCGCGAGCATTGCCAGCACTTTCCACCCGCATCACGGCCCATATCCACGCTTCCGGAATGCCGAACCGCCGCGCCGCATCAGCGACATGCGGTGCATAAGGATGAGGGACGGAGGATGGCGCAGGCGGCGGGTTCGCTTCCTGCGCCACTGCCGGTGCATGGCCGATTGGCAACGCGGCCAGCAGTGCGGCGGCAGTCAGCGCTGCGGCGCGCATGCACAGGGTCATAGGCCGATTGGTCGCGGCAGAACGCATCGATTCAGTCCTGCTCACGGGCCTTGCGCGGGCGGCTCCAGCGCAGCGACCAGGACGCCGGATCGGTGGCATTCTGGAACAGCGCTGCGCGGATCGGCTGCGGAAAGCTGGGATCGTCGATGCGCAGCGAGACGTAATCCCCGGCTCGCTCGCCGCTCTCGTTCCAGCCCGCGCCCACTTCCGGCCCTTCGCCGTCAGTACCGCGGTGAACACGCCAGTCGGGTGCCTTGTCGGCGCAACCGGGTTCAACCGGGATGAGCGAGATACGGATATTGAGCGTCGCGGTCTCGATGACGCCTTCGAAGCCTTTGTCGGTGCGGATGAAGCTGCCGATCTGCATGGGAATGGTCCTTTAGGTTGGAGTTTGAGGCTGGCTGTCAGCGCCAGATCAGCGGGGCGTCGGGCGTAGTGCGGGTGATGATCGGAATGGCGCGGCCGAGCACGGTCGACGCAGGCAAGGGGCCGAAATAGCGACCGTCCAAGCTGTCGGGATGCTCGGGGTTGAGAAGCAGCAACTCGTCGGCTCCAAGCGTTCGGCAGCCGCGCCAGACGGGCAGCGGACGTGCAAACCGGTCGTGTGTCAAAGCGAGCGTGACCGCCTCGCCGTCGACGGTCACTGCGCCGCCGATCCGGCAGACGCGCTGCCCTGCCTTGGCGGCGACATGCTTCAACAGCGGCACGTTTTCGCCGAGATATCCGCGCACGGCCATCCAGCGGCCAAGGCGCTGTGGCGGTGCCACGGCGACCAGCGTTCCGAGCGGCGGATCGCGGTCTGGCTGGATTCGATAAAGCCCAATCGGTGCGCTCGCACTGGCGTTCCAGACGATGCGTGGCAGCGGGTCGGTGGCTGCGATCACGCTGAATGAAATGGCGAATGAAGCGGCAGCAATGGCTGTCGCGCGGGCATAAAATCGGCGGGTCATCCTTCGATCTCCCGGCGCATGAGCCAGGCCCGATGGCGCTCCATCGTGTACGCGCGCGGCTGATGTCCGGCGGCGATGCGATTGTGAACGTGCCGCCAATGGTCGGGCGCGGCGTCGCAGGGATCGACGCCTGCGGTGTCCACAGCGTCGATATGGCCGAGCACCTGGGAGACTTTTGGCCAGCCCTCGATGGTGAGCAGGATGTCGCCACCGGGCTGCACGAATGGCAGCGTCGTGAACGGTTCGCCCGCGCCGACCGCACGCACGATGTCGATGCGCGAACTGACCGTGCCATAGTCATTGGCGGACCAGCGAACGAACGCGAAGATGCCGCCGGGACGGAAGCTTACGATGCGGCGACGACGATCGACGATTTCGTCCTTGGCGATCCGACCGAAGCGTATCCAGTGCTCGATCCGCTTCTCGATCCACGTCAGTTGAACGTTGGTCATGCCGTCGGGGCGCGGGGTGCCGTGTCGCTGGTGTGCGGGAGAGAGTGTCATTGCCGGCTCCGCGCGAAGGGCGAGTTGGCGCGCGGCAGCAGGTCGTTCTGGCCCGGCTCGCTGGTCGAATGCTTGGTGCCGAGATCGGCCCAGGCCTGAAGGTCGTCGACCGAATAGACCACCCTCCCGCCGATGCGGCGATAGGTTGGCCCGGTCCCGAAATAGCGGTGCTTTTCCAGTGTCCGCCCCGACAGGCCGAGGAAGCGGGCGGCTTCCGGTGTTCTCAGATAGCGGGGTGGCAGATTATGCGTCGTATCAGGCAAGGTCGGGCTCCTGCGGTTGGGGGTGGCAGGAGGCGAGAATGACGAAGCGCGCTCGGAAAGGTGGAGTATGAAGATTTGCGATCGCGAGGATGTGACCACCCGCGAAGACGGTAGACTCGCCGTTCAATCACAACGAAAACGAGTGCCGCTGCCTAGCAGCTACCGTTGAACCGCCACACTCGTCTGCTAACGTTGCTGAATGAAGCAGGAGGCCATTCGCATAATTCGGATCGCAGCGGCGCTGATCGATGATGAGGCCGGCCGCCTGCTGTTGGTTCGCAAGAGACGCACTCTTTGGTTCATGCAGGCCGGCGGCAAGATCGAAGCTGGCGAAAGTGCGATAGCGGCCCTTCAACGCGAATTGTTTGAAGAGGTTGGATTGTCGATTGCTGATAACGAAGCTCGCCACCTCGGTCGCTTTCCAGCTCCCGCGGCCAATGAAGCGGATTCCAAAGTCGAGGCCGATGTCTTCCACATCCGCACATCTGCGAAAATTGAAATGCAATCGGAGATCGAGGAAGCAGTTTGGGTCAGCCGCTCGGAGGCACTGTCGATGCCGCTTGCACCGCTTACCCGCGATCATGTTCTTCCACTGTCCTATGGATTGTGACCGCCGAGACTTGGGCAAGTTGTTAGCGCTCAGCGGATTCGCAGCAGCTTACGATAATCGCCATTCATCAGTGCAGTGGCATCGCGGACGAGCCGGATTACAAACGACCGCCCGGCCGATATTTTCCATTCGGTCGCTGGCAATACAGCATCATCTTCGCGGCCCATAGCGGCGGCAATCTTCCGATAGCTCGCCCCCGAAAGGCGAAGGTCGAGCGCCTGAAGCATCATGGCCAGGCGTGCTTGCCGGTAGCGGCTAAGCGGCCATCCGCGTGCCGGTGGCCCCGATTGCTTGCCGAACAATCGGCGATGGAAGCGCAGCAGGCTCGTCACCCGCGTCGTGAAATCCTTGTCGAGCGGGATGATCGCCGCCAGCGGCTGACCGGGCGTCGGATCGCGCAGCCAAAGCGAATGTGCGCCGTCCCGATCAGCCACCACGACGTGCCGCCCCTCGACCCCCGCCTGATCGGCCAGCAGCGCGCCCAGCTTGAGCGGATCGACAGCTTTAGCGGCGCCGAACCCTTCCGGCGCGGCGTCAAGAGTGACGGTGACGGCGGTCAGCTCGGGCCGCCAGATCACCGTGTCTTCAAGCTCACCCGGCGCATAGGCGAAAGGACAGCCCCCAGCGTCGCGCGAATACGGCTTCAGCGGCTTGGCGTGAAATTCCACTGCGCGCAATCCGCTGCTCCATCTGCGCATGTTCGGCGCGGTAGTTGCGGTTGCGCTTCAGAAATTCGGCGGCGAGTTCGGCGCGACCAAGCGTGTCGGCCGCCTTCTCACTGCCACTGGTACGCTTGTTCGACGACCTGGGCATGACAGTCTCCCGGCCGCGATCATCGCGGCCCGCGGACCAGAGCGTGGCAACGCCCTCGCGTATCGAAAAGCGTCAAAGCCGCATGCTACCACGCACGCAATGCGCTGACGTTTCGCCAAAAATGGACTGAAACGTTAATGCTTTAGCTCGCCGTCGCGCGCCAGCAGATGCGCATAGCCGACCTCGGTCATCCACCGCGCGCGGGCCAGATGAGTGGCATGCATCCGCTCGGCGCGTTCGGGTTCGCGGCCTGGATCGATATCGAAAATGATGACCGCCTCTCGCCAATCGGCGCCGTCGGCGTCAGCGTCGAGCAATCGGAGATAGTCGGTAAAGTGCGCCTCGTCATAGGGCGTGATCGTCGGAAGCTCAGGCGCAATGTCGTCGAAACGGCAACTCATGGCAGCGAATCCTCCCTCTTGCCCGCGACTGCAATAACGGAACTGCCGCTGGAAAATACTTGCAAGTCATGCATAGCTGAACGCACCTTTTGCAGCGCCGAAGCTTAAGTCAGGCCAATACACCTTATAAGAGATAAACCTCATCAGGTGTATCGTCCAGCGTGCCGTGCATGGACATGCGCCGCCTCGTGGGACTGAACTTCGCGCGTTTGCGGCGCGACAAGGGGCTGACACAGGAGCAGTTCGCGGAGATGTCGGGATTTACCCAGCAATATGTCAGCGATCTGGAACGCGGGCGGCGCAACCCGACGGTGGTGACACTGTTTCATCTGGCAGGACCGCTCGGGGTCGAGCCGTGTGACCTTGTCGCGAAGATCGAAGACGACGCCTCCGATCCGGGCGGAATGGCGTAGTTCAGAATGCAAAGAGCCCCGCCCGGGTGTTCCGGGCGGGGCGTCTGGCGGGTTCAACCGTCGCTGCGGCGGCCGTTCGGGCGCGACCAGATGAGGCTGAAGCTCTCGCCGCCCTCATCATCGAAGAGATTGGCGTAGATCGGCGCGTTGAAGCTGGGATCGTCCAACTTGACTGCGAGATAGTCGCGGCCTTCGTTCGAGGTCTTGCTCCAGGCGGCGCCGATTTCGGCGCGGTTGACCAGAACCCGGTGCGAAGGTGCGTTGTCGTTGGTGCGGGTGTCCTGCGGGATAATGCGGACACCCTTGGCCTGAACCGAGAGGGTGACGATTTCGCCGGTGTATTCGCCCGAAGCCGTCTTTTTGAAAGTGCCGATGGTTGCCATGATGAAGTTCCTTTCCTTGGATCGAACCGCCCGATTGCGGTCTCGATGGGTGATCCAAAGGCCGGGACGGACCCCGCCGCACCGCTTGCGGCCGCAGCGTCAGCGGAGGACGGTGGGTGGCGAGTTTCTTGCCTCGCGAGGAATGACCGAAGGTCAGGGGAAGAAAGTCGTGAGGCCGCCGTTGCGGCTAGGTGGACGAGGCGTAGCCGGTCTCGGTCAGATCAATCCCACGACGAGATAGTGGTCGGGTAAGTTGCCCAAGAAATGAGGTATGGCGGCAATCTAAAGCGCTGGATTGGGTGCGGTGCGGGCCTTCACGTGCTCACATCGAACGCGACGCTTCAGGGACAGGCTGATTCGGTTAGTGCAGCAAAACGACCGCTTTGCGCCCCACACGCAGTCATTGAGGTTCGCCCGCCGACCGACTGAAAGCGGACGCGATAACCAATCGGCCTGAATGGTAAGTCTGGGATTGTTCTTAATTCCCCGGCCCTCCAACTCCAAAGAGGGCTTCTCCGCGACCGGACGTTTCGGAGATCGCTGGATTTTGAGCCACAAGCGACGTGGCAGGGGCCAGTTAAGGAGATTCAGGGCTCAGCCAATCGGCAAGCAAAATTGCACGGTAATGAGCCTACCTGTCACGAGCACTCGCAGTCGCAGGGTCTAAGTCGTCGCGGCAAGCTTGACGGCCTCCACATGCGTATTTGCCGGCTGGTCCTGGTCGGCGCGCTCCGAATAACGATCGACGAGCTGATTCCCGTGGGGTCGCAGAAGTACTGTGAAGCGAACCAGTTCCTCCACCACATCCACGATGCGGTTGTAGTAGCTTGATGGCTTCATGCGCCCCGCCTCGTCGAACTCCTCGTAGGCCTTGGCCACGCTCGACTGGTTCGGGATCGTGAACATACGCATCCAGCGGCCAAGAATGCGAAGCGTGTTGACGCTGTTGAAGCTTTGCGATCCGGCACTGACCTGCATCACCGCAAGTGTGCGGCCCTGGGTCGGGCGCCGGCCCTTGTAGGCCAGCGGCAGATGATCGATCTGCGTCTTCATGATCCCGGTGATCTGGCCGTGGCGTTCCGGGCTGCACCAGATCTGCCCTTCCGACCACAGGGAATGTTCGCGCAGTTCATGCACTGCCGGATGGTCGTCGCCGTCGACCTGGTCCGGCAAGGGCAGATCGGAAGGATCGAATATCCGCGTCTCGCATCCGAAAAATTTCAGCAGCCGCGCCGATTCCTCGACCACGAGGCGTGAATAGGAGCGTTCGCGCAGCGACCCGTAGAGCAAGAGGATGCGCGGTGGCGGATCTAGCTCGCCGAGGCCGAGTGCCGGCCGGCAGTAGGCATATTCGGGCCTCAACGCAGGCAGGTGTTCGGGGTCGGTCAAAGTGCGCAAGCGGTGGAATGGTCCGTCGGTCATGCCCGTCCCTCCGCAGGAACGCTGTCGGGAAACCAGCGTCGCCCGAACCAGAACGCGACGTTGACCAACAGGATCAGCACGGGCACCTCGACCAGAGGACCGATCACCGCAGCAAAGGCGACGGGTGAGGCCAATCCGAACGCGGCGATGGCAACGGCAATCGCCAGCTCGAAATTGTTGCCCGCGGCCGTGAAGGCGACCGCGGTGGTACGCGGGTAATCGCTGGCGATCAGCTTGCCCATGAAGAAGCTGATGCTGAACTGGACGACGAAGTAGATCGTCAGCGGAATGGCGATGCGGATCGTATCGCCGGGCAGCGTCAGGATGTCGCCGCCCTTGAGGCTGAACATGGCAGTGATGGTGAACAGCAGCGCGAACAGGGTGATCGGACCGATCTTCGGCAGGAAGGTGCGCTCATACCATTCATTGCCCTTGGCCTTCACCAGCCACTTGCGCGTGAGGAACCCGGCAAGAAACGGAATACCCAAATAGATCAGCACCGCTTCGGCGATCGTCCAGAAGCTGATGTTGATCACGCTGCCCTCGAGCCCGAAAAGCGGCGGCAGAAAGGCAAGGAAGAACCACGCATAGATGCTGAAGAACAGGATCTGGAAGATCGAGTTGAACGCCACCAGCGCGGCGACATACTGGTTGTCGCCTTTGGCCAGCTGGTTCCAGACGATGACCATGGCGATGCAGCGCGCCAGGCCGATCAGGATG
Source organism: Sphingobium sp. (assembly GCF_036170395.1). GTDB lineage: Bacteria > Pseudomonadota > Alphaproteobacteria > Sphingomonadales > Sphingomonadaceae > Sphingobium. Next base: position 211,551 of record NZ_JAVHPD010000007.1, read on the forward strand.
AGGCCGGTCATGTATTCCGGTTTGTCCGACAGGAAGATGACCGCCAGCGCGAACATCAGCACTGGCCCGATGATCCAGTTCTGGATCATCGAGATCGCCAGAACCCGCTTGTCCTCGAACACGCGCGGCAATTCCTCATAGCGCACGCGCGCAAGCGGCGGGTACATCATCAGGATCAGGCCGACGGCAATGGGGATGTTGGTGCTGCCCCAGGACAGGCTGTCGATGGCCGACGGCAAGCCGACAAACGTCGAACCCAGCCCGACGCCAAGCGCCATGGCGAGGAAAATCCACAAGGTGAGATAGCGATCGAGGAACGACAGGCGTTCGCGCTTGGGCTGGGCGGTCATGGTCGGTCCTGCTCAGCTGCCGACGCGATTGCCGGCGGCGTCGATCACCTGCTCGCCGTCTTCCTTGGCGAAGGCCCCTCGCTGGTCTGCCGGGATGAGATCGAGCACCGCTTCGGAAGGACGGCACAGCTTCACGCCAAGCGGCGAAACCACCAGCGGGCGGTTGATCAGGATGGGATGCGCCATCATCGCGTCGATCAGTTGCGCATCGGGGATGTCCGGATTGTCGAGGCCCAGCTCGGCATAGGGCGTGCCCTTTTCGCGCAGCAAGGCGCGGGGCGTGATGCCGGCACGTTCGATCAGGCTTTCGAGCAAGGCGCGCGACGGCGGCGTCTTGAGATATTCCACGACGTGCGGCTCAATCCCTGCGTTTCGGATCATGGCAAGCGCATTGCGCGACGTTCCGCATTCCGGGTTATGGTAGATGATGATGTCGATGGTCATGCGCTTGCTCCACTGCTGGCGCCTTCGCTCGTGCCGATTTCCGTGAGCCTTTGCTTCATCGCCATCTCGTCGATGCTGGCGATCGGCAGCGTCAGGAACAGCGAGATGCGGTTCGTCAGATAGCGCAGAGCCTGCAGAAAGGCGTCGCGCTGGCCGTCGCCCTCAACGGCCGCCGGATCTTCGATTCCCCAGTGCGCAGTCATCGGATGCCCGATCCACACCGGGCATGTCTCGTCGGCGGCACTGTCGCAAACCGTAAAGATGAAATCGAATTCAGGCGAACCGGGCTTGGAAAACTCGCTCCAGCTCTTCGAATACATCCCGGTCGTATCATAGCCCATGCCGTTCAGCACCGAGAGCGCCATCGGATGAACCTCGCCCTTGGGCTGGCTCCCGGCGCTCCAGGCGTGGAAGCGGCCGGCGCCGAGCTTGTTCATTACCGCTTCGCCCAGGATCGAGCGGGCGCTGTTGCCGGTGCACAGGAACAGGACGTTGTAAATCTTGTCTGACATGAGGAGCCTCAGGCGTTAGCGGGTTGAGCTGCGCTGCAGGTGAGATCGCCGAGCAGATCAGCGCACATTTCCGGCGCGCCCTGGCAGCAATCCTGCATCAGGAATGCGAGCAGACGGCGCATGCCGGCAAAGTCTGCCCGGTAGCGGATCACGCGGCTTTCGCGTTCCGAGTAGACAAGGCCCGCGCGCTCCAGCGTCGCCAGATGGTGCGACATGGTCGAGGGCGGCACGCTGGCTGCCTGCGCCACTGCCCCCGCGATCAGGCCCTCAGGACCCGCCTGGACCAGCATACGGAACACCGACAAGCGCGTCTCATGTGCAAGGGCGCCAAGCGCATCAACCGCCCAGACGCTGCTGTTGAGATCGTTCATGATTCTACCCTTCGAGAATCATCGAATAGCGCTATCGTACGGTTTGTCCATCGAATGTTCTAACATGATCGAAATATGATGCGTGAGGGTCACATGGCTGTCATAGCGCGATGCGACGGCAAGATGCCTCGAAGGAGCAATCACGTTGATCGCCAAACATATGCTCGTCGCCGTGATGGCCCTGTCCTCCCTGATGGCCTCGGTGGCCACGGCGCAGGAAACAGCATCCCACCCCAGCACGACCGAGGCCTATCGCGCCCAGGCGCGGGCCGAGTTGGCGCGGCTTGAACAGAGCAGACCGGTCGAAGGGCCCGCGCGCAACGTGATCATCTTCATCGGGGACGGGATGGGCGTGAGCACCTTGACCGCGGCCCGCATTCATGGGGGCCAGCAGGCCGATGTTGACGGGGAATCCTATGCGACCGCGATCGACAGGCTGCCTTACACCGCTCTTGTCAGGACCTACTCGCACGACGGACAGGTGTCCGATTCCGCTCCCACGGCCACTGCAATCCTCGCTGGGGTCAAAACCAGAAACGGCGTGATCGGCGTCGGTCCCGAGGCGGCCGAGAATGATTGCGGTGCCAGCAGAAGACACGAGCTACCGTCGCTCTTCGGTATCGCTCAAGCGCAGGGAAGGGCCACCGGGGTCGTCTCGACTGCACGCATTACACATGCGACGCCTGCCGCCGCCTATGCCCACACGCCGCAGCGCGACTGGGAAGCCAACGGCGATCTTCCGGAGGCTGCGACGAAGCAAGGATGCACTGACATCGCGAGGCAGTTAATCGAAGGCGGAATCGGTTCGCGCCTCGACCTCGTTCTGGGGGGCGGGCGTGCAAATTTCTTGCCCAGCTCGGCGGCCGATCCCGAGCATCCGAAGCAGCGCGGCAAGCGGACCGACGGTCGCGACCTTGTCGCTGAATGGCGCAAGCGTAATCCCCGGGGAGCCTGGGTCCGGACGACCGGCCAGTTGGCGAAGGTCGATCTGGCCCGCACGCCGCGGCTGCTGGGCCTCTTCGAGCCCGACCATATGCAGTATGAAGCCGATCGGGATACCAGCGATGCGGGAGAGCCATCGCTCGAGCAAATGACACGTGCTGCGATCACGATGCTTGGCTCGAAGGAAAAGGGCTTCGTCCTGCTGATCGAGGCCGGCCGGATCGATCATGCCCATCATGCGGGCAACGCGCGGCGGGCGCTCGAAGATACAATCGCACTCGACAAGGCGGTTGCCGCTGCGCTCGAGATGACCAATTCCGCTGACACACTGGTCATCGTCACGGCCGACCACAGCCATACGTTCTCGATCAGCGGATACCCCGGTCGCGGCAATCCCATCCTGGGTGCAGCGGCTGTCGGTGGCCAACCGCTCAAGGCCAAGGACGGCAAGGGTTATACCACGCTCGCCTATGCAAATGGGCCGGGTGCGGTCATCGACGGCCCGCGAGAGGACCCGCTTGGCACAGATACGACCAGCCTGGAGTATCGCCAGCAGGCACTTGTCCCGCTGGGCTCTGAAACCCACGCCGGTGAAGATGTTCTCGCCTTTGCCTCCGGGCCGATGGCGCACCTGTTCAAGGGCACGATCGAGCAACACAGCATCTTCTACCTGATCGAGAAAGCCCTCGCGGCCCAATAGCTCTCACGCGGGTCACCGCGGCGATTGGCGGATTGCGCATTGCCGACTATGATGTTCTGTCCATGGAACATCACGAGATATTGTCCGGGTTCATCCGTCTGCACATCCTCCATCACGCGGCGGAGGAAGAAATCTACGGGCAGTGGATGATGGAGGAACTCGCCCATCACGGCTACCGGATGAGCCCGGGCACGCTCTATCCCATGCTCCACGCCCTGGAGAAAAAGGGCTATCTCACATCCCGGGAAGAGCAGCACGGACGAACATTCCGCAAACTGTACCGCGCGACAGACATGGGCAGGGACGCCCTGCGCATCGGACGCGAGAAACTGCGCGAGCTGTTCAGAGAAGTCGGTGATCGGCCTTCACAGGGCAGCTAACTCTTCGAGTTCCGGAAATCGAGCGACCAACGTCCGGCACCAGCCAGCAGTAGATAGATGGCACCGCACAGCATCGCCCAATCCGTGCGCGTCTCGTGGGTGAAGCTCAGAAAACCGTAGCGGTCGAGCTCGCGCAGGCTGAACCCGCCCCATTCTCGACCAAGCAGGATCGGGATCTTGGTCGAGATGATTGCAACGATCATCGTGATGATGATCGGCACCGCAGCGGCGCGGGTAGCAAAGCCGACAAGGAACAGGATCCCGGCGAGCAGCTCCACCCAGCCGACGAAGGGACCGAAGAATTCCGGGTAGGGTATGCCGATCTTGGCGAACCGTCCGGCTCCCAGAATGTCGGGGTGCGTGAGCTTCTGCAGACCTTCCGGGATGAACACACCCGCGAGTGACAGGCGTATGAGGATCGACCAGGTCGCCTGGCCAGGCGACATCCACCAGGACTTGTTCATGGGTTCACTCCCTTTGTGTTGATCCAGAGGCGACGCGTCAGACGGCGCCAGACAAGGCCTACACCGATCAGCCCAAGCCCTGCAGCCCAGATGCCGACCGGCACCCAGAAGGCGAGGAACAGGCAGGCAATCAGGCCGGCGACTGCGATCCATCGCGGATACAGCCTCGCCTCTTTGGGCATTTTCAAAGCTGCAAGATTGGTGATCGCATAATAGAGCAGGACGGTGAAAGCGCTGAAGGCCCAGGCGGTTTCCACGCTGCCGACGGCCGCGAGGATCGCGGTGCCGCCGCCGACCAGCACGACAGCCGCCGTTGGCGCGCGGCCATCGCCGCTGACCTTTCCAAAAACGGGGGGCAGGTCGCCCTGCCGCCCCATCGCAAGGACGACCCTAGACAGCCCGAGCAAGAGATTGAGCAGAACACCGAGCATCGCGGTCGTCGCACCGATCGCCACGATTGCAGCCAAGGGCGCACCGGAGAGCGAGCGCGCGGCAAGCTCGAGCGGAGTCGCCATGGCCTCACTGCTGCCAGCGAAAGCCCTCGCGCCGCCCGCTCCCACGGCCACCAGTGCCACCAGCACATAGACGATTGCCGTGATGGCCATGGTCAGGATGATGGCGCGCGGGATGGTCCTGCGCGGCTCGATCACTTCTTCGCCAAGTGTGGCGACCCGGCCATAGCCAGTATAGGCCACGAACATGAGCGCAGTTGCATAAAGGAAGGCCTGCGCGCCTCCTGCGCCTGACGCTGGCGCGATGGGCAAAAGATTAGCCGATCGTTCGCCCAGCACTTGCGGCAGACCCAATGCGACAAGGGCGCCAAGTGCAAGGAGCGTGACCGCGACGATGATCGTATTGGCGTGGCTGGAGCGTTTGATGCCGGTCAGCACGAGCACCACGAAGACAACAACGGTGGCGACTGCCAAAACCGGCATCCAAACCAGATCGACGCCGGCCAGACGAAGCGCATACCCTGCAAAGCCGAGCGCGGCTGTCGCAGCGGAGGCAGACTTGGCAATCAGAAACAGCCAACCGGCTGAGAAACCCAAGGTCGGGTTCAGATAGCGATAGCCATATTCATAGGTGCCACCGGCGACCGCATGGCTGGCCGCAAGTTGCGCGCTGGAAAGGGCATTGCAGGCAGCCACCAGTGCCGCGAGCCCGATTGCCAGGATGACTGATGCACCGGTGACGCTTGCGGCGATCCCAATGCTGACGAACACTCCCGTCCCGATCATCGAACCGAGCCCGAGCATCGTGGCGCCAAAGATGCCAAGTTCGCGGCGAAGGCGCCCGGCCTCTAGGGATTCGCTCATTCAGCAACCCGCGCAGGGGGGACAAGGTCGAACACCTCCTGATTATTCATATACTCCACTTTTTCGGCCGTGTGGCACGCTTGGCAGGCGGTCTTTGCGCGCGCAAAACCCCGCCATGCGCGCGCGGGATCTCCGGACTTGAGATCGCCTTCCACGTCCGCCCAAACCGGGGTCAGGAACAGAGCCTCCGCATTCGCTTGACGCGCGGGGCGCTTGGCAACGCCATTCTCAATCGTCGTCTTGATCTTTTCCCAGTGATACAGGGCGAGCTCGGTATTGCCGCGGCTTAGCGCTTCATGCATCCGGGCATAGCGTTCTCCGACTTCCCACATCGGTTGATCGAAGCCGCGCATCTGGCGCTGGATCTGACGGAAGCGTTCATCGTCGCTGTTCGCCTTGAGGAGCCAGTCGTTTGGTTTAAGGCCATCCGACTTGCTTTGCTGATTGCATGCTCCCAGACAAGCCAAAGCGGCGATGAGAAAGATGCGGATATTCAAGCTGTATCGCACGGTCTGCTCCCTCGATCGGACAAAGCGATTCCTTGCCAGCCCCATGCTATAAACGCACTCAGCCGAAATTCGATATCGAATATCGTTATCGATTAGCATATACTCGCGCAAGTCAGCCGCCGGATCGGATGTCACGCGATCACGCTGCGGACGGGCTGCGGGTTAAGCGGATAATTCGAAACCGAACCAACTTTTTGCTGGGCGGCAGGTCGTCTGAAGCAACACACCACACACCGTTCTTCAGTACGGATCGTAAACACGCATAATCAGCATCGGGTCGCCATCGTAATCGGCATCGGTCATCACCGCGTAGCCATCGCTGGTCTGGATGAGCACCACGCAGGTCATCAGGGTCTTGGCGAGGCTCCAGGCGAACTTCTGGGCGGTGGGAAGCGACATGATCTTTGCTCCTGTTTCAGGAGCGGGGACCGCCCCCGCTCGACAGGCGCACAGGCGACCGACGCGCGGCCGCGATCACCGAAAGCGGAGCTGAAGGCCGCAAGCTGTGCTTAGCGGACCCCTTGCGGGTTGATCGTCACAAGGCAGCGCATAGGTCAGAGGTAGCCAGAGAGAGCGGGGCGTGCCCGCTTCGAAACGCGGTGCAGTGTCGTTTCACCGCCGGGAAGGTCGCTGGCGTACCGCTAACGCTGATGACTGATGGGGCAGTGCTCCAGCCATTGGTCACGCATGCCACGCTCAGGTCGGCGGCTGACTCTTGCGGAAATCGAATACTGGGATGCCGAGTTTGCGGGCCTTGTCGGCAAGGTTGTCCTGAATGCCGGTGCCGGGGAACACCACGACCCCGATCGGCAGCACATCGAGCATCGCATCGTTGCGCTTGAACGGCGCAGCCTTCGCGTGCTTGGTCCAATCGGGCTTGAATGCGACCTGCGTGACCTTGCGATTGTCGGCCCAACAGGCAGCAATGCGCTCAGCACCTGATGGCGCACCGCCATGGAGCAGAACCATATTCGGATGTTTGGCTCGCACGCGATCGAGTGCTGTCCAGATGGCGTCCGTATCGTTGCAGTCCTTGCCGCCGGTGAAGGCGACCTTGGTGCCAGTTGGCAGCATGACCTCGGTTTCGGCACGGCGGCGGGCGGCGATGAAGTCGCGGCTGTCGACCATGGCTGCAGTCAGCGCGAGGCGATTGACGAGGCTGCCGTGGCGGGGGTGCCAAGCCGAGCCGGTATGGGTGCGATAGAGATCGCAGGCAGCATCACGCATCAGTTCATGGGCATTGCGCCGCTCGATCAATGTCAGGCCCTGGGCCAACAATCGTTCCAATTCGAGCGAAGCGACCTCGGAGCCGTCCTGTTCGCGCTGCGATCGTCGTTGCGCCTGCTCATTGTCGTCGAGCTCGCGTTCGACGCGCTCGGCGGCACGGTGGAACAGGTTGACCGTCGACCATAGCAGGTCATCGAGATCGGGTTCGAGCCGCGTGTCGGCAAGCGTACCGATCAGGGCGTCGAAAATATCGGCGACGGCCCCGGCGACCCGGTCGCCTTCGGGCAGTGGTCGCGGGTCGGGTTCGTCATGGAATGGCCGGAAGCCATAGAGTTGCAGTTCATCGAGAATATGCGCTGTGGCGGATTGCTCCTGGGGCTCTTCGTGCTCGGTCATGACAGTCGCTCCGTTGTTGGACCGCGCCTCTCGCGGCCTTCATGGGCGAGCAAAGAGCGGGGGCGGATCGGGCTGGCACCTCCGGCCGAAGCGCAGCGGAGGATGGCGAGCACGACTTTCTTGGCGCGCGAGGAGCCGCGCATCCGGGGTCCCCGCGCGGCTTGACGCGTGGGGTGGTCGCGGCGGGGAAGAAAGTCGCGCGCAGCCGTTGCCGGCCCGGTCGGCTTCCGCTTCTCTCGCCCCTCTCGAAGGCCGAGGCGCGGCTCTGTCAGGGGAGTGACGGGTCATGGCAAACGTAGCTCGGACGCAGAGACGTCAACGCCTATGCTCAGCCGATGAACTGTTCGGCATCCTCCGGGGCAAGCTGTACTCGCACCGCTGCCCGCATCTCGTCCCGGCCAAGGCGCTGCAAATCGTCGTTGAAGTCACCCAGGCTGGCAGTCAGCATCAATGGCTCGATACCAGCCCCGATCGCACGCTCGGCCAACGTGTCAGCCGCATGTTGTCCAGCGGGGTCGTTATCGCGCGCGATGTAGAGGCGGCGCAGCGATGGTGTGATTTGCAGCGCGGACAGGTGACCCGCTGAGAGACTGGCGATCATGGGCATGGTCGGCATTATCTGACGGAGCGACAATATCGTTTCGATGCCCTCTCCGGCGACCAAGACTGATCCGGCCTGACCGAACCGCAAGCCGTTGCCGAGGAGATGACCCATGGAGCGACGCGGAGTGGCGACGGGCGCCTTTCCGCTGCCGTTCGGATCGAGCCAGGTGCGGTGGATACCGGTCAAAGATCCGTCATCACTGCGGACTGCTGCAATCAATGCTGGGAACGCGCTCGGCGTGCCGGGTGGATCGTCTTCGTCGGCGCGATACCAGCAGCGGGGGTGGAACCGCAGCGAGCCGCACGCGCGCAGGTCGATGATGCCTCGCTGGCGCAGATAGGTCTCGGCAAGCGTGCCATGGATCGGCTGCGATATCGCCCACAGCCGTCGCGCAGCTTCCGGCGATCCGGTCGGTACGGGCGGCAGCGGTTCAAATGCCTCTGGCTCGGGTGGCGGCAGAGCGAGAAAGCGCCGCGCTTCATCGAGCGTGTCGGCGAGCGAGGCCAATCGCTGGTTGGCAGCAATGAGATCGAGCAGGTCTCCATGCTCGCCGGTGGCCGCATCGGTCCATTTGCCCGCAGCGCCCTTGCCGCCGTCGGGTCCGGTCAGTCGAACGAACAGGCTGCGCCCCGGCGTGCCTTCGATATCGCCAATGAGCCAGTAGCGGCCCTGTCGGCGGCCTTGGGGAAGGTAGTGGCGGCAGACGCTCTCGGCATTGCGAGCAAGCTGCCGTGCAAGGTCGGATGCATCGGGCATCTGATCCTCCTGAGACAAGAAGAGGGTCCGCCGGGGGAAACGACGGACCCTCAGTTGCGAGCGGGTCTGGGGAGCGCGACCTACTCGGCGGCGACGGCGAAGGGGGTGTCGCCCTCGGCCCCGGCATTGTCGTCGATCGGCGCTTCGTCCGCCACGGACCGTGCGCCGTCGTCTCCCGCCGACTGCGCTTCGCCAAGGCCATCGGCATCGACAATGGCCTCATCGATGGGCGACTCGAACGCGCTTTCGGTGGGTGTTGGTATGGCGCGACCCGGCGTGCGGAGCGGTTCGGGCAACCAGCCGCTGCCTTCGAGCAGCACAGCCGCGCGTGCCGCCATGTCGGGCTTCTTGAGGTGGGCGATGCTCTCGGCCGCCCGTTCGCCCTTTGCTTCGGCCACTGCCTGAACGATCCGCGCCTTGGTCACTCGGCCGAGGAACGTGTCGGCTGTCGGCGTCCAGCCCGCCGCCGCCATGTCGAGATCGACCGCCTTGGCGAGCATATCGGCATGGACGAGCGCACGCGGCCTGCGGTTGTAAGCCTCGAACGTGGCGTTGACCGTGCAGGCGATGCAGTGGGCGAACAGCGCCTTCTGCTGCTCGCCGTCCATGTCGCCAAGCGCATCCCACAGTGCCTCGGGCTCAGAGGGCAGCAGATCGGCAAGCGCTTGGTGCCGCGCATCGATTGCCTGTGCCGACGCCGTATCGCCAAGGCCGGGCGCTTGCTGGCCGAACCCGACATGCTTGGCGTCGAGTTCGAGGCAGCTGTCGAGCGCGTAGCGGTAGAACAGCCGCAAGACGAGCGCATGGAGGCAGGCGTGGAATGCGACCTCGGGCGACCGGGCCACGGCATCGCGCAGCGCCAGCGTGCGGTGCGCAGTCAGTTCGGACATCAGCCGGTCAGGAATCGGGCGCAGGCCTTCATCCTCTTCCGGCTCAGCTGCCACCTCGACATTGTCGCTTTCGATATCGACCTGAGCGCCTTCGTGGCTGGTGCCATTGTCGGCGTGGCTGTTATCGTCCCCGCTAACGGCGCCCTGCTCGGGCTCTATGGGCAGTTCGTCCTCGGGCCGAACGAACCCGCGTTCGATCCGCAAGCTGCCATCCGGCGCAATGCTGACGAACGCACCGGCCCGCGCAACCTCGTCGGCGTCATAGGTGAGCGGTCGCTGGTCGAGCGCCTCGATCGCAGTCTCCAGTTCGCCGAGCCGTTCGTCGACCTCGTCGGGCAGCTCGGGCAAGTCCTCGTACTCGGCGGCCAGTGCGTCATATTCGGCCTGGAGCGCGTCGCGTGTGGCTTGCTCTTCGGCAGTGATCTCCACGGGCGTACCGCGCAGCTGGCGAAGCCCATAGGTGTGCCCGTACGGGAAGTCGGGCGCAGCATCGATCCAGTGCCAGCCTTCGGCCTGCGCCTTGATCGCCTCCTCGCGCAGGCGCTCGGAGACCATCAGGTCAACGAGGCCGACATCCTGCAGCCAGCCGCCATCATCGCCCTGGAACAGGTCACGCATGACGCCGCCGCCCGCCTCGATATAGGCATCGACGTCGATGAACCGGGCGCGCTTGTCGCAGGCACGTACCGCGCCTTCGGTCAGCATGCGCCGGATGGCGTATGGCTGGCGGTCGTAGGAGCCGGCGAGCCGCTCATAGACCTGCTCCTGCCGCTCATGATCGCCATTGACGGTGAACGCCATCAGCTGGTCGAGCGTGATCTCATCCTCGGCATAGGCGTCGAGGATCTTCGGCGACACGCTGGCGAGCTTCAGGCGTTGCTTGACCACCGCGACCGATACAAACTGGTGGGCGGCGATCTCCTCCTCGGACTGGCCCTTCTCGCGGAGCGCCAGAAATGCACGGAACTGGTCGAGCGGATGTAGCGGAGCGCGCTGGATGTTCTCGGCCAGGCTGTCTTCCTCGGCATCGCCTTCGGTGCGGATGATGCACGGCACCGGCGCGTTGCGCGGCAGCTGCTTGCGCTTCACCAGCAATTCGAGCGCCCGGTAGCGGCGACCGCCCGACGGCACTTCGAACATGCCGGTCTCGTTGCCATCGGCATCGACGACGACTCGCACGGTGAGCGACTGCAACAGCGTGCGCCGAGCTATATCATCAGCGAGGTCTTCTATGCCGACGCCCGCCTTGATCCGGCGGACGTTGGCCTGCGACAGCACCAGCTTGTCAAACGGGATGTCGCGCGAAACGCTGAGCGCGAGCTTGGGATTGGACTTGGGCATGATACTTCTCCGGACAGCTCGGCCGGGAGCCACTCTCCCGACACCTCGAACCGTCACGAAGCGAAGCGCCGCCCTCTTCCTTTCGAAGAGAGCGACGCCGCGTATCGGAACGACCGTGGAGACGAAGACTTACGCCGTGACCCGGTCGAACAGCTTCTTCGCGCGACCCTCCAGATCGAGGCGCGCGTCCTGCTGCGCCTTGCCGCGCGCGAAGGCGGTGATGCCCTGAACGAAGTCGAACACGGACTCGGGCGGGCGGCCTTCTTCGGCGAGTACCGTGTCGATGATCTTCGCAGTCTCGGCCTTCCCGAACCCGCGGTTGCGCAGGAAGTCGGTGCGATCTTCGTCAGAGCGCGCGACGATGCGCTCGCGCGCCTGCCGGATGCCGTTGACGAACGGTAGCGGCGAGGAATCGGCGAACCGGGTTAGCGCTGGTGCCGCCTCATGCGCAAAGCGGTTGGCGGCGTATTTGCTATGCCGGATGCTGATCTCCTCGAAGTCTTCGACGCCCCAAAGGTTGCGGTTCTGGCAGACGGCGCGAAGGTAGAAGCTGGCGATGCCGAGTGTCTTGGCTCCCACCTCGCTGTTCCAGCAATAGAAGCCGCGGAAGTAGAGGTCGGGCGATCCATCGGGCAGCTTGCCCGCTTCGATCGGGTTGAGGTCGTCGACCAGGAAAAGGAACACGTCGCGGTCGCTGGCATAAAGCGTGGTCGTATCGTCGCTGATATCGACCATGGGGTTATAGATGCCCGTCGACCAATCGAGCACGCCAGGCACTTTCCAGCGCGTATCGCCGGTGCCGTTGCCAGCGATACGCTGCACGGCGGCAACCAGTTCATGGTCGTAGATGCGGCCATAATCTGGACCGGTGACGGCGCGCAGTTCCATGCGGCCATCGTCGGTTTCCAGCGTCTTGATTTGTTCAGCGCGGTGGTTGGTCAGGCCATATTGCAGGTTGATGCCGGCGAGCGGCGCAGGCAACTGGCGCAGATATGCCGCTGGCGCGCCGACCAAAGCTGCCAGCTGGCCGAAGCTCCAATGCGTCGGTGCAATTGGCTGTTCCGCACCCGGCAGGATCAGGTCGAGCCGTTCGGCATTGTCGCGGCTGGCTTCGACCCGGACGGCGGCGCTCTCTACCGTCCGCGTTCGGCTGCGTTCGGCGCGGCCTTTCACCGATGCCATCAGCGCATCGAGCGACATATAGCGCTCATCGGCAGGCCGGCTGAACCATTCCGATGATACCCGCCCGACCCGCTGGCCACGACCGACATCCACCTTGTAGCCACCGCTCCGATCGGGGCTCGCGTCGAGAACTTGAACTTGTGTCATGACAGGTCTCCGCGACGGCCCGGCCGGGAGCCTCTCTCCCGACACTCGAACCGTCACGGCGACAGCCGCCGACCTCTTCCTCTCAAAAGGAATTCAGCGCATCCTGCGCCACGGTGTGACACACGTCGTGCGCTCTCCTATGCTCTCGGGCACGCCAAATGCCGCCACTCGTACGGGAAACGGTGATTACCCGGTGATTACTCTCGCGAAGGCTGCTACGACAAACCAGAAGATTTGTACTGATATATCAATATCTTATGCGGAATTAGCCATTAAGGTGTGGTACTTCCGATACCGCCGCCACTGACAGCGCGGGCCTGAAGCGAACAGCGAGTGGGACAGCTGTTTGGCCTTTTTGCATGGCTTTGATGATATAGCTGCTTGATAGGACATGATCCTATGATACATCTATATCATGGAATCATCCGACCCGCCCTGGCTGGCGCTGCTTCATCAACTGCCGGCGAAGCCGCCCTATCTGCGGGTGCGGATATGGCGGCGGTTGCAGGCGATCGGCGCGGTGCCGCTCAAGAACGCTGTGCATGTCCTGCCGCCCTCGCCGGAGGCCGAGGAAGCGCTGCGTGCGCTGTTGCGGGAGATTGAGGAGAGCGGCGGCGAGGCGACGCTGATCGCGGCGCGGCTGATCGCCGGGCAGAGCGACCAGGATATGCGCCGGCTGTTCGATGCCGCGCGCGACGCCGATTATGCCGAAATAGCGCAGAACGCCCGCCGGCTGATCGATACCGGTCCGGCCAGCGGCGTGGAGATTGCGCGGCTGCGCAAGCGATTGGACGAAGTCGGGCGGATCGACTTTTTCGGCGCGCACGGCCGGCAGCAGGCGGAGGCCGCGCTCAGCGATCTCGACCGGCAGCGCTACAGCCACCCCGATGTCCGCCGCGATACGCCGGCCCCCGCCCCTGCCCCCGCCGACCTCAAGGGCCGCACCTGGGTGACGCGCAGCGGCGTGCATGTCGACCGCATCGCCTGCGCCTGGCTGATCCGCCGCTTCATCGACGGCGACGCGCGTTTCCGCTTCGTCGACAGGCGCAGCCATGATCCCGCGCCGGGCGAGCTGCGCTTCGACATGGCCGACGCGGAGTTCACCCATGAGGAGGATCGGTGCAGCTTCGAGACGCTGCTGCTGCGCGCTGGCCTGACCGACGACGCCGCTCTGGTCGCGATCGGGGAGATCATCCATGATCTCGACATCGGCGACGACTGTTTCGGCCGCCCCGAGACGGCGGGGGTCGGCGCGATGCTGTCCGGCGTGTGCGCCGCGACCGAAGACGATCTGGAGCGCATCGCCCGCGCCGGCGCGGCGCTCGACCAGTTCCATGCCCATTTCAGCCAGAAGAAGAGGGACAGATGACCGAGCTTGCCGCCGCGCCCGCAGCACCCCGCGACCATGGCATATCGCTCGCCGAAGCGACGCGCGTCTGGGCGCGGATCGCTGCGCTCAGCTTCGGCGGGCCGGCGGGGCAGATCGCGGTGATGCACCGCATCCTCGTCGAGGAGAAGAAGTGGATCGGGGAGTCGCGCTTTCTCCATGCGCTCAATTACTGCATGTTGCTGCCGGGGCCGGAGGCGCAGCAGCTCGCCGTCTATATCGGCTGGCTGCTTCATCGCACCAAGGGCGGGCTGATCGCCGGCGGGCTGTTCGTGCTGCCCGGCTTCCTCGCGATATTGGCGCTGAGCTATGTCTATGTGCTGCTGGGCCATGTGCCGCTGATCGAAGGGCTGTTCTTCGGGCTGAAGGCGGCGGTGCTGGCCGTCGTGGTGCAGGCGGTCGCTCGTGTCGGCGGGCGCGCGCTCAAGAACAATGCCATGCGCGGCATCGCGGCGGCGGCGTTCGTCGCCATCTTCTTCCTCGACGCGCCCTTCCCGCTGATCGTCATCGCCGCCGGGCTGATCGGTTATATCGGCGGGCGCAGCGGCCTGCCCCAGTTCAAGGGCGGCGGCGGGCATGGCGCGTCGGGCGGCGCGGTGGTGCAGGATCGCGACACCGCGCTCGGCGAAGCGCTGCCCGACCATGCCCGGCCCGATTATGGCTGGTCGCTGCGGATCTGTTCGGTGCTGCTGCTGCTCTGGCTGGGGCCGGTGCTGGCGCTGTTCCTGATCCTGGGGCCGGACGATGTGTTTTCCCGCATCGCCGGCTTCTTCAGCCAGATGGCGGTGGTGACCTTCGGCGGCGCTTACGCGGTGCTCGCCTATGTCGCGCAGGCGGCGGTGGACACGTTCGGCTGGCTGCGGCCGGGCGAGATGCTCGATGGCCTCGGTATGGCGGAGACGACGCCGGGGCCGCTCATCATGGTGACGCAGTTTGTGGGTTTCCTCGCCGCGTTCCGCGACGCCGGGACGCTGCCGCCGCTGGTGGCCGCGACATTGGGGGCGGTGCTGACGACCTGGGTGACATTCGTGCCTTGTTTCCTGTGGATTTTCGCGGGTGCGCCCTTCATCGAGCGGCTGCGCGGCAATCAGGCGCTGTCGGCGGCGCTGACCGCGATCACGGCGGCGGTAGTGGGGGTGATCCTGAACCTGGCGCTGTGGTTCGCGATCCATACTTTGTTCCGCCGGGTGGTGGCGGCGCCGACGCCGACCGGGGCGATCGACCTGCCTGTGCTTGCCTCGATCGACTGGCCGGCAGCCTTGCTCTCGGTCGGCGCGCTGGTCGCGGTGTTCCGCTTCAAGGTAGGGGTGCTGCCGGTGCTGGCGGCCTGCGCCGCGATCGGCGCGGTCTATGTGCTGGCGGTTTGACCTAATCGCCGCCGCCGCATCCGCCGCATCCTCCACCGCCATCGCCTGAGCCGGAGTCGCTGCTGCCGCCGCCGTCCGACCCGCTCGCGCGGCGCAAGGCGTGATAGTCCGACCAGGTGGAGCCGGCGAGGACGGCGGTGCCGTAGAGGGCGACGGCCAGCCCCATTTCCTCCGTCAAGGGCGCGCGGCGCAGGCGGCCGCTGTCCGCCTGCGCGCGGTCGAGCGCCTTGATGCCGGCCTGGGTCCGGCGGTCGAGCGCGAAGAAGCGGATCACCGCCGCCACCAACGTCAGCAGCAACAGGAAAGTGAGAATGCCCACCGGCTTGTCGCGCATCGTGCCGATGTCCCATTTGATCGCGCCGAAGAGCAGCGCGGCAAGCAGGGGCAAGGTCTGCCAGAAGCGCAGGCGCAGCGCCTCGCCGGCGTCCATCAGCAGCCCGTCGCGCGCCAGCGCGCGCTCGACCGGATCGGCATAGTCGCTGGCGGTGCGCTCGATTTCCGCCCAGCCGAACTCGCCGGGCAGCCGCAATATGGCGGTCTCCGCCGGGCTGTGGCCGCCGCCCTGCCCTTGCGCCGACAGCTTGCGGCTCGGGGAAACGGCAAGGCGCCCGGCGGTGAGCAGGCGGGTGACAAGGGCGTCCAGGAAGCGCGTGCGCCCGCCGGCGAGGTAGGCGAGCTGGTCGGGATCGGTGACGCGGCGTTCGCGCCCTTCGGGCCGCAGCCAGAAAGGCAGGCCGATGGCGGCGGTCAGCGCCAGCAGCAGCAGGCCGGAATAGAGGATGAGAAACGGTCCGCCGCTAAGGTCAAAGGGACCAAGGGGCATAAGATGCAGCCTTTCCGATGAGAGGAATGAGCAACAGCAGAAGCAGCAGGGCGGCGACGAGGACAGTCCGACGCCGGGGGAGGATGAAGGCGTCGGCGGGGTGGACCCGGCGGGCCTTGGGGTCGTGGAGCAGGCGGCGGGCGGCGGAGGGCCAGATGTCGGCGGGGGGCGGATGGCCGAACATGGCTTCGTAGCGGTGCAGCGTGCGCGCATATTGGGCGAAGAAGCGGCCGCGCTCTACCGGGCCGCCGGCGGTGGGATCATGGTGGAGGGGACGGCCCAGGACTTGCGGGCAGAAGCGGTCCCAATAATCGCGGCTGTAGGTCAGGTGGAGGTGCCAGGCCTGATCCACCGCGTCGGAAGGGGTGACGGGCTCCGCGCCGGTCGCGGCGAGGAAGCAGAAGCGGCGATATTCCTCCAGCACCCGGTCGGCGAAGGCGGCGGTCCAGCCATTTTCGCGGGCGAGCCGGGCGGCGAAGGACAGGGATGCGTCCGCCGGGCCGATCTCATAATCTGCGATCCTGGCCCAGATCGGGTGGTCCTGCGGCGGACCGGAAGGACGGGATGCGGCTTGCATCTGCTATCTCTACTAGCATGGTAGAGTAGTTTATGCAAGCAGCGTCTGGTCAGGCGTCCTCCAGTTCCTCGAAATCCTGGTCCTGGAGGAATTTTTCGACGTCGAGCGCGGCCATGCAGCCCATGCCCGCCGCCGTCACTGCCTGACGGTAGATTTTGTCGGTGACATCGCCCGCCGCGAATACGCCGGGGATGGACGTGCGGGTCGTGCCCTTTTCCACCAGCAGATAGCCTTCGTCGGTGGGGAGCTTGCCGGCGAAGAGTTCGGTCGCGGGGTGATGGCCGATAGCGACGAAGCCGCCGTCGGTCGGGATATGGCTCTTTTCGCCCGTCACCGTATCGATGAGGTCGACGCCTACCAGCCCATCGGGCGTGCCGCCGCCGACGAAGCGCTCGACCGCCTTGTTCCACACCACCTTGATATTGGGGTGGGCGAAGAGACGCTTTTGCAGGATCTTTTCGGCGCGCAGGCTGTCACGGCGGTGGATCAGGGTCACGTCATGGCTGTGGTTGGTGAGGTAGAGGGCTTCCTCCACCGCGGTGTTGCCGCCACCGATCACCACCACCTTCTTGCCGCGATAGAAGAAGCCGTCGCAGGTGGCGCAGGCGGACACGCCCTTGCCCTGGAGATGCTCCTCGCCCTCCACGCCCAGCCATTTCGCCTGCGCGCCGGTGCAGATGACCAGAGTGTCGGCGACATAGAGCGTGCCGCTGTCGCCGCGCAGGCGGAAGGGCCGCTCGGAGAGGTCCACGTCGACGATCTGGTCATACATCATCTGCGCGCCGACATGCTCGGCCTGCGCCTGCATCTGCTCCATCAGCCACGGCCCCTGGATGACATCGCGGAAACCGGGATAATTTTCGACATCGGTGGTGATGGTAAGCTGCCCGCCCGGCTGCATCCCCTGCACCACGATCGGCGCGAGGCCCGCGCGCGCGCCATAGATGGCGGCGGACAGGCCAGCGGGGCCGGAGCCCAGGATCAACATGCGGGTGGAATGGGTGGCGCTCATCTCGGGCTTTCGGTTCGTGCGATTCGGGTTGGGGATGAGAGATAGGGACCGGGGGTTAGGGTGCCAAGCGATGGATTTGCATGGGGACGGGGAAGATGGGGTTTGGTTGGGGTCCGGGGTGTGGGTGCGGGTTTCCTACGAAGTATACAGTGTCGTGGGGGTTTTTGAGGCGAAGCGGCTGCGAGGCGCTCGCGACGCGCTCGCGACGCGCCTTCTGGGTCACGGGTGGGTCATTGGTGGGTCACAATGGCGTGGCGGGTAAGTCGCGGGGGTGCGGCGGCGGGGGTGCGGGTTGGCGCGCGTGGAGGGGTATGGGCGGGTCTTCATCGGGGAGGATAGAGCATCGGAAGTCCTATTAGGGAAGAGCGGTTCGCCCGAAGGCTGATTTTAAGATACCCGATGGGCGCCCCATCTCGTCACCCCAGCGAAGGCTGGGGTCTCAGGCGTCAGGGCACAAGGTCGGAGAGATCGCGCCATTCGGGATTGCCTTCCTCGATCAGCCGAATTTCCAGCCCCGCTTCCATGCCTTCAGCGCCCTTTCCCGCGCGATGGCAGAGCCGATGTCGTCATGCTGTTCGACCAGAACCAGGCGGGTCAGATTATACCGCTTGCAGAAGGCCGATCCTGTGCCGCTGCGGTGCTGCGCGACGCGCGCGGCGACATCGGCGGTAACGCCGATATAAAGGACGCCTCTTGGCTTGTTGGCCAGGAAGTAGGTGTAGCCGCCTCGCGCCATGCCCCACCGTGGCGCGCCGCCGCCTGAGATGCCAGCCTCCGCTGGCATGACGAGCAAATTTGGGCAACGCCCATGAAGAGCGATAGGTCGGCTTGTGGTTTGCGATACGGCCAACTGGCTGGCGCTCTGCTAAGGCGGTCTCTTTCTCTTGTATCTCCCGGTCACAATGCTATCTTACCTCCGCCTTACCATTGGAGCATAGCATGGGCGTCCATGACCGCATCACCACCACCGTATCGACCAAGGGGCAGGTCATCCTGCCCAAGGCGATCCGGGACGGGAAGAATTGGGCCGCCGGGACAAAACTGTTAGTTGAAGAGACGGCGGAGGGCGTTTTGCTCAAAGCCGCGCCGCTATTCTCCGTGACCGAGATGGATGCCGTGTTTGGCTCGCTGCGGTCGGACCGGGCGGCCTTGTCGGTCGAGGAGATGGACGCCGTGATCGCGCGGGAGGCGGCGCGGCGTGCGGGGGATTGACACCAATATCGTCATCAGACTGCTGACCGCCGATGACGCGGCGCAGGCCGAAGCTGCTCGCCGCGCGATCGAGGAGGGCGAGATTTTTCTGGGGCTTACCGTCGTGCTGGAGGCGGAATGGGTGTTGCGCGCGGGATATGGCTTTGCGCCGGAGCGGATCGCGGACGCGCTGCGTGGGCTGGCGGGGTTGCGGCAGGTCCGGGTCGAGGAGCCCGCCGTTCTGGCTCAGGCGCTGGACTGGATGGAGGGCGGGATGGACTTCGCCGATGCGCTGCATCTGGCGCGGTCGGCGCATTGCAGCGCCTTTTTGACGTTCGACCGGAGGTTCAAGAAGCGGGCGGCGGGGATGGAGGCGGTTCCGGTGGAGGTGCCGGGTTGAGGGACGGTTTGATCGGTTAGACTTTGCGCGACTGGTTTTAGGTCAATCACACCCAGTTCCGTTCGACCCTTCCACAAACTCGGCGAAGCATGTTCTTCAAAGAAGGAAGAGCCCTTCGACAGGCTCAGGGCGAACGGCTCTATTGGGGCGCGATGATCTAGGTCCGTTCTGTCGGGTTACCTGGCGAAGGCCGGGGGTCCAGTCGAGAGGGCGGGACTGGGCCCCGGCTTTCGCCGGGGAACAAGGGGTGCTGTGTCGCTCCTTTCAATCCAGCACGTTGGGCAGATCCTCGAAGCCTTTGCGCAGCGCTGCGCCCCAGCTTTGGGAAATGCGGGCGAATTCTTCGTTGTCGGCTTCTATGCGGGTGCGGACGCGGAAGTCGAAGATGTCGCGTTGGATGACGGTCAGGTCCAGCGGCATCCCCACGGACAGGTTCGAGCGCAGGGTCGAGTCCATCGAGACCAGTACCGCCTTGGTCGCGTCCTCCAGGCTGGTTTCGCGCTTGATGATGCGGTCGAGGATGGGCTTGCCGTACTTGTGCTCGCCGATCTGGAAGAAGGGTGTGTCCTCGGTCGCCTCGATGAAATTGCCGGCGGAGTAGATGAGGTAGAGGCGCGGCTTGCCGCCCTTGCGCTGGCCCGCGATCATGATCGACGCGCCGGAGGAGGCGGAGCCGCCCATCTCGATATTCTCGCGATAGCGCTGCTGCATCGCCTGCATCGCCGTGCCCACGATCTGCGCAACGCGGTGCATCGTGTCGCAGTTGAGGATGGTTTCGATGCCGGGGTCAAGCGCCGACTCCTTGATCGCCTTGCTGAGCGTCGCCTTCACCCCCTGGGTGATGGAGAGGTTGCCCGAGCAGAGCATGGTGATCGCCCGGTCGCCGGGGACATGATAGGTGAAGCTCTTCCGGAACCGGGCGATATTGTCCATGCCCGCATTGGTGCGGGTGTCGGACAGCATGACCAGCCCCTGGTCCACGCGCACCGCCACACAATAGGTCATGGCCCCCCGGCCCTCCCGCAATATAGAATCACTTGTCGATCAGCGGGGTAGTCTGTTGCTGCTGGCGCTGCAACTGCCGTTCCTCGACGCCGTCCTGCGCCTCCGCGATGCGCACGTCGGCGTCGATGCTGATGTCGCCCGCGACCGTCACCGATCCCCGGATCGGCGCGGCCTCGTCCGCATCAAGGCCGCTCGCGACGCGGAGATAGCGTTCGGTCACGCAGACGCGGTTGGACGGATCGAAGCCGATCCAGCCGAGATCGGGCAGATAGGCTTCGGCCCAGCCATGGGTTTCGTGCAGCACATCGTCCCCGGCCGCGAGCAGATAGCCCGAGACGTAACGGGCGGGGATGCCCAGGCTCCGGGCGGCGGCGATGAAGATCTGGGCATGATCCTGGCAGACGCCAGCGCCCAGGGCGAAGGCCTGCGCGGCGCTGGTGTCGGCATGGGTGACGCCGGCGCGGTAGGTCACGGCGTCTATGACGGCGGCGGAAAGGGCGTGGAGGCGGGCGAGCGGGCCGCCGCTGTCGGGCTGGGCGCTGGCCATCGCTACGATCTCCGGCGAGGCGCGGGTGAGTTTGGTGTCGCGCAGAAAGTAAGCGGGCGGGACGGCGGAGCGGATATGACCGACGACCCCGTGGGTCTCGCGGGTTTCGACCAGCCCTTCGGCCACGATCACCGCATGGTCGAGCCGGTCGTGCCGGACCCAGATCGCCTCGCGCTCGCCATAGCTGTTGGGGTAAAAGCCGGGGAGCGGATCGTCATTGATGCTGACGCGCCAGTCGTGGACGGTCTGGGCGGGAGTATCGACCGGCATGAGTTTCAGGCGCATCGCGACGCGGCCGGCGGTGGCGGCGTAGCGGTAGATCGTCTGGTGGCGGACGAGCAGTTTCATCAGCTGGTCCCCTCCCCCGCCCCGCGCTCAGCCGAAATGATAGGTCTGGGCGATCTCGAAGCCCAGCTGGTTGGTCATCTTGAGGCCGTGCTGCACGGTTTCATGGAGACCGCGGCGGAAGATTTCGCCGCTGTCGAGGCTCTCCTGCTCGGTCACCATCTGCTCGATCGTGTCGTGGCAGGCGCCGCGCGCGTCGTGCCAGCCGGCAAGGCGGCCGAGGCGGTAGGACAGCTGGCCGTAGCAGAAGGCGACGCTGCGCGGGAAGAGCGTGTTGAGCATCAGGAAATCGGTGATCTGCCAGGGCGTGTAGGTGCCGCCATAGACATGATGGTAAGCGCGCGCGCCCGACAGCGCGTAGAGAACCGAGGTCCATTGATAATGGTCGCGATTGCCGCCGACCACTTCGGTTTCGGGCAGCAGGACATAATATTTGACGTCGAGCAGGCGCAGCGTCATCTGCGCGCGTTCAAGCGCCGCGCCGGTGCGGAGGAAATCATGGCCTTCGTTACGGAGCTGGCCCGAATCCGCCGCGCCGCGAAAGGTCATCACGCGGGTCTTGACCCAGTCGATCAGCGCGGGGAGCTGTTGCCGCGCTTCGGCGAGATCATAGCTGTCGAGCTTGCGCCAGCCCTCGTTCAGCGCCTCCCACATATCCTGGGTCAGCATGGTGCGGGCGGACTTGGCGTTGGCGCGGGCTTTGAGGAGGCAGGAGCGGATCGAGCTGGGATTGTCGAGATCGAGCATCAGCCAGGAGACGACGTCGCTTTCGGTGACGGTCTTGCCTTCGGGGAAGCGATGGTCCGCGCCGGTGGCGCGCGCGACCGAGCGCCATTCATCGCGATGATGCGCGCCCGGCAGGATCGCCATCCGCTGCCCCATGGTGAGCAGGCGCGCGGTGGATTCGGCGCGCTCCATATAGCGCGCCATCCAGAAGAGATTTTCGGCGGTGCGGCTTAGCATGGGAGGGGTTCCCCACACATACGTACCGTTCGGGCTGAGCGAAGTCGAAGCCCTGGTCTGAGCGGAGGCGAAGACACCTCCCTCCGGTCGGCGCAGCCCTTCGACAGGCTCAGGGCGAACGGATATTTGATCTTACAGTCCATCGCCATCAATCCTGCAACACCCAGGTGTCCTTGACCCCGCCGCCCTGGCTGGAGTTGACCACCAGCGACCCTTCGGTCAGCGCGACGCGGGTGAGGCCGCCGGGGACGAGGCGGAGCTGCTTGCCGACGAGGCAATAGGGGCGGAAATCGGCATGGCGGCCGACCACCGCCGCCGGGCCGAGCGTCGGCACGGTCGACAGGTCGAGCGTGGGCTGGGCGATGAATTCGTGGGGGTTCGCCTTGATGCGTTCGGCATAGGCGGCGACTTCGTCCTTCGTGGATTTGGGGCCGATCAACATGCCGTAGCCGCCCGACCCATGGACTTCCTTGGCGACCAGTTCGTGCAGATTTTCCAGCACATAGGCGAGTTCCTCGGGCTTGCCGCATTGCCAGGTCTGGATATTGTCGAGGATCGGCTTTTCGCCGAGGTAGAAGCGGATCATTTCCGGCACATAGATATAGACCGCCTTGTCGTCGGCGATGCCCGAGCCGGGGGCCGACGCCAGGGTGACGCCGCCGTTGCGATAGACGTTGAAGATGCCGGGGACGCCCAAGAGGCTGTCGGGGCGGAAGACGAGCGGGTCGATATATTCGTCGTCGATCCGGCGATATATGACGTCCACCGCCTTCGGCCCTAGAGTCGTCTTCATCCAGACCCGGTCATTGTCGACGAAGAGGTCGGCAGGCTCGACCAGTTCCACGCCCATCAGGTCGGCGAGGAAGCTGTGTTCATAATAAGCGCTGTTGAGCGAGCCGGGGGTGAGGACGACGACGACGGGATCGCCCTTGCACGCGGGGGGGGCGACTTCCTTAAGGGACTTGAGCAGCTCGGCGGGATAATCGTCCACCGGCGCGACCACCCCGGCGGCGAACAGCTCGGGGAACATGCGCGTCATGATCTCGCGATTTTCGAGCATGTAGGAGACGCCCGACGGGGTGCGGCAATTATCCTCCAGCACCTCGAAACTGCCGGGGCCAGTGCGGACGATGTCGATGCCGACGATATGGCTGTACACTTTGCCGGGCGGGGTGAAGTCCGCCATTTCGGCCAGATAGGCGCTGTTGCGGTAGATGATGTCGGCGGGCATGATGCCGGCCTTCACGATCTCGCCGCGATGATAGACGTCGTGGAGGAAGGCGTTCAAGGCGCGGGCGCGCTGGCGGATGCCCCGGTCGAGAACGCGCCATTCGTTCGCGGTGAAGATGCGGGGCAACAGGTCGAAGGGGATCAGCCGTTCGGGATCGCCGCCTTCGCCATAGACGGCGAAGGTGATGCCGATGCGGCGGAAAATCGCCTCGGCCTCGTCCATGCGGCGATTGAGCCCGGCGATGCCCGTCCGCTCCACCCATTTCTGCACTTCGTCATAACAGGGGCGTATCGATCCGTCAGGCTCAAACATCTCATGGAAGGGCAAGTGGACGATCCTCCCTCGGCCAGGACGGCCGGTTGTGCGTTGCAATATTCATGCGCTGCGGATTGGCGATTGCAAGCCAAATATCGCAGGCGGGGCGCTGCGTTCCGCAAGCGGTTGCGCGGGGAAGGAAAAACAGGCGGTTGTGGCGGATGGTGCGGGGCGGTTGAAAATTTTGGGCGGTCGGCGCGCGCGCCCCGTTGACCCGCCCGCCCCGCCTGCGTATAGCGCGCGCTCACCGCAGGGAACGCCCCTGACGATGCCCATGGGGCGGAGTAGCTCAGCCGGTTAGAGCAGCGGAATCATAATCCGCGTGTCGGGGGTTCGAGTCCCTCCTCCGCTACCAACCCGGATTGTCCACCAGTGACCCACTGAGGCCACTGGCAGACATTTTTCGAGGAAAATCAAATATTTTTCGCGTCCCGTTGCGTACGCCGGCGTCCCGGTGCGACCGGCTGCGGCCACCCACGGCGATTTGGATTGGGGGTATTTTGGGGGTATTTTTCGGCTGTCCCCAAAACAGGCGATACCCCCAGATGGCTTTGAAAGAACTTGAGGTCAAATACGCCACCAAGCGGCAGCGCCCCTACAAGCTGTCCGATGGAGAAGGCCTGCACCTGCTCGTCCAGCCGAACGGATCGAAGCTCTGGCGCCTGAAATACCGCTTCGACGGCAAGGAAAAACTGCTGAGCTTCGGCAAATATCCGACCGTCACGCTGGCGATCGCCCGCGAGAAGCGGACCGAAGCCAAGCGGCTGCTCGATCAGGGTGAGGACCCCGCCGAGGCCAGGAAGCGGGCGAAGAAGCAGAGGGCCGCGCTCAAGCTGTTCGAAGAGATTGCGCGGGCCTGGCACGCCAATCGTATTGAAGGGCTGGACTCGGCCCATGCCCTGCGCGTCATCAACCGGATGGAGCGCGACGTCTTTCCGGTCATCGGGAAGCGTCCGATCACGGAAATCGACCCGCCCGAGATTCTCGAGATGATCCGCGCGGTCGAAGCGCGCGGCGCCCTCGATATCGCCCGTCGCCTCAAGCAGAACGTCAGCCAGATCTATCGCTTCGCGATCGCGAGCGGCTGGGCGACCATCGATCCGACGCTCGGCCTCAACGATGCGCTCAAGCCCAAGCCGCCCGTCAGGCACATGGCGCGCGTGCCGCTCGCGGAGTTTCCGAAGCTGGTGCGAGCGATCTTCGCCTATGACGGCGAGGACACGCCGCGCCGCCGCGAGATCACCCGTGACGCGCTGCTGTTCACCTTGCTCACATGGGTCCGAACCAGCGAAACCCGCTTCGCGGCCAGGGACGAGTTCAAGGATCTCTATGGACCGAACCCGCTATGGCGTCTGTCGCCGGAGCGCATGAAGATGGAACGTGAGCATCTTGTTCCGCTGTCCCGCCAGGCCGCAATGATCGTTCAGCGCCGCTTGCAGGCGACGAACGATGCGTTCCTCTTTCCCGGAGCCAAGCCTGGAAAGTCTATTTCCGAGAACACCATGATCTATGCCTGTTATCGGATGGGGTATCTCCATCGGCAGACGGTACATGGGTTTAGGGGGCTCGGCTCGACCTGGGCGAACGAAGCCGAACGCTACAAGCCGGATTGGATCGAGATGGCGCTCGCTCACGAGGACGAGGATGAGGTGCGCGGCGCTTACAACAGTGCGCTCTATCTCACACCGCGAAGGCGGATGCTCCAAGACTGGGCCGACGTGATCGACGCGGCAACCGCAGTGTCGAATGTCGAGAAGAATCCTATCGAGTTCTCACAATTCATGCGCTGTTCCGCTCCCATCCAGCACCTGCCACCAAGCGACCAGAGACAGCCGTATTGGCAACGCCCCCTTCGGGCGGCTTCGCGATGAGCCTCAAAAGTCAGAACCGCCGATTTAGAGGCGCGGTTTTCTGCCATAGTTGTTAGAAATATCAGCTACTTAGATGCATCCGCGAATAGTAGAATGAACTCCAAGAAACCGTATCTCACTACATCTCATCATAGCTGATTCCCCTTGCAACTCGACAAGGGAAACCGCCGGGACCGCCAATTACGCCGATACATCGTCTGGAAGGGCTCGATTGGGGCGAGCAGAACGCGCGCATCCGTCCCGATGGACGCGCTCAGCGTGACTAATTCAATGAAATATATGGGGTTATTTGCGTCGCCACGAAGCGTCAGCGGTGCAGGCTCATCAGTCCTTAATCAATGAGTGGGAGGAATAGTTCGCCAACAAATTGAATTGGACGATGAGCCCCAAGGCGCGGCAAATGGCGCCAAATCAAAAAATGCCGTGGGGAGGACAGTCATGGTCACAGCCTTTAGGACAAATTTGCTTTGTGCCACCGCGCTATCGATCGCGTGTGCGCTTGCAGTGCCGGCACATGCCCAGGACGCTGCATCGCAGGGCGAAAAGCCCGAGGCGCAGGAAGGTGGCCTTGAGACAATCGTCGTCACGGCGCAGAAGCGCGAACAGAATTTGCAGGATGTTCCAGCCGCCGTTTCCGCCATAGGCGGCGAGACGCTGCGCACGCGCGGCATCACGGAGACCTCAGACTTGATGGGCGCGATCCCCAGCCTGCAAGTCACCACTCCCTATGGTCGCACCCAACCGAATTTCTCGCTGCGCGGGATTTCAGTGGCGAACGAATTTTCCGCCTCCACTGCGTCGCCGGTTGGCGTCTATGTCGATGAAGTCTATCAGAGCTTCCGGGCGAGCCATGGCCTGCAACTCTATGACATCGACCGGGTCGAGGTACTGCGCGGACCGCAAGGAACACTCTACGGTCGCAACACCACGGGTGGCGCGATCAGCTTCTTCACGCGCAAGCCGGATCTGGGAGAGGCCAATGGCTATCTGACCGCCGGCTATGCCAATTACGACACTTTCACGGTGCAGGGCGCCGCTGAAGCGACGCTGGTTCCCGACATCTTGGGCGTCCGCGTCGCCGGTACTTTTGCAAAAGGGGATGGTTGGCAGCGCAATGTACTGCCTGGGAATGAGCGCGACCTAGGGACCACCGATACGATCGGCGGTCGCATCTCGATCCGCTTCCGGCCCGATCCCGATCTCGACATCAATTTGAAGCTCTATGCCGCGAAGGACGATCCATGGGGCACCGCGCCCTATGCAGGTGGTCAACTCGCGGGCGGGCAGGATGCGCTCGGCTATTCGCGTTACGATCCGCAACCTTTCCTAGGCGGGCGGTTGCTGCGTGACAATGAGGTCGCAGTTGATCGGGTAGGTAAGAACATCAGCAAGTCGAAAGGGATAGCCCTCAACATCAAATGGGATGTCAGCGACCAATTCTCCGTCACCTCGATTACCGGCTACGACACCGGCGACTATATCAACAATCCTGATGATTGCGATGGCGGCCCAGCCGATCTCTGCTCGATCGGCTACACGTCGACGAGCAAGAATTTCAACCAGGACCTGCGTTTCAGCTATTCGAACGACCGCCTCGATATCATTGCCGGCCTTTATTATGGCAGGGACAAGGTCAAGACGGTCAACTACCCGGACTTTTTCGGGGCGCTGAGGCCGCTGCTGCTTGGCGCCGGTCTTCCGGGCAGCTACAATAACGCCGCAATCGGAACGCCCGACGCGATCCGCTATATCCCAGCCTTTGCCGCCAATCCGGCGTTGGGGCCTGGCGATGCCGGATTCTGCGACGCGATCGAGATCAATCCCAACGGCTTCCTTGATGCACGCTCGCTGATTGCACTCCAGACCGACATCGCGATCAATAATACGGGCAATGGCGGCATGGGGGGTAGCTTTTCGGCGGGCTGCGCCGGGGCAGGCGCGCCTCCGTTCACCCCGATCCTCGGCGAACAGCGTTTTGACGTGTCGCGCCCCTCGAAGGCGATCTACGGCGACGTAACCTGGAAAGCGACCGAGCGGCTGACCGTGGCGGTGGGTGCACGCTACACCCAGGATAAGGTCAATTACCTTAACGGCAGCACTTTCCTCTATGCGCTCGACGGTACGACGCCGGTTGTCAACCTGATCCCCTACAGCAATCCATACAACCCCAATCTCGCGCCGCTTGAGCAGCGCGAAAAGGCAAACAGGCTAACCGGCCGTATCAATGTCAGCTATGAGTTCGCCGATGATATCATGGGCTATCTCCAGTACAGTCGCGGTTACCGCAGCGGCAGCTTCAACGGGCTTGCCTATCAGGGCGTCAATCAAGTCTATTATATCCAGCCTGAAAAGGTGAATGCATATGAGGCGGGGCTCAAAACCCGGCTGTTCGATCGCCGCGTCCAACTTAACCTCGCGGGCTTCTACTACGAGTATTCGAATCACCAAGTAACGCAGGTGGTCGGCGCTACAACCTTCACGCGCAGCGCCAATGGTCGCCTGTTCGGTGGCGAGGCCGAACTCGCCTGGCAGGTGGCCGATACGTTGCGTTTCGATGCTTCGCTGGGCTATCTCAACAGCAAGTACAAAGGCAATGTGATCGATCCGGCAAACCCGGCCAGCCCGACATTGAACGTCAACGGCAATCCCTTCCCGAACGCGCCGGAGGTTACGTTCCAGGCCGGATTCGACTGGGATATGATCGATGACGGCACCAACAAGCTGACCTTGCGCGGTGATGCGTCCTACATGGGCAAGTACTATTTTGATCCGTTCAAGAATTATGGGCAGACACCGTGCGATACACCCCCAGCGGGATCGAACATAACGCTCGCGGGTAAGGCGATTACATGCGCAAATCCGGGCTACTGGCTCGCCAATGCGCGATTAACCTATGCGCACGACAATATGTCGGTTAGCTTGTGGGCGAAGAATCTGTTCGACAAATATTACTACACCTACGGCCTCAACCTCAACGTGTTCGGCTACGATTATCTGAACCGCGGCATGCCGCGCACTTATGGCGTCGAAGCGACAGTCAAGTTCTGATCGCTGCTGCGACGGGGGCGGCGGGCATCCTCTCCCGCCCGCTGCCCCCGATTTTTTCGACCTGACTTTCAGACCGAGGAGCATCCATGATACGTTCCACCGGCAACGGTCCCTCATTCATCGGCACGGCGTACAGAATCGAGCGCGCTGTGATCACTGAGATCGGCGCAGCTGAAAGCACCGCCCAGGCGAGCAGCGCCGAGCGGCCAGCGCGCCTCCGGACGATTTAACGTGGATGCGTCTCGGAACAGAACTGAGCTGGAACGAATTTTCGCGACCCAACGCGAAGGGACGCGTGAGCAGGTTTCGCGCAGCTACGAAGAACGCATGGACCTGCTCGGGCGCCTTGGCCGGATATTTGAGCAGCACAGAGACGAATTGGTCGATGCCGTTGCCGCCGATTTCGGCATTCGATCCCGCTACGAGACTATCCTGCTCGACCTGATGCTTGGCATATCGGAAATTAAATTTGCGCGCCGCAATCTGAAGACGTGGCTGAGGCCGCGGCGGGTGAAGACTGACATCTTCGGCCTTCCCGGTTCATCGCGCCTGGTCCCCCAGCCCCTAGGTGTGGTGGGCGTTCTCGGCACGTGGAACTATCCGCTCGGCACCATATTCGTTGGCGCGGCCGGTGCATTGGCGGCCGGCAACCGCGTGATCGCAAAGCCGAGCGAAGTTTCCGCCAACGCCGCCGAAGCCAGCGAGCGGCTTGTGCGCCGGTATTTCGCCGAAGAGGAATTCGCGATTGTCCAGGGCGGGCCCGACATGGCACAGGCGATGACGGCCCTACCTTTCGACCATATTCTCTTCACCGGTTCACCCGCGGTTGGCCGCAAAGTCTATGAAGCGGCGGCTGCCAACCTTACACCTGTTACTCTGGAACTTGGCGGCAAATGCCCTGCCATCGTGGGCAAGGGTGCATCGCTTGCACAAGTCTGTGAAAGCTTAGTGTTCGGCAAGCTGCTCAACGCCGGCCAGACCTGCATCGCCGCTGACTATGCCTTCGTCCATGTCGATCAGATGGAAAGCTTCGTCGCCGCACTCCGCGCTCAGGTTGCCAAATGCTACCCCAACGCGGCAAGCAACCCCGATTTCACCAGTATCATCAATGACCGACAGTTCGCGCGGCTCCAAGGTTTGCTCGATGATGCCGAAGCCAAGGGCGCGACGGTGCTCAACCTCTCGGACAACGGCGATGGAACGCTTCCTGAACGGCATCGGATCGTGCCGTTGGCGGTTCTCGACGTTACCGATGACATGGCGATGATGCAGGAGGAGATTTTCGGACCGATCCTGCCGATCATGCCATATCGCTCCGAAGACGAGCTCATTCGCTACGTAAACCGGCATGAGCGCCCGCTGGCGCTCTATTATTTTGGCGACGAAAGTGAGGAACGGCGCAAGATCATTTCCGAAACGCACGCTGGCGGCGTGACTCTCAACGGCACGGTCATGCACGTCTTCCAGCGCCGGCTGCCTTTCGGTGGCATCGGACAGAGCGGCATCGGTGCCTATACCGGCGTCGCCAGTTTCGAGCGCTTCACTCATTACAAGCCGGTGTTCTCTCAGCCGAAACTCAGCCTGCTTGGTCAACTTCTGCCACCCTATTCGAGCAAGACCGAAGGACTACTCAACATCTTCGAAAAGATCCTCTGACGTGGCTGCGGCGGTTGATGCTGGCATGTTGCATGACGCCGGGTCGCCAGCATGGGTCGAATGACAAGGGAAGCAAATGGCTGACTATGTAATTATTGGAGGTGGGTCGTCGGGCGGCGTTATCGCCAGCCGGTTGTCCGAGGACCCCGATGTCACCGTTTGCCTGCTCGAGGCAGGCGGCCCAGGCACCTCGCCGCTTGTGTCCACGCCCGGCGCTTTTGGGGCGCTGATCCAAGACTATCGGATCAATACGCTCAACTGGCGGTTCAACACCGACCCTTCAAAGGCGCTCAACGACCGCCGCCTCTACAATCCGCGCGGGAAGATGCTGGGTGGATCGAGCGGTATGAACGGGATGGTCTATATCCGCGGCGACCGGTCGGATTTCGACCACTGGGCCGAACTCGGCAACGACGGCTGGGGTTACAACGATGTCCTGTCCTATTTCCGCAAGGCTGAGAATAATGAGCGCGGTGAGGATGAGTTTCACGGCTCGTCGGGACCGCTTCACGTATCCAACGGCAAGCGCGAATTCGATGTCTATGATGCTTTCATCGAGGCGGCGACTGGACTGGACCATCAAGCCAATCCGGACTTCAATGGTGCCAGCCAGGAAGGTGTCGGCATCTATCAGTTTACCGTGAAGGACGGGAAGCGCGCCAGCGTGAAGGCGTGTTACCTTGATCCGGTGATGGGCAGGCGCGGCAACCTCCGCGTCGAAGTACATGCCCGCGTCCATCGTATCAGGTTTGAGGGCAACCGCGCGGTGGCAGTCGAGTATTCCCAGGACGGGCAGTTGAAGACGATCCCGTGCGAAAAGGAAGTCATTGTCAGCGGCGGCGCCTATAATTCGCCCCAACTGTTGATGCTTTCCGGTATCGGACCGCGTGATGAGTTGGAGAAGCATGGAATCGAAGTGATTCATGATATTCCCGGTGTCGGCCAGAATCTTCACGACCATCCTGACCTGATGCTGGTCTACCAGTCGAAGAAGCGGCTCGGGATCGCACTCAATGTCGTTGGCGCGCTCAAGACCGTGCGAGACCTATTCCAGTATCTCACGCAAAGGAAAAGCTGGCTGGCATCGCCGCCCACGGCTGCAGGCGGTTTCTTGCGATCCGCGCCGGGGCAGAACCGGGCGGACTGCCAGGTCCATGTCGTGCCGCTCGCCTATCGCGACCATGCGCGCGACTACAAGCTGATGACGAAATGGGGCTATACGATCATTCTCAATATTGGGCGCCCAAAGAGCCGCGGCTGGGTTGCCTTACATGACTCAAACCCCGAATCCGATCCCAAGATGGACCTCAATCTCTTGAGTCATCCCGACGACCTCAAGACGTTGCGCAATGCCTTCCGTGTCGTGCAGGAGATCCTGCATTCGGATCGCATGAAGGCGATGATGAAACGGCCTCTCTATCCTGACCGCTACCTTGAAACTGATGAAGAGATCGACGCCTATATCCGGGCAGAAGCCAATCATGCTTATCATCCGGTGGGAACATGCAAGATGGGCACCGACGAGATGGCGGTGGTCGACAACCGCCTGCGCGTTCACGGCCTCGCAAATATCCGCGTGGCCGATGCCTCGATCATGCCATCAATCGTCAACGGCAACACCAATGCAACCTGCATCATGATCGGCGAGAAAGCCGCCGACATGATCCGGCACGATAATATGAGCAGCAAGAATAGCATCGCAGAATATTGAATTGGACGATTGGATCAATGCTGCAGACACAGATGCTTACGAAAAGAAGTCCGGAGAGGCCTATCGCATGTCAGTTTATTATGTGTCGACTGCGCCATTGTGGGCGAGCGCCTTAGAGGAGCGCGGCTGATGGACGTCCGTACGCAAATACGTCGCGCCGCACGTTATTTCGCCCAGCAAGAGGCTCTCGTTCACGGCCACAGGCGGTTGACTTTCTCGGAAGCCTGGTTGCGCGGCGTGAAGCTCGCAAATGCTCTTGCGGAGTGCGGCCTTCAACCGGGTGACCGGATTGCTACGCTGGAGAAGAACTCCATCGAGGCCGCCGACATCATACTGGCGGCTGCCATTGGAAACTATACGCGTGTTCCTCTCTATGCGCGCAACCGATGTGAAGCGCACGCCCATATGATCGCGAGTACCGGATCTCGGTTGGCGCTGGTCGATGAGGCATTGGCTTCGGAGTTGGCGGGGCTGGATGCCCAAGCTCCGACGCTTGAGCGGATCATTATCCGCGATCACAACTATGAGAATTGGTTGGCGACAGCCTCGGACCGGGATCCTGATCCCGTCGTCGCGCCGGAGGACTATTGTGTCATCCGCCACACCGGCGGCACGACGGGCAAACCCAAGGGCGTTGCCTATCGGCACCGTTCATGGATGACGATCTCCGCCGCATTTTTCAGCATCGGCCCCCAAGTGGCCCCAGGGGATGCCATTCTGCATGTCGGCCCGTTGTCCCATGCATCGGGCTTCCTGTTCGTGCCGGCCTGGTATTGCGGCGCCCGCAACGTGATGATGGACGGCTTCGATCCAGCGTCCTTTCTTGACACTCTCGAGCAGGAACGGATCAGCCATGCCTTTGTAGCCCCCACCATGCTCAATGCCATAGTGCATCACGACGGGGCATATGGCCGCCACTTTCCGAATTTGAAGTTTCTGCTGAGTGCTTCAGCGCCGATCTCCGAGCCGACGCTTCGCAAGTCGTGCCAGATATTCGGGAATCATGTTCTTCATTCGGGCTATGGACAGACCGAAATCCTGCCCATCGCGTCTATGGGGCCCAACGAGTGGTTCGGCGAATTTGAAGGTTCTGCCCCAATTCGGGCGGTCGGACGTCCCATGAGTGGCGCCGATATCGAAATCCGTAACGAGGACGGAAAGGTGCTGGGACCAAACGAGCCCGGCGAGATCGTCGCACGGTTCGAAAATGGCCAGATGGAGGAATTCTGGAACGATCCGGAGGAAACCGCCCGGCGCATGGAAGATGGCTGGGTCAAAACCGGCGATGTCGGCATGATCGACACAAACGGATTTTTGTATCTGCTCGATCGCAACAACGACATGATCGTGTCAGGCGGCTTCAATATCTATCCCACCGAAATCGAAAACGTAATTGCCGACCATCCCGGTGTACTCGAGGTCGCGGTCTTTGGCGTGCCCCATGAAAAATGGGGTGAAACGCCGCTTGCAATGGTGCGTGTCAAGCCCGGAGCACAAATCACGGAGACCGAGATAATAGATTTGGTGCGCCAGCGTCTGGGCTCCGCAAAAAAGCCAAGCAAGGTCGTTTTTACCGCCGAGCCACTGCCGTTGAGCAATGTCGGAAAGGTGCTTCGTTCAAAGCTTCGAGAGCCCTATTGGGCGGGCCAGGACCGGCGCATTTCGGGGGCATGACCGACGCAGCCATCCTAGCCACATCCTCTATTCCGGTGACCGCCTGCCGGCGCGCGGGAGACTGCAATGGACTATGAATACATCCTGGTTGAGCAACGCGGCCCAGCGCTTTGGGTGACCCTCAACCGGCCGGCAGCGTTGAACAGTCTGTCGTTGGCTTTGGCCGAGGAACTCGCCGCAGCGATCGAGGCAGCGGAAGCAGATGCGACGGTGCGCGCTTGCATTCTTACCGGCGCCGGACGGGCGTTTTGCGCTGGCGCGGATCTGCTCGCAATTGGCGATGGAACAGGCGGACAAACTCTCGCCGAACGCTTAAATCTGTTTCTGCCGCCGCTCGGTCAGGCTTTTAACAGGATCGAGACGT
The DNA here is from genome assembly GCF_036170395.1 of Sphingobium sp. Classification (GTDB taxonomy): domain Bacteria; phylum Pseudomonadota; class Alphaproteobacteria; order Sphingomonadales; family Sphingomonadaceae; genus Sphingobium. Next base: position 245,569 of record NZ_JAVHPD010000007.1, read on the forward strand.
CGCGCCTTCCGATAATTGCGGCGGTCAACGGCCTTACGCTCGCCGGCGGCTTGGAACTGGTGTTGTGCTGTGATCTCGTCATTGCCGCGCACCCGGCCAGATTTGGCGACGCCCATGCAAATTACGGCCTGTTGCCCGGCGGTGGAGGGTCGGTTCGACTCCCTAGGAAGATCGGCGAAGCGCGTGCGAAACATCTGATGATGACCGGCGGGACCATCTCGGCTGCCGAGATGAAGGAAGCCGGACTCGTGACCCAACTGGTTGCTCCCGAGGATCTCATTGCGGCAGCGCAAGCGCTGGTAGAATCTCTTGCAGAAAAGAGCCGGCCAGGGCTCGCCTACATGAAGCAGCTAGTCCGCGCTGCGCAGGATAGCTCGCTCGAAGTCGGGCTGCGTCAGGAACTCGAAACCATGGCTGCTTACGCCTTGTCCAACGACATTGTCGAAGGACTGGCGGCATTCCGGGAGAAGCGGAAGCCCGATTTTTCCGACCGGTGAGACCTGATCGGATGCGGAACACATTGGAAGAATGGATCAACGAATGACCGACATATTCGTCATGGGGGTTGGGATGACCCCGTTCGGAAAACAGTTCGACAAGAGCCTGAAAATGCTCTGCGCCGAAGCTTCGTCGCAGGCCTTTTCCGACGCAGGATGCACCGCCGGCGATGTCGAAGCCATCTTCTTCGGCAATTGCGTCCAGGGGCATATGGAGGGCCAGGACATGATCCGCGGCGAAATCGTGGCGCGAGCGATGGGCATCTCAAGCGTTCCCGTGGTGAATGTCGAAAACGCATGTGCGACGGCTTCCACGGCCTTGCACATGGCCGCCGCCTATGTTCGATCGGGGGCAGCGGATGTCGTACTCGCGCTCGGCGCGGAGAAGATGTACTCGCCCGACAAGGCGCTCATGTTCAGTGCATTCGATGGCGCTTGGGACGTGCATGAAACCGAGTCGGGCCGCGCGCAGCTGCTGGCCATGGGCAATGGCGTCGATGTTCCGGAAGGAACGACATCGAGTCAGCCTTACAGCGTTTTCATGGATGTATACGCCGCGATGGCACGCGCGCACATGAAGACCTACGGCTCGACGCAAGCGCAAATCGCGGCCGTCTCGGCGAAAAATCACATGCATTCGACGCGCAATCTGCTTGCCCAGTATCGCCTCCCATATACCGTCGAAAGTGTACTCGCTGCGCCTCCGATCGTTTACCCGTTCACACTGCCGATGTGCTCCCCGATCAGCGACGGCGCCGCCGCTGCGATCATCTGCAGCGAAGCCGGTCGGCGCAAACTGTCGGCAGCCCCGGACAGGGCGCTAAGAATCCTGGCGTCTGTGCTGCAAACCGGCGCCGCGCGCGATCCCTTTGATTATGACCACCATGTCAGCCGCCTTGCGGCGAACCGGGCCTATGCGATGGCCGGCGTGGGGCCAGAAGATATTGGCGTCGCGGAGGTGCATGACGCCACGGCGGTTGGCGAGATCATTGAAATCGAGGCGCTCGGCCTGACGCCGCCTGGCGAGGGCGGACTCGCGGCAGAGCGCGGTGAGACGGCGCTGGGTGGGCGTATTCCGGTAAACACGTCGGGCGGGCTTGAATGCAAGGGACATCCGATCGGCGCCACCGGGCTCGGCCAAATCTACGAGCTTGCGCTGCAATTGCGCGGCGAGGCGGAAGATCGACAGGTTCCGAATGCCCGGTTCGCGATCGCGCAGAACGGCGGAGGTGTCATCGGGGTGGAAGAGGCGGTGGTCGCCGTCACGATCCTGGGCCGGTAGTTGTCAGAGCGCGCCTAGGGAAACACGGGGTCACGATATGAACTTTGAGCTGTCCGATGAACAACGCATGGCGGTGGAAACCGTCCGCCGCTTTCTCGACAACAAGCTTGAGCCGGAAATCCGCCGGCATGGGGAGCGATTCATCCCCAAACCGCTCATGAAGGAATGGACTCAAGCACTGACCGGCTATGGCCATATTACCGCACCGCATCAGGAGCAATGGGGCGGGCTTGATATGGGATGGCTCACTCATCTGCTCATTTTCGAGGAGATCGCCTATTCCTCGCTCGATGTGGCCATACCCGGCTTCATCAACGCGGTTGGCGCAGAACTCATCCGCCGCTTCGCCCCGGAGACGATCAAGCAACGCTATCTTGCCGACCTCGTCGCGGCCGAGAAGTTCGTTTCGCTCGGCATCTCGGAGCCCGATGTCGGCTCGGACGTCGCCGCCATCAAGACACGCGCCGTACGAGACGGCGATTTCTGGGTCATCAATGGCGAAAAGACCTGGATCACCAACGGAGCCTACTCGGACATCTTCATCTGTACGTGCAAGACTGGCGAAAATGAAGTCACTCACATCCTGGTCGATCGTGACGAGAGTGAGTATGAGGTGCGCGATATCCAGAAGATGGCGCTCAACGGCCAATCGACTGCACAGATATTCCTGTCCGATTGCCGCGTACCGGTGGCAAACACGATCGGCCGGGTCGGCGATGGATTGCGCAATACGTTGCAAGTGTTCGAGATTGCCCGCTGCCATATGGCGATGTGGAGTATCGGCATCGCACGGCGAGCAATGGATGAGGCGATCGCGTACGCTCGCGATCGCGCGCAGCATGGCAAGAAGATCGCCGGCCATCAGCTGATCGCCGACAAGATCGCCATCATGGCGACCAAGATCGACGCAGCCCGTCTGTTGACGCACCGGGCAATATCCCTCGTCCAGGCGGGCACGCGCGCAGAGACGGAATGCTCGATGGCCAAGTGGTACGCCACCGAAATGGCGATCGAAGCGACGCGCGATGCGCTTCAGATCCATGGCGGCAACGGCGTCACCCGCGAATTCATCGTTGAGCGGCTGGTGCGTGAGGCGATCATTTGCCCCATCCCCGATGGCACGACGGAGATTCAAAAGCTTGTTGTTTCGCGCGCCCTGACCGGCATTCAAGCCTTTCGGTAAGGCTCAGACGAAAACGACAGCGTCGACGGAAATGGAGCCGCGTGCCTGACTCGCACAGGATCAAATGCGCAGATGCGTCGCTCAGGTAAAAGAGGCAGACAAGCGATGGACGAAGAGCTTCGTTTCGATGGCAGGGTAGTGGTTGTGACCGGAGCCGGAGGCGGACTTGGGCGCCAGTACGCGCTGATGTTTGGCGGGCGCGGAGCCAAGGTGGTGGTGAATGATCTGGGTGGCGACGAGAAAGGGAGCGGCAGCTGCTCCACAGCCGCTGACAATGTGGTCGACGAAATTCGAGCCACGGGCGGTCAGGCGGTGGCAAATTATGCGTCGGTCGAGGAGGGCGCGCTGATCATCCAAGCCGCGGTTGACAACTTCGGAACCGTTGACGTCGTCATCAACAATGCCGGCATCCTGCGCGATGTGAGCTTCCACAAAATGACCGACGAAGACTGGACACTGCTTCAGCGGGTCCATCTGAATGGGACGCGGGCAGTGACGCAGGCAGCATGGCCGATACTGCGCGACAAGGGCTATGGCCGCATCGTCATGACCACGTCTGCAGCCGCAATCTACGGCAACTTCGGTCAGGCCAACTATGCCGCAGCCAAGCTCGGAATATTGGGGCTTGCGAACGCGCTGGCGGAGGAGGGGCGGTCCAGAAACATCCAGGTTAATACGATCGCCCCAATCGCCGCATCGCGTATGACCGCGACTGCCTTTCCACAAGAGTTTCTCGCCAATCTCAGAGCGGAAGCGATCAGTCCATTGGTCGGTTGGCTTGCGCACGAGAATTGCAGCGAAACCAAAGGGCTTTTTGAAGTTGGAGCCGGCTATATCGCCAAGCTTAGGTGGGAGCGCGCGCTTGGGCACGCCTTCGGAGCGGACAGGGCGTTCACGCTCGATGATGTCGCCCGGCACTGGGGTAGAATTGTCGACTTCACGGATGCCGAGCACCCGCTCGGGCTGAATGACAGCCTTGAGGCGGTAGAACGGGCGCTGAGAGCGTAATCAACCCGATGAATTACCATGATATTTTTGAGCGGCCGTCGGGCTGCCGATGGCGTCGTGCTGCCGCCAGATATCGATGAGCAGCAGGAATAGTTCTGCAGCGAATTGAATTGGACGACGGCCCTCAAATGCCGCCAAACGGCATGAACTACACAATATCTCCTGGGAAGAGAGGATCAGCCATGAGAGGATGTCTATTGGCTTCTGCCGCGTTGTTGTGCTCGGGAACAGCATTTGCCCAGGAAGCAACGCCCTAGGCGAACGACCAAACCGGGAGCGCCACGGAAGCGCTGGCTGAGGACATTGTCGTTACCGCCACCAAAAAGGGCTATGGCGAAAGCGTGCAGAAAGTACCGATGGCGGTCACGGCTTTTGGTGAAGCGCAGCTGGATGCCAAGTTCGTCCAGAATCTTCAAAGTCTGAGCTACGACGTTCCCAACGTCCAGCTCGAGGATGTGGGTACGGCACCGGGCTATGCCAATTTCACTATCCGGGGCCTCGGCATCAACAGCACGATCCCATCGATCGACCCCACCGTAGGCGTTTTCACTGACGGTATTTACCTCGGCATCAACGCTGGTGTCGTGCTGGACAACTTCGACCTTGAGGGGATCGAAGTTCTGCGTGGACCGCAAGGCTTGCTTTTCGGTCGCAACGTTACCGGCGGTGCCGTGGTTGTGCGGACCACGCGGCCCAGCTTCGATTTTGGAGCCAAAGCCAAGCTATCCATTGAAACGGGACTGAAAAAGACCGTAAGCGGCACGGTTACCGGACCTATCGTCGATGACGTTTTGGCTGCCAAATTGGCCGTCTACTACAGCGACGACAATGGCTGGTTTCGCAACCGCTTCGACAATCGCAGCTTCGGTAAATCACATGACCTTATCATTCGCCCGGCACTTTCGCTCAAGGGTGGCGACCGCTTCCGAATGGATCTCCGCTATGAGCATGGCGATGTCGAAAGCGATGGAGCCCCTGTCCAGAGTCACGCGCTGTTTCCCCGCGACAGCTTCAGGTTTTCGATCAATTTCCCAGGTTTCTATGATGCCAAATGGGACCAGGCGATCGTGGAAACCAACATCGATGTTGGTCTGGGCGAAGGCGTCTTCACCAACATCGCTGGCTATCGGAAATTCCGATCCTCCGCGGGCGCTGATATCGATGGAACACCACAGTCCTTCTTTCATGCCTTTTTCGAAATCGACCAGGATCAACTCAGCGACGAACTTCGTTATGCCGGAAGGTTCGGTGACGTCGAATTGACAACCGGTCTATACTATTTTTCCCAGGATCTTCGTTACGCCGAGCTGCGGAATCTTTTGGGCGGTGCTCGGATCGTTTCCGGTGGGGGTACGCAAGACCAGACAACATGGGGCATTTTTGCTTCGACCGACTGGCATTTCACCGATACGCTGACCTTGAATCTCGGCGCGCGGTATAGTTGGGAACGCAAAGCCGTTCGGGTCTCGGCCTTACGCGCAAATGGTTGCAATCTAGACACGCTGATCTGTGCAACCAATTTCGCCGACGCGGCAAAATGGCGAGGGTTTACGCCGAAAATCGGCCTTCAGTGGAAGCCGGATGACGACACGCAGATTTATGGCCTTTACACGCGCGGGTTCCGCAGCGGCGGATATAATTTGCGCAACACCGATCCCGCTGTGCCGCCGGGGCCATTCAATCAAGAGACCCAGGACAGTTTCGAACTCGGCGCCAAGAAGCAATTCGGGCGCCACCGGATCAACCTGGCGGCCTTCTACAATCGCATGAAGGACCTGCAGCGCGAGATCAACCTGCCCGGACCGCTTGGCGTCAGCCAGGTCATACGGAACACCGCCGACGCCACAATCAAAGGCGTCGAGGCCGAGGGGCAGTTTTTTCTTTTGTCCAACCTCGTGATTTCGGGTCAGCTCGGCTACGTGAATGGCCAGTATCGCAACGTCCAGTTCGACCTCAGCGGTGATGGCGTCATCAACGATGTGGATCGTGCGCTCAAATTGCCAAGGCTGTCGCCATGGACCTATGGCGTGGGGCTGACTTATGATCAGCAGCTTGGCGAATTGGGGACAGCAACGGCGCGTGTCAGCTTCACGCATCGCGACAAGGCGGCATTCACCGACAACAACGTCGGCTTCCTTCAGGGCGCCGATATGCTCGATGCGAGCCTCACATTGGCGACCGACAACAAGCACTGGCGCTTCTCCATCTATGGCCGAAACCTCCTGAATGAGGTGACGATTGGCGGCGATACACCTTTGCCGGCGGCCTTCGGGGGCACGGGTGCAAGCCTTTCACCGCTAAACAGGGGGCGCGTCATCGGCGGAGAAGTGGCGATTAGCTTCTAGGCCATTTTCGAGGCGAGTGGAATCACCCGCCAACTCGGAAAATGCCCAAGATCAATTTGCTAGAGCATTTCCTGCCGGAAAGCCGGTTCCCACTTCTGCGCGAAATGCTCTAGCTGATCGCGACGGATGCAGCGGATTTCCGATCGCACCCCGCCCCCTTGCCGTTAATCCGATGATGCGGTGCGCCATGCCTGACGAACAAGGCTGACGAGCGCACGGCCAGCCGGTTTTACCTGCCAGCGGCTACGCACAGCATAACAAAGCGTCAATGGATCGAATAAACCGATTCCCTCCAAGGCCACGAAATTGGCGCGAAACCATGAGTTCTCGGTGAACTGTTTTGCAACCATCCCGATAGCATCGGATGTGGCAACGATCCGTCGAACCAATTGAAAATAGTCTGTCATGTGGATCCAGTCAGCGGGACGCTTACCGCTTTTTTCGTACATCTGCTGAATGATCGATGTGTAGGGTTCGGAAGATGAGGGCACTACGAATTCGAACTGGACCAGCGGCTCCTTGCTGGTCGGGTTTATCCCCAGAATGGGATGATTGTTCCGCACAAAAGGCAGTATTTCGATCGAGGCGACCCGCTCGCACTTGAATTCCGGCCAGCGTGCAAAGGCCGCTTCAAGTCCAAAGGCGACATCGATATCGCCGCGCGACAGGAGTCGCACGCCCCTTTCGCTGTTGCCCGAAACGACTTCGACGCGCACTGCCGGATGGCGCCGCAGCAAAGAAACCAGAGGTTGGGTGAGCAACCAGTCGATTGACCCTGGGAACAGTCCGATTCGAAGCGGGCCCGCATAGGCGTCGGCGCGGCGGGCTGTATCTCCGAGTAGTTCAGCTGCGTCGGCAAGCAAGCGCGCTGCGCGATCAATAAATTCGCGTCCCTCCTCTGTCGGCATCGCGCCCCGTGAGGTCCGATGGAAAAGGGAATAGCCAAGATGCCGTTCGAGTTCAGCGACACTCTTGGTCACCGCCGACTGCGTGACACCAACCGCATCCGCTGCCCTGGAGAAGGAACGAAGCTGACCAACCGCGACGGCATGCTTGAGGCGAGAATCGAGCATGGACATGCCCCACAGGAATAATTGCTCCAGAGAATGAATTAGGCGAATCAAGGTCATTTTGCCAATCTTACTTTCGACACTGCCGCCCAGCACGACTGCAACCCGTCTCGAAATCTGGAGCGGCGAAACGGCCTGGATCAAAGCGCCAAGGTCTCAGACGCAGGTATGCCTGAATGACGAAAACTGGTCCGCTTGCAGGCCTCAAAATACTCGAAATTGCGGGCATCGGCCCGGCGCCGTTTTGCGGAATGCTGTTGGCCGACCTTGGCGCCGATGTCGTCGTCATTGAACGCGTAAGCCCTAACTCCGAAAATATCGATCTTGGCAGCGGCGCCATTGTGAACCGCGGGAAACGTGTAATTGCCTTGGATCTGAAGTCCCCCGAAGGCGTCGCGCATGTCCTGGATCTCGTCCAAAGGGGCGATGTACTGATCGAAGGCATGCGGCCTGGGGTGATGGAGAGGCTCGGCCTTGGTCCCGAGGTTTGCCTAGCGCGTAACCCCCGCCTTGTATTCGGTCGCATGACGGGTTGGGGGCAGCAGGGACCTCTCGCCCAAGCGGCCGGCCATGACATCAACTATATCGCGCTGTCAGGAGCCCTTTGGTATGCTGGGCATCCCGGTGAACCGCCAATGGCGCCGCCAAGCCTGGTAGGCGATATTGGGGGTGGAGCGCTCTATTTGGCCATCGGCGTCCTCGCAGCGGCAATGCACGCGCGGGATACCGGGAATGGGCAAGTGGTTGACGCCGCGATCGTCGATGGGAGCGCTCACATGATGAACTTGCTCCTGAGCCTGAAGGCCGCCGGCCAGGTTGCCAGCATACGCGGCTGCAGCATCCTTGACGGCCCTCACTGGTACTCGACCTATCGGTGCGCCGACGGGAATTTCATCTCAGTCGGATCACTCGAGCCCAAGTTCTATGCGCTGCTTTGCAAAAAGCTGGGGTTGGCCGGCGATAGCAGTTTTGACGACGGCTATGATCGTGATGCCTGGCCCGAGCTCAAGCAGCGTTTTAGCGAGATATTCGCCATGCGGACACGGGAAGAATGGCGCACACTGCTGGAAGGCAGCGATGCCTGCTTTGCCCCCGTGCTTGATCCGGACGAAGCGGCGCGCCATCCTCATATGGCAGCGCGAGGCGTCTATCGGGAGATCGACAATATCCTCCAGGCAATGCCGGCGCCACGTTTTTCGGGCTCGTCACTACCGATCCCCGGACCGATCCCGCTGCATCATGAAGATCCGAGTACAATTCGGCGGGGCTGGAGCAAACCGGACCGCTGCGGGATTACCGCCAGAACCGACTGTTGCGAGTAGTCGGTTGGCATGGTGGGCGGCCAGCGGCCCGACACGAACGGTGATTTCATAACTATGAACCAATGCGACGCTCCGCTTCGCTGCGCTGCATTCAAATCAAAGGAGACAACGACACACAGGCACGTCAAACTATCCGATGATTCCTGTACGCCACGCCGGAACGGCGATTGCGGACGTGTCCACGGGACGTTGTTCGCATCGTGATTCGCTCGGCGCTTGAAATCAATGCTCGCCCCGGATGTGACGACGCCGATGGGATTTCCACTGCGGCGTCCACGGCCAATGTCCTGGCGTGAGGGCTTCGGTCATCGACCGATTCGACCGTCCGAATGCGGTCTTTTGGCGCGCCTGAGAATCCGCATCAGAGTTGAGTGCGCGTTGTTCGGGAATCTCATTTAAATATTTGTAAAAACGTAATAATATAGATAATAACTCCAACCTGTATCCAGTGTGGAGTAATGGTCGCAGGGCGTGAACTTACGCCCTTATGGATGCGTCGAAGTCCTTCAGTTTGAATCTCAGGAAATTGCGGCTTGCGATGCGCATCACGCAAGAAGCGCTCGCCCATGATGCGGGCACGAGCAGCTCTTATCTGAGTGCGATCGAAAATGGCCGGTCGAGCCCGACGCTGAAAGCAATGGAGCGGCTCGCGAAGGCACTCGGCGTTAATGCCGTCTATCTCTTGTCCGGCCGGATATCGATCTCGATCGTTTCGGACGACGAACTGGAAATCGGCGCGATACTGGCGCGCCCGGCGGTGACGCTCCGGCGCCATCCGCACAAGCCGACGGGGCGGCCGAGCAAGACCAAGTAAATCATCGGGGGCTGCACGCGCGTGGGCTGGAACCACGCGCCCGATAGACGCGCCCGCAACGCGCGCGTCGAAAGGAGTGCCCCTCGGTGCCGTTTCGCGACCTCGATGCCTATATTAAGCAGGCCAGGCGCGCGAACAGTGATCGCGAGCTGTTCAGTTGCAGCGAGGCCGCCGCACGCCAGCTCGGCCTCCCATGGCTCGCGATCGTCCAGAGCATGGCCTTCTTTCAGCCCGGTGGGCGATATTTCCGCATGGACAATTTCCAGAGCTGGGGCGACGTTTTCGTCGCCGAAGGCTATTACCGCGACGATCCCGCCTTGCTCGCGGCGCGCTCGACAAGCCGGGCGTTCTGCTGGCACGAAATGGAGCGACTGCTGGGCGGCTTCACGCGGCGACAGGCGCGCATCGTGCGCGAAGCCGCGCGTCATGGCCTGCGCAACGGCCTCACCGTTCCGATTGGCGTCGCCGGCGAGCCGCCCGGATGCTGTACGTTCGCAACGCGCGACGGGCAATTGCCGCCATCGCATATCTGCCGGATCGCGACGCTGATGGCGAGCGAGGCGTTTACCGAGGCGCGGCGCTTGCACGGCTTTCCGGCGCGCCCGCTGAAATTACCCCATCTCAGCCCAAAGCGGCTCGAATGCTTTCGCTTGGCGGCGATGGGCAAGAGCGACGTCGAGATCGGGATCATGATGAACATCGCCCCGACGACAGTGCGCACCTACATGCGTGACCTGCGCGAACATTTCGGAATCTATTCCCGCGCGCAGCTCCCGGCGATCGCGCTCGCCTGCGGAATCGTCTGCATCGAGGAGATCGTCCCGCGGTTCTGAGCGGGATCGCCGCATCCTCAATATTGACGACTGTTTGAGCCCTTCATCTCTGCTCCCTTCGCGACTGTTCAATTTGAACGGGAGCTACTGCCATGATCCATATTGTCAAAGGGTGCTCGCTTACCGATGCGCGCGCCGCCTCGATGTTCGAGGACCGCAAGACCCTGTTCGTCGATCTGCTGGGCTGGGATGTTCCGGTCGTCGGCGGCCGCTATGAAATCGACAGCTATGACGGCGACAAGGCGGTCTATCTGATCGCCACCGACGATGGCTGCATTCACCAGGGGTCGATGCGGCTGCTATCGACAGAGGGCGCACATCTTCTCGCCGATCGTTTCGCGTCGCTCTGCGAGTGCGATGCGCCCCGGGGGGAGCAGGTTCGCGAGATTACGCGACTTTGCCTGCCGCAACGATTGGGCGCCCCCGGACGCCTGCGTGTCCGCAACCGGCTCATCTCGGCGATGGTCGATCATGCGCTCGGCAGCGGAATCACCATGCTAACCGGCGTCGTGACCGCTGCTTTTCGCGAGGAGGTTTTGGCGATGGGCTGGCGCGCAGCGCCGCTCGGCCCCGCGCGCCGCATCGATGGCGCGTTCCTTGGAGCGTTCCGCATCGAGATCTGCGCCGGTACGCCTGCGCTGCTGGCGTCGAACGGCATCTATGTACCGGGTGCGATCACTCCCGATGCGGCGGCAAGAGCCGCGTGAAGGGAATGGCGATGCACGACCCCGCCCGCCTCGCCGCGATGCTGCTCGCCGACGGTTATGTCATTGTCGATAACGCCGTGCCGACCGAGCTAATCACCGCGCTCGAAGCCGAACTCGCACCGCGCTTCGTCGCCACGCCCTTTTGCGAAGGCGGATTCTACGGAGCCCGCACCAAGCGCTTTGGCGCGTTGTTGCGGCGTTCACGGCATATCGCCGGCCTTGTGCTGCACCCGATCATCCGCGGTATCGCCGAAACGGTGCTCGGGGAATGGTGCGATCGTATCGTTCTCAACCTCACCCAGGCGATCGAAATCCATCCCGGCGCGCTCGCGCAGGTGCCGCACCGCGACCAGGATCTCTGGGGCGGCGTCAAGACCGGGATGCACTATCAGATCAACGTCATCTGGCCGATCGATCCGTTCACGCTGGAGAGTGGCGCGACGCTGGTCTGGCCGGGCAGCCATCACGATGCGGCATCGCAACCGGGCGATGCACGTCCGGTCGCCGCCGAAATGCCACCCGGCTCCGCGCTGCTGTTCCTCGGATCGATCCTGCATGGTGCCGGCGCTAACCAGTCCGATCATGTGCGCCGCGCGGTCATCACCTCCTATTGCCTCGGATGGCTGCGGACGTTCGAGAATCAGTATCTCGTCTATCCGCCCGCCATCGCTCGAGCGTTCGATCCCGATCTGGCCGCGCTCATCGGCTATGCCCAGCATCGCCCCAATCTCGGCAATGTCGAAGGCCAGTGCCCGTCCGTGCTGCTTCACCGGGACGATATCGACGGCCTCCCTGCGATCGACGCGCTGCTCCCCGGCCAGGCCGACATGCTGGATGCCTATGTCGCCGAACAGGAAGCCGCGCGTGCGGGCCTGATCGGCGGGTAACGCGGGTTCGTCGGACCGGGCGCTGCACTCATGACACACGATCCAAACCCCGAAGCAGGCGGCGGCGCGCGAACACGGATCGAGGCGGATTCATCCGCTGTGGACGGTGGAGCCACGGCGTCGTCGGCCGCGGAGCGCGCTCGGCGGGCACGCGAGCATTGCCCGTTTCTGACAACCAAGCAGGCCGCGTTCCATCTCGGTCTCGCGGGGGACACGCTCAAGAAGATGCGCCGGGAGCGGCGCGGCCCGCCGTGCCGAAAGCATGGCACCGTCTGGCGCTACCATATCGACGATATCGAGGCCTGGTCGCGCGCGAACATGCGGGAGGGAGGCAATGGCTAGGCTGCTACCCTCCCGTCTGCCGGCTAAACCCACCGCGCTGATCGGTCTCGGCGCGGCCGCGCTGGCGACCACGATCGCGCTGCCGCCAACGCCGTGGCTGGTCTGGAACGCATCGGCCAGCGCGCCGATCGGTCTCTATGCCGTCAGCGGACGGCAGGACATCGCATCGGGCGACATGGTGCTGGTCCGGGTGCCCGACCGCTGGCGCCGGCTCGCCGCCGAGCGGCGCTACATTCCGATCAATATCCCGCTGGTCAAGCGCGTCGCGGCCGCGCCCGGCGATCGCGTCTGTGCGCGCGGGCGGGAGATCTATGTCAACGGCCACCCGGTGGCCGAACGCCGCGAAGCCGATGGCCGCGACCGTCCGATGCCGTGGTGGAATGGCTGCGTGATGTTGCGTTCGGGCGCATTGTTCCTGCTGATGGACAGCCCGGATTCGTTCGATGGGCGTTATTTCGGACCGACATCGCGCGGCGACGTCATCGGCGAGGTGCGACTGCTGTGGCTGGGCTGAGGGTCGCCATCACCGCCCTGGCGCTGCTGGCGGCGGCACCGGCTGACGCGCAGTCGGTCGTTCACTGGCGGCCCTATATCGAGGCAGCCTCGGCGCGTTTCGGCGTGCCGGTAGAATGGATCGAGCGCGTCATGCGCGCCGAGAGCGGCGGGCGCACGGTGCTGGACGGGCGCCCGATTACCAGCCACGCCGGCGCGATGGGACTGATGCAGCTCATGCCCGGCACCTGGTCCGAAATGCGCGCGCGGCTCGGGCTCGGACGTGATCCCCATAGCCCGCGCGACAACATATTGGCGGGGACGCTCTATCTTCGTCTGATGTATGACCGCTTCGGTTATCCCGGACTGTTCGCAGCCTATAACGCGGGACCGGCACGCTATGCCGAGCACGTGCGGACCGGCCGCGCGCTGCCCGGTGAGACCCGCGCCTATCTCGCGAGCGTCGCCGGAGTGCCCGTCAATTCCCGGTCGGCTGTCACGGCCGCCAGTGCAACGCCGCGTACCGTCAATGCCATCTTCTTCGCGATCGGCGACCGGCCCCCTGCCGGCCGGAGCGAAGCCGGTGCGGCCACGCTGTTCGTCGCGCTGCGATCGACGTCGCCCGAGAAGAACGCGCCAGACCGCCCATAGTGCGAGCCGATCGGGGCTTCATGCCGAATCGTGTTTCTGCTATGTTCCGAGCCTATGGAGTTGGTCGTGATGTTGCTCGGTCTGATCCTGTCCGCCACCGGCATCGTCCTCTTCGCCTGGGCGATGTTCCGGCTCGCCGTCTTCGCACTCCCGGTCGGGCTCGGTGCGGCCGCATTTCTGTGGGCGGGGGGTGGCGAACTGGGGCCGTTGCTCGGTCTGCTTCTCGGCCTCGTCGTCGGCGTCGCGGTCTTGCTGATCGGACGCATGCTCATCGCGTCGCGGTTGCCCGTTCCGCTTCGCGGAGCGATCGCGCTTCTCTTCGCCGTGCCCGCCGGGATCGCCGGCGGCAGTGTCGTCTCCAGCCTGATGCAGCTCGGCGGTGCGGGGCCGACCGCGACCGGCATCGCCGCGGCGGTCGGCGCGATCATCATCGCCGGTGCCGCCATGATGAGCCTGTTGCCCGCGATGACCGCTTGCACCGGTTCGAACGGATCCCCGCTGCACGGTTGATCTGTTGGGGCCAGTGGGCCGAGTGCTCGCTCCTCGTGTCACCGCGCGCATGGCGACCACGACGAGAGTGCTTCAAGACGGCAGGGTCTGACCTGACGCATCCGGGTTTTCAGGCGCCTCGCGCCTGCGGCGCGACCGCCGCTCTATTCCGCTAGGCTCACATCCGTTCGCCAAGCTCCACCGGGCCACGCTTCGCGCGTCCCGGCCAAAGGTGACGATCGGACTGGCGGGATGCCGGAGCCTTGCTCCGGCCTGTCGTCGCCGCGCCTGACCGGCGCGGCGGCATTTTTCGTTGGGCCTTCCCCTCGTCGCGCGGGTGGGCGGCGCTCCCTTCTGGGCCCGGCCCGGCGTCCCGCAAGCCGGCCTTCGACTGCGCTCGGGTCCGGCTCCTCCATTGCATTTCGGCCCTGCGGGTGCGGACCGCCTCCTGGCCGCGCCCGGCAGGTCGCAATTCGCCGCCCACCCCCGCTCCGGGGGAGGCCCTGGGGTTTTTGGGGCGGCATTGGAGGATAGCCATGCACCAGACCGGCAGCCAACGCGCGCGCGCAGAGGGCAGCAAACGCCAGCCCCCGGCGGAGCGCGCCAATCTTTACGACGAGGTGACGGGCCGCATTGTTTCCGAACTTGAGGCGGGCCGCTTCCCTTGGGTCCAGCCTTGGGGCCGCCCCAATGGTCAAGGCTTCTCCGCCGCCCCCGGCCTCCCGCGCAACGGGCTCACCAGCCGCAATTACAGCGGCGTCAATGTCCTGATCCTGTGGGGAGCAGTGATCGAGAACGGCTATCCGTCGCAATCGTGGCTGACCTTCCGCCAAGCCTTGGAGGCGGGCGGCAATGTCAGGAAAGGCGAGCGCGGGACAAGGGTTGTCTATGCCGACCGCTTCACCCCCGAAGCCGAGAAGGAACGCGCGCGCCAGACCGGCGGCGAAGCCCGCGCGGTGCCGTTCCTCAAACGCTTCACCGTGTTCAACGTCGCACAGTGCGAAGGCTTGCGCCCCGGCCTTGCCACCGACCCCGCACCGCTTCCCGAACGCCAAGTCGTGCCGATCGCCGAAGCGGTCATTGCGGCATCGGGCGTCGATTTCCGCATCGGTGGGGACAAGGCCTACTATGTCCCGAGCGCCGACTATGTGCAGGTGCCCCCGCAACCGGCCTTCCACGAACAGATCAATTTCTACCGGACGGCGCTGCACGAACTCTGTCATGCCAGCGGCCACCCGTCGCGCCTCAATCGCAATCTGCGCAATGCGTTCGGCAGCAAGGACTATGCGCGCGAAGAATTGATCGCCGAGATGGGATCGGCCTTCCTTTGCGCCGCGCTCGGCATCGTGCCGACCGTTCGTCACGCCGATTATCTGGCATCATGGCTCGACGTGCTGCGCGAGGACAATCGCGCGATCTTTCGCGCGGCCAGTCAGGCGAGCAAGGCCGCCGATTGGCTGCTTGCCCGCTACGCCGAGACGCAGGACGAAGGGAGGGAAGCGGCATGATTACGCTCCCCCATGCGATCCTTTCGGCGCTGCGCGCGAATGCGCGCGCCAGCCGCCTCCACGAGCAGCGCGACGAACGGTTCGACCCGTTCCCGGTGGTCAAATTCTTCAATCCGGTCGGCGCGGCGACGTGGATCGCCACCGAGCTTTACGACGATGGAGACACGCTGTTCGGCCTCGCCGACTTGGGGTTCGGATGCCCGGAAATGGGCGTGTTCTCGCTTACCGAGATTGCGGGCGTCCGCTTGCCCTTCGGCCTGTTCATCGAGCGCGACGAGCATTTCGAGCCGCTGGCCCCGCTTTCGCTATGGTCCGATACCGCGCGGCGCATGGGTGCAATCGTTCTGGCCGAAGCCGAACTTCGCCGCATCACCGATAGCCGGAACGGCAACGAGCTTCCGCCGCCTCTTGATGATCGAGGGGCCGGATGACGCGCGGCGCGTTTCGCCGCATTGAGTGCCGGTCCCGCCCATCCAGCAAGACAAACGGGACCGGCGCTCCAGAAGGAGCAGACCAATGAAACTCGACTTTATCGACCATAGCAAGCTGGTTCCGTCCAAGGTGAACATGCGGCACGGACCCAAGCCCCCGGACGTGGGCGACATTCTGCCCTCGATCCGCAAGCGCGGTGTCATCGTGCCGCTGATCGTGCGCCCGCAGGCGGGCAACGATAATGGCGTCCACGAAATCGTCGCCGGGCGGCGGCGCTGGACGGCGAACGCCATCGCGCTTGTCGAGGGCATCGACCACGGCCCGCTTCCCGTCGCCATCCTCGACGCCGGGGACGACGCCGACGCCATCGAGGCATCGCTTCTCGAGAACACCCGGCTCGATCCCGACGAGGTGACGCGATGGGAAACCTTCGCACGGCTGGTCAAGGAGGGCCGCGACATTGCGGATATCTCCGCGACGTTCGGCATTCCCGAGCTTGGCGTGAAGCGTATCCTAGCGCTCGGCAACCTGCTTCCGCGCATCCGCGATCTTTACCGCAAGGAGAAGATCAACGCGGCGACCGTCCGGCATCTGACGCTGGCGAGCAAGCAGCAGCAGAAGGCATGGCTGGCGCTCTACGACGATGACGACGCCTATTGCCCGACCGGCCAGCAATTGAAGGCATGGCTGTTCGGCGGGCAGTCGATCAAGGTCGAACATGCCCTGTTCGACGTCGATGCGAGCGGCCTTGCGATCGTCGCCGATCTGTTCGGCGAAGACCGCTATTTTGCAGATGCCGACGCGTTCTGGACCGCGCAGAACGCCGTAATCGACGCGCGCAAGGAGGACTATCTGGATGCCGGATGGTTCGACGTGGTGATCGTCCCGCCCGGCGAATATTTCTACCGCTATGAGTTCGCCAAGGCACCCAAGCGCAAGGGCGGGCGCGTGTATATAGATGTGCGCGAAAGCGGCGAGGTCGAGGTCCACGAAGGCTATGTGACGAGCAAGGAGGCCAAGCGGCTCGAACGCGGCGAGGCAATCGAAACCGGCCCCAAAGTGCCGCGCCCCGAAGTGACGAGCACGATGCAGACCTATATCAACCTGCACCGTCATGCCGCTGTCCGCGCCTCGCTGACCCGTCATCCCAAGGTCGCGCTGCGCTTGATGGTCGCCCATGTCATCGTCGGGTCGCCACTGTGGACGGTCAAGCCCGAGCCGCAGACCGCGCGCAACGACGATGTGCGCGAAAGCGTCGAAACTTGCCGCGCGGAAACCGACTTCGACGCGAAGCGCCGCGCCGTATTGGACCTTCTCGGCTTCTCGCCCGAGGAACCGACCGTCACAGGCGGCAACGGCGACGACTTCGGACTGGTCGGCGTGTTCCTGCGCTTGCTCGACGTGCCCGACCGCGCCGTAATGGACGTGATCGTCATCGTCATGGGCGAAACGCTCGCCAGCGGCAGCGCCGCCATCGAGGCGGTCGGCGGCGAGATCGGCGTCGATATGGCCCGCTACTGGCAGGCCGACGACGCCTTTTTCGAGTGTGTCCGCGACAAGGAGGTGCTGACCCGCATCGTCGCCGAGGTGGCGGGCGAACCTGTCGCCGCCGCCAATGCGAAGGAACCGGGCAAGGTCTTGAAGCGCATCGTCCGCGACCATCTGGAGGGTGCGAACGGGCGGCCCAAGGTCGAGGGTTGGGTGCCGAAATGGATGGCGTTCCCGCCCGCTACCTATACGGCGCGCGGCGGCGTCGGCACCGTCGCGGCTCATGCCAAGGTGCTCGCGGCGCGCCCCGACCGCGAGCCGGAACCGACCGGCCCCGGCGCGGTGATTGCGCTTCCGGCCCCTGCCAAGGCCGAGCCGCAGGAACAGCCCGAGCGCGAAGCCGCATGAAACTGGACGGGCGGCGGCGCACCCGCCGCCCGTTCCGTCCCCCATAAAATCGCCGCGCCGCTCGGCCGCAAGCGGCCCTCGCGGCGCGGATTTCAGACAGGAGACTTGTCATGGCCGACCGTGTTTCGGCATCCATCACCATCGGCGGGACGCTCCCCGCCAGCCAGCTTCCCGCCTTCGCCGAGGCCATCGCGAACGAAGGGCTGTCCACCGAATGGGACGGCGAACCCTTCGCGCTCGGCGATCTGCCCGAGGGCGAGCCCTTGGCGCTCATGGCGCACGAGGTCGCCTGGGGGCGGTTCGAGGGACTCGAAGCCTTCTGCATCGCGCATGGGCTTTTCTTCGCGCGCTGGTCGGGCGCCTATGCCTGCCAGTGGGGTGCGGAACGCACCGTGTTCACCGGCAGCGGCGAACCGCAAAGCTACGCTGCCGACGAGGACGACTATATCCTCATGGGGCGCTGCACCGCCGAGCGATTGGGCAGCTATGCGGCGATCATCGCGCATTTCGATGCGGCCGACTTCGCGGTGCCCCCGCTTGTCATCACGCCCGAACGGGAGGAGGCGAGCAATGGCTGACATCTGGATTCAGGGCAGCTTCGCCTTTCGCTGCACCGCCGCCGAGTGCGCGCTGATCGAGGAAGTCGCAAACGCTGGCTACGCGCTAGCGAATGACGACGCGCCCGATCCGCCGAGCGCGGCGCTGCTCGCAGCCTTTCCGCCGGACGATGCGAACGCGCGGTGGAGCGGGTTTCGCGAGGCGTTCAACGATCCCGAATTTCCCACCATCGGAGCCGATTTCATCGCTGAAACCTGCCCCGACGATCCATCCGCGCGGATCGTGTGTTTCGCCAGCATGGACGATTTCGATGCCGCTGCCATCGCGGTGGTGATCCAGCGATGTTGCCCCGAAACGCTCGCCAAGGGGCCGATCGGCTTTGAATGGGCCATGACCTGTTCCAAGCCCCGCATCGGGGAGTTCGGTGGCGGCTGGTGCGCGATTTTCGCAGACCGCATCGAGATCGACGCGACCAACGAGGCGCTGTCGCGCGCGCTCGCGGGCGACGGCAACTAGCCCAAATCGCGCCGCACTGCGCGCTCGCGTGCCGAAAACCCCTGCCGCCTGACCTACCGGGCGGTGCGGCGGATCACCGTCCGGGCGCTTCCGCATAACGTGCATTCGTCCTTCTGCCGCTCGAATCCGCGCGTGCCGCCGAGCGCGCAGGTGACGACATTGGCCTGTGCGGTAACCGACAGGTTGAGCCGGTCAGTCACGCAGGCATCGCACACCGCCGCGCCGTCCAGCCGCACGATCAGCCGTTCGATCTGCCCCGCAATCGTCGTTCCTTCGTTCATCGCCGTGAGGCTATAGCCGCGGCCTCGTGGCCGCGAAAGCAATCATGGCTTCCCGGAAAGACGCCGGACTGGGCTTCCTGTCCGCGCGCGCATCTCGTCCTTTCGTGTCTCACCAACCCGTCGCCGGCTCCTTGGGCGCATGACCTGGGACGGCCGCGCGCCTCGCGAAACCATCGCGCGGAACTGATTTCCCCGCGCCGCTTTGGCGGCGCTCCTCGCGGCCGCTTCGCTCCAAATCAGCCCCGCGCTTCCGGTCCTCCGCTTCGCTTCGGCCTGCGGTTCGCAGCGCGCTCAAGGGCCGTCCCTTCGGTCCGCCCATCGCCCGGCATCGGGTCGGGCGAATGTGCAAGGAGACGAGAAATGCCCTCAATCGGTCATGTCCAGCGCCAGAACGACGGTTCGTTCCGGGGCGCCTTGAAGACGCTTTCGGTCAATGCCGAGATCGCCATCATCCCCAACCGCAGTAAGACCGGGGACCAGCCCGACTACCGCGTGCTGTCGAACGGCGTCGAACTGGGCGGCGGCTGGATCCGCACCGGCGAGGTGAGCCAGCGCGAATATGTCCGCCTCGCCATGTCGGCCCCCGAACTTGGCGGCCGCACCCTCTACGCCAATCTCGGCCGCGCCGCCGGGCAGGACGACGACGACGCGTTCGCCGTTATCTGGAACCCCGGCGACTGAGCCGGATCGGCCCCGCGCCGGTCACCCGGCGCGGGGCTTTCCTCATGCCTTGAGGGCTTGGCGTGGGCCTTTTCCTGCACCGGAACGCGCTTGCGGGCCTGCAGAGAGGAAGAAATCCGCTCAGCAAGCACCGAGTATCCGGCGGCGAACGGACCGCCTCAACCATCGACGGTTCCCCCAATTTTCACGCCACCTGCGTTCCGCTTCGCTCCACTCCGGCGACGAGAAAATCGGCTCCCCCGTCGCCCGCTTCGCGGCCGCTGCGCGGTGGTTGACCCCGCCCGCTCCCCGCCGGGCGATGGCTCATCTTTCGCTTGTATCAGGAGGATGAGATGTCGGTTGAACAACAGATCGAGGAGCTTCGCGCGGAGCTTTCATGGTGCGATGACGCGGGAGAACGGCGGCAGATCGAAGCCGAATTAAGGGCCGCTGAGAAGAGGCTGAAGCGGTGCAATCGGGCGCTGCGTCAGGCCGAACAGGCAGGCTGGCAATAAGGCGATGCGCTGTTGAAGGGGCAGGTTCGCGGGAGTGGTGCCGCATGGCGCCGCTCCCCTTTTTTGATCGGGAAGGCGGGAAGGCAAAGCGGGCGTCTGGGGCGGCAGGTGGCAGTCGGGCTCGATGGCAAGATAGAGGCAAAATCTCGCGATTTTGTAAGTGTTTGTCTGCACATCGTTTTTTGAAGGCTTTTGCGAGACTCGCCCTTTGAGTGCGAGACAGGGTTACCAGGAGTGGCGGTTTTCTGGGCTTTTCCGATCCCAATCGCGAGACTCCTTGCGCTCTGGCGAGGACGCGCCATTCTTATCGGCGGGGAGCGTCATTCCGGCATGGAAGGACGCCGCTATGCGCGATGATGAGTTCGAACCGCAGCTGGGCCGGATGCGCGGCCGGGGCAAGGAGCAGCGCTACCTGAGCCGCGTCGTGAAAGCGGCAAAGCGGGCCGGCATGAAAACGGGCAGGCGCGGCCGTTTCGACGGCAGCCGGATCGGGCGCGGCGCGAGTGTTGCGCGGGTGCTCAGATCGCGCGACCGATTGGGCGCGTTCCGGTCGCGCCGCGTGATCGTCAAGATACGGCCTGTCGGCCTTGGCGGGAAAGGCATGGGCGGTGCGAAGGCGCACCTTCGCTATATTCAGCGCGACGGCGTGACCCGTGAGGGCGAGGCTGGTGCGCTCTACTCGCCCGACAGCGACGTCGCCGATGGCAAGGCGTTCCTCGAACGGTGTGACGGCGACCGCCGCCAGTTCCGGTTCATCGTGTCGGCCGAGGACGCCGACCAGTATCCCGACTTGAAGCCGTTCGTGCGCCGGCTGATGACGCAGATGGAGCAGGATCTTGGGACAAAGCTCGATTGGGTGGCGGTCGACCATTTCAATACCGGCCATCCGCACACGCATATCGTGGTGCGCGGCGTAAACGATCGGGGTGAGAATCTGCTGATCGCGCGCGAGTATATCTCGCACGGGAGCCGGCAGCGGGCGATCGAGATCGTCAACCTCGACCTGGGGCCGCGCACCGACCTTGAAATCGAAGAGCGGCTTCGCAGCGATACGGGTGCCGAGCGGCTGACCGCGATCGACAGACGGCTGATCCGCGACATGGATACCGCGCGGCTGGTCAGCGCGAGCGATGGCGATCCCTTCCAGCAATCGCTTCGCGTCGGTCGCCTGCAGAAACTCGGGCGCATGGGACTCGCCTCGCATGTCGGCAACGGCACCTGGCGGCTTGAGCCCGACCTTGCGAACACACTGCGCCAGATCGGCGAGCGCGGCGACATCATCCGCACCATGCAGCGCGAGCTGACCGCGCGGAAGCTCGATCGTGCTGCGGTCGATCGCGTCATCTACGACCCGGTCGCGAAGGAGGCGACGCCGATCATCGGCCGCGTCGTGATGCGCGGGCTCGCCGACGAACATGAAGACCGTCATTATCTGCTGGTCGACGGCATCGACGGGCGCACCCATTATGCCGAGATCGGCAAGGGCGAGCTGGTCGACACGATCCCCGAAAATGCCATCGTCCGGATCGCGCCACGCGAGGGCGGCATTCGCGCCGTCGATCGGACGATCGACGAGATCGCGGCGGCGAACGGCGGGCGCTATTCGATCGACGCCCATCTGAAGCACGATCCGACCGCCAGCGAACGCTTCGCCGAAACGCATGTCCGGCGGCTTGAAGCGATGCGAAAAATCTCGGGCGTCGTCGAGCGCGAGCCCGACGGAAGCTGGATCATCGCGCCGGACCATCTCGCCAGGGTCGAGAGGTTCGAAGCCATGCAGTTCCGCGACCACCCCGTTGCCATTGAAACCCTGTCGGCGATCCCGCTCGACAAATTACCGGGAACCGATGCCGCGACCTGGCTCGATCGCGAGCTGGTCGCCGAAGCGCCGGTGCCAGTGCGCGATGCTGGGTTCGGGCACGAGGTTCGTTCAGCGCAGGCGATGCGACGGCAATGGCTGATCACCGAACAGCTTGCAGACGAACAGGATGGGCAGACGGTCTATCGGCGAGGGATGCTCGCCGCGCTCCAGCGGCGAGAATTGCTGCGTGTCGCCCGCCAGCTCTCCGACAAGTTAGGCGTTCCGTTCGCCGAGGCCAGAGAGGGGGAGGCTGTTCAAGGCAGGCTCGTGCGCGCAGTCGAGATGACGAGTGGTCGCCATGCGCTCATCGAACGGTCGCGCGATTTCACGCTGGTGCCGTGGCGCTCTGTTCTCGATCGCCATGTCGGTAAATCGGTCTCGGGCATCATGCGCGACGGCGGGATCAACTGGACACTCGGGCGGCAGCGCAGCGGGCCGAGCGTCTCCTGATCCGGAGGATTCGGGCTTTCTATTTTCATGAAATTATGTTTTCATGGATTCATGAAAAATATCGCAGCGCAAACCGATGTCGGCGACGAGCATCTTCAGGTGCAGATTCCTGCCGTTACGAAACGCGATCTCGGTCAACGGTCGCTCGATTCCCGCGAGCCGATCCGGATGATCGTACTGCGGGCACTTGAAGCCTATGGCGTGAGCGTCCCCGCAGACGCGATATCGGATCGCCGGAAGGGCAGGCGATGAGCGAGGATTTCGAAGCTCTCACTGTTGCGGATTATGCGAAGCAGGCCGCGCGGACTGATCAACGCAGCGGTGGCCGCGCACTGGGCTTCTCGATGCTTGGCCTTTTCGGCGAAGTCGGCAGCTTGCTCAGTGAGGCCAAGAAAAAGCAGCGCGACGATGCCTCCTACCTGGGTTACGCTCACGCCGTCGCGGAAGAGCTTGGTGACGTCCTTTGGTATCTGGCGGCGATCGCACGGCGCAGCCGCATGGCGCTCAGCGACATCGCTGCCGCCGCGGCGACAAACGGCGGACAATGGCAGACGGGCGGCAACGAAACGCTCAGTTTCCATGCGCTGCAGCCGCAGCACATTCCGCTTGCCAAGGCACCGATGCCGCAGTTCGAGCATAGCCTGCTCGCGCTGGCAGGCGACGTTGGGCTGCTCATCAACGATTTCCAGGCGGGCGGTCTTGCGAAGGACCGCGAAGCACTCGCGGGCCGGCTGGTCGCGGTCATGCGCCGGTTGATCCAGGCGGCAAACGAATCCGGTGTTACCATCGAGGCTGCCGCCGTGAAGAATCTTCACAAGATCTTCGATCGCTGGCCGCGCGAGCGCATCTATCCGGCGCCGACCGATGCGGCGCTCGACCCAGAAGAGCAATTGCCGCGGCGGATGGCGATCGACGTCTATGAACGCACCGTTCGCGGGCAGACATTCGTGTATCAACGCTCAAGCGGTGTGTATGTCGGCGACCGGCTCACCGACAACGCGCTCGAACCCGACGACTATCGTTTCCACGATGTCTTTCACTACGCTTATGTCGCGGTGCTTGGCTGGTCGCCAGTGCTGCGTGCGCTGCTCCGTCTCAAGCGCAAGAGCGATCCGAAACTCGACGACGCCGAAGACGGTGCTCGGGCGATTCTCATCGAAGAGGGCATAACTTCCTGGATTTTCGGACAAGCGCAGCAACTCCGGTACTTTGAAAACGTGAAGCGCGGTGGCCTTCCGCTGGACATGCTGAAGCATGTCCGCCAGTTCGTCGCCGGCTACGAATCAGAACGCTGTCCGCTGTGGCTTTGGGAGGAAGCGATCCTCCAGGGCTATACGGCTTTCCGCTTCCTTCAGGAGCATCGGCGCGGCCGCGTCCTGATCGACTTCGCCAATCGCCGCCTGCGTATCAAGGAATTGCCGTCATGACCCCGAAATCCTTTGTGTCCACCCTGGCGGCGACCGAACTTCCCTCAGTGTTCAATCCCTGGCGCGATCGCTGCACGGTCCATGACCGCAGCGACGCCGCCGCCCGGCGCCGCGACAATCTCGAAATGCTGCTCACCGCGGCGCTTGATCATCGCGTCGAAACGATCTGGATCGCGCGTGATCTCGGCTATCGCGGGGGGCGGCGTACGGGCGTACCGCTGACCGACGAAATTCACCTCGGACATGCCGGCACGCTGATGGGCGGCATCGCATTTGAACGTGCGACGCAGGGACCCGCCGTGGCGGAGCGCACCGCGGCGATCGTCTGGCGTGTGCTAGAGCGGATCGGTCAGCCTGTCATGCTCTGGAACGTTTTCCCGTTCCATCCCCATGAAGCGGATGATCCGATGTCGAACCGATGCCACACGCGAAGCGAGCGCGAGGCGACCTGGCCGATATTGCAAGCCCTCGTGTCAATGATCCGGCCCCGCCAGATCGTCGCGATCGGGCGCGACGCTCACCTGGCGCTGGACGGTCTCGACATTCCGACCACCGCGGTCCGCCATCCGAGCTACGGCGGGCAGCGCGAGTTCATCGAGGGCATGTTCAGCCTGTACGGTGTCGCGGATGACAACGATGAGCCGCTAGAACTGCCGTTGGGCGCGCCTCACGCCGCAGCACGGAGATGTGCGCTCGCCTGATCGCAGCGTTCAAAGAGTTGCTTAAGATCGCCGCGGTTCCAGTTGGCGGTGTCGACCGTGGCGTTGGTCGAGACGATCGTGAGCGGACCCAGCGCGACCCCGCCTTCCTTGGCGATGAATTCGAGCAGACGGCCGAGGCCGATCAGATTGCCGAGCAGTTTTTCGATATAGTAGTGATTGCGGTAGAGCGCGGTCATGCCGAGGCGACGATCGTCGCCCTTGCCGATCAGCTTGAGACTGGCAAAGCTCAGGCACTGACCGCCGTAGGGCGAGTCATTCACGTCGCGGGCGGGGTCGAAGATCAGCAGTTCGAATTTGTTGAGCGCTCGGACGTTCGGGTTGCGCAGGCGCTCGACGATGCCCCAGATTTGATTGATTGGCTGGCCGTCGGCGCGGGGCAATTCCATCATCCGTTCGAAATAATAGCCCGACCAAGCGCCCGACCTCCGGACCTTCGGCAGCACGTTGTCGCGAAACCGGTCGAAGAATTGCGGCGCGCCGTAGCGCCTGTACAGCGCTGCCGGAAAAATCGTGTTGGCGACCGTCTCGATGGGCTTCTTGCCATGGCCCGAAAGGAAGGCATCGACTTCCGCCACGACGGGATCGGCGAGTGTTGCGCGCGCAGTCGGCTCGGCCACGGAGATGACGACATTCTGCGCCTGGTGTCCGGTGGCGAGGTCGACGAGCCGGACCGCCTCGCGCCAGCCAGCAACGCAGTCAGGCTGCGGCGGTATGGGAAGATACATCGACTTCCTCCGTCAAATTTGCCGTGGCGAAAAGGCGCGGCGCTAGAAAGCGCTCAGTAAGCCAGGCGTGGCCTTCCAAGCCCCAACCTGGTCCCCAGCTGTTGCGGATGAGAATGGCCGGGGTGCCGTCCACGGTTCCATGCCCGACCGCGACGACCGCGTGCCGTTGCGCTGGCTCGGGGAGTTCGTCGTTCGCCGGATCGACGACGCCATCACCGCGCGGCTGGAAGAAAGACCGTGACAGCATCGTCAGCATGAGCACCGGCGTGTCACGATCCAGCGCGGCAAGGATGGATGACAGGTCGGTTCCATCCCTCTGTCCGTTGCGGCCATAGAGCGGGCCAACGGTCGCCGGCGGCGTCCACAGTCGATGATCGGCTGGAACCGCTGCCAGATACGGCCAGCCTTTCTCGTCGGGTTGGCCATCGAGCCGTAGCGCGTCCAGCATTGTGGATAGCAGTGCGCCGCTCGTCGGCGGTCTGCCCGCCCGTTTCTGCGCGGCATAAAAGGCGAATTCACACGACAGCGGTGCCCAGCCGTCGCGAAGCCCGGCGTGGGTGTCGCTCGCGGCGAATGCGAGGCATGTCGGCCGCGCGCCTTGATCGCGCGCAGGCCCGAACAGCGGCCGAAGGTCACGGACGATATCGATCATGGGGCGTCAGGCGGCCTCGAGCAGGTGCCGCCGTTCGGCGCGCGACAGGCCCGTCTGTTCCGGGCCGGTGAGGTCGAAATCGAGCGTCAGGCTGGTGAGGGCCGGCGCAGGCTGCCACGGCCGCCGCTCGTCGAGCGACATGCGGCCGCGCCGCGGCGCATCGGGCGCCGCGGTGACACGGCGGACAACGGGACCACCGATGCCATCGCCGTCGATTGCCTCACGCTCGTCTCGAACGACGGCGAAGCCGCTGGCGATCAGTTGGTCGAGATCCCAGAGATACCCACCGCCGCTATGTTCTTCGAGCTGCAGCACGAAAAGATCATTGCGACTGCCATCGATCCGCGAGCCGGCATCGCGCTCGGTCAGCAGCCAGACGTCGCCGCGATAGTTGTCGGGCCGATAGTCCTTGAGGAGATCGACCTTCAGGCTGCGCGGCTGCGTCCGGAGCAGGTCGGTCATCACCGATGGCGAAATCAGATTGTAGCGAACCAGGGTGCGGCACGTCGCCTCATAGCTGGCGCCGATCCGCAGCGAGAGCTGATAGACGACATTGGGGCGCCGGAAATGATCGATCTGCCATCCTTGTCGCGCGCTGTGCGCGAGCACCAGCCATTTCGGCATCATGAAGGCGATCGCAAAGGCGTCGGCTTCGGTTTCCTCGAAGTTGTTTCCCGGTTCGGGCGACATCGGCATCCGGCGCAGGATGCTCTCATCGTCGAGGCTCGGCTCGTGTCGCATCGAAAAATGCCCGAGTTCGTGCGCGGCCGTGAAGCGCTGGATGCTCATCGGTCGTTCCGTCGTGACGAGAACGCCAGGAGCAGGTGCGCTGAGATAGGCGCCGAGCAGGCCTTTCAGAGGACGAAGCAGCAAGGGTAGACCCACGGCATGGATCGCGCCGAAGACATCGACGCTGCCGCCTTGGGTCTCGATCAGTGCGCGCGTATCGAGTTCGCGATGCAGGCGGCCCGCTGCCATCGTACCAGCGCGAACCGCGCTCGCATAATCCGACGCCATCGATCAGCTCCGTTCGCCGCCAGACCGCGAGCGGAGATATTCGGCAAACCGGCTCAGCTCGGCCCGGTCCTCAGTCGACAAGGCCGCAACGCGTCGCGCCAGATGGGCGACATCGGCGGGAAGGCTCGCGGAGGCCTCGTCTTCGCCGGTAAAATAGGCCACCGACTGGCGGTAAAGACGGGCAAGCCGCGTCAGTTCGATCGCTTCAACGCGGCGCTGGCCATTCTCGATATCGGTAAGCGCGGTCCGGGGAATCTTGAGATAGGCAGCAACTTCTTCCTGCTTGAGGCCGAGATATTTCCGTGCTTCGCGCAGACGGTCGCCCAAGCGCCGCCGCTCCTGCTCGTCGCCTTCCTGGCGGAGTGCGAGATTGGTCATGGCTTCGACCCTTTCTTCTTAACCCAGACGCGTTCGATCTTAGGGAGGAGGTCGTCAATCGCCTTCTCGATCGAATTGTAGCCGCCGGTGCGGACGATGCTGTCGCGAAGCTCGATGTCGAGGACCTGCTCCACCGCGCAAAGCGTGTCGACCACGGACAAGGAGTCGAGTGGCACGGGCGCCTGGATGATCTTCGGGTTTTCCGGAGGCAGGGCAATTCCGCGCACCTGTGCCTCAGCCCTGGCCACTTGCAGCAGTTCGTCGACCAACGCCCTAATGGCGTCGGCTTTGGGAAACGCGGTTGCCGCGGGCTGCGGAGGAGCGATTGTCGCCATGCATGCCTCGCACGATTTCACTACATTAAATGCGATATAATGTCTGATAATCCGACACGCAAGCCCGAATTTGCAGCTCGGATTTTTGCAGGGTGTAGCGGGTCATCGGCGGTGCGGTGTGGTGGTCAGTGCCACCTCGAGGGACAACGACAGGGCAGAATCATCAACTCGGGTCATAGCTCGATCAAAAGAACAGAGCTGGAATATTGAGTCAGTCGCCGACGAGTGATCTCCTTCGGTCACCCACCAGCCCCCAGCGGCTCCGTTCATTTCGGGCGGCCCATAGCCGAGTCTTGAAGCCGCGCCCCGACCGCATCCGGCGGTATGGGCGGGAGCTTCAACGTGACCCCGACCAAATTGCTCATCGGCCAGATCCTTGTCGTGTTCGCAATCGTGATCGCGGGCCTCTGGGCGGCGACCCAATGGGCGGCGGCGATGCTCGCCTACCAGCCCGAACTTGGTCCGGCCTGGTTCATGGCTGGAAGCACGCCGGTCTATCGTCCCTGGGCGCTCTTCCCCTGGTGGTATCACTACGATGCCTATGCGCCGCATGTTTTCGACAAGGCCGGCGCGCTCGCCGGCGCGAGCGGTTTCATCGGCTGCGGCGCGGCGATCGCAGGCTCGCTCTGGCGCGCGCGGCAGTCGCGTCACGTCACCACCTATGGTTCGGCGCGCTGGGCCAGGCCGAACGAGATCGAGCGGGCCGGCCTTTACGGTGATGCCGGCGTATTCCTGGGCCGCTCGCGCGGCCGCTATCTCCGGCATGACGGCCCCGAACATATCATGGCGTTCGCGCCAACCCGTTCGGGCAAGGGCGTCGGGCTGGTCATACCGACACTGCTTGGCTGGACCGGCAGCGCCGTGGTTCACGACATCAAGGGCGAGAACTGGCAGCTCACCGCCGGCTGGCGCGCGCGCTTCTCCCACGTCCTGCTGTTCAATCCGACCGATCCCGCTTCCGCCAAATACAACCCGCTGCTGGAGGTCCGGCGCGGCGAGCATGAGGTCCGCGACGTCCAGAACATCGCCGACATCCTGGTCGATCCCGAAGGCGCGCTCGAACGGCGCAACCACTGGGAGAAAACCTCCCATTCGCTCCTGGTCGGCGCGATCCTCCACGTCCTTTATGCGGAGGAAGAAAAGACGCTCGCACGGGTAGCCACATTCCTGTCGGACCCGCAGCGGCCGTTCACCGCCACGCTCCGGCGGATGATGACCACCAATCACCTCGGCACGAAGGATGCGCCGCAGATCCATCCCGTCGTCGCCTCGGCGGCGCGCGAGGTGCTCAACAAGAGCGAGAACGAGCGCAGCGGCGTCCTCTCCACCGCAATGTCGTTTCTCGGGCTCTATCGCGACCCGACCGTCGCCGCGGTGACATCGCGCTGCGACTGGCGGATCGCCGATCTCGTCGAGGCCGGCCATCCGGTCTCGCTCTACCTTGTCATCCCGCCATCGGACATCAGCCGCACCAAGCCGCTGGTGCGGTTGGTGCTCAACCAGATCGGCCGCCGCCTCACCGAAAAGCTCGATGCCGATCCCGCCAGGGCGGGCAAGCACAAGCTCCTGATGATGCTCGACGAGTTCCCGGCATTGGGGCGGCTCGACTTCTTCGAGACCAGTCTTGCCTTTCTCGCGGGCTATGGAGTGCGCGCCTTCCTGATCGCGCAGTCCTTGAACCAGATCGAGAAGGCTTATGGCGAGCACAACTCGATCCTCGACAACTGCCATGTCCGCGTCGCGTTTGCGACCAACGACGAGCGCACGGCGCGGCGGATTTCGGACGCGCTCGGCATCGCCACCGAACAGCGCGCGATGCGCAACTATGCCGGCCACCGGCTCGCGCCCTGGCTGGCGCACGTCATGGTCAGCCGGCAGGAGACCGCCCGGCCACTCCTGACCACCGGCGAGGTGATGCAGCTCCCGCCCAAGGATGAGCTTGTCCTTGTCTCCGGCATGGCCCCGATCCGCGCGAGGAAGCTGCGCTATTACGAGGACCGCAATTTCCGCGAGCGGATCGCACCGCCGCCGCAGCCCGCGCCCGGAGACTATCCCGACCGGCCGCAGGCACGCCCCAACGACTGGAGCGGACTGGTCCGCGCGCCCGATACCCGGCTCGGCAAGCCCGATGACGATGCGAAGGCGGATGAGGACGGCGGCTTGCAACAGCAGCGCCACCCCGGCCTCGGCGAAGAACCCGCCAAAAAACCCGAGCCGCCAAAGCAGCTCGACCTGCTCGGCCTGGACAGCGACGACACCGACACGATCGCCGACAAGCACGCGATGGACCGCGCCGGCGCCACCGGCACGCTGATCCGCGCTCACGCGATCAATCAGGGTCGCAGCGCCGACATGCTGCCGGACTTCTGACAATGGCCGCGATCAAACCCAACCGCGTCCGCTACCAGCTCTTCCTGCCCGAAGATCTGAGCCACCGCTTCGAGGCGCTGGCGAGCCAGCCCGGCGCGTCCAAATCGGCGATCCTCACCGACGCGCTCACCGCCTGGCTCAACCGGCAGGCGGCGAGCGAGCTGGAGAACAAGTTCAGCCAGCGGCTCGATCGCATGTCGCTCGCGCTGGGGCGTGTCGAGCGTGACGGGCATGTGCTGCTCGAGAGCCTGGCGCTGTTCATCCGCTATGAACTGATGGTGCAGGCCCCTTTGGCCGAAGCCGACGAAGCGGCGCGTGCGATCGGCCGAGACCGCTTCGAGGCGTTCATTGCCCGCGTCGGCGAAGCGCTCGCCAGCGGCCAGCGCACGCTTGCTGCCTCCGCGAAAGACAATGGAGGTGGGCGATGAGCGACACGCTTTTCGGCTCCGATAATTCCGCAGGGCGTCGGCGCGCGATGCTGCGCACCGCGATGGGGCCGACCATCGCCGCAGCGCTGGCCGATCCGGTGGTCATCGAGATCATGGTGAACCCGGACGGCGTGTTGCGCCTTGATCGACTCGGCGAAGGCCGGATCGATACCGGCACCAAATATGAGCCCGCGCAGGTCGAGCGGATCATCCGCCTGGTTGCCAGCCACGCACGGACAGAGGTTCATGGCAATGCGCCGATCGTGTCAGCCGAGCTGCCACCGCACGGCGAAGGCGCGGGCGAGCGGTTCGAGGGTATCCTGCCGCCGGTCAGCCTCGCGCCGTGCTTCTCGATCCGCAAGCCCGCGGCGCGCATCTACACTTTGCTCGACTATGTGCGGGACGGCATCATGCCCGCCGACACGGCGCGACTGCTGTCGATGGCCGTGGTCGAGCGCAAGAACATCCTGGTCGCGGGTGGCACCAGTTCGGGCAAGACGACGCTTGCCAACGCGCTGCTCGCCGAGATGGCGCACCTCGACGAACGCGTCATCATCATTGAAGACACGCGTGAGTTGCAATGCGCCGCGCCCGACGTGGTGGGGCTGCGCACGCGTACGATTGGCACTGCCGGAGCCGGCGGCGTCACGATGGCTGATCTTGTCCGCTCGACATTGCGGCTCCGCCCCGATCGCATCGTCGTTGGCGAGGTGCGCGGGCGCGAAGCGCTCGACATGCTCAAAGCCTGGAACACCGGGCATCCGGGCGGCATCGCAACCGTCCACGCCAATTCGGCAGTGTCGGCGCTCTACCGGCTCGAGCAGCTCGTGCAGGAAAGCGTCGTCACCGTTCCGCGCCGGCTGATCGCCGACGCCATCGACATGATCGTGTTCATCGCCGGGCGCGGCCTCGCGCGCCGCGTCGACACGATCGCGCGCGTCGCCGGCCTCGATCCCGACGGCGGCTACGCCGTCCTCGACCTTACTCCCGACCACGCCCTCGAACCCCAAGGAGAATGACCATGCGCTTGTCCCGTATTCCTGCCCGTATTCCCGATCGTCGGAGCATCTTCCTCACCGGCGCCGCCATCGGCCTCGGGCTTGCGCTCGCCGCCACCGCGCAGGCCGCCGGCTCGGGCATGCCGTGGGAGGAACCGCTTCAGCAGGTCCTCGAATCGGTCCAGGGTCCTGTCGCCAAGATCGTCGCGGTGATCATCATCATCGTCACCGGTTTGACGCTCGCGTTCGGCGAGACGGCAGGCGGGTTCCGGCGCCTCATCCAGATCATCTTCGGCCTGTCGATCGCGTTTGCGGCGTCGAGCTTCTTCCTCAGCTTCTTCAGCTTCGGCGGCGGGGCGCTCATCTCGTGAACGCGCCAAATTCCTATGGCGCCAGCCATATCGAGGGGTTCGAGGCGCCGATGCACCGCGCGCTTGCCGAGCCGATCCTGCTTGGCGGGGCGCCGCGAGCGATCGCGATCGTCAATGGTACGATCGCGGCCGCGCTCGGACTCGGTCTCCAGCAGTGGATCGCCGGGCTGGCCATGTGGGCGTTCGGGCACACTCTCGCGGTGTTCGCCGCCAAGCGCGATCCCGACTTCGCCCCGGTCCTTGTCCGCCACCTTCGCCAGAAGGGGCATCTGTCATGCTGAATCTGCGCGAATACCGTCAGAAGGCCGACCGGCTCGCCGATCATCTTCCATGGGCGGCGCTTGTCGCGCCCGGCGTGGTGCTCAACAAGGACGGCAGCTTTTTGCGCGTCCTCAGGTTCCGCGGCCCCGATCTAGAATCCGCCACCGAAGCCGAGCTTGTCGCCGCCTGCGCGCGGGCGAACAATGTCCTGAAGCGCTTCGGCTCGGGCTGGGCACTCCATTTCGAGGCCGAGCGGCGCGAAGCGCTGGGTTATCCCGACAGCAGCTTTCCCGATGCGGCGTCGTGGCTGGTCGATGAGGAACGGCGCGCGGCGTTCGAAAGCGCGGGCGCGCATTTCGAGAGCCGCTATTATCTGACGCTCACCCTCCTGCCTCCGCCCGATCAGGCGGACACGGCGGGCCGAGCGCTGATCGAGCGCAGCGACGACGCGAAGGGCCGCGACTGGCGACAAGCGCTTGCCGGCTTCATCGCCGAGACGGATCGTGCGCTTGACCTGTTCAGAGGCTTCATGCCCGAGGTGCGCGCGCTCGGCGACAGCGAAATGCTGACCTTTCTCCACGGTGCGATCTCCGCGCGCCGCCATGTCGTCGCCGTGCCCGAAACGCCCATCTATCTGGACGGGCTGCTCGCCGACACGCCGCTGACCGGCGGGCTCGAACCGATGCTCGGCGACGAGCATCTGCGGACGCTCACCATCCTCGGATTTCCGAACGCGAGCCGTCCCGGCATCCTCGACGGACTCAACCATGAGGATTTTGGCTATCGCTGGGTGACGCGCTTCATTGCGCTCGACAAGACCGACGCAACCAAAGCGCTCACTCGCCTGCGGCGGCAGTGGTTCAACAAGCGCAAGTCGATCACCGCGCTGCTGCGCGAAGTCATCTACAACCAGCCGGTCCAGCTTCTCGACAGCGATGCCGACAACAAGGTGGTCGATGCCGACCTCGCCTTGCAGGCGCTCGGCGGCGATCATGTCGCGTTCGGCTATCTGACGACGACGATCACCGTTGCCGATATCGACCGCGCCCGCGTCGAGGAAAAGGTCCGCGCGGTCGAGCGCATCGTCAACGGGCTCGGCTTCACCTGCATCCGCGAGGGCATGAATGTGGTCGAGGCGTGGCTGTCGAGCCTGCCGGGCCATGTCTATGCGAACGTCCGGCAACCGATCGTCCACACCCTGAATCTCGCGCATCTCATGCCGCTGTCCTCGGTATGGGCAGGACCGGCGCGTAATCCGCACCTCGACGGTCCGCCGCTGCTTTATGCGGAAACCAGCGGCTCGACGCCGTTCCGTCTCAGCACGCATGTCGGCGACGTCGGTCATATGCTGATCGTCGGACCCACCGGGGCCGGAAAGTCGGTGCTGCTCGCAATGCTCGCGCTTCAGTTCCGGCGATATCCAGACTCCCAGGTCTATGTCTTCGACAAGGGATTTTCGGCGCGCGCGGCCGTGCTGGCGATGGGCGGCGCGCATCACGCGCTCGGGCTTGGCGGTGAGAGCGGTCATGCCGATGACGTGGGCGGGCGAACGATCGCCTTCCAGCCGCTGCGCCACATCGATCGCTCCAACGCACGCGCCTGGGCGACCGAATGGATCGGCGCGCTGCTCGCCCATGAGAAAGTACTGGTCACACCCGAGATCAAGGAGGCCGTCTGGTCGGCGCTCACCAATCTCGCGACCGCCCCGATCGAGGAACGCACGCTCACCGGCCTGTCGCTGCTGCTGCAATCGGCACCGCTGCGATCGGCGCTCGCGCCCTATACGCTCGAAGGATCGTTCGGCCGCCTGCTCGACGCCGCCGAAGACGATCTAGCGATCGCCGACGTGCAGTGCTTCGAGACTGAAGCGCTGATGGGGCAGGCGGGCGTCGTTGCGCCCGTGCTGACCTACCTGTTCCATCGTCTCGAGGAGCGCTTCACCGGGCGGCCGACGCTTCTCGTACTGGATGAAGCCTGGGTGTTCCTCGACCACCCGCTGTTCGCCGCGCGCATCCGTGAGTGGCTGAAGGTGCTGCGCAAGAAGAACGTCAGCGTCGTGTTCGCGACACAGAGCCTAGCCGATATCGCCGACAGCACGATCGCGCCGGCCATCATCGAAAGCTGTCCGCAGCGCATCTTGCTGCCCAATGATCGGGCGATCGAGCCGCAGGGCCAGACGGTCTACGTCCGCTTCGGTCTCAACGCGCGCCAGATCGAACTGGTCAGCCGCGCGACGCCCAAGCGGCAATATTATCTGCAATCAGCGCGCGGCAACCGGCTGTTCGAGCTTGGGCTAGGCCCGATCGCGCTGGCGTTGTGCGGCGCGTCCGATCCCGACAGCCAGAAGCGCATAGACGCGGTGCTGGCCGAAAAGGGCCAGGCCGACTTCGCCGCGACCTTTCTCTCCCAAGCCGGCCTCGATTGGGCGGCCGACCTGCTTGGGCGTCACCCTGCCGCCCGCCCCCCAGAAGACAAGGAGTAATTTCCCGTGCCCCGTATCCCTATCCGCAAATATGCGTGCCTCTCCGCTCTCGCGCTCGGCGCCGTCGGCTCGCTCGGTATCGGCATCGCGTTGACCTCGACGCCCGTCGCGGCCCAGCTCAGTGTGTTCGATCCATCGAACTATTCGCAAAACCTGCTCACCGCCGCGCGCACGCTTGCCCAGATCAACAACCAGATCCAGAGTCTCCAGAACGAAGCGCAGATGCTGATCAACCAGGGCAAGAACCTGTCCCGGATCGATTTCCCGCAACTTCAGGAGCTTCGCCAGCGCCTCCAGCAGATCGACCAGCTCATGGGCCAGGCGCAGGGCGTCGACTTCCGCATCGATCAGCTCGACGAGCGCTTCCGCCAGCTCTACCCGCAGGAGTTCGATCAGGTGTTCCGCCGCGATCAGCGTGTGGCTCGCGCACGCGATCAACTCGATACCGCGATGTCCGCGTTTCGCCAGACGATGGGGGTCCAGAACCGCATCGTCGACAACGTACGGAGCGACACGCAGGCGCTCGCCGACATCGTCGCGCGCAGCCAGGGCGCGGAAGGCTCGCTTCAGGCGCAGCAGGCCACGAACCAGCTTCTCGCGCTCACCGCCAAGCAGCAGCTCCAGCTTCAGCAAATGATGGCGGCGCAGTTCCGGGCGGAATCGGTCGAGCAGGCGCAGCGGGGCCAGATCGCGCGCGAGGCACGCGAGTCGACGCGCCGCTTCCTCGGCGACGGCAAGGCTTACACGCCACGCCAATGAGCTGAGGCAGGCGAGGACCGCGCCCCCAGCTCCCCCCGGGTCCGAACCTGTCTCGTCGCGGGGGCCGTAGGGCTTGCCCCTCTCATGGCCGCCGGTCCCCGCGACACCTTTCAACTTCAAGCAGGAACCCGCCCATATGGATGACCTGAATGTCATCGATCAGTTCATGGAGGCCTTCGCCTCCTACATCGACAGCGGGTTCGGCCTGTTGGGCGGTGACGTCGGTTTCCTGACCACGATCCTGATCGGCATCGACATCACGCTCGCCGGGCTGTTCTGGGCGCTCGGCGGCGAAGACGACGTCATCGCCAAGTTCCTCAAAAAGATCCTCTATGTCGGCGTCTTCGCCCTGATCCTCAACAGCTTCTCGACACTGTCCGATATCATCTTTCGCAGCTTCGCCGGCCTCGGCCTCACCGCAGGGGGCAGCGCGATTACGGCTGACGATTTATTGCGACCCGGCAAGCTGGCCGGGACCGGCTTCGAGGCAGCATGGCCGCTCCTCGAGCAGGCGAAGGAGTTGGTTGGCCCGATCGCCTTCTTCGACAATTTCATCGAGATCGCCGTGCTGGTGATCGCCTGGGTCGTCGTCATCGCCGCCTTTTTCATCCTCGCGATCCAGCTTTTCATCACAATCCTCGAATTCAAGCTTACTTCGCTCGCCGGCTTCGTGCTCGTGCCCTTTGCGCTGTGGAACCGCACGTCGTTCCTCGCCGAACGGGTGCTCGGGAACGTCGTCAGTTCGGGCATCAAGGTCATGGTGCTCGCGGTCATCGTCGGCATCGGCTCTAACTATTTCGCCGACTTCACCAGTGCGATCACCGGCGACGAGGTGTCGATCGAACAGGCCGTGTCGCTGATGCTCGCGAGCCTCGCGATCTTTGGCCTCTCCATCTTCGGCCCGGGAATCGCATCCGGCCTCGTCGCCGGCGCGCCGCAGCTCGGCGCCGGATCGGTGATCGCCACTACCGTGCTTGCCGGCGGAGGTCTTGCGATGGCAGGCGCTGGCGCCGTCGGCGCGGCACGCGGTCTCGCGGGGGCCGGTCTCGGCGCGATCCGCGCCGGTACATCGATGGGGTCTGCCGCATCCACTGCCTACAAGCTCGGGCAGGAAACCTCGGGCTCGACCAGCGTCGGCGCGGGCCTCGGCGGCGTTGCGACCGCCATGCGCGGCGCGGCTGCCAACCGGATGAGCGGCGGTCTCGGCGTTAGCGCTGCCGCCGATCGTGGGCAGCGCGCCGCATGGGAAGCAGGAAGCACCCGTGCCGGCGGCGCCGCCCCCGCAGCCGCGCCGATAGGCGCAGCTGAAGGAACACCCGCCTGGGCGCAGAAGCTTCATGCCAGCCAGAATGCTCGCCACCGCCGCCAGATGGCGATCCACGCAATCCAGGGCGGCGACCGCGGCGGCGCTGGCGCCACTCCAGACATCAAGGAAAGGGACTGAGCGATGAAATTTCGACGCGCATTGCAGCGCTATGGGCGAACGCCCGAACCCGAGACACCCTACCAACGAGCGGGCCAGCTTTGGGATGAGCGTATCGGCTCGGCTCGCGCACAGGCGAAGAACTGGCGGCTGATGGCCTTCGGCGGCCTGTTCCTGACCACTGGTCTGTCGGGCGCGCTGGTCTGGCAATCGATGCAAAGCCGCGTCGTGCCCTATGTGGTCGAGGTCGATGCACTCGGGCAAGCACAGGCCGTCGCGCCTGCCGCCAAGGACTATCGGCCGACCGATCCGCAGATCGCATGGTTCCTCGGCCGGTTCATCACCGGCGTTCGAGCGCGCTCGCTCGATCCGGTATTGATGCGTGAAAACTGGCTATCAGCCTATGATTTCGCGACCGAACGTGCGTCACTGTTCCTCGGCGAATATGCCCGCACCTCCAATCCGTTCGCCGATGTCGGGCGCAAGACGGTTTCGGTGCAGGTGACGAGCGTCGTCCGCGCGTCGGATACGAGCTTCCAGGTCAAATGGACCGAGCAGCAATATGAGCGGGGAAGCCTCGCCAGCACGTCACGCTGGACGGCGATGCTCACGGTGAAGATCAAGCCGCCGCGCTTGGCCGATGTGCTCCGAAAAAACCCGCTCGGTCTCTATGTTGACGCGATCGACTGGAGCCGCGAACTGGAAACGCCTCAGGACCGGCCGCCTTCGCCGCAACCATCGGCCGTGCCCGATCCCGCACAATCACTCCCGGTCGCGCCGCCCACCGACATTCCGCTGGGCTCGCCGCTCGATCCGACCCTTGCTCAACCCGCAGCCGCACCATCCCCCGAAAGGACCGACCAATGATCCGTGCCCTCATCCTGGCGGCGAGCGCGATGGCGCTTGCCATGGGCGTCGCTGCGCAGAGCCGCGAACCCGCGTCACCCACCGCGCGCGTCACTGCCGCCAACCGGGCGGCACTGCGCGAGCCGTCGAGCGCGGGATATATATATGCCGTCCAGGTCTATCCCTGGGCGGAAGGCGTGCTCTACCGGCTCTATGCCGCGCCCGAGCGCATCACCGACATTGCCTTGCAGCCGGGCGAAACGATTGTGTCCGTCGCCGCCGGCGACACCGTGCGCTGGACTGTCGGCGATACCACCAGCGGCATCGGCGAAAGCAAGCGCGTGCACATCCTCGTCAAGCCGTTTTCGGCGGGCCTACGCACAAACCTTGTCATTGCTACCGATCGCCGGACCTACCATCTCCAGCTCGAAAGCACGCCCGCGACCGCGATGGCGGCGATCTCCTGGACCTATCCACATGACGAGCTGATCGCGCTCCGGCGTCAGCGCGATGCAGCCGTGGCGGCGACGCCGATCGCGTCGGGCCTCTCGGTCGAAAGCCTCAACTTCAACTATGCGATCTCGGGCGACAAGCCGGCCTGGCGGCCGCTGCGCGCGTTCGACGATGGGCGGCAGACCTACATCGAGTTCTCGCCTGCGATCGCCGTGGGTGAGGCGCCCCCGCTGTTCGTGATTGGCGAGGATGGCGAGGCCCAGCTCGTCAACTATCGCGTCGCCGGCCGCTATTATGTGGTCGACCGCCTGTTCGGTGTCGCCGAGCTGCGCCTTGGCGGCAAGAAACAGCAGATTGTCCGTATCACCGCCGCCCAGCCGAAGAGCCGGCAGCGCAAGGCCGGGAGGGGCGCGTGACCGATCCAACCGCTTCTTCCGCGCCGATCGCGGCGCCCAAAGCCGACCCCGAAACGCTCGTTCTGCGCGCGGCGCCGGGCCGCGTCACCCGTTTTCGCCGCGGTGCGATCGTCGCCATCGCTGCCGCCGGCTCGACCGCGATCATCGGCGTCGCCTGGCTGGCGCTCAAGCCCGCGACCCTGAGCCTGATCGCACGAAGCGATGAAAAGCTGGTTGGCGCGAAGGCGCCGCCTGATGCGCTCGCGGGCGCGCCGACGAGCTATGGCGACGTGCCGAAGCTCGGGCTACCGCTTCCCGGTGATCTCGGGCGGCCGATCCTCGAGCGCCAGCGGCAGCTTGGCGGGATGGTTCCCCCTGACCCCGCTGCCGATGCGGTGAGCCGGGCCGCGCAGGAAGCCGAAGCCGAGCGCCAGCGCATCGCCGCTGAGCAGAAGGCCGCACGCGAGTCTGGCGTCATGCTGCAATTGGCGGGCGGCGGTCGCGCCGCCGCCCCTGCACCGGTGACTACCGATGCAAGTGTTCCGCCAGCATCGGCCGAGACTGCCAAGCCGCTCCTCGACCCTGACCGAGATCCTAACGCCCAGGGGCGCAAGAACGAATTGGTCGGCCACGCCAATCGCGACGACGACATCAATCCGCACGCGCTGGCGCAGTCCGTATCGCCTTGGACCTTGCAGGCCGGCAGCATCATTGCCGCGAGCCTCATAACCGGGCTCAACTCGGATCTTCCCGGGCTCGTCACCGCGCAGATCACGGAGAACGTCTATGACAGTGTGACCGGGCGCGGTCTGCTCATTCCGCAAGGATCGCGGCTGATCGGCAGCTACGACAGCGTTGTAGCGTTTGGGCAGAGCCGTGCGCTGGTCGTCTGGCAGCGGATTATCCTGCCCGACGGCTCGTCGATTCGTATCGACAATGTGCCGGCGACCGATACGCAGGGCTATGCGGGTCTGTCCGACCGGATCGACCGGCATACTTGGCAACTTCTGAAGGGCGTCGCCCTGTCGACACTGCTGGGCGTCGGCACTGAATTGAGCTTCGGCAGCACCGAAAGCGACCTTGTCCGGGCGATCCGCGAGTCAGCGCAGCAGAGCGGCGCGCGCGCCGGCGATCAGCTCGTCACGCGCAATCTCAATATCCAGCCGACCTTGCGCGTGCGTCCCGGCTGGCCGCTACGGGTGGTCGTGCACAAAGACATCATATTGCCCGGACCCTGGGGAGGCCGTCATGGCTGATTTGAAGCTGCCAAGGCTGCCCGATCGGACGCCGGCTAAGATCACGATCAACGTCATGCCGGATCTCATCGAAGCGCTGAACGACTACGCCGAGGCCTATGAGGCGGCCTACGGCCGACGCGAGTCCGTACCGGACCTCATTCCATTCATGCTTAGCGGCTTCCTGGCGAGCGACCGCTCGTTCAGCCGGGCACGTAAGAAATAGTCCGATGTCGGCCCGGCAGCCTGCAACGAATGGCGACGACGCGCCCCCGATTGGGCCGATAAGCGTTCGCATTCCCGACGCAGTACGGATGACGGGGCTCAGCAAATCCAAGATCTACCAGCTCATCGCTTCCGGCGACATCGAGGCAGCCAAGGTCGGCCGTGCAACCGTGGTGTTTGTCGATAGTCTGCGGTCCTTTCTGCGATCACACTGTAAACAGCCGCGTTCTCGGGCGTAGCAGGGATCGCGCATGTCGGCCTGTCGATATTTCGGCACGGCCTGTCGCGAAGGGGTAAAATTGGGGGTGGATTGAGCGGAATTATCGGCACGACGATCAAGAACGTTGTTATAAATCAGTATCTTATGTTTTTCGTGTGAATCCCTCCTCCGCTACCACTTCAATCATCCGGGACGTCTCGGGCTTTTGGGCTATCAATATCGCTATAGACGCTGGCGAAGCATTAAGCGATCTCCAGCGCCTGTATGAGGTCCAACTCATCAGCCATCGCTTTTTTTTCGACCGCGATGTCGTAGGCCGCCTGCATATTGGTCCAAAACTCAGGGCTATTACCTAGCAGCTTGGACAAACGTAAAGCCATTTGCGGCGTCACCGGCTTTTCCTCATTCATGATGTCGTACAGATGCTGGCGGGAAATGCGTAGCAGCTTTGCCACAGCGACCTTCGACAGACGGAGACTAGGAAGAATGTCTTCCCGCAGAATCTCACCGGGATGGGTGGGCGGAAGCCCTTCAAGAACAACGCTCATCTATAATCTCCTGACATGTGAATTCAGTGGTAATCCTCGAGATCGACATCAATGGCATGCTGTCCCTGCCAGCCCCATGTGACGCGGTAATTTCCGCTTGCATCCACCGCATAACGCTTCGGCTTGCCCTGTAGGCTGTGGAACCGATAGCCCGGCAGGTTCATATCCTCCGGCAGGGTTGCCGCATTCAAGGCAGCCAGGATACGCCGAACGCGACCGGAATTCTGGACCGGCAGTTTTGATGCATCACCTCTTTCGGCGAAGAGCCTGAGCGCCTTTGAACGGAACGACCTGATCATCGCCCTATCTGTAAGCTAATGGCTTTCATATGTCAACTGTTGGCTTACGAGTTATGTATCGTCTCGAGGGAGCAAAGCGCCCCCCGATTCATACGCAAACACTACGCCCCTTCCCCGCTCCCTCTCTCGCATTCCAACGGCGGGCGGGACTAATGGGCTGACCGTGGACGGACCGGGGCGCAGGGGCGTGGCCGGGGTTTCGCGGGAGTTTCATCATGCAGGATCTTGTCTGGATCGGCGTCATCGTGGGCCTGTTCGCGGCCAGCGTCGCCTATGCGCGCCTGTGCGGCCGGGCGTGAGGGAGGCGGCGCGATGACCATCGACCTCTGGCTGGCGGCGCTGACCGCGACGGGCCTTCTTCTCTATCTCGTCGCCGTGCTCGCGCGGCCCGAGCGCTTCTAAGAAAGGGGCGCATCATGACAATTCAGGGATGGCTGCTGATCGCGGCCTTTGTCGGCATCCTGCTGGCGATCACCAAGCCTGTGGGGCTGTGGCTGTTCGCGCTCTATGAGGGGCGCGCGACGCCGCTGCATCGCGTGCTGGGGCCGGTCGAGCGCGGTTTCTACCGGCTGTCGGGGATCGACCCCAAGGAGGAGCAGGGATGGCGGCGTTATGCGCTGCACATGCTGGTGTTCAACCTCGCGTTGCTGCTGCTGACCTACGCCGTGTTGCGGTTGCAGGGGCTGCTGCCGCTCAACGCCGGCGGGCTTCCTGGGGCGAGCGCGGACCTGGCGTTCAATACGGCGGTGAGCTTCACCACCAACACCAACTGGCAGAGCTATGGCGGGGAATCGACCATGTCGAACCTCAGTCAGATGCTGGGCCTTGCCATCCATAATTTCCTGTCGGCGGCGACCGGGATCGCGCTCGCCTTCGCGCTGTTCCGGGGCTTTGCGCGCCGGAGCGCGGGCGGGATCGGCAATTTCTGGACCGATGTGACGCGGGTGACGCTCTATCTGCTGCTGCCGGTCTGCATCGTCTATGCACTGTTCCTGATCGCGAGCGGGGTGCCGCAGACGCTGG
The DNA here is from genome assembly GCF_036170395.1 of Sphingobium sp. GTDB lineage: Bacteria > Pseudomonadota > Alphaproteobacteria > Sphingomonadales > Sphingomonadaceae > Sphingobium. The sequence goes on from NZ_JAVHPD010000007.1 coordinate 287,760, forward strand.
CAAGCTCGGTCGATCTGACTACGCTGGAGGGGGCGCGGCAGACGCTGACCCTGGGCCCAGTGGCGAGCCAGGAGGCGATCAAGATGCTGGGCACCAATGGCGGCGGCTTCTTCAACGCCAACAGCGCGCATCCGTTCGAGAACCCCACGGCGCTGACCAATTTCGTGCAGATGCTCTCGATCTTCGCGATCGGCATGGGGCTGACCTGGACCTTCGGCAAGGCGGTGGGCAATCCCCGCCAGGGCTGGGCGATCCTGGCGGCGATGATGACCCTGTTCCTGATCGGCGTCACTGTCGCCTACGCGCAGGAAGCGGCGGGCAACCCCGTGCTGCATCAGCTGGGCGCGATGGGCGGCAATATGGAGGGCAAGGAGGTGCGCTTCGGCATCGCCGCCTCCGCGCTGTTCGCGACCGTCACCACGGCGGCGAGCTGCGGCGCGGTCAATGCGATGCATGACAGTTTCACCGCGCTGGGCGGCATGATCCCGCTGTTCAACATCCAGCTGGGCGAAGTGGTGGTCGGCGGCGTGGGTGCGGGCATCTACGGCTTCCTGCTGTTCGCGATCCTGGCGGTATTCGTCGCCGGCCTTATGGTCGGGCGGACGCCCGAATATGTCGGCAAGAAGATCGAGAGCCGCGAGGTGAAGCTCGCCGTGCTGGCGATCGCGGTGCTGCCGCTCACCATCCTTGGCCTGACCGCTGTCGCCACCGTCACGCAGGCGGGGCTGGCCGGGCCGCTCAACAAGGGGCCGCACGGGTTCAGCGAAATCCTCTACGCCTTCACGAGCGCGGTCGGGAATAACGGGTCGGCCTTTGCCGGGCTCACCGCCAACACGCCCTTCTACAATGGCTTGCTGGGGGTGGCGATGTGGATCGGGCGTTTCTTCGTCATCATTCCGATGCTGGCGATCGCGGGCGGGCTGGCGGCGAAACGCTACACGCCGGAGACGGCGGGCAGCTTCCCCACGACAGGGCCGCTGTGGACGGGCCTCTTGATCGGCATCGTGCTGATCGTGGGCGGCCTCACCTTCCTGCCCAGCCTCGCGCTTGGTCCGATCGCCGATCATCTGGCTATGGTCAACGGCCAGCTTTTCTGAGGCGATCACATGCTTTGCGATCGTCATGCGAAAATCCTCCCCTGTAAGGGGAGGTGGATGGCCGCAGGCCAGACGGAGGGGTGTCCAGCTATCGAGGGGGTGACACCCCTCCACCACCGCTTCGCGGCGGTCCCCCTCCCCCTATGGGGGAGGATGGGCGCCACATCGGGTTTGCACATCCCGTCATCGCCTTTTCTGAACACAGAGATTGGAGCATAATATGGCACGCACGGCGTCCAAATCGCTCTTTACCGCCGACCTGATCGTTCCCGCGATCGGCGAGGCATTTCGCAAACTTAACCCATCGCAGCTGATCCGCAATCCGGTGATGTTCGTGACCGCCGTCGTCGCGGTGCTGCTGACCGTCCTGCTGGCGGTGGGGCAGGATGGGTTGGCCACTGGCTTCAAGCTGCAACTGATCGTCTGGCTGTGGCTGACGGTGTTGTTCGGCACCTTTGCCGAGGCGCTGGCCGAAGGGCGCGGCAAGGCGCAGGCGGCGTCGCTGCGCGCGGCCAAGGCGGAGCTGACCGCCAAGCGGCTGAAAGGCGACGGCCCGGCTTATGAGACGGTGGCGGCGAGCGCGCTGCGGGTCGGCGACATCGTGCTGGTCGAAACCGGCGACCTGATCCCGTCCGACGGCGAGGTGATCGCCGGCGTGGCCTCGGTCAACGAGGCCGCCATCACCGGCGAGAGCGCGCCCGTGATCCGCGAGGCGGGCGGCGACCGGTCGGCGGTGACGGCGGGCACGCGGGTCATTTCCGACGAGATCAGGGTCAGGGTGACGGTCAATCCGGGTCAGGGCTTCCTCGACCGGATGATCGCGCTGGTCGAAGGCGCGCAGCGGCAGAAGACGCCCAACGAGATCGCGCTGACGCTGCTGCTGGTGGGCCTCACCATCATCTTCCTAATCGCGGTGGCGACGATCCCGAGCTTCGCCAGCTATGCCGGGGGCAAAGTGCCCGTCGCGATCCTGGCGGCTTTGCTCATCACCCTCATTCCGACAACGATCGCGGCCTTGCTGTCGGCGATCGGCATTGCGGGCATGGACCGGCTGGTGCGCTTCAACGTGCTCGCCAAGTCGGGCCGCGCGGTCGAGGCGGCGGGCGATATCGACACGCTGCTGCTCGACAAGACCGGCACCATCACCATCGGCGACCGGCAGGCGAGCGAGTTCCGGCCGGTGGACGGCGCGTCCTTGAGCGAACTGGCGGAGGCGGCGCTGCTGGCGAGCCTGGCGGACGAGACGCCCGAGGGCCGGTCGATCGTGGTGCTGGCGCGGGAGAAGGCGGGCGCGGCGACGCAGGGACTGCCCGAGGGGGCGGAGGTCATCCCCTTCACCGCGCAGACGCGGATTTCGGGGGTGCGGATCGCGGGCAGCGTGATCCAGAAGGGCGCGGTGGATTCGGTGCTGCGCGCCAATCCGGGCGCGGGCGAGACGGCGGCGGCGACCGAGCTGCGCCGCATCACCGACGAGATCGCGCGCGCGGGCGGCACGCCGCTCGCCGTGGCGAAGGACGGGCGGTTACTGGGCGCGATCTTCCTGAAAGACGTGGTCAAGGCCGGCATTCGCGAGCGGTTCGGCGAGCTCAGGGCAATGGGCATCCGCACGGTGATGATTACCGGCGACAATCCGCTGACCGCCGCCGCCATCGCCGCCGAGGCCGGGGTCGACGATTTCCTGGCGCAGGCGACGCCCGAGGACAAGCTGGCGCTGATCCGCAAGGAACAGGAAGGCGGGCGGCTGGTCGCGATGTGCGGCGACGGCACCAACGACGCCCCTGCCCTGGCGCAAGCGGACGTTGGCGTGGCGATGAACACCGGCACGCAGGCCGCGCGCGAGGCGGGTAACATGGTCGACCTGGACAGCGACCCGACCAAGCTGATCGAGGTGGTGGGCCTCGGCAAGCAATTGCTGATGACGCGCGGGGCGCTGACGACCTTTTCGGTCGCGAACGATGTCGCCAAATATTTCGCGATCATTCCCGCGATGTTCGTGGCGCTCTATCCGGGGCTCGGCGTACTCAACGTCATGGGGCTGGCGACGCCGGAAAGCGCGATCCTCTCCGCCATCATCTTCAACGCGCTCATCATTCCGTGCCTCGTGCCGCTGGCGCTGAAAGGCGTGACCTATCGCCCGATCGGGGCGGGGCCGCTGCTGGCGCGGAACCTCGCCATCTATGGCCTGGGTGGGCTGATCGCGCCGTTCGCGGGGATCAAGCTGATTGATCTCCTTGTGAATGGGATGGGGCTGGCGTGAGCAATGTAAAACTTCCTGTTCCCCAGCGAAAGCCGGGGTCCAGTCCAGAGCGTCGAACTGGACCCCGGCCTTCGCCGGGGAACACCAAAATCGGGCCTGTGCGCCCCGCCGCATCAGCAGATGTTTGTGACGAACGGCACGTGAGGACTTTCCAATGAACCAAGACCTGAAATCCGCCCTTCGGCCCGCGATCATGATGACGATCCTGTTCGCGTTGTTGCTGGGGATCGCCTATCCGCTGGCGCTGACGGGCGTGGGGCAATTGCTCTTCCCCGCCCAGGCCAATGGCAGCCTGGTGCGCGAAGGCGACCGCGTGGTCGGCTCCGCGCTGATCGGCCAGTCCTTTACCTCCGACCGCTATTTCAACGGCCGGCCCTCCGCCGCCGGCAAGGGCTATGACGGGCAGGCTTCGTCCGGCTCCAACCTTGGCCCGACCTCCAAGGCACTGGCCGAGCGGGTCGCTGCCGACATTCAGAAATTCAAGGCTGCTGCACCCGATCGCCCCGTTCCGTCCGATCTGGTGACCGCCTCCGCTTCGGGGCTCGACCCCCATATCAGCCCCGAGGCGGCTTTTTATCAGGTCGACCGCGTCGCCGCCGCGCGCGGGATCGACGAGGGGGCGGTGCGCGCGTTGGTAAGCGAGAGCGTCAAGCGGCCGCTGCTGGGGTTCATCGGCGAGCCGCGCGTCAATCTGCTCGAACTCAATCGACGGCTGGACGCGATTGGCGCTAAGCAGGCCGAGTGAACGAGCCCGACCGCCCTGCCCCCGAAGCCTTTCTGCGCGCCGCCGCGCAGGAAGGGCGTGGCCGCCTCAAGGTCTTTCTGGGGGCCGCGCCGGGGGTGGGCAAGACATATGAAATGCTGACGGACGGGCGGCAGCGGCGCGAGGAAGGCGTCGATGTCGTCGTTGGCGTGGTCGAGACCCATGGCCGGCGCGAGACGCAGGCGCTGGTGGCGGGGCATGAACTGATCCCGCGCAAGGAGATCGCGCATCAGGGGCATGTGCTGGCGGAGATGGACATCGACGCGATCCTCGCGCGCCGGCCGCAACTGGTGCTGGTGGACGAACTGGCGCACACGAACGCGCCCGGAAGCCGGCACCCCAAGCGCTATCAGGATGTCGAGGAGCTGCTGGACGCGGGGATCGACGTCTATTCGACGGTCAATATCCAGCATGTCGAGAGTTTGAACGATGTCGTCGCCTCCTTCACGCGGGTGCGGGTGCGCGAGACGGTGCCCGACAGCATCCTGGAGCAGGCCGAGATCGAGGTGGTGGACATACCGCCCGACGAGCTGATCGAGCGGCTGAAAGCGGGCAAGGTCTATATCCCGCAGGAAGCGACGCGGGCGCTGACCCACTTCTTTTCCAAGTCCAACCTGACCGCGCTGCGCGAACTGGCGCTGCGGCGGGCGGCGCAGGCGGTGGACGCGCAGATGCTGGAGCATGTGCGGGCGCACGCGCTGGCGGGCAATTTCGCGGCGGGCGAGCGGATCGTGGTGGCGGTGAGCGAGCAGCCCCATGCGGCGGGTCTGGTGCGCGCAGGCAAAAGGCTGGCGGACGCGCTCAAAGCGCCATGGACGGCGGTGCATATCGAAACGCAGCGCGACCGGGGGTTTAGCGAGGCGGAGCGCGCGCAGCTGGCCGAGACGCTGGCGCTGGCGTCGCGGCTGGGGGCGGACACCGTCAGCATCCCCGCGACCCATGCGGTCGAGGGGCTGCGCCGTTTCGCGCTGGAGGCGCGAGCGACGCAGATCATCGTCGGCAAATCGGCGCGATCCTGGTGGTTCGAGCTGCGCCACGGGTCGATCGTCGACCGGCTGGTGCGCGGCGCGGGGCAGATGGCGGTGCATGTGCTGCCGGCCGAAACGGCAGCGCGCCCTGCCGCCCGCGCGCGCCTCCTGTCCGGCCATTGGGGGCGACCGACCGATTATCTCTGGGCGGCGCTGATGGTCGCGGCGATGACGGTGGTCGGGCGGCTGGCGCTGGCGATCATCGACCTCGGCAACATCGCCCTCCTTTATCTGGTGCCGGTGATGTTCGCCGCCGCCTCCTTCGGCCTGCGCGCCGGATTGTTCGCGGGGCTGCTGTCGAGCCTGGCCTATAATTTCTTCTTCCTGCCGCCGACCGGCACGCTGACGGTCAGCAACCCGGAAAATGTCGTCAGCATCATCGTGCTGCTGGGCGTCGCGATCGTCACCAGCCAGTTCGGCGCGCGGGTGCGGGCGCAGGCGGACCTCGCCTCCTCCAGCGCGCGGCAGAATGCGGCACTGGCGAGCTTTTCGCGGCAATTAACGGCGGCGGCGAGCCGCGAGGCGCTGATGCAGGCGATCTGCGCCGAAGTCGCGCGGCTGCTGGACGTGAACACGGTGCTGCTGCTCCCCTCCCCCGACGGTCCGACACTGGGCGCAGCCTATCCGCCCGACGACCGGATGGACCAGATCGAGAAGGCGGCGGCGCAATGGGCGATGGACAATGGCCAGCCGGCCGGGCGCGGCTCCTCGACGCTGACCGCGTCCGACTGGCTGTTCCATCCGCTCGGCACCGGGCGCGGGGTGCTGGGCGCCTTGGGCATCGCGCGCGAGGATGCGGGGCCGGCGCTGCGGTCCGATCAGGGATCGCTGCTCGCGAGCCTGATCGACCAGGCGTCGATCGCGATGGACCGGATGGCGCTGGAGGAGGAGAATGCCAAGGCGCAGCAGATCAGCGAGCGCGACCGGCTGCGCTCCGCGCTGCTGTCCTCGGTGAGCCATGATCTGCGGACGCCGCTCACGACCATCTTGTCCGCCGCGCAGGAATTGCAGCGCGCCCCCTCCCCCGATCTGGCGGCGACGGTGGAGAGCGAAGCGCGGCGATTGAATCGCTTCGTCGCCAATCTGCTCGACATGGCGCGGGTGGAGGCGGGCGCGCTGCCGATGAAGCCCGAGGCGACCGACCTGTTCGACGCGGTGGCGGGCGCGGTGCATGATACGCGCGGGTCGCTGGAGGGGCATGAGGTGGAGGTGGATATTCCGCCCGACATCCCGCTGGTGCGGGTCGATCCGGTGCTGCTCCACCATATCCTCATCAACCTGCTCGACAATGCCGGGCGCTATGCCGATCCGGGGACGCCGATCATCGTGCGCTGCCGCAGCCGGCCCGACGCGCTGCTGCTGTCGGTGATCGACCAGGGACCGGGCATCCCGCCGGGGCAGGAGGCGCGCGTGTTCGAGACCTTCACCCGGCTGGAGGGGTCGGACCGGGCGCGCCACGGCACCGGCCTTGGCCTTGCCATCGTCAAGGGCTTCGCGCAGGCGATGGGGCTGGGCGTCGAGGCCGGGAATGAGGGCGAGCCGCCGGGCGCCTGCTTCACCATCCGCATACCGCGCGCATTGATGATCGCTGACGGGGGAGCCCCATGAAAATCCGCCATAAAGTGTTGATCGTGGACGACGAGCCGCCGATCCGCCGGCTGATCCAGACGGCGCTGGCGCGCGCCGACTATGCGACGGCGGAGGCGGCGGACGCGCGGGCAGCGATGGCGCTGCTCGCCAGCGAAACGCCCGACATCGTGCTGCTGGACCTGGGGCTGCCCGACCGCGACGGGCTGGAGCTGGTGCCGCTCATCAAGCGGCAGTCGGACGCGACGCTGATCGTCGTATCGGCGCGCGAGGCGACCGACGAGAAGGTGGCGGCGCTGGACCTGGGCGCGGACGATTATCTGACCAAGCCGTTCGACACCGACGAGCTGCTGGCGCGGGTGCGGGTGGCGCTGCGCAACCGGGTCGCGCGCGAGGGCGGGGCGGCGGCGATCCAAGTGGGCGACGTGACCATCGACCTGCTCGCCCATATCGTCACGCGCCGGGGCGAGGAGGTCCACCTGACCCCCAAGGAGTTCGCGGTGCTGGCGCAACTGGCGCGCTTTCCGGGGCGGGTCATCACCCATCGCCAGATCATGGCGCAGGTCTGGCCGCACGAAGCCGAGCATCATGTCGAATATCTGCGCGTGCTGGTGCGGGGGCTGCGGCAGAAGCTGGAGGACGACCCGCAACGCCCAGTGCTGATCACGAACGAACTGGGGATCGGCTATCGGTTGAAGGGGTGAGGGGCCGTTAGAGTTCCCCCCGCGCCCGCCTGATCTCGAACCATTTGCGCACATTTTCATTATGCTGCTGGTAGGTGTCGGCGAAGATGTGGCCGCCCTTGCCGTCGGCGACGAAGTAGAGCGCTTTCGTCTGCGCGGGGTGCAGCACGGCGAGGATCGAGAGGCGGCCGGGGTTGGCGATCGGCCCCTTGGGCAGGCCCACCATCGCATAGGTGTTATAGTCGTTCACCGCCGCGATTTCCGATTTGCGGATGCGGCGGCCGAGCGGCTTGCCCTTGGTGATGGGGTAGATGATCGTCGGGTCGGCCTGAAGCATCATCCCCGTCCGCAGGCGGTTGGCATAGACGCCCGCGACCATCGGCCGCTCGGCGGGCACGCCCGTTTCCTTCTCCACGATGCTGGCGAGGATGATCGCCTCGCGCGGGGTCTTAACGACGAGGTTCGCGGCGCGTTCGGCCCAGAGCTTGGCGAGCGCCTTGTCCATCGCGTCCTGCATCCGTTTCAGCACGGCGGCGCGGCTTTCGCCCTTGTCGAATGCGTAGCTGTCGGGAAGGACGCTGCCTTCCTCCGGCACTTTGATCGGCCCGGTGAGCTGGTCGTTCGCCATCAGCCGTTCATAGACGAGGATCGAGGGCATGCCTTCGGGAATGGTGACGAGGCGGGTGAGCGTCTTGCCGCCCTGGAGGATGGAGAGGATGTCGCTGTTGCTGGCGCCGGCGGGGATTTCGAACTCGCCGGCCTTGATCGGTTTTGATCCGCCGAAGACCTTGGCGCGGGTGAGAAAGGCGTCGGCCGAGCGCACCGCGCCCGCCTGCTTCAGCAACACGGCGGCGTCGGACAGGGTCGCGCCTTCGGGCACGGTGATGCTGACGTCCTGCGTCGCGGGGCCTTGCTCGGTCCAGCCGGCGACAAAGCGGAAAGCGACGAAGGCCGCGACCGCAAGGCCGAGGAGGAGGATGACGCAGCCGATGCGGCGGGTCGGGGTGGCGCGGGATCGTCTTGGCATGGATGTCGGTCCGTCCCGCTGTTTGTTACCTCATCCTCCCCTTTAAGGGGAGGTGGCAGTCGCGTAGCGACTGACGGAGGGGTGTCACCCTATCGAGACGGGGACACCCCTCCGTCTGGCCTGCGGCCAGCCACCTCCCCTTGCAGGGGAGGATGTTTGGTTAGATCGCCTTCATGATGAGGGACGCGTTGGTGCCGCCGAAGCCGAAGCTGTTGTTGAGCACGGCGCGGACCTTCCGCTCCTTGGCGACATGGGGGACGAGATCGACGCCCTTGCAGCTTTCGCTCGGCTCGTCGAGGTTGAGCGTGGGCGGCACGATCTGGTCGCGGATGGCGAGGATGCAGAAGATGCTTTCCACCGCGCCCGCGCCGCCCAGCAGATGGCCGATGGCGGACTTGGTCGAGGACATCGACATGGTCGACAGATGGTCGCCGAACAGCCGCTTGACCGCGCCCAGTTCCAGCTCGTCGCCGAGTGGGGTCGAGGTGCCATGGGCGTTCACATAGTCGATGTCGGCAAGGGAAAGGCCGCTCTTCTTGAGCGCCATTTCCATCGAGCGATAGCCGCCGCTGCCTTCGGGGTGGGGGGCGGTGACATGATAGGCGTCGCCCGACAGGCCATAGCCTACGACCTCGGCATAGATTTTCGCGCCGCGCGCCTTCGCGCGCTCATATTCCTCCAGCACGACGACACCGGCGCCCTCGCCCATGACGAAGCCGTCGCGGTTGACGTCATAGGGGCGGCTCGCCTTTTCGGGCGTGTCGTTGAAATTGGTGCTGAGCGCGCGCGCCTGGGCGAAACCCGCAATGCCGATCGGGCAGATCGCGCTTTCCGCGCCGCCGGCCAGCATCACGTCGGCGTCATCCATCGCGATCATGCGCGCGGCGTCGCCGATCGAGTGCGCGCCGGTCGAACAGGCGGTGACGACGGCGTGGTTCGGCCCCATGAGGCCATATTTGATCGAGACCTGGCCGGAGATGAGGTTGATGAGGCGGCCATGGACGAAATGCGGCGACACGCGGCCCGGCCCCTTGTTCGCCAGCACCAGCGATTCGCTCTCGATGCCCGGCAGCCCGCCGATGCCCGACCCGATCGAGCAGCCGGCGCGCAGCCTTTCCTCCTCGGTCATATTGTCGAGGCCAGCGTCGCGCAGCGCCTGACTGGCGGCGGAGATGCCGAAGACGATGAAGGGATCGACCTGGCGCTGGATCTTGTGATCGACATCGATCGAGGCGTCATAGCCATATTCGTGATCCGCCGGCTTCACCTCGCAGGCGATGCGGCATTTATAATCGGTCGCGTCGAAGCGCGTGATCGTGGCCGCGCCGGACCTGGCGGCGATGATGTTCTTCCAGCTGGTCTCCACATCCCCGCCGAGCGGGCTGACCATGCCAAGGCCGGTGACGACGACACGACGCATATTCTAGCTCCGAAATTCCTCTGGGCTGTTGCCGCCCATGTAGCCATTGCCGGCGCGGTTTCAAATGCGCGCCAGATACGAAAAGGCTCCCCACATTCCGGGCGGGCCGGACAGGAGGAGCCGTCTCTTCCACACATGCCTGGCCCTTCCCCGACGGGGCAAGGGCCGGCCTGCGCCTTACTGCTTGCTGTCGATATAGTCGATCGCGTCCTTGACGGTGGCGATCTTCTCGGCAGCGTCGTCCGGGATTTCGACGCCGAATTCTTCCTCGAACGCCATCACCAGCTCAACGATGTCCAGGCTGTCTGCGCCCAGATCGTCGATGAAGCTGGCGTCCTCGGTCACCTTCTCGGCTTCCACGCCCAGATGCTCGACGACGATTTTCTTTACGCGATCCGCGGTCTCACTCATGAGTGGTCCTTCTTGACTGGTATCGTTGGTGGTCTGAACAACCGTTAAGCCTGCCCTAAAGCCAAGCCCCGATAGAGGCAAGAGGCAAGGCGGGGAAGGGGTTTGATTGGGGGGCGGCAACGAAATGGCAATGATCGCGCCGGCATCGGGGCGCGATAACCGGCCATTTACCAAAATTTCAGGCGCTTCTGCGACAGATGCGGCATGAGCCCCCTGCCCTGCCCCGACCGCTTCATGACGCGCGCGCGCGCGCGGGCGAGCGCCTTCATCCTGCTCGCGGCGACGATCATCGGGCTTGGCTATCTGTTCGCGACCTCGCACGGCACGGTGGATTCGCTGGGACGGCCGCTCGGCACCGACTTTTCCAACGTCTGGACGGCGGGGCATATGGCCGATCAGGGCCGCGCGGCGCAGGCATGGGACTGGCCGACGCAGCATCAGGTGCAGAAGGCCGTTCATCATGACGCGGACATCCCCTTCTATGGCTGGCATTATCCGCCGCCCTTCCTGATCCTCGCGACGCTGCTGGCGCAGCTGCCCTATGTCGCGGCTTTGCTGGTCTGGCAGGGGGCGACGCTTGGGCTGGCGCTGCTTCTGGTGAAGCGCATCCTGCCGGACGAGCCGGACGCGATGCTCGTGGCGATCGGGGCGCCGGTGGTGATGGTGTGCCTGGGCCATGGGCAGAACGCTTTCCTGACCGCCACCCTGCTGGGCGCGGGGATGCTGCTGCTCGACCGGCGGCCCTGGGTCGCCGGGATGCTGCTGGGGGCGCTGGTCTACAAGCCGCAATTCGCGGTGCTGATCCCGGTGCTGATCCTGGCGCGGGGCAATGTCCGTGCGTTCATCAGCGCGGGAGCGACCGTAACGGCTTTGTGCCTGCTGACCTGGGTCATCTGGGGCTGGGCCGTGTGGCAGGCGTTCCTCGATTCCCTGCCGCTGACGCGCCACATCATCATCGAAGCCGGCGCGACCGGGTGGGAGAAGATCCAGAGCCCGTTCGCCGCGATCCGCCAATGGGGCGGGTCGATCGCGCTTGGCTATACGGTTCAGGGGATCGTCACGGCGCTGGCGATCGGCGCGGCGGGGGTGGCGGCGTGGCGCGGGTCGACGGCGGTGCGCGGCGCTGCGGCGCTGAGCGCGGCGTTGCTCTGCACCCCCTATGTGCTCGACTATGACTATGTGCTGCTGGGGGTCGCCATCGCCTTCATCGTGGCGGACATGCGGGCACGGGGAGCGCTGGCGTGGGAGGCGACATGGCTCGCCTTCGCCTGGAGCGCGCCTTTGTTCGGGCGGGCGGTGTCGGAGCTGACGCATGTCCCGCTGAACCTGATCGCCGCCATCGCGGTGCTGGCGCTCGCCGGCCGGCGCGCCATCCTGCTGGACGGCGCGCTCATGGGCTTCAGATCATCGCCATCCCGCCATTCACATGCAGCGTCTGGCCGGTGACGTAGCCGGCTTCGCGGCTAGCGAGATAGACCACCGCCGCGCCGATATCATCCCCGCTGCCAAGGTCGCCGGCGGGGATTTTTGCGAGGATGCCGCCCTTCTGCGCGTCGGTCAGCGCGTCGGTCATCGCTGAGCGGATGAAGCCGGGGGCGACGCAGTTCACCGTGATGCCACGGCTGGCGAGTTCCTGGCCCAATGACTTGGACATGCCGATGATCCCGGCCTTCGACGCGCAATAGTTCGCCTGCCCCGGATTGCCGGTGACGCCGACGACCGAGGTGATCGAGATGATCCGGCCGAAGCGCGCCTTCATCATCGGCTTGGCGGCGGCGCGGACGAGGCGGAAGGCGGCCTCCAGATTGACCTGGATGACCTGGCTCCACTCCTCGTCCTTCATGCGGAGAATGAGGTTGTCGCGGGTGATGCCGGCATTGTTGACGAGGATGTCGAGCCTCCCGCCGAGCGCCTCCACCGCCTGCGGCACGAGCGCATCGACGGACGCCGGATCGGAAAGATTGCAGACGATGCTTTTGTGATCGCCGCCAAGATCGGCCGCGAACGCCTTGAGCTTGTCCTCATTGCTGCCCGAGAGCGCAAGGGTCGCCCCTTGGGCCGCGAGCGATCTAGCGATGGAGGAACCGATGCCCCCGGAAGCGCCGGTCACCAGCGCGGTCATGCCTGTCAGGTCGAACATATTATCCCTCAATAACTTAACTCGTATATCGCAGACGTCAGCCGCCGCAGTGCCGATCTACGATTTTGAAAATTCCTTAGCCAATGCAGCGATGAACCCTTGTTCGTAAAGCCAAATATCCAGATTGATAGGATCGTCATTCTCGCGTGAAATTTTTGCTTCCTTAATCATCCCGCGGAAGCCGCTGAACATCCCATCCGCAGGCGGTGGAGGGACGTCATTGCCAACGACGGCATCAACAGAGGGCTGGAAGAGAGCAATTAGCCTATCCCGCCGTGGAGACAGCGCCGCATTGAGGCGAACAACCTCTTCATCTGTGTAGTGAGAAAATCGCTTTAATGCCCTATTTTGAATTTGGAGCCATTGGTAATGAGCCGCAAGCTTAGCCGCTCGAGCAGACCAGTTGTAAAGATAGGAACACACTTTAGCGCGAGACTGAAGCATAATGGATATTGTTTCATTCCTCCGATCCTCACCCCGGTTTGCCGCATAATGCCGATTTGTCAGTTCTTGCTCGGCCTCGCCCATAGGCAAGCTCATGCAATCCAGACGATCTGCTGCCAAAGATTGTCCAGCGAAAGTGAGAGCGATCGCCGTCGAAATAGTTTTGATAAAACAGCGTAACATGTCTCACATTCCTCCCAAAGCCGCCTCGATATCGTCCATCGTCACCACACTGCGGACCGTCGCGTCCGGCGCTATGCGTTTGACCATGGGGGCGAGGACTTTGCCGCCCAGTTCCACATAGTCGGTCACGCCTGCGTCCCACATGGCGGCGATGGATTCGCGCCAGCGGACGCGGCCTGTCACCTGTTCGACCAGGCGCGTCTTGATGTCTTCCGGGTCGGCGATCGGGGCGGCGAGGACATTGGCATAGACGGGGAGCAGGGGCGCGGCGATCGTCGCCTTGGCAAGCGCCGCCTCCATCGCGTCCGCCGCCGGCTGCATCAGCGGGCAGTGAAAGGGGGCGGAGACGGGGAGCAGCACGCCGCGCTTGATGCCATGATCCTTGACTTGTCCGACCGCGCGCTCGATCGCGCCGCGATGGCCGGAGATCACGACCTGGGTCGGGTCATTGTCGTTGGCGACGGCGCAGACCTCCCCCTCAGCCGCCGCGTCGGCCAGCGCCTGCGCCTTCTCTATGTCAGCGCCGAGCAGCGCGGCCATCGCGCCCTCCCCCACCGGCACGGCGGCCTGCATCGCTTGCCCGCGCAGCTTCAGCAGCCGCGCGGTGGTGCCGATGTCGAAGGCTTGGGCCGCGCAGAGCGCGCTATATTCGCCCAGGCTGTGGCCAGCGACATAATCGCCCATTTCGGCGAGGCGGAAGCCGCCTTCCTTCTCCATCACCCGCAGCGTCGCCAGCGCATTCGCCATGATCGCGGGCTGGGCATTTTCGGTGAGGGTGAGGTCGCCGTCCGGCCCCTCCACCATGATGCGGAACAAATTTTGCGACAGGGCGTCATCGACCTCCTGAAACAATTCCCGCGCCGCGGGGCTGGCATCCGCCAACGCCTTGCCCATGCCGACCGCCTGGCTGCCCTGCCCCGGAAAGATAAATGCCCGCATCCTCAAATCCTTATACCCGGCGCCTTCGGAAAAGCGCAGCTCGCCAACATCGTTACACTTTGAGACATATTTGTCGTTGAGACGTACATATGCCTGCGGCAGTCAGAGACCGAGAGAGCCCGCCCGTTGCCAGGCGAAAGTGAGGCGGCCCCTTTAACGATGACGGAGTGCAAGGAAAAGGTGCGATATCGCTTAGCCTTGATGAGCGTCAGCATGACCATGCTGTCCGCCTGCGCCGTGGGGCCGGACTATCGCCCGCCGCAGACCGGCGCGCTGGGCGTGCCGGCGGCCTATAGCCAGGCGGCGGTCGCGCCGATCGATGAGGCGGCGCTCGCGACCTGGTGGACGCGGCTCCGCGATCCGACGCTCAGCGGGCTGATCGACCGGGCGGTCGCCAGCAACCTCGACATCGTGCAGGCGCAGGCGCGGCTGCGTCAGGCGCGCGAGAGCCTGATCCAGACCAACGCCGATTTCCTGCCGCAGGTGAGCGGCACCGCGACGGGCGGCCGCAATTACAGCAGCCAGGATGCGGGCGGCCGGCTGGACGCCAACGGCAATCCGATCAGCGGCGGCGGCCGCAACTGGTCGAGCAGCTACTCGATCCGCGCCAATGCCAGCTGGCAGCTCGATCTGTTCGGCGAACTCTCCCGCAACCGGGAGGCTGCGCGTGCCGATCTCGCCGCGTCGGGATATGACCTCGCCAATGTGCGGATGACGATCATCGCCGAGCTGGTCACCAACTATGTGCAGGCGCGCCAGACTCAGGAGCAGCTTCGCATCGCGCGCGAAAGCCAGGCGATCCAGCAGGACAATTTCCAGATCGCGCAGTGGCGGTTGCAGGCGGGGCTGGTCTCCTCGCTGGACGAGCGGCAGGCGCAGGCGCAGCTGGCGCAGACCAATGCCACCATCCCGCAACTGGAGGCGAGCCTGCGCGGGAGCCTCAACCGGATCGCGGTGCTGACGGGGCAAGCGCCGGGCGAAGCGACGCGGACGCTGGAGACCCCTGCCCCGCTGCCTGCGCCCTCGACGCAGATCGCGGCCGGCATCCCCGCCGATACGCTGCGCCAGCGGCCTGATGTGCGTAGCGCTGAGCGCGCTCTGGCGGCGGCGACGGCGCGGATCGGCGTGGCCGAGGCGCAACTCTATCCGGCGCTCAGCATCAGCGGCAATATCGGCACCACCTCCAATGCGTTCAGCGACCTGTTCACCCTGGTGACCGGCGGCATTTTCGGCAATCTCCAGCAGGTCATCTTCGACGGCGGGCGGCTCCGGTCGCAGCTGCGGTCCCAGCGCGCGGCGACCGACGCCGCCTTCGCCGCCTACAAGCAGAGCGTGCTGACCGCGCTGGAGGATGTCGAGAACGCCATGGCGCAGCTGACGAGCGCACGGGCGCGCAAGGCCGAGTTCAGCGTCGCCTTTCAGGCTTCGAACGACGCCGCGATCCTGGCGCGCAGCCAATATCAGGCCGGCCTGATCGACTTCCAGACATTGTCGAACACCGAAACCACCCTGTTGAACGCCCGCAACAGCCTCGCCACCGCGCAGGGCGACGAAGTCCGCGCGGTCGCCCAGCTTTACAATGCGCTGGGCGGCGGCTGGCAGAGCATGGATGACCGCCCCGATGAGCAATGACGTGACGACCGACCAGCCTCTGGACGATTTCCTGGGCGCCAAGCCGCATAAGCCCTGGCGCAAATGGGCGGTGCGTGGCGCGATCGGCGTCGTGCTGCTGATCCTGATCCTGCTGGTCGCGCGCTGCTTTTCCGGCGACGACAAGCCTAATTATGCGACGCGCGAGGTGCGCAAGGGCGACCTGACCGTCAGCGTCAGCGCGACCGGCAATCTGAAGCCGGTCAACCAGGTCGATGTCGGGTCCGAGCAATCGGGCAAGATCACCCAGGTCTATGTCGATGTGAACGATCGGGTGACGCGCGGGCAGCGGCTGGCCGAGCTGGACACAAGGCGGCTGGTCGACACGGTGAACCAGAACCGGGCGCAGGTCGCATCGTCCCAGGCGAGCGTCGCGCAGGCGCAGGCGCAGGTCGCCCTGGCGAAGGCGACGCTCGACCGGCAGGAAAATGTGTTCCGCCTGTCGGGCGGGCGGGTGCCGGCGCGGACCGAGTTGGACTCGGCGCGGGCGGATTACCAGTCGGCGCTGGGATCGCTGCGCGCGGCGCAGGCGCAGGTCAGCGTATCGCGCGCGCAGCTGTCGAGCGCGCAGACCAACCTGTCGATCGCGCAGATCGTCTCGCCGGTAACGGGCGTGGTCCTCTCCCGCGACATCGAGCCGGGACAGACAGTCGCAGCGTCGCTCAACGCGCCGGTGCTGTTCACCATCGCCGAGGATCTGACCAAGATGGAGGTCGAGGTGTCGGTGGACGAGGCCGATGTCGGCCAGGTGAAGGAAGGCCAGAGCGCGACCTTCGCCGTCGATGCCTTTCCGGGGCGCAGCTTTCCCGCGCGGGTGACGCGGGTCAATGTCGGCTCCAATGCGTCGAGCAGCAGCAGTTCCTCGACGTCTGGGACCAGCGCGACCGCCACGACCGGCACGGTGGTCGCCTATACGGCGGTGCTGGCGGTGGACAATAAGGACGAGATATTGCGGCCGGGGATGACCGCGACCGCGGACATCGTGACGCAGGAGCTGCGCGACGTTTTGCTGGTGCCCAACAGCGCGCTGCGCTTCAAGCCGAGCGCGCAAAAGCAGGGGGGCGGCATCACCAGCGTGCTGCCGGGGCCGGGGCGGATGCGGCGCGGCGGCGGCGGCAACCGTCAGGTGAGCTTCGGCGCGGGCAGCAGCCAGACCGTCTATATACTGGGCGAGGACGGCGCACCCAAGGCGGTGCAGGTGGTGGTGGGCGCAAGCGACGGCGCGCGCACGGTCATCACCGGCGGCGACCTCAAGCCCGGAATGCGGGTCATCACCGGGCAGCTCGCGGCGGGCCAGCAGGCGCCGGCGGAGGACCAGCGCGGAGAAGGCGGCGGCGACCGGCGCGATCGGGCGCCGGGCGAGCGGCGGCGGAGCGGCGCGACCGACGGCAGCCCCGCGACGGTCGGCGCGCTCGGCAATTCGGGCGACCGTGCGCCAGAGACCGCGCCGGTCGCGCCCGCCGAGCCGCGCGGCACCGGACGGCCGAGCGGAACTTGATCCGATGGCCGACACCATCATCGCGCTGCGCGGCGTCACCAAAATCTATGGCGAGGGGCCGACCGCCTTTCAGGCATTGAAGGGCATCGACCTCGACATTGCGGCGGGCGATTTCGTCGCGGTCATGGGGCCATCGGGGTCGGGCAAATCGACGACGATGAACATTTTGGGCTGCCTCGACGTGCCTTCGGGCGGCGAGTTCCTGTTCAAGGGGCGGCATGTCGAGCGGCTGGACCGCGACCAGCGCGCGCTGCTGCGGCGGCGTTATCTCGGCTTCGTGTTCCAGGGCTTCAACCTCTTGTCGCGCACCACCGCGCTGGAGAATGTCGAACTGCCCCTGCTCTATCGCGGCGAGGATAAGAAGAAACGCTATGAGATGGGCATGGCGGCGCTCGACAAGGTGGGCCTCAAGGACTGGTGGGATCATACGCCGGCGGAACTGTCGGGCGGCCAGCAGCAGCGCGTCGCCATCGCCCGCGCGATCGTGACCCAGCCCGACGTGCTGCTGGCCGACGAGCCGACCGGCAATCTCGATTCGGAGCGGTCGGTAGAGATCATGGAATTGCTGACCGACCTCAACCGCAACAGCGGCATCACCGTGCTGATGGTGACCCACGAGCCGGACATGGCGGCCTATGCGCGCACGATCGTGCATTTCAAGGATGGCTTGGTCGAGCGGATCGAGGCGGGGGTGGCAGCGTGAGGGGCGCGCACGCACCTTCTCCCCATGGGGGAGAAGGATACGCAGCCTTGGCGACGAAGGAGCCTAGGCGGAGTTGGATGAGGGGGACTCGCGCTATCGAGAGCGTCCAGCCCCCTCACCCAGCTCCGACTAGGCAGCGAGCTGCCAAGTCTGCGCATCCCTCTCCCTCAAGGGAGAGGGGAGTCTGAGATGCTAGGCACGACCATCATCCTCGCTTTCCGGGCGATCAACCGGCACAAGCTGCGCAGTTTCCTGACGACGCTCGGCATCATCATCGGCGTTGCGGCGGTGGTGACGATGGTGACGCTGGGCAATGGCGCCACCGCCGCCGTGCGCGAGCAGATCAGTTCGCTCGGCGCCAATGTACTGCAATTGCGGCCGGGTCAGGGCTTCGGCCGCGGCGGCGGCGGGCCGCGTCCGCCCGACTTCAAGGAAGCGGACCTGACCGCGATCGAGAATCAGCTGACCGGCGTGCGCGCGGTCGCGCCGGTGGTGCAGTCGAGCGGGACGGCGATCTACGAGGGCAATAACTGGTCCACCACTGTCTATGGCACCACGTCGGCCTATTCGCAGGTCCAGCAATGGAATGTCGCGGACGGGCGGCTGTTCATGCCGCAGGAGGAGGAAGCGGGCAACGCAGTCTGCATCATCGGCAATACGGTGCGCACCAACCTGTTCCAGGGCAATGATCCGGTCGGCAAGCGGATGCGGATCAAGGGCGTGTCGTGCCAGGTGGTGGGCGTTCTCACTACGCGGGGCCAGGGCGGCTTTGGCGACCAGGACGATGTCGTCGTCATGCCGATCAAGTTCGTGCAGCGCCGCTTTACCGGCGACCGCGACATCAGCCAGATCATGGTCGCGGTCGACGACGCCTATGACAGCGCAACCGTCCAGAACAGTCTGGAGGAGCTGATGCGCGAGCGGCGCAAGGTGAAGCCGGGCGATCAGGACAATTTCAACGTGTTCGACACCAAGCAGATCAGCGACACGCTGACGGGCACCACGACGATCCTGACCCAGATCGTGGGCGCGGTGGCGGCGATCTCGCTGCTCGTCGGCGGCATCGGCATCATGAACATCATGCTGGTCAGCGTGACCGAGCGGACGCGCGAGATCGGCATCCGCCTCGCCATCGGCGCGGTCGCGCGCGAGGTGCTGATGCAGTTTCTGGTGGAGGCGATCGTGCTATCGTGCCTCGGCGGTCTTATCGGGCTGTTCCTAGCGCTGGTCGCATCGGTCGCCATCGCGCCGCTGATGAAGGTGCCCTTCCTGTTCGACCCGCAGGTGAACCTCATCGCCTTCCTCTTTTCGGCAGCGATCGGGGTAGTGTTCGGCTATTTCCCGGCCCGGCGGGCGGCGAGCCTCAACCCGATCGATGCGCTAAGGCACGAGTGATCCCGAAGCGCGCTGGTCGACACTGACAGTTCCCCGGCGAAGGCCGGGGTCCAGTTCCACGCTCTGAACTGGGCCCCGGCCTTCGCCGGGGAACAATCATTTTGGTTGCGGCGCTATATTGTGGTCGGAGCGGCGATTTCTGAACTTTCGTTCAGACTAAATCCCCGATTGATACAATTTCCGACACTTATCCCGTCGGCGTGGGACATGCCTGCGACAAGCCTGCCCTATCTCTGTCTTCGACGCCGGGGAACGGCGCCTGACACAAGGTAAGGAGCAAGACATTGTTCAAGAAGATCCTGATGAGCCTGGCCGCCACCACCATGGTCGCGAGCCCGATGATCGCCAGCCAGGCGCAGGCCGCGCCGCATCGCGAGAATGTCCGCATCGTGGAGCGTGGACCGCATGCCCGCACCGTGGTCAAGCAGAAGACGGTCGTGCGCAACAACTATCGCGCCTACAACAACCGCAGCTATGGCAACGGCCATCGCTGGGCCAAGGGCCAGCGCTTCGACCGGCGCTATGCGACCAACTATCGCGTAATCAACAATTATCGCGATTATCGCCTGGCGGCCCCGCCGCGTGGTTATCAGTATGTGCGCTCCGGCAATGACGCGGTGCTGGTCGCCATCACCAGCGGCATCATCGGCGCGGTGATCGGCAGCGCGATCCGCTAACGCCTTCCCGCGAGGAGCGGCAGATGCCCCGGGATTCTCTCCCCCGGGGCATTTTGCTTGCCCTATGTTAAACACCTGATTTTAAGGGGTTGGGCGTAGATGCCGATGCTGGCCGGGGGGCCAAGAAACAGGAAGCATCATGTCCGTCCACCAGATCATGTATATCAGCAGCGTCACCGATGCGATGAGCCCGGCCGAGTGCGCCGCCATCGCGCGGCGCTCCGCAGAGCGCAATGCGGCGGACGATGTGACCGGGCTGCTGCTGTTCAACAGCCGGCGCTTCCTTCAGGTGCTGGAAGGGCCGAAAGAAGCGGTCGAGCGTATCTATGCCCGCATTTCGCGCGACGGCCGGCACGGCGCGATCGTCAAGCTGCGCGAACAGAGCGTCGCCGCGCGCGAGTTCGGCGCGTGGGGCATGGCCTATGACGATCCGGCCCGCCCGTCCGAGGCACTGAAGGACAAGGTCGCGGCGCTGCTGGAGCAGGCGGGCGCTTCGACCCGCGCCCACTTCCTCGGCACGGCGGAGATGCACCGGGGCTAGACAAGTCCCGTCAGATAATAGACGGCGATCACGATGAACACCGTCAGCGTCTTGATGAGGGTCAGCGCGAAAATATCCTTGTAGGCCTGCCGGTGGGTCAGGCCCGTCACCGCCAGCAGGGTGATGACCGCGCCATTATGCGGCAGGCTGTCCATGCCCCCGGACGCCATGGAGGCGACGCGGTGCAGCACCTCGCGCGGGATGCCGGCGGCGTCCCCGGCGGCGGCGAACTGTTCCGCCATCGCCGCGAGCGCGATCGAGAGGCCGCCCGAGGCCGAGCCGGTGATGCCGGCGAGCGAGGTGACGGTGACGGCTTCGTTGACGAGCGGATTGGGAATGGCCTTGAGCGCTTCCTTGACCATCAGGAAGCCCGGCAGCGCGGCGATCACCGCGCCGAACCCATATTCGACCGCCGTGTTCATGCCCGCGAGCAAAGCGCCGCCGACCGCTGCCTTCGATCCTTCGGCAAAGCGCTTTGCCACGGGGCGAAAGGCGAAGATCAGGATGGTGGCGATGCCCGCGAGAAGGGCTCCCTCGACCGCCCAGAGCGCGGCCATCTGCCCTACCTTGAGCGTGATCGGCTCGGGCAAACCGGACAGCGAGTGGGACACCTCTTCGCCCGGCATCCAGCGCGGAATGGCGAAGGTGAGCGCGAGATTGCCGAGGCCCACGACCAGCAGCGGCAGCAGCGCGATCAGGGGGTGAACGCGGACTTCCTCCGGCGCAGGTTCCGGCTCGTTCACCAGCGTTCCAGGCGCGCCATAGCCCTCCCCCGCCGCCATCAGCGATCGCCTTCGCCAGCCAAGATAGGCGAGGCCCATGCCCGCGATGCAGGCCGATCCGATCAGCCCCAGCACCGGCGCGGCCCAGGCGGTGGTGCCGAAGAAGCTGGTCGGGATGATATTCTGGATCTGCGGCGTGCCGGGCATCGCATCCATGGTGAAGGTGATCGCGCCGAGGCCGATCGTGGCCGGGACAAGGCGCTTGGGGATGTCGGCCCGGCGGAACATTTCGGCCGCGAAAGGATAGACGGCGAACACCGCGACGAACACCGACACGCCGCCATAGGTCAGCAGCGCCGTCACGATCATGATCGCGGGAATGGCGCGGGCTGCGCCGACGAGGCCGATGACGGCAGTGACGATCGCGCGGGAGAAGCCGGAAATCTCCACCAGCTTGCCAAACAAGGCGCCCAGGAGGAATACGGGGAAATAGAGTTTGAGGAAGCTCGCCGCCTTGTCCATGAACAGGCCGGAGAAGGCGACCGGGACGGCGGCGGGATCGGTGAGGAACACCGCCAGCATCGCGAGCAGCGGAGCCATGAGGATGACGCTCATACCGCGATAGGCGGCGATCATCAGGAGGATCAGGGACAGGGCGGCTATTACGATTGGCATAGGACTGCTCCTCCTCCTTGTTCCCCGGCGAAGTTGATGGGAGGCGCGTGACTCCCATCAAGGGTCCAGTCGAGAGGGTGGAACTGGGCCCCGGCCTTCGCCGGGGAACAACTTGTCCGCTGGGGCCGTCGCTGGCAATGCCGCACAAACGCACCTTGCCTTTCCCCCGCCTTTCCGCCATAGGCGCGCCTTCGCTTGGGGCGTCGGGGTGACTCGCCGCCTGTGCGAAGCATTTGAGACGACAGCCGGAGGGGCGCACCACATGGGGTGGGCGTCAGCGATCGGCCAACAGAGAAGGCTTGAAGCATGGCTCTTTACGAGCATGTGTTCCTTGCGCGCCAGGATCTGGCACAGGCGCAGGTGGACGCTCTGGCGGAAACCGCCACCAAGATTGTCGAGGACAATGAAGGCAAGGTCACCAAGGTCGAGACCTGGGGCCTGCGCAGCCTCGCCTACAAGATCGCCAAGAACCGCAAGGCGCATTATGTGATGCTGAACATCGACGCCCCCGCCGGCGTCGTCGCGGAACTGGAGCGCCAGACCCAGATCAACGAAGACATCATCCGCTACATGACCGTCAAGGTCGATGCGCTGGAAACCGGCCCGTCGGTGATGATGCGCAAGCAGGAACGCGCCGAGCGTGGCGACCGCGGCGATCGTGGTCCGCGCGGCGACCGTGGTGATCGTGGCGACCGTGGCCCCCGTCGCGACCGCGACGAAGCCGGCGAATAAGGAGACCCGACACAATGGCACGCCCGTTTTTCCGCCGCCGCAAGAGCTGCCCCTTCGCCGCCAAGGATGCGCCGAAGATCGATTACAAGGACGTCCGTCTGCTCCAGGGCTTCGTGTCCGAGCGTGGCAAGATCGTCCCCAGCCGCATCACGGCCGTTTCGGCCAAGAAGCAGCGCGAGCTGGCCCAGGCCATCAAGCGCGCCCGTCACCTGGGCCTGCTGCCCTACATCGTGAAGTAAGGGAGAAAGACCCATGGAAATCATTCTCCTGGAACGCATCGAGAAGCTGGGCGCGATCGGCGACGTCGTCACTGTGAAGGACGGCTACGCGCGCAACTTCCTGCTGCCCAACAAGAAGGCGCTGCGCTCCAACGCCGCCAACAAGAAGCTGTTCGAGGCCAACCGCGCGAAGATCGAGGCCGATAACGCCGCCCGCCGTTCGGATGCCGAGAAGGCCGCCGAGGGCGTCAACGGCAAGCAGATCGTCCTCATCCGCCAGTCGTCCAACGCCGGCCAGCTCTATGGTTCGGTCGCGGTGCGCGACGTGGTCGAGGCGCTGGAAGCCGATGGCGTCAAGGGCGTGACCAAGGCGATGGTCGTGCTGGAACGCCCGATCAAGACGCTGGGCGTGTTCGACGTGAAGGTCGCGCTGCACCCCGAAGTCGTGACCACCATCACCGTGAACGTCGCCCGCTCGCCCGAGGAAGCCGAGCTTCAGTCGCAGGGCGTCGACGTGATGGCCGAAATGTTCGAGAAGGACGAAGCCGGCTTCACCGAAGACTATGACCCCAACGCGGAACCCGGCGACATCGCCGCCGCGACCGAAGAAGCGAGCGCCGACGAGGCCTGAGCTGTTCGGAACGGATCGAACGAAGGAGCCGCCCTGTAATGGGGCGGCTTTTTTGTTGGGGGAATGGGCGTGGAAAAATCATCCTCCCCTTGCAGGGGAGGTGGCAGGGCGAAGCCCTGACGGAGGGGTGTCCCGCTATCGAGAGGGCGACACCCCTCCACCACGCCCTATGGGCGCGGTCCCCCTCCCCTTACAGGGGAGGATGGCGTTAGTGTGGTTCTCGATAGCAAGGGTATCCCTCTTTCGATAAGATGCGCCAATGCGCGCGATCTCGATATTCTTGCTTGGGCTGGCGCTCGGCGGTTGTGACGGACTGAGGGATGATATCCCCAAAGGTCCGGACACGGGCTTCCGGAACGGTGACCGTGTTGAAGTCACCAAAGCGGGAACTATCAAGTGGAACAATATGGTCGTCACTGACGCCGAATTGACGACGTTCGTCAGGCAGTATGCTGCCTTGCCAAAAGGCGCCGGTCCTCTCTGGGCAGAGTTTGAACCTGGAGCGCCGTTGGACCGGGCGATGTTTGTTCGGAAGCAAATCGTGGGTAGCGGCCTGTGTCGCCAGAGACGATGTGTCGAGGGCACGTGGGGTGTAGAACGACCCGTCGTCAACTGACCTTGCAAGATGGCGACGACACAGCCCACCCTTCTCCCTTGAGGGAGAAGGATACGGAGCCTTGCCGCGTAGCGGCTAGGCGGAGTTGGATGAGGGGGATTGGGGCGGCGTTGGCGCGTTTATGCGACGTTGCTGCCCCCTCACCCAGCTTCGACTAGGCAGCAAGCTGCCAAGTCTTCGCATCCCTCTCCCTCTAGGGAGAGGGTTATGACTACCTTCGTCCCGCTCACCGCGTCACCCTCCCGAACAGCAGTTGGTATGAGTCCCGCCCCCCCGCAGCATCATACGCGGCCATCACGGCGCGCAGGTCGCGCGGCGCCAGCGGCGCGCGGCCCGCGTCGGGGACGACGGCGCCTATGCCCTTGAGGTGCGCCAGGAGCGCGCGGGCGCCCTCTCCCTCCAGCGGGACCAGTTCGTCGAAGGCGAAGGCGTCGTCATAATCCGCAAGCAAGGCTTGCAAGCCGGCGAGCGAGGGATAGGCCGGAATGCCCGCCGCCAGACCGCAAGCCTTGTGCGCCGCGCGCCAGGCGGCGAAGCTGTCCTGCCCCATGGTCGAGAAGAACAGGCTCCCCCCCGGCGTCAGCAGCCGCGCCAGCCGCGCGATCGCGCCCGCAAGGTCATCGAACCACTGGAAGGCGAGACTGGAGAGGATGAGGTCGAACCAGGGGCCGTCGAACGCGGGCGCTTCGCCGTCCATGGTGAGGAAGGTGCCGGCGACGAGGCCGCCCGCCGCCGCGCGCTCCACCATGCGTGGCGACAGGTCGGTGACGACCAGTTCCGCGCCGGGCCAGCGCGCCTGGATGTCGCGGGTGAGGAAGCCGGTGCCGCAGCCGATCTCCAGGATGCGGCGCACGCCCGCCGGCTTCTGCCGCTGCGCGAGGTCCGCGACCAGCGCCGCGGCGAAGCGCTGCGGCCCGGCATGATCGTCATAGCGGTCCGCCGCCGCGCCGAAGGCGTCGCTGATGCGTTGCTTGCGGGGTTCCTTCATGGCGCATCGCATGGCAAAGCAGCGCGCGCCTGACCAGCCCCCTTCAAGGACACCGCCGCATGATATCGTCCCGACTGCCCGCCATGGACATATTGCGCGGCTGCGCGGTGCTGGGGATATTGTGGATGAACATCACCACCTTCGCGCTGCCGCAGAACGCCTATTTCGATCCGGCGGTGGCAGGGCCGTTGGGGGCCGGGGATGTGGCCTTCTGGGCAGTCAGCCTGATCTTCATCGATGGCAAGATGCGCGCGCTCTTCGCGATGCTGTTCGGCGCGTCGATGCTGCTGCTGATCGACAAGGAGGAAATGGCCGGGCGGAACGGGATGCGAGCGCAGACGATCCGCAACCTGTGGCTCTTCGCCATCGGCCTTGCCCATTATCTGCTGCTCTGGTGGGGCGACATATTGATGGTCTATGCGCTGGTCGGCCTTGTCGCGCTGCGCTTCGCGCAGGGGCAGCCAATGGCGCTGGTGAAGGCGGCCTTCCTCTGCTTCCTGCTGCATTTCCTGCTGCTGGCGGGCTTCATCGGGCTGATCTACGCCTGGAGCCGCGCGCCCGGCGAAGCGGCGAACTACAGCGCCTTCATCACCTCGCTGTCCGATCCGGCGAGCGCCACGGTGCGGGACGAGATCAGCCTCTATCGCAGCGGCTTCGCCATGATCCTCGCGCACAAGCTGGCGCATTTTCCCGGCGAGTGGCTGTGGAGCCTGATGTTCACCGGGCTGGAGACGTTGGGCTTCATGCTGCTGGGGATGGCGATGCTGAAAAGCGGGTTCCTGACCGGCAATTGGCAGGCGGAGCAATATCGGCGGACGGCGCGCCATTGCTTCCTGATCGGACTGCCGCCGATGATCGCGCTGGCGGCCTGGGTGTGGGCGAGCGGCTTCGCGCCGCTGCCGGCGTTCGGGACTGCGCTGGCCTGGGCCTTCCCCTTCCGCATTCCGTTGGCGGTGGGATGGGCGGCGCTGATCCTGTGGCTGGCGGCGCGGCATAAGGGGCACTGGCTGGCCGCCAGGCTGGCGGCGGCGGGGCGGATGGCGCTGACCAATTATCTGGGGACAAGCCTCATCATGACGGCGATCTTCTATGGCTGGGGGCTGGGGCTGTTCGCGTCGGTCCGCCCTGCCCTGCTGCCGGTATTTGTCCTCGCCGGCTGGGCGGCGATGCTGCTCTGGTCGAAGCCCTGGGCCAACCGATTCGCGCTCGGCCCGGTCGAATGGCTGTGGCGCAGCCTGAGCGCGGGCAAGGTGCAAAAGATTCGCAGGAGCAGCTGAAACACTATTGCGACTTATTATCAGGGGCGCTATTTCTCTCCCCACACGGAGAGTCGGTCATGGTCGTTTGCGTCTGTAATGCCATCAGGGAAAAGGATCTGCGCGAAGCGGCGCGCAAGGGCGCGGATACGCCGTGCAGCGCCTATGCCCAATTCGGCCGCCGCCCCAAATGCGGTCAATGCGTCTCCTTCGCCCGCACGATCATCGCCGCCGAACGCGCCGCGGCCTGACACGACTGCAAATCATCCGCAGTTCAGAATCGCGATCCGCTCGCATTAGCGGCTGAAAAAATGGCGGATTTCCAAGACTTTCCAGCTTAACATCGCGAAGCCGCAACGATATAGTCCGGGGGCTTTTCCAGTCCGTCGGAGTATAACGCCATGAAGGGCGACGCCAAGGTCATCGAATATTTGAACGAGGTGCTCAAGAATGAGCTGACCGCGATCAACCAATATTTTCTCCATTACCGGATGCTCAATCACTGGGGCGTCGCGAAGCTCGCCAAGTTCGAATATGAGGAATCGATCGACGAGATGAAGCATGCCGACAAGCTGGCGGAGCGGATTCTCTTCCTCGACGGCCTGCCTAATTTCCAGCTGCTGGGACGCCTCAAGATCGGCGAGACGGTCGAGGAGATATTGAAGGCGGACCTGGAACTGGAATATGAAGCGCTGCCGCCGCTCAAGGACGCCATCGCCTATTGCGAGTCCATCCGCGACTATGTGAGCCGCGACCTCTTCCAATATATATTGGAGAGCGAGGAAGAGCATATCGACACGCTGGAAACCCAGTTCGAGATGATCGAGCGCATGGGCATCCACAATTATATCCAGTTGCAGAGCAAGCCGGCGGAGGAATAAGAGCATAAAGCCTCCAGCCTGTTCCCCGGCGCAGTTGATGGGAGGCGCGTGACTCCCATCAAGGGTCCAGGATTCCAGGCGCTGCGCGTGGGGTTCTGGACCCCGGCCTGCGCCGGGGACCAAGAGTTCCTCGCTTCGCTACAGCAATGCCTCCAGCAGCCCGATCAGCGGCAGGTCGGCCGGCGGCATGGGCAGGCCATACATCTGCGCCGGGCGCACCCATGTGAGCGCGGTCGCGTGGCGCGCCTCCGCCATGCCGCGCCATTTGCGGCAGACATAGAGCAGCATCAGCAGATGCCGGTCGCCCAGCGGCTCGCTGGCGAAGGTCGCGGGCGCGAGGCAGCTTTCATGCGTCGCGATCCCCAGCTCCTCCTCCAGCTCGCGCACCAGCGCCGCCTCGGGCGTTTCGCCCGGCTCCACCTTCCCGCCCGGAAATTCCCACAGCCCCGCCATCGACTTGCCGGGCGGCCGCTGTTGCAGCAGCACGCGGCCGTCAGGGTCGATCAACGCGACGGCGACGACGAATAACGGGGATAATGGCGGCATAACGGTCCTGTTGAGAGGGTTTGTTAACCCTGCCTGCTTTACAAGGTCTGCGGGGACTGTCTGTAGCGAACTGGGGACCATCATGCGCGGGCTTTGGAACAAAATCGCCCGATCGGGGCTCGGGCGGTGCGAACGCGGCGCGACGGCGGTCGAATATGCGCTGATTATCGCGATGATCGTGCTGGTGATGGTCGCGGCGCTGACCAGTGTCGCCAACAAGACGATCGGCATGTGGAACAATGTCGCAAACGAAGTAAGCAGTCGTTAACCATCAAAATCTGACAAGTTCGTTTGGGTCATTAAGTCTTTTTCAACTGACCTGCTTTAATCCCACCCTTGCTGACCACGAATTATCCAAGCGGGGGCGGCCGGGTAGTTTAACGTAGTAGATCCTATCAGGAGACAGAAAATGCAGTATATCCGCAAGATCATGAAGAACGACAAGGGCGCCACCGCGATCGAATACGGCCTCATCGCCGCTCTGATCGCCGTCGCCGCCATCGCCGCGATGTCGACGCTGGGCACCAAGCTCGGCAGCACCTTCAACAACGTCTCGAACAAGCTCTAATAGCTTCGACACGCTGTAAGATGCGGGGGCGGCGAACTCGAACGAGTTCGCCGCCCCTTCTCGTTTGGTGATGATGTGCTTTGCAGACCCAGAACGAAAATCCTCCCCCTGTAAGGGGAGGGGGACCGCCAGCGTAGCTGGTGGTGAAGGGGTGTCGCCCTATCGAGAGCGGGACACCCCTCCGTCATCGCTTTGCGATGCCACCTCCCCTTACAGGGGAGGATTTTCGCCTTATGTCTCTAAAGGACACAATCGCCTTCCTTTTGCCTCACCATGTCACGATCTTCACCCGTTGCCCCGGCCGCAGGCTGGCGTTGGTGGCGAGCGCGTTGATCGTCAGGAAGCGTTCGAGCGGATAGTCGCTATAGGCCATGCGCTTGGCGAGCGACTGGACGGTGTCGCCCGCCTTTACAGTGACCACGCTCACCCGGCGCGGCCTGATGCCCGCGGCCTCCTGCGCGGAGAGGCGCTGGACCGACTGGACCATCGGCACGAACGGCCCGACGCCCCGGCCTGCCGGGGCCAGCAGCAGGAAATGATAGGCTTTGCCGCCGCCGAAGTCATAAGCGAAAACGGTGGCGTCCACCTGGCTCTGCTGGCTGGTCGCGCGGACGGTGCGCCAGGCGGCGGGGATGCCATTGATCGTGGTGCGGGTGACCTCTCCGGCGGGAACGCCGCCATTGCCGCCACCGAGCTTCGCAAAAACGCTATCTACATAGGCAGCGAGATTGCCCGAATAGGGGGCCGCGCCGAACTGCGCCTGCCCGCCCGATCCGGTGATGGAGACGGCATCCGTGCCATTTTCGATGCCGAAGCCGCTGGGCGCGGTGAAGGTCAGGCGCAGGTCGGGATGGCGGAAGCGATTGCCGTCGATCACGCCCTGTTTGGGATCATCGCCATAGAGCACGCCGTCGAGTGCGTTGAGGAAGGCGTCGCGATTGCGCGCCGTGCCGACCGCCCGCGTTTTGGCGGCGGCATCGGCGGCGCGCTTGACGCGCGAGGCGGGATCGGGGTGGGTGCTCGCCCATTCGGGCATGGACCGGGCGCTGCCGCTCGTGCGCGCATCGAGATTGCTCTGCGCCGCGAGCGAGGCGAGCATTCCCGATAAAGCGCGCGGATCATAGCCGCCCGAGGCGAGATAGCGGATGCCAAGATCGTCCGCCTCATATTCCTGCGTGCGGGAAAAGCGCAGCGTCAGAAGCTGGCTGCCGGTGCCGATGCCCTTCTGGATCAGGCCGGCGAAGCCCGAATCGCCCAATAGCGCGCCGGTCAGCACCTGAAGCAGCGCGCCGCCAATCGCGTTGCGCTGCGCCGCCTGCTGCCGGCGCTGGCCGTGCTGGGCGGCCACATGACCGACCTCATGCCCCAAGACGCCGGCCAGTTCGGCCTCGTCATTCATCAGCGCCATGAGCTGGCGCGTCACATAGACATAGCCGCCGGGGATGGCGAAGGCGTTGTTGACCGGCGAGTTGAGCAGGGTGACGGTGAAGTCGCTCTGTGCATTGGACAGGCCCGATTGCACCGCGATCCGCCGGCCGACGGCCTCGACGTAACGGGACTGCGGCCCGGCATAGGCGCCGCCAAATTCCTTGAGCAATTCGGGGTGCTGCTTCGCGCCGCTCGCCTTGTCCTGCTGGCTGATCGAGGAGACGGTGCGGATTGCGCGCTGCTGCCCTGTCACCGCCGGCGCGCCGAGGACCAGCGCCAGCGCCGCGCCTGCGCTGCCGACCATTGCGAATTTCCGGTTCATGCCTCTCCCCATTTGCCGTTACCCCCACGTAACGAGCATCATGGCGGCACGTTCCACGGAAAGCGAGAGGGGCGTGGCGTGGGCTATCGTATCAATGGCTGTTAAGAGGGCTTTTCTAACGCACTCATTGTTCCCCCGCGCAGGCCGGGGAACAAGTCGCTGAAGGTTCCGGTCACTGCTCGCCGCCGGCAAAGCCATCCTGATATTCGGTCTTGATGGCCCGGCGCATCGCCGCATCGACCGGCACCGGCACCTCATATGTCCCCTCGGCATAGGGGCCGGCGCTGTAGGGGCCGACGACCACGGTTATCGCGTCGATCGCCTTGCCGTCGCGGGAGGTGGGGACCAGCGCCTGCTCCATCGGGTCTATACATTGGGTGAAATCATCGTCGCCGCGCACCACCGGCGCGCCGCGCTTTTCGGCGCGCTGCGCGTCGAGCGTGGCGCAGAAGCGGTCGCGAATCGCAGCGGCGAAGGCTTGCGGCGACGTCATCAGCGCCTTGACGCTGGTCTCGCGCTGGCGCGGCTTGTCCCACAGGATCACGTCATAGGCGGTCATCCCGTGCGCGCCGCCGGTATAGACATAGGTTTCCGATTTGAGCGCCAGGAAGCGCGGCGTGTCGGCCGCGACCGCCCATTTGGTGTCGAGGCTGTGCGCGCGGAAGGGATAGCCCGATTGCTTGGCAGAGGCGCTGTCCTCTTTCGCCATTTTGAGCGCATCGGCCTTCGACGCCGCCATCGCCTTCTCGAACTTCGCGACCAGGAAGGGGATGGCGGCGGCCTGCGCCGGATAGGCATAGCCATAGTCGAGAAAGTCGGTCTTCTCGCTGGTGGCGAAGGGCTTGGCGGGGGGCGCGGGCGGCGGCGTGCCGGCCATGCGGTCGGCGAAGCGGCTGGCCGCCGCGTTCGCCGTCGCATTGCCGGCCGGCTGCTCTGCCGACGGCGCGCAGGCGGCGAGGCCAAGCGCCGCCGCGCCGAGCGCGATTCCCCCGCCCCGCATCAATGCGCCGTCGCCAGCGGCCGAGCCGCGCGGCAGCGTTCGCCGATCGCCTGGCGCGCATAGGCGCTTTCGAGCGCGCGGGCGGCGTTGGACCAGCCTTCCGCGATCAGCGCCTGCTCGACGGCATGGCTGTTGGCGAATTCACCGCTCTCGGCGAGCGCATAGGCGCGCGCGCGGGCGGCTTGAAGGCTGCGATCGTCACCTTGGGTCATCGTCCTGCTCCTTCTCTGTTGCTTATGGGTCGAATCTAGGCTGCTCGCGCAGCTTGTGCAAAGGAAGAAAGGGCCGGTCGTGCGGCGACGGCGACGAACAAATAGGACTTTCCTCGGGTGTCCGCTTGTCGCTAGATCGCCCGCATGACCGACCTTCCCGACCTCCTCAAAGCCGACAACCAGCAGCCCGCGCGGACGATCCATCTGGTCGATGCGGAAAGCCATGACGCTTGGCTGGCGGCGCAGCCCGCGCCGTTGCGGGCGATGGTTGCGGCGCAGAAGTTCAAGGGCAAGGCGCATGAGTTCGCGATCCTGCCGGGTGGCGGCGCGGACGACTGGTGGGTCGTGGCGGGCGTGGCGGACCGGGCGGCGCTTGGCCCCTGGTGCCTCGCAAAGCTGGCCGAGGCGCTGCCCGAGGGGAGCTATCGCCTTGCCGACAGCGCGGCGGGCGCGGCGGCGCTGGGCTGGCTGACGGCGCAATATCGGTTCGACCGCTATCGCAAGGAGGACAGCGCCCCCGCGCCGCGTGTGCTGCTGACCGGGGATGTCGCGCGGATCGAGGCGACGGTCCAGCTCGCGCAGGCGGTCGCGCTTGTGCGCGACCTCGTCAACACGCCCGCCGCCGACATGGGCCCCCCCGATCTGGAGGCGGCGGCGCTGGCGGTGGGGAAAGCGCATGGCGCGAGCGTCAGCGTGACGAAGGGCGATGCGCTCGAACAGGGCTATCCGATGATCCATGCGGTCGGCAAAGCGGCCGACAAGGGCTTCGCGCCGCGCCTGATCGAGCTGGTCTGGGGCGATCCGGCCCATCCGCGCATCGCCATTATCGGCAAGGGCATCTGCTTTGACAGCGGCGGACTGGACATCAAGCCTTCGTCGGGTATGCGCCTGATGAAGAAGGATATGGGCGGCGCGGCGCACGCGCTGGCGCTGGCGCAGCTCATCATGGGAGCGCGGCTGCCGGTGCGGCTGCACCTGCTGATCCCGGCGGCGGAAAATGCGATCAGCGGCAACGCCTTCCGCCCCGGCGACATATTGCGCACGCGGCAGGGGCTGACGGTCGAGATCGGCAATACCGACGCGGAAGGGCGGCTCGTGCTGGGCGATGCGCTGACCCGCGCAGTCGAGGAGACGCCCGAGCTGATCGTGGATTTTGCGACGCTGACCGGCGCGGCGCGGGTGGCGCTGGGGCCGGACCTCCCTGCCCTCTTCGCCAATGACGATGTGCTGGCGACGGACGCGGCGGCGGCGGCTATGGAGGTGGACGATCCGCTGTGGCGGCTCCCTTTATGGGACGGCTATGCCGACATGCTCAAGTCCGACATCGCCGACATCAACAATGCCGGCGAAGGCGGCTTTGCGGGTGCAATCACAGCGGCTTTGTTCCTCAAGCGCTTCGTGCCGGAGGGGACGCCCTGGCTGCATCTCGACACCTTCGCCTGGCGGCCGTCCGCCAAGCCGGGGCGGCCCAAGGGCGGCGAGGCGCTGGGGCTGAGAGCCATGTTTCGCCTGCTCCAGCAGCGTTACGGGCGCGGCGGATAGCGCGGCGAGCGGCGCTCAGCTCTCGCCCAGCGCCTTCACCGCGCCCTTGTGCGCCTTCCCATTGTGGACATAATGATCGACGCCTTCGCGCATGTCGATCAGCGCCGCGTCGCTCAGGTCGCGCATATATTTGGCGGGACGCCCGGCCCAGAGCTGGCGGTGCGCCACGGTCTTGCCCGACGTCAGCATCGCGCCCGCCGCCAGCATCGCGTCGCTCTCGACCGTGCAGCCGCTCATCACGATCGCGCCCAGCCCAACGAACGCGCGGTCGCCCAGCACGCAGCCATGGACCATCGCCATATGGCCGATCAGCACATCGTCGCCGATGATCGTCGGCCAGCCATCCAGCGGACGCCCGTCGTCGCGCTCGCCCGCGCTGTCGCAATGGATGACGGTGCCGTCCTGGATGTTGGTGCGCGCGCCGATGCGGATGCGGTTCACGTCGGCGCGGATCACGCAATTATACCAGATGCTCGCATCCGCCCCGATCTCCACGTCGCCGATGATGCGGCATCCCGGCGCGATGAAGGCGCTGGGGTGGATCACCGGCGTCTTGCCGCGGAACGCGATGATGCTGACGTCGGGATAGTCCGGGTGCGACACGTCTCTCTCCTTGTTATGGTCGTATCTTGAGCGCGGGCAGGATGCTGGCATGGTCGTCGGTCCAGAGCGGGAAGCCGGGGCTTGGGCGCAGCGGCCGCCAAGCGCCCAGCGGGCTGGAGGCGGCGAGCAGGTCGAGTTGCTTAGGATCGCGCGACAGCGCAACCCACACCGACGCCGCATAATGGCGCGGCGCGTCGCGCTTGTCGGGCGTGTAATGCCGCCACCGCGCCTTCCACCCGCCCGCCGCCGCTTGCGCCGCGATCGCCGGGCGCAGGTCGAGATAGCGGTTGGAAATGTGGATCAGCAGGACGCCCTTGGGCGACAGCCGGTCGGCATAGATGGCGAACGCCTCGCGCGTCAGCAGGTGCAGCGGAATGCTGTCCGACGAAAACGCGTCGATCACCAGCAGGTCGAGGCTGCCAGCCGGCTCCCGCGCCAGGGTCAGGCGCGCGTCGCCGATCACGATGCCGGCGCGGGGCTGGCAGCGCGAGAGGAAGCTGAACCGCGCGGGATCGCGCGCGATGGCGGCCATCGCAGGGTCGATCTCGTAGAAGCGCCAGCTCTGGCCGGGCGCGGCATAGCAGGCGAGCGTGCCGGCCCCCAGCCCCACCACGCCGATCCGCGCGCGCGGCCCGACCAGGGCGGGCGCTTGGCGCAGCGCCAGACCGACGCCCGAATCGGGCGCATAGTAACTGGTCGGCGTCCGCTCCCAGCCGGCGCGGCGCAGCTGGATGCCGTGCAGCGTCGTGCCGTGGAACAGGATGCGCCGGTCGTTCTTGTCGGCCACGCCATAGACGCCGAAATAGCTGCGGGTCAGCATCCCCGACGCGGACTGGGACAGCTTCTCCCAACCGCTCAGGCACAGCATCAGATAGACCAGCATCCCGGCGGTCAGCGTCCGGTGACCGAGCGCCAGCACGCCCATCGCGATGATCGTCAGGAAGGCGACGGTCTTGGCCCATTGCGGCGTCGGGTCCGGCCCGATCAGCCCGCCGCCGATCATCGACAGCAAAAGCCCGATGACCAGCATCAGCGCGGCGAGCCAGTGCCGGCGGCGCGGATGGTCCCAGATCAGGCGCGGCAGCCGCAATATCGCGTCGCGCGCCGGCATCAGCGAAGCGGCGGCGATCAGCAGGATCGGATATTCATATGTCCAGTCGAAGATCAGCGGCGCAACCAGCGCGCAGAACAGCCCGCCCAGCATCCCGCCGACCGACATGACCAGATAGAAGCGCGTGAGTTGCGCCGGCGCGGGCCGCAGATCGTAGAGCCGGCCATGGAGCGCGATTGCCGTCACGAACAGCACGGTCAGGATGCCGATCGCGATGAAGACCGGGAAATGGATCGTGCCGGTAAAAGCGATGCACGCGCCGATCAGCAGGACCAAAGGCGCGACCTGCCCGCAAATATCCGCCAGTTTCCGGTTCTGCGCGAACCCGATCGAAAAGCTCAGCAGATAGAGGCCGAGCGGCAGCACCCAGAGCAGCGGCATGGCGACGATGTCAGTGGTGAGATAGAGGCTGGTCGCCAGCATCAGCCCCGACGGCACGGCTGCGAGCGCCAGCCACAGCGCCATGGTCCCCCAAGGCGGCGGCGGCGCGTCCGAGGCGGCGACCGGCGCTTCGCCCGGACTGCCCGCCGGCAACCGCCGCGCGCTCGCATAGACCAGGAAGAAAAGCGCGCCATAGCCGAGCGACCAGAGCAGGCTCTGCGCCTTCAATGTCAGCAGCGGCTCGACCAGCAGCGGATAGGCGAGCAGCCCGGCAAAGCTGCCGAGGTTGGACGCGGCATAGAGCGGATAGGGATCGCTATCCTCCGACAGCGCGAACCAGCGCTGGAGCAGCGGCGCTTGCGCGGCAACCACGAAGAAAAGCGGCCCGATCGACGCAGCCAGCAGCCACAGCACCCAGAGCGCCGGTGCGATCCTTGTGGACGGTTCCCAGCCCGCCAGGCCGATCGGCAGGAAGATGGCGCTCGCGAGGAACAGGACAAGGTGGATCGCCGCCTGCCGCCGCGCCGGGAAGCGGCCGAGCCAATGAGCATAGGCATAGCCGGCGAGCAGCAGCGCCTGATAGACGAGCATCGCGCTGTTCCATACCGCCGGCGCGCCGCCAAGGCGCGGCAACGCCATGCGCGCGATCATCGGCTGGACGAGGAACAGCAGGAACGACCCCGCGCAGATCGTCAGCACGAAGCGCGGACGGGTTCCAAATGTCATCATGCCGATTCCTCCAGCGCATAGACGATATGCCGGCTGAGCGGATGACCCACCGGATAATCAGGATGATCGAAATCCATATCTTCCCGCCGGCGCATGGCCAGGCCGATCATCAGGCCCCATGACGCGCTGTTCTGCGGCACGGTATAGGCAATGATCCGCCTGTCATCCGGCCGATTCAGGCGACACCAGTCGATCGCTGCGCGCGCCGCTTCCTTGGCATAGCCGTGCCCCCAATGGCTTGCCGCCAGACGCCAGCCCAGTTCCAGCTCGCCCAGAACCGGCGTGCCCGTATGTCGGCCGCGTCGAGGGCCGCATATGCCCAGGATGCCGCCGTCGGCCCTGGCTTCCATGATCCAGTAGCAATGCCCCATGTCGCGCTGGGCGGCGGCCATGCGCTGATACAGATCGACATAATAAGCCCGGGGCCGACGGCCGCCGAGCCAGCGGGCCACATCCTCCGTATCGAGCGCCTGCATCAGGGGATCGATATCCGCTTCCCGCCACGCGCGAAGGATCAGCCGATCGGTCTCGATACGGAGTTCACCCATTCAGCAGCCGTGCGGCATGGAGCGCATGATAGGTGAGCACGCCCGAACAGCCCGCCCGCTTGAACGCCATCAGCGTTTCGAGCACCAGCGCGTCCCGGTCCCCCGCGCCGGCCGCGGCGGCATGTTCGATCATCGCATATTCCCCCGACACCTGATAGGCGAACACCGGCACGGCGAAGCGGTCGCGCACCCGCGCCACGATGTCCAGATAGGGCAGCCCCGGCTTCACCATCACGCTGTCCGCGCCCTCGGCCAGGTCCAGCGCCACCTCGCGCAGCGCCTCCTCGCCATTGGCCGGGTCCATCTGGTAATTTTTCTTGTCGCCCTTCAGCA